>JABLXL010000017.1 GCA_013178005.1 Actinomycetota bacterium
GGGAACCGCTTAACTCTCGCGCCCCGAGGCGAGGCAGCGCAGGGGCCTGCGGTGAACGACCTCCGCGAAGCACTTGTTGCACGACGTGCAGGAGGCCGCCGACGCCTTTCCTTCCCTGAACTTCCTCACCAGCGACGGCTCCCTGACCAGGGGACGGCTGAGGGCCACGAAATCCGCCCTGCCACTCTCCACCACTTCCTCCATATGCTCCAGGCGGCGCAGCCCGCCCACCAGGATGAAGGGCACCTCCCCGATGGCCGGCTTGATGGTCTCCGCGTCCCGGAGGTTGTAGCCTTCCTCGAAATCGAATTTCCCCACCATGCGTCGGAATACCACCCAAGCCGCCGGTTTCTGCCAGGCCGGCAAGTCGCGCACCAGCTCCTTCACCGGCACGTCGCCTCGCCAGATATGCCAGCCCGAATAGGTGGTGCATCCCGAGGCGATCTCGAGGGCGTCGATGCCAGCCTCCGCCATCCAGGCCGCGTACCGGGCCGCGAGGGGCGTGGTCATGCCGTAGCCGGGAGCGTAATCGTTGGCCGTTAGCTTGACGGTCAGGGCCATCCCCGGCGAGAGGTTCTCCTTCACCTCCCGGATCACCTCCCGCACGATGCGAAATCGCTTTTCGTCGCTCCCGCCCCAGTCATCGTCCCTGCGGTTGAAGAAAGGGGAGAGGAACTCGTTGAGCAGGTACCCTCCGGAGGCGGCGAGGTGCACTCCGTCCGCGCCGGCCTCCGCGGCCCGCCTCGCGGCGTCGCCGAAGGCGCGTACGGCCTCCCATATCTCCTCCTCGCTCATGGCCCTGGCGCGGTTGAGGTACATGGGGTTGAAGCCCGTGCGCGACGGGGCGAGGGGAGGGCGCCCTATGGTCTGGCGGTTGGTCTGGGCTCCCGCGTGAAGGAGCTGGAAGAAGATCTTTGCCCCCTGTTCATGTACCGCGTCGACCAGCTTCCTCAGCCCGGGAACCATCGCGTCGTCGTGGATCCCGATGGCGCGTCCGGGCACGTTTCCCAGGGGATGCACGATCATGATGCCGGGGATGATCAGCCCCACCTCCTCTCGCGCCAGGCGAGCGTAACGGCGCAGCAGCAGGTCCGATACCCTGCCGTCCTCCTCCGCCATGGCCTCGTAGGTGGCGGCGTGAACGAAGCGGTTTTTAATCTCCACCTCGCCTATATTGCAGGGTGTAAAAAGCACAGACATCTCAAACCTCCTTGTCCTGGTGCCTTTACCTGGGTATGCCGTGGCCACTCGCCGAGCATGCTGGCGGGAGACGACTGATGCCAAGAAGACGTCGGCATACTCTCGAGGTGATAGTCCGGAAACCTCGTGGTATCGCTAATGGCGGTGCACACAGGCCGCCACCAGCGTGTTTTTCCGCCAGCGCCGGCGCTTCCCATTCCCTTATGGAAAGCCTGCCGCCTTGCGGCTGGTGGTATGCACGACATCTCGCTCTCCTTATCTCAACGCGGCGAGGGCAGCTCGACCCTGAGGCCGCCCCCCACCTCGATTTCGTAATAGGTGAGGCGGTTCAACTGGTTGGTGCCCTCGTAGATCTGGGTGACCTTGGCGTCCCGGTAGCACTTCTCGACCCAGCGCCTCTCCTCTCCGCCGTCGGTTCCCATGAGCTCCAGGGCCCGCGAGGCCACCGCCACCGCGTTGTCGGTGCAGGCGAATTTCGCCAGCGAGGCCAGGGCGAGGAGCCTGGTCATGTCGTCCTCGCTCACCAGCATCCGCAGCAGGCGCGCGGACATGGCCTTACCATGTCGCGAGTGGAGGAAAGACTGGTAGGGCCTGGAAATGCGCACTTCCCTGGGCAGGGCGAAAATGGCCTTCATCAACGGGTTGACCAGGAGTTTTCCGAAAACGGCGTCGCCTGCCAGGCTGTGGTTCAGGACCAGTCCCCGCGATTCCTGGATCGAGGCCGCCATGTCCGCCACCGCCATCTGGATGCGCGGCTCGTCGATGGGCCTGGAGCCGTTGCGGCGCGTCCTCGCCCAGGCCAGGAAATGGCGGCAGACGCCGCGCGCGATACCCGTTCCCACCGCGCCCACCGGGCCGCGCGAGGCGGCCATGATCATGAGAATGCCGGTGGACATCCCGTCCCCCTCGTAGCCCATGACGTTGGTGTCGGGGACGAAGACGTTCTCGAAGAGGACCTCGGCGGCGTGGCAGGCCCGTTGCCCCATCTTGCGTTCCACCCTGGGAACCGAAAAGCCCTCCATGTCCCGGTGCACCAGGAAGACGGTCCATGTCTCCAGGGGACGGTTGCGGTCCGTGGCGGCGCAGACGGTGAGGTATCTCGCCTCCTTACCACCCGATATGAAGCACTTGCGGCCGTTGAGGAGGTAGCCGCCCTTGACCTTTCTTGCCTCCATGCCGAGGCGGGCATGGGCGAGGAAATGTGGCTCCTCCACGTCGGTTCCGGCGGAGGGCTCGGTTATGGCATAGGCCATTAGCACCGGCTCGCCTTTTTTCTCCCCCTCGAGCATCTCGTGCAGCACGGTGTCCCAGTGGGGCATGCCGCCGGGAGTCAGCATGGGGGAGGCCCCCAGGCTGGTGGCGGCGATCATGTTCCCTATCCCCGCGCACGCCGAGCACAGCTCCTCGAAGGCCAGGGCTCCCGCGGTGAGCATGTATTTCCCCGCCAGCCCCCCAAGCACGGTGGGGATGACCAGGCTGAAGAGGCGGTACCTGCACGCCGAGCGGGCCAGGTCCCAGTCGAAGTAGTCGGGCTCCATCTCCACGCGTTCGTCGATCTCCAGGGCCTTGGGCTCCGCGTGCAGGCGGTTGAACTCCGCGCAGTTCTCGACGATACGCAGGATCTCGGCCACGCCGCCGGGATCGTGCTTGCGCATGCTCTCCAGGACCGGCACTTCCCGCAACAGCCGGAGGCTTACCTCGCCCAACGGTTCTTCCCGCATCTTCCTTCCCCCTGTCTAGGCGAATTGCTTGACCGTTATAAAACCTGTAGCCGGCCCTCGCCTCACCTTCGTTTCGTGGCGGAGATGTGAAACCGTTCCCCTGGGGCGGTCGACGGATAAGGCGAGGAGAGGGCCTGTTATTGCGCGTGGACCCGTTAAGGCAACATCCGGGTACGACGGGGTGGAATCCGTGATCCACAGGGCGCCGATCGATGTTGCCGCTCGGGGCATGCCATGTCTCCAAGACGCGCCGTGCGTGGAGAAACAGGAAAGCGGGAAGGGCGACGAGGCGCCTCCGTGTTCGCCTGCGGGAAACATCGCCGAAGAACCATCCCCCCTGTCGAACCCCTCCTGGGAGCTATTCTACCACAGGGAAATCGCGAAAAACCTTCCCCGATGGAAAGCGCCCGACAAGAGGTCGGGGTTTTCGGAATCCGCGGAGCTTTCTTGCCGCGACCTGTAAGGAGGTGTCTCATAGAGAGGAGATGAGGACCGGGCACGAGAGACGTTGGCTTCACGGCGGGCGGGGGTCGGGAATCGGGAAGCGGTGAAGGATGTAGCCGGTTTTACCGAGAATAGAATTAATGAGCGAATAAGGGCAAAAGGCCCATCTCCCCTTGTGGGGGGACCGTTACGGGGGAGGGGTTGCGTATGGTCGAGACCTGCACGGCGTGTGGCGTCCCCCTCATGGTTAGCAGGGAACTCAACTGGGAAGCCAACGGGGTCATCTCCCTGACCGCGTCTCCGCGCAACCGCATGGTGTTCTTCGAGTCCGAGACCATCGACCACGTTTTCCGGGGCATCGAGGAACTTATCGGCGTGCCCATCGAGCGCATCGTCATAGAGAGCAGGAGCCGAGAGACCAGGCGATACATCGAGAGGGCCTTTCCGCCGGAGGTGCGCAGGATAATCGACGGCTCGGAGTCAGGCCTGGAAGGGCGCATGGCGAAGATGTCACCAGAGGAGCGCGAGACGCTGCTGGCCACCATGAGGGCCATCACCGGCAGCATTATCGACATCGCCAAAAATTACGGTTACGGCGAGCAGATATTGAGCGAGCTGTGGGAGCAGGGAGCTGATTTCCCCTGGCGGGTGCAGCGAGTGCGCAATCCCTATTCGGTCCTTTTCTTCGTCGCGGACAACCTGGGCTCGGTGGAGGCTTTCGAGGGCATAGAGATGCAGGCGAGGTACGAGAAAACGGGCGAGGACACCTACCGTTCCGAGGTGTTTCCAGGGGAGCATGCGCTGGAGCTAAGGGAGCGACTCAAGCGCAGGCGATATGACTTCAAGCCCGGCGACGTTCACTACGAGCGCTGCCCGCAGTGCGGCATACCCATGGCGGTGGCCGGCCGCAAATGGGACGTCGAGGCGGGCACCATCGTCGATCCGGGGACGGGGAGGAGGATGGCCATCTTCGGCCCCTTCTCGGCCGACGCCGTCTTCGACGACCTGGAATCGGAGTTGGGTGAGGCCATACCGGAGACGGTGATCGAGGCCACCCGGCGGTACATCAGGTCGGCCTGGAACACCGAGAACTGGAACCGCGACGGCTTGACTTTCCAGCAGATGATCGCCGTGCGTGGCCTGGGCTACCTGGCCCGCTTTGAAGGCGACCGGCATGGCCTGGAGATGCTGGTCCAGAACGCATGCCTGCACCTGCCCATGGTGGGGACGGTGCAGGCCCTGGTGGAGATGGCCTACCGGGTCGAAGCCTCGACCTGCGAGTGGGAACTCGCGGACGACGGGGACCTTTCCATCGCCGTGAAGGTGAAATAGGAAAGACCGACCTTCACCCCAGCCTCAAGTGCATGGCCCGTAAAGGCGAAAATGGTAAGGAAGCTCGCGGACGACGGGGACCTTTCCATCGCCGTGAAGGTGAAATAGGAAAGACCGACCTTCACCCCAGCCTCAAGTGCATGGCCCGTAAAGGCGAAAATAATAATTGTATGATTGGTGTGTCCATGCCAGAGGTTGAAGGAGGCGGCGTTGCCGGGAGTTGAGGTGTGCGAGCGGTGCGGAGTGCCGCTCATGATCTCCCGTGAGCTCGAGTGGGGAAACAACGGGGTCATAACCCTCAAGCGGTCTCCGCAAAACCGCATGATCCTGTACGAGTCGCGGGTCATCGACAACCTTTTTCGGGGCATCGAGGAGCTCATTGGAATCCCCATTGAGCATATCGTCATCGAGAGCCGCAGGCGGGAGGTTAGGAAGTATATAGAGCGGTCCTTGACGCCGGAGGTCCGGGAGTTGTTCGCGCGCTCGCGAGGCGGCCTGGGGCAGAGCCGGGACGGCGCCGGCGACGGAGAGGCGGAGAATCTCAGGGAAACCGTGAAGGCGGTGACGCGGAACATCATCGAGATCGGCAGGATCTACGGCTACGGGGATTCGAGGCCGAGCGACCTCTGGGAGAAAGGAGACCCGTTCCCCTGGCGCGCCAACATCGTGCGCGACCCATACTCGATCCCCTTTTGGGCGGCTGACGCCCTGGGATCCAACGAGGCCACCGAGGGGATAGAGCAGTGGGTGCGCTACGAGCACCTGGGAGACGACACCTACCTTTTCGTCACTTATCCATCGGAGCATCCCGTGGAGTTGAAGGAAAGGTTGAAAAGGAAAAAATATCCATTCAAGCCGGGAAATATCGTTTTCGAGAGATGCGATGGCTGCAGCCTGCCGGTGGAGGTCGGCCGGTACGAATGGAGGCCGGACCAGGGCGTCATCATGGACCCCGATTACGGCTGGAGAATGGCCGTCTACGGGCCTTCCGCCCTGGAGGCGGTGCTTGACGACCTCGAAGCCGAGCTGGGGAACGAGATCCCGGCCGCGGTGATCGAGGCCGAGAGGAGGTTCGTCAAGGACCGGGCGAGGAAACGCGACTGGAGGAGGGGAGGGCTCACCTTCAACCGTCTTTCGGCGTTGCGGGGGATGGGAAATATAACCAGTTTCGAGGCCGACGAGCGCCGCCTCTCCCTGACCATCGAGAACCCCTGCCTGAACCTGCTATTGGTGGGCATGGCGCAGGCCATCTACGAGCTGGCCTTGGGCATGGAGCGCTCCAGGTACGAATTCCACGTCGCGGACGACGGAGACCTCACCATAGAGGTGCGGGCCGATTAACAGCCCCTCGCCCCAAGGCCGTTGCCGCCCCGGCGATATACACACATCGCGATTTGGCTCATGGTTGAAGGGAGAGGCGGTGGAGGAGGTTTCCCTCTACGAGGAATTGAGGGGAGGCTCGAGATACACATCGAGAACGCGTGCCTTCCCTTCATGCTCGTGGGCATGGCCAAGGGGCTGTACGAGCTGCTCCTGGACAAGGAGAGCTCGCGGCACAAGTGGGAATTCCTGCCGGACGGAGACCTCCACATCTCCCTCTATGAATGAGTCTCGCCGGGCTCCCCGGCACCTCCCGCCCAGGCGCGGCGTATGACCATGGCGCCGGCGGCGATGATGAGGACGCCCCCGGCAAGGTCCTGCCAGCCGGGATGTTCGCCCAGGAAGATAAGGCCGAAGACTACGGAGCTCAAGGGCTCGAGGTAGGCGATTATCCCCACGTGTTGGGCCTTCACCTTCTTCACGGCATGGACGTACACCAGCCCCGCGAACGCCGTGTGCACCGTGCCCAGGACGATGAGCGAAACCCACCCGCCCGTGGACACCTGGAAGTCCCGGAAGGCGCAGAAGGGGAGAAGCAGCAAAGCGTTCACCCCAGTCTGGTACAGGGTGATGGTGAGCGTAGGGGTATCCCGGCGCAGCTTCTTGAGGATGACGAGCAGCAAGGCGTAGCTGACCGCGGCCGTCAGGGCGTACAGGATGCCGGGCCCGTTGAGCGCAGTGCCCCCATCCTGGCCCGTAAGGGCGATGAGGAACATCCCGGCGACGGCGAGCGCCAGGGCTACGATAGTGGTCCCCTCCAGCCTTTCCCCCAGCAGCATGGGGGCCAGAAGGGCCACGAAGACCGGGGCGAGGTAGGTGATGAATTCCGCGTCCCCGATGGAGAGGTTGTTCAGCGCCTTCATGAAGATGACCCAGTGGAAGGCGAGGAGGGCGCCGCTGGCGACCAGGAGGAAGGGATGCTTCCCGGGCCGGAACTGTTCCCGTTTCCCGCTCGCGTAAACGACCAGGGTGAGGAAGCAGAGGCTGATGATGGAGCGGATGAAGACCACGAAGTGTTCCCTGCCCGGTAGATCGATCCAGCGCAGGAAAACCCCCACCGATCCCCAAAGGACGGCCGCGCCCGCGATGAGCAGGTAGTCGATCTTGCCGCTGGAGTCCACCTGGGCCGCTCCTCTCTGGACGTGAACATGCCTCGTTTCCGCGATCAAGGCTATACCAAGCGGGCGAGGGAGGCAATTTCACCCTTTCCCGCCGTTGAATTTGCTTGTTTTGCCAGGATGGCGGGATGACCTTCCCGGTCGTAACGTGCGGAGCGGAAAACCCGCGCGCCGGCGCGCGCGAAATCATTTAGGCATCGCCGTTGACGGCGGCTCAGAACATGTCCTGCTCCACCCAGCGGGTGTGGTACCTCCCGGCGATGAAGTCGGGGTTTGAGAGCAGGCGAAGGTGGAAGGGGATGAGGGTGGCGACGCCCTCGACCTCGAACTCCCGCAAGGCCTGTTCCATCAGGCGCAAGGCCTCGCCGCGGTCACCGCCGTGCACGATGAGCTTGGCCAGGAGGGAGTCGTAGTTGGGGGAGACGTGGTATCCCTGGTAACAGTGGGTATCCACCCGGACATGGGGTCCGCCGGGAACCACCCATCTCTCGACGTAGCCGGGCGTGGGCAGGAAGTCCCGGTGGTAGTCCTCGGCGTTGATGCGGCACTCGATGGCGTGCCCGCGCAGCTTCACGTCATCCTGGCGCAGGGACATGGGCTCGCCCATGGCGTTCTTGATCTGCTCCACCACGATGTCTATGCCGGTGACCATCTCCGTCACCGGGTGCTCGACCTGGACCCTCGCGTTGAACTCCATGAAGTAGAAGTTGCCCTCCTCGTCCAGGAGCATCTCGAAGGTCCCCGCGGAGTTGTAGCCAATGGCGGCCGACCCCCTCACCGCCGCCTCGCCCATACGGTCGCGCAGTTCGGGGGAAACCGCCGGTGACGGCGCCTCCTCCAAAAGCTTCTGGTTGCGCCTCTGGATGGAGCATTCCCTCTCGCCCAGGTGGATGACGTTCCCGTGCTCGTCGCCCAGGACCTGAATCTCCACGTGCCGCGCCTTGCGCAGGAATTTCTCCAGGTATATTTCCTCGGAGCCGAAGGCGTGCCTGGCCTCGGCCTTGACCAGTGGGAGGGCGCGGACCAACTCCTGGCGGTCGTGCACCACGCGCATGCCCTTGCCCCCGCCGCCCAGCGAGGCCTTGATGAGGACCGGGTAACCCAATTCGTCCGCTACCTTGAGGGCCGTGGACTCGTCAAGGTCGGCTGAGGCCACTCCCGGCAGGACCGGGACGCCCGCCTTCTGCATGGTCTCGCGCGCCCTGGCCTTGTTCCCCATGAGGGACATGGCCTCGGGGTGGGGACCGATGAGCACGATGTCGTTATCCTCGCAGGCACGCGCGAACTCCTCGTTCTCCGCCAGGAAGCCGTACCCGGGATGCACGGCATCCGCCCCGCTTATCTCCGCGGCGCCGATGATGTTCCTGATGTTGAGATAGGACTCGCCGCTGGCGGCGGGCCCTACGCAGATCTTCTCGTCCACGTAGCGAAGGTGCAGCGCGTCCGCGTCCGCTTTGGAATATATTCCCACGGTCTCCAGCCCCAGCAGGCGGCAGGCCCGCAGCACGCGCAGGGCGATCTCGCCCCGGTTAGCGATGAGTACCCGCTTGAACAACGCCTATCCTCCCAGGGGCTCGATCTCCATGATCACTTCGTCGTATTCCACCCCCGCCCCGTGCTCGGCCAGGATGCGCTTCACGCGCCCCGCGGTGGGGGAGGGGATCTCGTTGAAGAGCTTCATCACCTCGATGAGGCAGAGCGTCTGGCCCTCCTCAACCTCGTCGCCTTCCTTGACGTAAGGCGGCGCCCCCGGGGAGGGCGTGGAATAGAAAGTGCCCACCATGGGAGAGCGCACCAGCACCAGCCCCAGCTCCTCGCGGGGCGCGGCGGCGCTCGCGCGGTGCGCAGCCGGGGAGGGCACGGCGGCCGTTTCCGCGTGGGCCGCGCCGCCTCCCAGGCTTACGGTTACGGAGAGGCCCTGCAGCGCCTGGCTCACCCCCTCGCTCACTACTGCGGCCAACCGGTCGGCGAGTTCCTCCAGGGAGGCTCCGTCCAGCAACATGCGCTCGCGCCGCTCCATGGCCTTCTGCGGCGCTTCTTCCTCGATCACCGGGTTCTTCCTCCACTGGAAGAACTTCAGGGCCACGTCGGGGAAGATGGCGTAGGAGATGTAGTCCTCCTCTTTCTCCACCAGCTCCG
Source organism: Actinomycetota bacterium (assembly GCA_013178005.1). GTDB lineage: Bacteria > Actinomycetota > Geothermincolia > Geothermincolales > RBG-13-55-18 > Solincola_B. The sequence goes on from JABLXL010000017.1 coordinate 9,335, forward strand.
GGTCCAGTTCCCGCTTGGCCTTGGGCAGCTCTGGCTCCAGAAGGTCGGCGGGGCGGCAGGTGATGGGCTCCTCGCCCTTTAAGGCCTTGCGCTTGAGTTCCTCGCCTATGGGGCCGGCGGGACGCCCGTAGTATCCCTTGACATAATTCTCGATCTCGCGCGGGATGATCTTGTAGCGTTCCCCCAGCAGGACGTTGAAGACCGCCTGGGTGCCCACCAGTTGGCTGGTGGGGGTCACCAGGGGCGGGTAGCCCATGTCCTTTCTCACTATGGGGATCTCTTCCAGCACCTCCTCCATGCGGTCGAGGGCGTTCTGCTGCTCCAGCTGGGCGATGAGGTTAGTGGCCATTCCCCCGGGGATCTGGTGGGAGATGACGGTGACGTCGATGAGGGGTTGCTCCACCCCCATGAGCTTGCGGTTCTTGGACACCACCTCGAAATATTCCGACACGTCGCGGATGGCCTCGAAGTCGAGATCCGGCTCGTAGGGAGTGTCCTTGAGAGAGGCCAGCATGGATTCCACCGCCGGCTGGCTGGTGTAGAGGGACAGGGGCGCCGCCGCGCAGTCCACCACGTCCGCCCCCGCCTCGATGGCCTTGATATAGGAGTTGGAGGCCATTCCCGTGGAGGCGTGGCAGTGCAGCTGTATGGGCACCTCCACCGTCTCCTTGAGGCGGCGCACCAGGTCGTAGGCCACGTAGGGCGCCAGGATGCCCGACATGTCCTTGATGCAGATGGAGTCGGAGCCCATCTCCACCAGCTCCCTGGCCGTCTGCACGAAGTGCTCGATGTCGTGCACGGGGCTGATGGTGTAGCAGATGGTACCCTGGGCGTGGGCGCCCTCGCGCTTGGTGAACTCGATGGCCTTCTGCATGTTGCGGGTGTCGTTTAAGGCGTCGAAGATGCGGATGATGTCCATGCCCCCAGCTACGGTGCGCTTGATGAACTCCTCCAGCACGTCGTCGGCGAAGTTGCGGTAGGCCACGATGTTCTGCCCCCGCAGCAGCATCTGGATCTTGGTGCGCTTGAACTTCTCCCTTATGCGGTAGAGGCGGTCCCAGGGATCCTCGTTGAGATAGCGCATGCACACGTCGAAGGTGGCCCCTCCCCACACCTCCACCGAGTGGTATCCCACCTCGTCGATGCGTTCGGCGATGGGCAGGATATCGGTGAGGCGCATGCGAGTGGCCCAAAGGGACTGGTGCGCGTCCCTCAAGGTGGTGTCGGTGATCCCGACCCGGCGTTTTTTATTTTCCATCTTCACCCCTCTGTCGCTTGTTCCGGGGTCCTTGGCGTCCTAGGCTGGTATGGCCATGATTTCGGCGATGGATGAACGGCTGATCTCGCGTGTCCGGTTACCCCAGGCCGAACCAGCGGCGCGGGACCGTCCACGCCAGGGCGGCCGCCATCACCGCTTTCATCATATCGATGAGGATGAAGGGCTTGATTCCCAATCGGTAAGCCATGAAGGGGCTCTTGCCGTTTATCCCCAGCCACGTCCCCAACCATGAGGCTCCCGCAAGGTATATCGCCGCGATCCCGGCGGCGCAGGCGAGGGCCAGGTTGAGCGCCTTTCTCGCGCTCCGATCCTTCTTGAACCCGTTCCGGCCGGTTATCAACCCCGCGGCGGCGGAGGCCAGGATGAATCCCCACAGGTAACCTCCGGTGGGGCCGAAGAGCACGGCCGGTCCTGCGTGCGGAGGCGCGGCGAAGAACGGGGCGCCGCAGGTTCCCATTGCCAGGTACAAGGCCTGGGATACAGGCCCCCAGACGGGGCCGAGTACCAGGCCGGAGAGGAGCACGAAGAGCACTTGCATGGTCGCCGGCACCGGGGAGAGTGGGATCCTGATGATCGCCCCTATGCCGGTCAGGGCCGCGAAGAGCAGCGCCGCCACCGCCATCATCCCAGTTTCAGGGATGGCTTTACCCGCTGTCCTGATGCTTTCTGCTTTAAACATCGGCTTCTCCCATATCCGGAGTTTGCTATATTTGTAATGGAAAAGAGGGTTGATGTCAAGGAGCAAATGGCGATTTTAGTTTAGTAAAAGTGAACTTATACACCAGCCGTGGACGGAGGGGAAAAGTTCGAGGCTCTTGGGGCGGGCACACGAGAGACGGCCGTCCCTGCGAACATGGGAACAAGGGTTTGCTTGTCACGTTTTAAGGAGCGGTTGGAGCCATCCCGGTGAACATGGGAGTAAGGTTTAAGGAATTCACTTCCCATCCATTTCCATCGAGCCAACACGCTATCTTGGAAACAAGGCCATGACGCCATTAGGTGAAAGGGGCGGCGCTCCGGCATCATGAGCATAGTGAAAGGCATAATGTATCTTTAACCAGTGGGTGTAGGAACGGGAAGGAAGGTATGCAGCACGTAAAACGTGGAGAGAGCGGTAGACGCTTCCCTCCCTGGGAAATAAAGGAATACGCGACCCTGGACTCCACCAACCTGGAGGCGAGGCGGCTGCTTGACGCCGGGGCCCGCGAGGGGTTGGTGGTGACGGCGCGGCACCAGACGGGGGGGCGGGGAAGGATGGGCCGCGGATGGTTCGACCTGCCCGGCAAGAGCCTCATGTTCAGCGCGGTGCTCTCGGGAGTGGGCGGCTTCGCCGCCGCCGCCATGGCCGCCCTGTCCGTGCGTTCTGCCGTGGTGGAGCTCGGGGGGAGGGGCCCCGACCTCAAGTGGCCCAACGACCTGGTTTATGGAAACAGGAAAGTGGGGGGAGTGCTATCCGAGTCGTGCACCGTTGGGGGAAAAGAGACGGTGATCGTGGGTTTGGGCTTGAACGTGGGGTACCTCCCGGGCGAGCTCGACATGGAGGCCAGGTTGACCCCCACCTCACTGCTGGTGGAGGAGGGGAGAACGTGGGACCTCGCGGAGCTCCTGAACGCATCGCTGCGCGGGTTGCGGGAGCGATTGGAAGCGGGAGGGGAGGCGTGGATGCAGGAGTACCGCGCCCACCTTGCCTACCTGGGAGAGAGGGTGACGGTGAACCCGCCCTTTGCGGTGGAGGGGCGACCGGGGAAGAGCGAGGAAGCGCTCTCGGGCATCATGCGCGGGGTGGATGGAGACGGAAATCTTCTCCTGGAGGTGGGGGGGGAGCTGCTGCGCGTGGTGTCCGGAGACATGGCGGGGGGGTAAACCTGCGCTTCTCGACCCGGTTGCATACCCGAACGAGGGGTCGTGTCTTGACTTTTTCATTCCGCCGCAGCGCAAGACAAACACCCAATGTCTCCCCGGAACAAAAAAGTCAAGACACGACCCCGGTTCATACCCGAACCTGTCTTGACTTTTTCATTCCGCCGCAGCGCAAGACAAACACCCAACGTCTCCCCGGAACAAAAAAGTCAAGACACGACCCCGGTTCATACCCGAACCTGTCTTGACTTTTTCATTCCGCCGCAGCGCAAGACAAACACCCAATGTCTCCCCGGAACAAAAAAGTCAAGACACGACCCGGGTCAAGACCCGGTTGCATACCCAAAAAGTCAAGACACGACCCGGGTCAAGACACGACCCGGGTCAAGACACGACCCGGGTCAAGATACAACCATGGTTTCACGCAGCTCCTCCGCATCCGTCGGTTGGACTACGGCTTCCATCAGGACGAGGCGGAGGCCCTCTCCAGGCGGTTTATCTCGCGTTTCTTCTCCCGCACGTAGTCGCTTATGGCGTCCAGGTTGAGGCACTGGTTGAGAAAGGAAAGGTCCTTGAGGAGCTCACGAGCCTGGGACGCGTCCCCGCACTGTATGGCCGCCTCAATCCGGCGCGAGATGTCCCGCGCGGTGTTCTCAACCTCCTCCCTCATCTCCTGGCGGTCGCAGATGACGGGGTTACCGCAGCTCGGGCACGCGCGGAAAACGAGGGGACCGCAGCACATCACGTTCCCTATCACGCGGAATTCCTCGCCGTCGCCCTCGTGGCCGCAGCGATCGCATTTAATCATCATCCGTTCCACCTCCTTTCGCGCACGCCGGTGTCGCATCGACCCCACATGCAGGCAAGGAGTGCCCCGCCCGTGGCGGCTTCCCCGCGGCACCATCCAACGAGGCGCTGAAGGCTCAAAGCCACCGCGGTGGCGTGCTCTTGACGCGTGGCCGTTTTAACGTTCAAGCCTTTCCGGCCCTCAGGCGACACCTTGATACAGCCTCCATCCCGGTCGACGGGGACTGGGTTTTAGCGCTCAAGCCGTTCAAGCTATCAGGCGACCGTCTCCGTTCCCGCCCCGTGATTTTTCGCACGCGGCGGGAACGGATCCCTGCGCCGCGGCGCGCGCCTTCGGGCCGTGGAAGGCGCCACCGGCGCCCGACCCGCTACTTCGCCTCGTACTTCTCGCAGTCCGCGTCGCTCGCGTTATGCGGCTTGGCGGTGTAATACTCGCTTTTACCGTCGGATTCGCGCTGCACGCAATCCCCGCGGCTGGGATCTTCCTCCAGGGGGAAGAACCACTTGCAGTCTCCACAGCTCATGCTCTCTTACCTCCTTGCATGACCATACGCGGCTTTCAGCCTCCTATGGTGGCGATGATGCCTTTATCTTCCAGAACATCCAGCAGGTCGTCGACCTCGCTCACCGACAGGCTCGCGACGTCCCTGTACGGCCATTCCCGGCCCAGCCAGCGGTACTTGTCCTGGCACCAGTTGTGGAAGGGCAGCAGGTCCACCTGCAGAAGGGAGGGCCCCAAGCCGGCCAGGAACTCGGCCACCTTCTCCATGTGTTCCACCGAGTCGTTGAAGCCCGGGATCACTGGTATGCGCACGATGACGCTCTCTCCCGCCTCCGCCAGCCTGCTCAGGTTGGCGAGGATGGGGGAGTTGCTGACCCCCGTGCGCAGGAGGTGCTGCTTGCCGCTCAAGCACTTGATGTCGTAGAGGAAGATGTCCACGAAAGGCCGCAGCGTCTCCAGCACCTCCCACTCGCAGAACCCGCTGGTGTCGAGGCAGGTGTGGATGCCTCTTTCCTTGGCGCCCTTCAGGAGCTCCAGAGTGAATTCGGGAAAGGCCGTGGGCTCGCCGCCGGTCACCGTCATGCCGCCCCCGGAGTTGAGGTAGAAGGGCATGTCCCTTTCCACCTCCGCCAGGACCTCATCGACGGTTCTCGGCTCTCCGACCTTCGCGAGGGCGCCGTACACGCATGCCTCGACGCAGGCCATGCAGAGGTCGCAGCGCGAGAGGTCTATTTTGTAATAATGGTCGTTTTCGTCCTCGGCGCCCAGGGCGATGGGGGGTTGGACGGCGCCCTTCTCGCACGCGGAAAAACACCTTCCGCACTGCCTGCACAACGACTGCTTCCAGTAGATCTCGGGGCCGAAGTCGATGCACTCCGGGTTGTGGCACCAGGCGCAGTTGAGCCGGCACCCCTTGAGGAAAACCGTGGTGCGAATGCCCGGCCCGTCGTTGATGGAATATCGCTGGATGTTGGTGACCAAAGCCACAGGTCCCATTTCCGCACCCCCGCTCTCCGCTTCCCGGCGGGACGGCGATAGCCGCCCCGCCGCACGCGGCGTTCCGCGTTCCGCGTCCATGTCGCCTAGGTCTTCTGCAGGGATTTCTCCGCCCGCTCCTCGGCGAGCTCGTTGACCACCACCCACCCGTAGCATTTCGGACATTCCCGGTAGGCGGTCTCGGCGTCGAGGGTGGTGTTGTAAAGGTAGCGGAATTCGGACTTCACGCCCTCGTATCCGCAATTTTCGCATTTGACCATATCCTCATACCTCCTCTTTTTCCCCTTTGCCCCGTGCGTCCCATCTCGTCTCCGCGCTCCTCAGCCGGGAGGAAGCGGGGAGCGGGTTGCGCGCCTCCACGCCTTCCACGATGACCAGCTCGCCGCAGGAGGGGCACCGCCGCAAGGTGGCGGGCCCCGTCCCGCCGGCTTGGGCCACGTAAGCGAATTCCGCGAGGCATCCCCGGCATCCGCAGTAGCCGCAGGTGATCATCTCTCCCCTCGCTCCTCTTCCAAGGCTTATTTCTCGCGCAGCTGACGCTGGGGGCGGAACTCGGGATCCCACATGAACTCGCTGGTGTCCGTGCGCATGCGCTCTATTTCCAGGAAATGGGGACAGCCCGCGGCGTCGGTGTTGTCGAAGACCACCTTGTTCTTCTCCCCGTCCTTTATCGCCGTGCAGAAGCCGTCCCCCGCCGCCGAGGCCGAGTTCTGCCGGAAGTTCCTGCACATGGCGCAGGCCTTCTCGGGCATCTCCCGGCGTCCCTTGGTGATGGCGCCCTGGATCCACTGCTGGCGCAACTGCTCCCAATCGGTCATCGCTCTACCCCCTTCTCGAGCATCTCCTGCCGGAACGGAAGCGCTCCCGCGCCTTCATGCGCCCAGTTCCTGCACGTTGCGGGCGATGATGGTGTCCTGGGTCTTCTTGTTGAGGTCCACGAAATGGGCGCTGTAACCGGCGATGCGCACGATGAGCTCGGGATACTTCTCGGGCTCCTTCTGGGCCGCCTTCAGGGTCTCGTTGTCCACCATGTTGAACTGCACGTGGTCGATGCCCAGGTCCGCCCAGGTCTTGATGTAGGAGTACCAGACATGGAAACCCTTCTCGCCCGCCAGCTGCTGGGGCGAGAGCCTCTGGTTGAGCAGGGTGGCGCGCACGTCGCCGATGTGGTCGATCTTGGCCACCGAGCGAAGCACCGCCGTGGGCCCCTTCTTGTCCATCCCCGCTCCCGGTGAGCAGCCGCCGTCGTAGAGGGTGTCGCCCAGCCGGCGCCCGTTGGGCAACGCCCACACCTTGGTGGCGTTGGTCACGTAGGCGGCGATGTTCTCCGGCAGGGGAGGCCATGGGTTGCCCGTGGGGTCCTTGATCTCCCAGGAGTGCCTGGCCACGTCCCGGTGACAGCGCACGTGGATCTGGTCCACGTAGTCGTCGTCGTTGCCCCACTTGGGCGCGCGCACGAAGTCCATGCGCATCTCCTCGTAGCCTTCCCAGTTGGCCTTCAGGGCCTCGATGAGCTGGGGCATGGTGTACTTCTTCTCGTCGAAGACCAGCTTCTTCACCGCGGCCAGGCTGTCTCCCGTCTCCATCCAGGCAAAGAAGGTTATCCAGGAGTTGCCGCGTTCGCTGGGGTGGGAGGAATCGACGCCCAGCTCCACGCAGCGCTCGTAGAGCCCGGAGAGCAGGGGACGGGGGTCCAGGTACTGCGCCATGTATCGCCCGCCGTTGGTCAGCTTGACCAGGGTGTCCATCATCCACTTGATCTGGGTATACCAGGCCTGGTAGAGCTCCTCGAAGGACTCGAACCTGGAGGCGTCCCCGGTATGGGGGCCGAACTGCATCTGGAGGGTGTTGTCGTAGCCGTCGAAGAGCGCGTACTCGATGGCCTTGGCGGCGATGATGGTGGCGTTGGCCATGCGGAAGGGCTGGCAGCCCAGCTTGGTGTCCGGGCAGGGGGACATGCAGGCCTGGTGCACCCAGCGGCGCGCCTCCCTCAAGGGGTGCTTGTGCCAGTGCATGGCGTTGGTTATGAGCACGGGGTCGTTGCGCATGGAAGGGTATCCCAGCCCCTGGCGGATGCACTCGAAGACCTGCCGCAGGGTGGACATCCTCGCGCCCGGGTGGTAGCGGAAGGCGAAGGTGGGGTTGGCCACCCTCACCAGCCTCGCCGCCTCCAGCAGGCAGTCGGTCATGTCGTTGCAGGCGTCCGTCCCGTCCTCGTTCACCCCTCCGATGGTCCATACCCAGGTGCCGGTGATCCCCTGCAGGGTGTCGCGCGCCAGCATGAGCCAGAACCACCCCACTTCGTAGCAGCGGATGAGGAACTCCCCGGTCAGGTCCAATGCCTCCTCGCGGGTGAGGACCTTGTCCTGGTTGACGTCCTTCTCGTAGAAAGGTCCGTGCCAGTAATCGGGGCGGGCCGGCCATGCGCCCTCGCAGGCCTCGTACCGGCAGGCGATCTGGATGAAGTGGTCGAACTGCAGCGACTCGTGCAGGTGCTCGGGGGGACGCGCCGGGACCTTCTCGCACACCTCGGCGATGCGCAGGAGCTCCTCCTTGCGCTTGGGGTCGGTCTCGAAGTTCTCGGCGATTATCTTGGCCAGCCGGCTGTAGCGCCGCGCCCAGCGGATCACCGCCTCCAGCACCACCTTCATGGACTTCCATACGTCCAGCTTCTCGTAATAGGGAAGCTCGTCGGGGTCGGGCACCTTGTCGTAGATGTGCCTCTCGGCCTCGGCGATCCTTTCGTCGATCTCGGCCAGGATGCCCTCCAACCCGAGGCGGAACATGTAGTCCCACTGCTTGGTGGCGTAGCCTATGCGCGAGATGGGAAGGCCCCATCCGATGACCCCGGTGAGGAGCTTAACGATCTCCTCGGGTGGCACCAGGTTGAAGACCTTGGCCCCGGCGCAGATGGGGTTCCAGTAGTCGCACAGCTCCCTGATGAGGGCCAGGCTCTCCGCCTCCGGCTCCGGGATCACCGTGCGGTCGTTGTAGAGGTCCTCGTTCAGGAGGAAGAGGATCTCCGGGTGCCACACGATGGTGTGAGGCCGCGACCCCAAATACCCCATGATCTGGGCGTTGTCCTGGATGAAGATGGTAATGTTGTCGAACACGTTCGCCAGCGCCTTGGCGTAGCGCATCCTCAGGCTGTCCGCCTCGTTGGCCTTGAAGGCCTCGGTGAAGAGGACGGCCCTCTCCAGGTCCACCTTCACTCCCGGGTTGTAGCCCGAACCCTTGGCCCCCTTCTTCCATACCGCCTTGCGCAGGTAATCGAGGCGCTTGGAGCGTTTATGTTCCGCCCACCACCACCATTGACCGCTCTTTTCGATCTCCTCGATGGTCCTTGTCTCTACCGCTGACATCACCTACCCCCTTTGCGAAATACTCCTGAAGTCCCCGGATTTTGCTCTCATGAACCGAAAACCATGGGAATCCGAACGCCTTATGACCATCCCCCTCTCGACCAACCCCCTTAGCTTTTTCCCTCCGGTCAGCATACGTGCCGCGTGGCCGGGGAGTTACCGAAGCCACCTTTTCAAGCCCTCGTTCCCTTCCGCCGGCACGTCCGCCGTCGCCCTGGAACGGCGAGCTGCGTGTTTCCCGCGGCCAACTTGGCCACCCGCAGCGGCGGAGCTGCGCTTTCCCGGTCGTCTACCTTTAACGCGCGACGGGAAAGAGGCCTTCCGCCACGCTGCGTATGGTGAAAGTCTGGGCTTTCCGTGGTTGTGGCATATGGGTTGCGGTGTTCCCTGGAGCGAACCTGGCTATGAGGAGGGCGCGATGTTTGCGAATGATATTTCTTGCGTTATTCAGTTCTGCGAATGTGCCTTCCAGACTTAACTTTTTTCACTATACTTTTAGTAACCAGTTAATAATATGGCTACGTATTGCCTGCTAGATTGCCGGATATGATATTGCTAATTTTAGAAAAGGTGAACCTATTTTGCAAGGGGAATTTTCGGCGATTCCATATGCCGACAAAGAGCTTTCTTCCCGGCGCCGGATGGCGGGCCGCCGCACCATCCCCCGATCTTTGACAGCCCCGACCGCTTTCCATAATATCTTTGCTGTGTGCGTATGAAATGGGGCTCCTTATGAAGGAAGAGACATCAAACTGGCTTGAATCCGCCTCTTATGACCTTGAGACGGCCCGGCATATGCTCGACGCAGGTCGCTATATCTACACCGTGTTCATGTGTCACTTGAGTATCGAGAAATCGCTGAAGGCGGCGGTGGTCGAAAACACCGGGACAACGCCGCCGAGAACACACAACCTGGGGACTCTTCTTGGCCTCAGCGGGCTTTCCATCGGTGCCGATGAGGAGGAGTTCCTGCTCGAGTTGAGCAACCTGAGCGTGGCGACCAGGTACCCAGAGGATTTCCACCGGGCGATGGAGGATTTCTCTAAAGAGAGGGCGGAGGCGGTGTATTTGCGGAGCGAGAGGATCGTGGGATGGATCGGGAGTTGCTTGCGGAAATAAACCGTTATAGAAAAAACCTCGCCTCACTGGGCGTCAAGGCTGAAAAGATCGTTCTCTTCGGATCTCGCGCGAGGGGTGGGGGTGGAGAATACAGCGATATCGATCTGCTGGTGGTCTCGGACGATTTCGAGCGCATGGATCTCTTCGAGAGGCTCTCCTTGCTGGGGAGGGCGTGCAAAGGTATTAATGTGGCCATGGATGTCATTGGGTATACGGAGAGCGAGTTGAAAGCCAAGGGAAAAAGCTCCTTCGTCGTGAGCGAGGTGCTCGAAAAAGGCACGGAAGTGCCCGTCGTTGGCGTTTGAACCTATCCCCGGGGAACCCCCACTTTTTTACCGACCCGCAATTAGCCTTTGGCATCAGTGACGGGTTTTCCCTTGGGTATGGATAGTTGCAAGGAAACCATCAATGCCAAGCCGCCAAGGTGTTGATGAAAATACGGGCAAACCGTCAACGATCGCGTTTCGAACGGTTCGCCCGTGCCCCATGGCGAGGACATGATTACCAGCTGCGGCGTCGGTTCGGGTACGAAGCCCTTGATCCGGCCTGGCCGATCATGTCACTAACGGGGCGAGATGGGGGCTACCTGCCCTTGAAGACGGGATCGCGTTTCTCGCGGAAGGCGGCGAGCCCCTCGCGCGCGTCCTCGCTCGCCAGCGCCTGGCCCATGATCGCGCCGATCTCCTCGCGTTCCTCTTCGGTGAGGGCCACGCGCTTGTCCAAGATGCGTAAAACCTTCTTGTGGCCGGACACGGAAAGGGGGGCGTTGGCCGCGATCTCCCGCGCCAACGCTTCCGTGAACGATTCCAGCTCCTCGTCGGGGACCAGGTAATCAAGCATCCCCAGGCGCAGGGCCTCCGTGCCCTCGAAAAGCCTCGCGGTGAAGAAAACCAGCTTTGTGGTGGGCATCCCGAGGTTGCGGATGAAGCGGTGCAGCCCCTCCGGCGGATAAACGATACCCAGCCTGGCCGGCGGCATGCCCATGCGGCAGCCCTCAGCCCCCACGCGCAGGTCGCAGGCCATGCTCGTCTCGCACCCCGCGCCCACGCAGTATCCCCGTATCATGGCGATGACCGGGAAGGGGCAATCCTCTATGGCTTCGAGGCCGAACTGCAGCGGCCCCTTGCTCTCGATCCGGCGCTGCACTTCCTCCGGAATGCCCTCCGGCAACGCCGACAGGTCCATGCCCGCCGAGAAGGCCTTTTCCCCGGCTCCCCTGAGTATGGCGCAACGCACCTCGCCCTCCGACGCCAGCTCCTCCAGGACGCCCGCCAGGGACACCAGAAGGGTGGAGGAGAGCGCGTTGCGGCGGTGGGGGCGGTTGATGGTGAGCACCGCCAGCTCTCCCCTTCTCTCGACCAGCAGCTCCGCCTCCTCGTTCATGTTTTCCTCCTTGCCGGGCGCGCCCGCGCCCTACGGGGCGCGGGTCATACCGCTCCCGAGGACGGGCGTTGCCCTCTAGCCCTAGAAAACCTCGTGTTCTCAAAATAGCATGGCCCTCGCCCTTCGGACCAACCGCCGGCTGCATTATCCGCCGCCACGCATGTCGCTTGCCGGGTATAGCGGCGTTGAGGCCGCGCCCGGGAGCAAGACCGCGTTCCCGCGAGGCCCACGGCCCCTCAAGCGTACTGTTTGCGCAGCTCTTTCTTGAGGATCTTCCCGGTGAGCGTCCTGGGTATGGTCTCCACGTGGGTTATCTTCTTGGGGATCTTGTAGCGCGCAAGCTTGCCATCGCAAAAGGCCTCAAGTTCCTCAAGGGTGACGGGGTCGCCCGGGTTTTCCGGCAGGATGAGGGCGTGGCCCACCTCGCCCCACTTCTCGTCCGTCATTCCTATTACCGCGACGTCCCTTATCTTGGGGTGCTCCATGAGCACCTTCTCCACCTCGGCGGGATAGATGTTCTCGCCGCCGCTGATGATCATGTCCTTCTTGCGGTCAACCACGTAGATATATCCGTCCTCGTCCACGGTGGCCAGGTCGCCGTAATGGAACCAGCCGTCCTTCATGGCCTCCGCCGTCTCCTCGGGCATGTTCCAGTACTCCAGCATCACGTAGGGGCCGCGGGAGCAGATCTCCCCTACCTCACCCGAGCCTGGCTTTACCTCGGTGCCGTCCTCCTTCAGGACCTTGACCTCGGCGTGGAACATGGGAATGCCCGCGCTGCCAACCTTTTCCATGTTGGAGCAGGAGAGCACGATGGAGGTCTCGGTGCACCCGAAGACCTGGATGAGCAGGGGGACCTTCATCTTCTCCACGATGCGGTCCAGCAGCTCCCTGGAGGCGGGCGCGCCGCCGATGCCCACGCCTTTCAGGGACCCGAGGTCGTACTTGTCGAAGTCCGGCACGTCCAGCATCATCTGGAGCATGGTGGGCACGGCGCCGAAATGGGTGACCTTGTGCTCGGAGATGATGCGCAGCGCCTCCTCGGGATTCCAGAACTTCTGCAGGATTATGGTGCCGCCGGCGTAGAAGGTGGGCATGGTGATGATGTTGAGCCCCCCGGAGTGGAAGAGGGGTATGGCCACCAGGGACACGGCGTCCAGGTCGAAGAGCAGCTCCAGGGCGTCGTTGAAGGTGTTCCAGAAGGTCTTGCGGTGGGGAAGGACGGCGCCCTTGGCCCTCCCCGTGGTCCCGGAGGTGTACATGATGAGCTGCGGATCCTCCATGTCGGGCGGCTCCGGGACGTGCGGCTCGTCCTCGCTGCGCCCCTGCAGCCATTCCTCGTATGGCTGGGCGAAATCCGGGACCATGTCGCCAACCGCCGCCACCACGGGCATAGGGGCCTTGTAGAGGTTGAGCAGCTCGCCCATGGTGCCGGCGAACTCCGAGTGGAAGAAGAGCGCGCGCGTCTCGGTGTCCTCGAAGATGTCCTTGAGCTCGGCCGGGGTGAGGCGGAAGTTCAAGGGTATGAAGATCAGCCCCAGCTTGGCGCACGCGAAGTATATCTCCATGAACTCGGGACAGTTGAAGAACATCCCCGCCACCCGGTCTTGTTTGCGCAGGCCCGCCGCGAGCAGCCCGTCGGCCGCTTGGTTGACCCTGCGGTTGAACTCCCTGTAGGTGAGGGTCCTATCCCCGTAGATGAAGGCCGTCTTGTCCCCGGTGAGGGGGAACAGGGCCCGCTTCGTCGCCCAGTCGCCAACGTTCATGCAAACACACCCCCTACTTTAACCGGCAAACCAGGATCTGGAATTCCTTGGTTCTTGGTTGACCCTGCGGTTGAACTCCCTGTAGGTGAGGGTCCTGCCCCGTAGATGAAGGCCGTCTTGTCCCCGGTGAGGGGGAACAGGGCCCGCTTCGTCGCCCAGTCGCCAACGTTCATGCAAACACACCCCCTACTTTTTAGCCGGCAAACCAGGACCTGGAATTCCTCGGTTTCCCCAGCGATACCGCGCCGCGCGGACGTTGAAGAGGTGTCTCGAATCTTGCTGCGAACTTGCGGCATCGGCGAGATCGCGCAGCCCACGTGATGCATTATGCAATATCGTTCACCATATGTAAAGTAAAGAAGTGCCCGTGAGCTAAATATAGCATGTGGCAGGCGAAGTGGTATGATTCCGAAAAAGCGCATGAATAAAGGAAAAGCGCGCATACCGTGCCGCCTTTACACCCGTATTGAATGCTGTTAGTATCTTTGGTATCCGTGAACGGCTGTCACGGCCGCCGTGAGCGGGGGCGAGGATGCGTGCTTCAGGGCGGAAACCCACGCTTGGTGCGGGACATGAGGTCTCGTCTGAATCGACGCCTCTCCCGGGTTCGCCCGGGGACGGAGAGGCAACCGCCAGGGGCGCCCTGGAAGCGCAACTCCAGTAAGAGCGGGGATAGAGGCTGTCTTCCATGACGGTAGAGCGAGGAGGGGGAGATGAACGAGCTCGCGGAAGTGGCGAAATTCGTGTGCGGCCTTAAGTACGAGGACCTTGCAGCTGAGGTGGTGGAGGCGGCAAAGACGCCCATCATAGACTGCCTGGGCGTTACCGTGGCGGGGCTCGAGGACGACTGCTCCCGTATCGCCGCCGAGTGGGTGGAGTCCCTGGGCGGCAAGGAGCAGGCCACCGTCTTCTACGGGTTCGGTCGCACGGCCGCGCCGTGGGCGGCGCTGGCCAACGGCACCGCTGCTCACGCCCTGGACTACGACGACGTCAGCTTCCGCATGATGGGGCATCCCTCCGTGGCCCTGGTGCCGGCCATCGTCGCTCTGGGCGAGCTGCTTTCGTCCAGCGGAAGGGATTGTATAACCTCATACGTGGCCGGCCTGGAGGTGGCGGCGAAGGTGGGGGCGGCGCTGGGAGGAAATTCCTACATGCTGGGCTGGCATCGCACCAGCACCATGGGGGCGCTGGGCGCGGCGGCCTCCTGTGCCCGCCTGATGGGGCTGGGCGAGGAACAGACCACTCACGCCCTGGGCATCTCCTGCTCGCTCTCCAACGGCATCCGCGCCAATTTCGGCACCATGACCAAGCCCCTCCACGCGGGCATGGCGGCCATGAACGGCATCATCGCGGCGCAGCTCGCGAGCCGTGGCTTCACCGCCAACCCCGACGCGCTGTACGGGGAGAACGGCTTCGCGCGCGCCTTCTCGGACGACACCGACAAGGCCGAAGAGCTGCTCGCGACCCTGGGCGAGCCCTATGAGCTCATGGAGCCGGGGCTTTCCTACAAGCCCTATCCCTGTTGCCGTGGCCCGCAGGGAGCCATCGACGCTGCCCTGGCGGCGCGCGAGGAAGCGCTGAAGGGGGGCGGCATCGACGCAGCGGAGATCGAGAAGGTGGAATGCAGGGTTCCGGGGTGGCTGCGCTCGGTGCTCACCTACCACGAGCCAAAGTCCGGGCTGGAGGGAAAGTTCAGCCTGGAGTTCTGCGTCACCGCCGCGCTCCTGGAGGGAAAGGTGGGGGTGGGCCAGTTCAGGGACGAGGTGGTCACCTCCGCTCCCGTGGTGGAGACCATGGCGAGGTTCGACTGGCAGGACCTGGAAGGAGAGATCACCAGCCCCTTTGCCTCCGAGGTGGTGGCCCACTTCAAAGGAGGCCGCACGGCGGTGGGCAAGGCGGAAAAGCCCCTGGGGGAGCCGGGCAACCCCATGAGCGAGGAGCAGATTCACGATAAGTACCTCGAGTGCGTGGGGAGCATCATCAATCCAGACGTGGCGCGGCGCACCCTGGAGATGCTCAAGGGGCTGGACGCCCTCGAGGACGTCAACGAGCTGGTGCGCGCGTACAGGGCTTGAGATGCGCACCGGCGGCCGGGGGACCTGGGATCCAGGATGCTCGTGCATGCATTGTAGGCGGGGAGATCCACCCGTTGACTGAGCCAGGCCATTGGCGGTTGGTGTTGTCACCACTGCGGAGAAACCACGGCGCTCATTCGCGATATGGCCACAACGGTTCACGTTTGTTTAATTCTGCGGGAAACCAAAGGCCAGGCAGCGAGGACGATTCCGCATGAAATCCCCTCTGCCGGCCGCCCGTGAAGGCAGCGGTCAGCTATCTCCGCCGGAGATTCCCAGCTTCTCCCTTATGAAGTCAGCCACCTGGCTGATGTAGGTGCCGGAGACGAAGACCTCCGCCACCCCCATCTCCTTGAGCTTGGGGATGTCCTCCTCGGGGATGATCCCCCCTACCAGCACCAGCTTGTCCCCGATGCCCTTTTCCCGGAGCAAGCCCATGAGGCGTTTCACGATGCTCAGGTGCGCCCCGGAGAGGATGGAAAGGCCGATGACGTCCACGTCTTCGTCCAGGGCGGCGTTGGCGATGTCCTCGGGGGTGCGGCGCAACCCGGTGTAGATGACCTCGAAGCCGGCGTCCTTGAGCCCGTAGGCTATGACCTTGGCCCCCTGGTCGTGTCCGTCCAGGCCCGGCTTGGCGATTAGCACCCTCGCCCTGGCCTTTTCCCTCGTATCCATCGTTCACCAACCTCCTTTGCCCGTCGTCCCGTCCCGGCGACGCGAGGGACGCGTTCTTCAAGCCTTCATTCCCGTATCGTCTCGCAACGCAGCAGCTCCAACGGTATCCCCGTCTTCCGCTCTATGTCGAGGTACGGCCTGCCCAGCAGGTCCCCGGCCCATTTCCTCGGTCGATACATCTAGGTTCGAAAGTTCGATTCCCTTTTATTCCCATATCGTCTCGCAACGCAGCAGCTCCACCGGTATCCCCGTCTTCCGCTCTATGTCGAGGTACGGCCTGCCCAGCAGGTCCCTGGCCCAGCCCCCCAGGTGACGACTCCGGGTAGGGTTTCCCGCTCATTCCCAAATCGTCTCGCAATGCAACAGCTCCACCGGTATCCCCGCCTTCCGCTCTATGTCGAGGTACGGCCTGCCAAGCAGGTCCCTTGCCCAGCCCCCCAGGTGAAACGGGGAGGACGGGACGAGGACGAGGTCCGGCCTCTCCCTGCCAGATGCGGCCTTTTCCAGTATATAGGAGACGAAATCCTCCACCACCAGAAGGTCTCCCAGTATGATGTTGCCCCCGAAATAGCGGTTCTCCGGCACCCCCAGGGCAAGCGTGCAGCCATCCGGCAGCGAAAGGGGCCGCTCTCGCAGGAGCTGTTCCAGGGTGGGCCTCACCAGCGCCGAGGTGAGCAGGAGCGGGCGCCGCGCGCCCCGTGCGTGGATCACGGCCTGGACCTCGTCCAGGTAACGCGGCCTGAAGCCCGAGCCCATGAAAACCGCTCCCAGGTGCGCGGCAACCCGCGGGTCGTAGGGGTAGGCATACTCGCGGGCGTCGCCGGCCAGCTCGAGTTCCTCGTCCCTGCGTCGCACCCTTATCGAGAACTCGCCCGCGCTCTGAGCAAGGGACAAGAGGTCCCTTGCCTGGGGGCGGCAGCTCACCGGCGTGCCGTTGACCGCCGTGACCAGGTCCCCCACCGAAAGCCCGGCGCGAGCCGCGGGGGATCCGGGCACTGTCCCAATGACCTCGGCCCGGTTCTTGTCCCGCCTGGTAAGGTTTTCCTCGTACATGGCCGGGCTCACGAAGACGGGGCAGGAGACCTCGCGGCGCATATCCTGGGCCTCCCTGACCACCTCCGGCCAGACGGACGCGGTGTCGAAGGGCTCGGCAGGGGAGTGAAAGCGAGAGAAGCCCGGCAGGTTGACCTGCACCATGCTCGCCCCCGACGCCTCCGCGTGCCGCACCGTGGAGCGCAGGTCGTAAAGCATCTCCTCCAGCGAAGGCAAAGGCCAGGCGACGATGGTCACCGCGAAGGGTATTCCCGCCTCGGCCAGTCGGGGCAGCGCCCTTATCGCCCTCACCGGTTCCGGGTCTCCCATGAGCATGGCGCGCCGGAGCGGCGAGGAGCTGTTGAGGGAGACGTCGAGGAACACCGGGGAGAGATCGGCAAGGGCGGCGATCGTCTCCCCGTCGATGGCGCCTCCGTTGGTGGAGAAGCGCAGGGGCGCGTCGGTGCGCGCGCGTATCTCGCGCAGCACACATAGGGCGCGGGGGTGGGCGAGCGGCTCGCGGGGGCTGCCGAAGCTGGGGAAGAGGCCGGTTCCACCCCCGGCGTTGTAGAGCTTGAGCCGGGCGGAAAGCTCCCTCGATTCGTCGTCCAGGCTTCGCGGCGCTTGGCGCAGGGTGCGGGGCGCTCCCCGGTTGTAGCAGAACACGCAGTCGAACTGGCAGCGGCTCGCGGCATGCTGGATCACGTCCGACGGCGTGGCGGCGTGCGGACCCACCCAGTCGTCGAGGTCGCGCAGGCGGAAGCCGTCCGGCCTGACCGGCTTTCCCCCGCGCTCCAGCTCCACCACGGAGAGGAGGCTCGCGAGTTGCCTTGCTATGAACTCCACGCGAGGCTCGTACAGGGAGGCGTTTGCCAGATCGCGGTACCCGCACGACCCCCTGCCCTCGTCTTCCGCCGCGGGCGACGGGACATCCAGGGCAGGGCTGGTTCCCTCGCCCTTCCCGCCGAGCTCACCCCGCTCGCCGTGGGTTCCGTCTCCACCCGGCTCGTACCCGCGCTCGTTCCGCAAGGATTCATCCCGGTGCGCGTCGGCAGTCCCCGATTGAACTGCCGCCACGTCCTTTCCATTCCGGGCGGCGTCGTTCCCGGTTGGGCTGCTTGCGATTGCCAGGCGGGCGGCGTCGAGTCCCGGATCCGTAAGGCCGAATGCCGTGAAGGGCGTTTTTGGAAACAGCTCGTGTGATTTGCTCTCCGCCAGGAAGCGGAAGGAGTCCACGGCCACGTCCTCGCCCTCCTTTTGTGGAACCGCGACGTCGAGGATGTTGCGGATCTGCCAGCGCATCATCTCCGCCAGGCGGCCGGGGCCGGGCGGAGCGTTCCCGGGGAGGGCGGGGAGAGGGTAGCGGAAAACGCAGTCCGCCTCGCCCTTTTCATCGTGACCACCCGCGCCGTTGGCGTGGCCGCTTTCCCGGCCCCGCTCCGCGAGGAGCTCGCCTGTCTCGTCGGCCGGAAGCGAACCCTCATGGAGGAGAAAACCCGGCCCGACCACGCCGTAGGGATAGCCGATGGCGGGGCACGGTTCCCTGTTTACCTGACCGAGCCCGGTGTCCTCTCCCCCGCCGCGCGCGCGCCCGGGGGTTTTCGACCCCTCTCGGGATGAAGCGCGCTCCCCGGTGGGGAACGGGGTTGCGCCGAGATCAATATCCCTGGTTTTCTCCATGCTCACAGGTCCTCCCGAGTTATAGGCGCGGGCTCAGGTTCCATGCCCGCGGCAGGCTGGCCCGGTGTCTTCTTGAGCCAACCCCGGCCTTCGAACGGCCTTGTACGCATGGCGGGAAGCGCCGGACCGGGCGCCTTGAAGCGACAACAAGACAGGCCTGCTCCATGCGCTAGGCGGGCCGCCAGGGCTTCGACCCCTGCCCTCAGAAGGGGGAAACCGCCTTGTATTCGCCGAACACCTGGCGGAGCACCCCGCAGATCTCCCCCTCGGTTACGTAGGCCTTCACGCATTGCACGAGGTGCGGGAGGAGGTTTTCCTCTTCCTTGCGCGCCAGGGACTCAAGCTCCTTGAGCAGGCGGGAAACCTCCCGGCCGTCGCGCTGCCGCTTGATCTCCTGGAGGCGCGCCTTCTGCTTCTCCTCGGCGCGCTCCCTCTTCTCAGGGTCGTAGGGGTTGGCGACCAGGCGGTTGGTGGTCACCTCCAGCTCGTTCTCTCCCGTGAAGCAGTTGACGCCCACCACCAGCCGCTCGCCTCTCTCCATGGCGCGTTGACGCTCGTAGGCGCTGCGCGAGACCTCGCGCTGCATGTAGCCGTTCTCGATGGCCGCCACCGCGCCGCCCATTTTCTCGATCTTTTCCAGCTCCTCCCAGGCGGCGTTTTCGATCTCGTCGGTGAGGGATTCCATGCAGTAGGAGCCGGCGAAGGGGTCGGTGTACTCCAGCAGGCGGGCCTCGCAGGCGATGATCCTGCCCGCGTCCTGGGCCAGCTGCAGGGCTTCCATGCTCCACCCCAGCCCCAGGGGCTCGTCGTAGGGCGGGAAGGGAAGGGGCCGCCCCCCAGAGAGCACGCTGGCCACCGCGCCGATGACCGCCCGGGTGAGGTTGTTGAGGGGGCGCTGCAGGGTGGTGGACGAGGGCCCGATGTGCGCCCCGATAGCCTGGCGTATGCGCATGCTGCGCGGATCCTCGGCCCCGAACCTCTCCTTGAGGATGCGGGCGTACATGCGGCGGGCCGCGCGCTGGAAGGCCACCTCCTTGAGCAGTTCCATGCTCCCGCCGAAGGCGTTGAAGGTGAATCGGGGGGCGAACTCGTCCACGTGCAGTCCCGCGTCCACGCCCACCTGCAGGTAGGCGATGGCGTTGGCCATGCTGAAGGCGAGGTCCTGCTCGCGCGTGGCTCCCGCCTCGCGGATATGGTAGCCGCCTATGGAGGTGATGTTGACGTTGGGCATGTTGCGGGTGAGGAAGACCAGGCTGTCGCGGAACATGCGCAGCGCGTGTTTGGGGGGGAATATGTAGGTGCCACGGGCGATGTACTCCTTGAGGATGTCGTTCTGCGGGGTGGCGCGCAGCTTTTCCAGCGGCACGCCGCGCTTTTCCGCCAGGGCGGCGTACATGGCGATGATCACGTTGGCGGGGGCGTTGATGGTGAAGTTGGAGGCGATGTTGTCGAGGTCGAGGTCCCCGCGGTAGGGCTCGTAGATGATTTCGAAATCCGCGAGGGTGTCCACGCACACCCCCACCTTGCCCACCTCGCCCTCCGCCAGAGGGTCGTCCGAGTCGTACCCGCACTGCGTGGGCAGGTCGAAGGCGAGGTTCGGCCCGCCCCTGCCGCCCTGCTCCAGCAGCCCCTTGTAGTAATCGCGGGTGTCCTCGGGCGTGCCGTATCCGGAGTAGATGGCGGCGCGGGTCTGGCCTCCGGCCCCCGGTATCTCCCCCTTCCCGGCCATGGACGCCAGCCTTGCCAGGCCAGTCATGGGCTCGATGGGGAAGGTGCCCGCGGTGTAGGGGTAGGTGCCGGGAAAGCCCACCTTCTCCAGAAAATCGAAGCCCTCGAGGGCGTCGGGCGAATAGAAACGCGCGCTCTCCGCGTTCAGGTAAGGAAACTTCTTCAGGGCCTTGGCCAGCGGCCCCTCCTCCCAGGCCTTGCGCGCCTCCTTTATCCTCTCCAGGTCCTCGCTCATCTTCCCCCCTTTGCTCTCGGGCGTAACGAGCCGGTGACAAGGCGTGTGTCGCGGAGCGCCCGCGGTGCGGGGGCGGGCGCATGCCTCGCGTGGAATCGCAAGAATCCCGACATGCCGAAACCGAAAGACTATATTCGGTACGCCGATACAGCCGAAAAGAACGCCTCTTCCGGACGTTCACTCTCACTAAAGTTAACTCATCAGGCGCGGATAGGCAAGTGCGGTGGCAACGCGAGCCTCGGCCTCGCCGGTCCGAGACGCGATGAAAAGCCGGGAAAAGGTTCCGCCTTACGGGAATCGTACAGCACCTGTTTAGCGCGAGGCGAATACCGGCCCTGACGATAAACGGTTTCCCATACCCGGACCATCCGTGGCCGGGGCGCGGCGGAAGGGAGGTCAGAGAAGCGGATTGGAAACGCCACATGCCGCACGGCTCGCGCGACGCGAGACGGATCGCGTTTTCGAGTTATGTGAAAACCCTGACCATAACCGGGCGCCGTGCGAGCAGTGGCCAGGCCGGGAAACGCTTCATCCCTGCTCTTTTCGGATCTTCTCCATTTCTTTCCTGAGCATGCGTTCCTTCATGGCCTCGCCCCTGCGCCCCGTGAAGTAGGCGAAGGCGTGCATGGCCAGGCCAACCCCCCATCCCACCATGACCCAGATAAACCACGGGTAGCCCCTCCCGGTAAGCGCCCATATCAACACCAGGAAGGCGTTTATGATGACAAAGCTTCCGAGGTGAGAGAGAAGCGCTATCCTCTCGCTCACCCGTTTCTCGGCCTTCTCCCTGACATCGTTGCCCATGGTGGCCTGGTCCGGCCTTTGATCCTGCTCCATCCCCCTCACATCCTTTCTTACGGAGTGTTTTCATTTCCAGAGTTGCACGGTATTTTCGATTGTCTCCATGATACATCGAAATGATCGCGCGAATGCTTTATGCCGGGCATGCTCGCTCCGACCATTGCCCCGGGTAGCGCCTGCTTTGTGACAGGCTTGGGGCGTTGGGCGAGGGACGCTATCCGCGCCCGTGTTTCGGGACATCCGGCAAGTTCAATCCGCCGTGCACAATGCTTTTCCGTTGCGCGTGCCGGTGCGATAATACTGCGGAAAGCGATCGAGCAGGGAGGTATGCGTCATGGCAAACGAGGAGCACCTGAAGATCCTGAGGCAGGGAGTCAAGGCCTGGAACGCCTGGAGGCGCGACAACATCTACGAGATGCCGGACCTCTACGGGGCGGACCTGAGCGGCCTGGACCTCACATATATCCACTTCATGCGCACGAATCTCGGGGAGGCCAACCTCTCCGGCGCCATACTGCGCAAGGCTTTCATGGTGGGAGCCTACCTTCACGGCGCCAATCTCGAGGGCGCCGTCCTGGAGGGAGCCGACATGCGCGGATGCCACCTTTCGGAGGCCCGGCTTTCCGGCGCCAGGATGGCGGGGGCGGTGCTCAACAAGGCGTTGGCGGTGGGAGTGGATTTCCGCGGCTGCGACATGGAATCGGTGATGATGCTGGGCACCAACCTCGAGAACAGCGATTTCACCGAGGCGGTGATGACCGACGTGGACCTCACCGACGCCAACCTCAAGGGGATCAAGACCGACGGCGTAAAGGGCTACCGCTTCCCCAAGTAGGAAGATAATCCCAGGCATCATACGGAATATACGGACTGGCCGCGCGGCTTACACGGCTGCCGTCGTAAAAACCGTTACACTTGAGCTCACGAGTTCCCTAGCGTCAAAGTCGCCATGCATTCTTAACGACAAGAACGCTGCTGCTTGGCGCATACGCTTCGAACAATAAGTTAGCGGTGAAACGGCTTGGCTACCCATGAAACATGCACATGTCCGGTTTAGGGCGTTTGCGTTAATAGGAGGCGCCGAAAGCGGTTTCTTACTCGAAAGCGCCCTTTCTTCAAGGGCTGGCGTGCGGTCATCAAGGATGGGGTCGAATTTGTAGAGACCAGGGATATGCATTAGAGCGGGGAGCAGATGAGCAGATGTATTGACAACAAGCCAATGCAGATATGATTACAATATCGCCAAAGTTTACCCAAGATAAATACGAATATCATAAAGCTTAACCGCGTTAAAATCTTCCCTTGACACAACCCCCCCATGTATACATTTACCTCGATTTTGTGCCTGACCTAGAGTGGGCAGGCGTCATGCAGGTGGGGCATCTATTGGTAGAGGCGACACGCGCCTTGTATTAACGTAAATTTGATTGGTTATTGGGGGTGGAGATGAAAGCGAAGAAGGTAAGAGGAATATCTTGGGTCTGCGCTGTGTTCCTTGCCGTTATTCTCACAACGTATTGCCCCCTATCGCTGGTTCCTATACGGGAAGCAAATGCACAGGAAACAGCAAGCGGGACAGTGCAGGGCAAAGGTGCGAATGGCGGGGTAGTTGCGGGAGGTGTGGATATAGTTGACGCGGGGACCATAGCCAGGGACATGTTCCCGGGCGTTGAGCCCCGATCACGAGAAGAAATCCTCGCCCCCCACGACCCCTATAGCAGGACTACGGAGAATCCCGATGGAACCTTGAGCAAGGAGATCTTTCTCGACCCCATTAACTTCAAGGGCGAGGATGGTTTATGGCACGTGATCGACAATACAATGGTCCGGCAGGAAGTGGGCGATTACCGTTTTGTAAATGCTTCAAACCATTTTAAGCTCAGGCTCGCTGGCAAAGGCAACGATAAGAGCCTGGTTTCGCTTGAACTTGATGGCAAGAAGCTTGGCATGGGGTTCACGGGCTACATGAATGGGCCCTACAAGGGCGACGTGCGCAAAGTCATCCTGCTCCTTGAAAAGCGCAAACAACTGTTCGAAAAAGCGGGACAAGCAATGTGCGAGCAGGTTCGCCAGCTCTCGTCAGCGATAGAGATGCTGCGGGAGATGAGTATTGAAGAGATCATGAGCGGGTCGCCGCTACCATTCATACAGCACCGCGGGTCGATGCTCCTCCAAAGCTGGATTGCGTGTCAGAAAGCAACCAGGCCTACTACTATCACGCCGAGAAGGGCTACAGCCTTGAGTTCACGGTGTTCAATTCAACCGTGGAACAGGTCATCAAGCTGGATTCTCCCGTTTCCCCCAATGTCTTCAACTTCAGGCTCAACTTGGAGGGCATAGACATTCGGAAGGATGAAATGGGGAACCTTCGTGTTTTGGGAAGGGAGGACGGAAGGGAACTCTTTACCATCACCGCCCCGATCATGACGGATTCGGGGAGCGAACCCGCCGTTTCAAGCGAAGTCTCTCTGGATATCACGAAGGACACAAAAGGGAAAGCCTATCTCACCATAACTGCCGATCCCGCCTGGCTTTCCGATCCCTCCCGTGTCTATCCCGTGTACATCGACCCCGCTTGGATAAATATCCTCCCCTATTACGACACGATGGGCACGAACAAGACCAATCGCGGCGACACCTTCTGCAACAGTGCGAATCCAAATACCAATTATGGAGCATACTGGACCATATTCGGTGGGTACCTGCTGAGATGCGGTTACAACTATTGTCAGTACACCGACTCCATACAGGGACTTAGTAAGGTTCTGATCGGTGCCGATGTGCGCTCTTTTTTCCGCAACGTCTACTATAACGACTCCGACGGTAGCAAGTATAACGCCTCGGCCATAATCGACGAAGCATATTTCGACATCTACTGTTATCAGTCGCGTAATGGACAACCCGCGCCTATTGTCATGGAATATCCTACCACTAACTGGAACGAGGATACCACGACATGGAACACCTATCCCACCGTTTCGTCGGGAACCACGTTTGACGCCCTGACCGGACAATGGAACAGCATAAATGTGACGTCAAAAGCGCAGAGCTGGATAAAGGGGCCGGAGAATGGGGGCACCACGGGTCGTGGCTTTTCCTTGAGGATAAACCCCTCAAATCAGGATAAAGGCGCAAAATTCAAGGCGCGGGAGGATGGTACGTACGCCCCAAGGTTGCGCGTTAAGTACACCATGATCGGCTGTCCTTACAACACAGATGAGGTGCCGATAAAATGGACGGCCGGCGAGACTAAATATTTCCCCGTCTACATCATGAACACGGGGGACGAGACCTGGAAGTGCGATGCTACCGATCCCAACTATCCTTTCAGGCTGGGGTTCTATATCACTGACCGGTCTGGCGGCAACCGACAGCTCGAAGGAAGAGTGAGACTGCCCCGGGATGTAAAGCCCTTTGAGGCGGTATGCCTGGCGGTCCCGGTCACCGCCCCCGCCGCCGGCGACTGGCGCATCAACTTCGACATGGTTAAGGAGAGAGCATATTGGTTCTCCTCCAAGGGGGTTAATCCTGCATCTGTTGATATTAAGGTTGAGGCCTCCAATTCCGTGCCGGCCGATGGAGAGAGAGTCGCCTCCCAACATATAGCGGTCCCTTGGGCGAGCAGCACGAGCATCGGCGAGATGTCCGTGAACCTTACCAATGGGTACACGGATTTCACGACCACGGACCTATCCGTTGCCGGACGTGGGGTCCCATTCGTGATTTCGAGAACCTATTCCTCGGTCAACTTGAACCGTTCCCCTGCGCCGCTCTTCGGCCTCAACTGGTTCTCCAACCTGGATGTGAAGGTAAAGGATTATGGTAACGGCTACCTATGCTATTATGATGCTTCTGGAAGATCTCATCTCCTGGTGCAGGCGAAGAAAGCCAATACCTTCGTTTGTCCGGAAGGGTATGCCTTCAAGGTTGAAAGAAACCCGAACTACACAAATCCCCAGGATTCGGATGATAACAAAAAATGGAAATATAAGGTCATCAATCCAGATGGCGTTTCCGAGCACTTTGATGCCACGGGAAGGCTGATCTATTTAGCGGAGGCCTCTCGTGGCGGTTCGGGGGCAGGGAACTACAAGAACAAGACGAAGATCGTGCATAACTTTGACGGTCGGGGAAACATACAGGTAGTGGACGCGTCCGGGCGCACCTTCACCATAACGATAAGCGGTGGAAAAGTCGCTTCCGTGGCGGAGGATGTGGACTGGTCCAACGCGGATGGGCACACACCCCGTACGGTGTCATATGAATACAACGGCCCGGGAGGGAGGCTCTCGAGAATTACCTTGAACCCCGGTGACCATTGGATGAGCATAACTTACTCTTCCACCGAACCCAACCTCATCGTTATGAACGAAGAGAGGGTGAACGATAGCGACACAAAAAAATCCTACTACGAATATCAAGAGGGAAAGCTCGTCTCTTACCGTGATCCCCGCAGTTCCTCCTCAACGGACGATACCTATAAGACCACCGTTACCTACAATGCAGGGAACACGGTGGTGTCTTCGCCTCAAATCGGCAACGACATAAACGCTTCCTTCACTCGTATATCCACCAAGTTCGTCTATAATGCCCGTGGAGAGACCACCGATATCTACTCGGGAGTCAATCCTGATGGTTCAGGTGGCTTGGGGAGGATATCTTACGAGTGGAACAACTGGCACCAGGTGGTGAAGGCCACCGACTACCAGAACCTCACCACTCCCCTGGGAAGCACGACATTTACCTATGATGGCAAAGGGAACGCCACGCGCGTGGAGGACGACCTTCCAGGTGCCCAGAAAGCAGTGGCAACCGCTGATTACGCCGCCTCACGAAGCGCGAGCGCTAGCCCTACCTCCATCAGCGCCCCCGATGGCGATAAAGTCAATTTCACCTACAATTCCGGCGACAATTATTTCAAGGGGGCGGACAAGGCGGGCGCGGAAACCGTTGTCCTGCGAGACCCAGCAACCGAGAAC
Source organism: Actinomycetota bacterium (assembly GCA_013178005.1). Taxonomy (GTDB): domain Bacteria; phylum Actinomycetota; class Geothermincolia; order Geothermincolales; family RBG-13-55-18; genus Solincola_B. Next base: position 35,614 of record JABLXL010000017.1, read on the forward strand.
GGCGTCTTGTCCCTGGCTCTGCCCGCAACGCTCCCTAACCTTCTGCAGAACGCCTCCATGGAGAAGGATGAGGATGGCAACGGCATCGCCGATGGTTGGGCCTCATGGAAGAGCCTCCAACCGGAACCCGCAACAGCATACCTGGTCTACCAGGCCCAAGGGGGAGATGTCGCGGCTGCGGGCTGGAGGGCGCAAAGGATTGCGGTGCGCGGCAACACTAACACGGGAGACGCAGGTTTCTACCAGAACGTGGCTGTGCAGCCCAATGCCGAGTACACTCTTTCCTATTCCTACCGCAGTAGCTCTAACGCAAATCTGCAAGTCCGGGCACAGATAAAGCAGCTGAGCTCAAGCAACACCGTTATAGCCAATGACTACCCCATCCTCAAGCCCTCGACCGCCTGGACGCGCGACAGCTTCACCTTCATGACCAGGAGCAACGCCGCCAAGGTGCAGATATTCCTTTACGTCAGGCCGACTCAGGGCAACCAGGATCTCTGGGTGGACTTCGATGCCGTGCAACTGGTAAGAGGCGGAAGATGCACTGCCTTCAACCATATCGAGAACGCCGAGTTCACCAGGTCAGTAACCAACGGTTCGTACATCGACCCCTCTGACTGGACGCTTTATACCTACTACCGCACCCAGGGTACATGGACCACGGAGAGATATTTTTCGTCGCCGGCCAGCCTCCTAGGTGGCATGGGGATCACGTACCAGACCATCAACGTGAAGAAGAATACACGTTACCTCCTTTCCGCTTATGTTTACGTGATGGGTGGGGATGATCAGCAAGGTGCGGCAATCTACTGGGGGTATGGCAACGGCGAGAGGCTCTATCACGAGAGCGCCAAGGGATACGCGAACCGTGGAAGCGGGTATATTCACAATACTGGGGGCTGGGTCAGGGTCTTCGGCATCCTGGAGAGCGGGAACTCGGATATTGTAACGCTAAGCCTAAACGCATCGGGCACAGGCGTCACCGCCTACTTCGATGATATCTCCCTGACCGAGCTTACCGAGCTTTCTGAAACCGCATATGATTCACGTTGGAATTATGTTGCGCAGGTAAAATCGCCGGCGGAACCGAGTGGTTATTTGACAGGATATGTCAAGACCGACCCTGTAGGCAATATCATCGAGGCCAGGGACGCCCGTTCCTCGGGGCCAGGGGACAACACCTACCTCTTCCGTTATTCTTTCAACGAGCTCTCCCAGCTCACGGGCGTGGTCTCCCCCTTGGTGCGCGACGCGGTGGGACAGGAGATACAGTCATACTCCGCTGCTTACGGCTACGACACGGCAGGAAGGTTGCTCTGGTACAACGACAACAACGCCGAGGAGACGGGCTTTCAATACGACAAGGCTGACCAAGTGACCGCAAAGACCGACCCCAACGCGTTGACCGTGCGGATAGAGTACAACGAGGCGGGTGGGGTAAGAAAGGTCGTCTATCCCAGTGGCTGGGAAACCTACTATGCCTATCGTCAGGACGGCAGGCTGGAGAAGGTGGCCTTCAAGAACCCCCAGGGCCAGGTTACGAGCCCTTATACCTTCATATATGATGGGACGGGCAGGATCACCCAGGTAAGTGACTCGGAAACAGGGGACATCCTGAGTTTCAGCTATGACTTGGCCACACGCCTCACTTCCACCAACTCCAACTACGGCGGCGGTTTTTCCAGTTCCTATGCCTACTCCAAGGGGGGAGGATCACTTCCCTAACCTATTCCAAGAGCGCGTGGGGAAACAACGTTTCCGTCGCCTATGCTTATCGGGACACCGGGGAGCATTCCGCCCTGACCCTGCCCAACGGGGATACCGTGAGCTACGTTTACGAGGACACGGGCAGGCCTTCGTCTTTGCGCTACCTGACCGACCCCGGGAACAGCAATTACTCGAACTCCACCTCCTTCGGCTATGACGGGGCAGGCAGGCTCTCCGCCATAACCCATAATTTCACGGATTCCGGTATCAAGATGGGATACGAATACAACGCCATAGGGAACATCACCAAAGCGGTACAGGACGATACCGAGAACCTCTACACCTATGACGAGCTTTCCCGTCTTGTCTCCTGGACCGAGAAGCGCGGCGGGCAAGTTGTACGCTCGGAGAGGTACTTCTACGACGGCAACGGCAACCTGCTTAGGGTAGAAAAGACGGGCTCCGCTGAGAACCACTCCTACGACGCCGCCAACCAGCTCACAGACGAAGGTTTCGCCTACGACGAGTGTGGCAACCTCACCTCGGACGGCACTTGGGCTTATGCTTACGATCGTGGTTCCCGGCTGGTGTCTGCCACCAACGCCACAGCCAACCTCAAGCTCGTCTTCACCTATGACCCTCAGGGCAGGCGTCGTTCCAAGGTTGCTTACGAGCGGGACCCTCAAGGAAACTACACGGCACAGAAATATGCCGTCTTCTACCACTACGACGCTGGCGGGAACGTATTATGTGAGACAGACGCCTCGGGCAACATCCTCCGATCCTACGCCTATGATCTATCCGGTCACCCCGTGGCTTTCACCCAGGACCTTGGCCAGGGCGTGCGGACTTTCTACCTCCACGCCAACGCAAGGGGTGATGTGGTCTGCATCACCGACGACGTCATGAACTGGGTCAAGAAGTTCTCCTACGATCCCTGGGGGAACATCACCTCCGAGGTATCCAGGTCGCCGGAGTACGACAACCTGGACTGTCCCTACGCTTACGCCGGTTATTTCGGGGACAAAGAAACCGGCCTCTACTACATGCCCGCCAGGTATTACCCTCCAGCCCTGAGAAGGTTCCTGACCAGGGACCCCCATCCGGGCGTAAAATCCAACCCCCTCACCTTGAATCCCTACCGGTACTGCGAGAACGACCCTGTGAACAGGGTGGACCCCGCGGGCCAGTCCTCCGTGAAGATAAGCGGCATGCCCGCCATCAACGTGCGCACCATAAGCGGACCCATAAATATTAATATCCCCCGTCCCAATATCGGCAACCTGGATCTGGCGGGGTTCTCCTCCATGGTCTCCCTGGTGGCCTCCGCCGGGCCCGGCCTTCATCGCTTCGCCTCGGGCATGGCCTCCTTCAACTCCCAGGTACACGCGAGCATGGCCAGGTCCGGCGGCTTCGGCAGGGGGATGATAGGGGGTGGCGCGAAATCGATAAGCGCCGCCATGAACGCTTACTCCACGGCACGTGCGGTACGCAACGCCTTAGGGATGGTGAAAGATGCGCTGGGGAAGGTGAGGCTGGGCGCGCCTCACCCCGCGGTTTCATCCGCTACGGATTTCATGGGCATGATAGACGCTGTATGGAGTGGTGTGAACCGCGGCGCAAGGTGGATTGGAAACGCGCTTATCAGCACGAAGATATTCGCCCCTGCGGGTTACTGCGTCAAGCTGGCAACATCTGTATCACAGGGAACACAGGACCTCACCTGGGTGCTTAGGGATAAGTTGAATTGGAAACATTTTTGGGTGCTGAGAGCATTTGACGTTGCCGAATACATTCCGTGTATCAATATACCGATAGGTGTGGCCGAGGAAGCTTACAGGATAGGAATTCAATAGGATTAGAGGAGCGCTAAATGCGTGAGGTAGTAAGAATCTTACAGATCGTCATCGCTGCCGTGTTTATCGCCTGCATCTGGAAATTCGAGCTGGTGGAAAAATACTATCGCATCAGCGATAGGGCGGTCGCCTACTTCATCGCGCATCTTTCTGTGGCGGGAAGGGGGTTGCGCCGACATGGCGATAAGGGTGATGGGGAATTCCCCAGGAAGCGCTTCGCCTCCCTTAGCCCCTTCGCCAGCAAGGTCATATGGACCGTTGCCGCGGCCGTTCTCGCCGTCATTTCTGCAACGGCGCTTTTATGGCGATGGGAATACTCGCCGTTGGAATTGGTCATTCCCATAAGCATGGCCCTTTGGATTCTTTTCTTATTTTGCCTGGGGAGACAAAGTTGAGCATGGAGTGCGGGAAAGCATCCCTTGCTCGGCTTTTATCGCCGCCCATCTAATCCGGCATGGGAAGGCTCTCCGGCCTCAACTGGGGAAGGTTTGCCCCGGTGGGGCTCAGGGGCGGCGTGGTAACGGGATCTCCTGCTCATAAAATCACCAGAATTATGTCTGCCGTTCAAGGGGCTGTCTTTAAAGCGAGACGCGCGGCCTTTTCGGAATATGCCAAGAGCATATTCTCCAGTCAGCCGGGGTTGTGGGATACAATCTTATATAATCCCGTATCAAATATCGTGGTTGGAGCTGCAGAGATGGTGGCTGGAGGTATCGCGATAGCTGGAACCGGAGGGATGGCAATAGAGATTGCGGGACCAGTGGCGATAGATGGTGCGAACAGGTTTATCAAAGGTATATATAAATTATCCACAGGTGACTGGACAGGCAAAGAGACGGAGTCGTGGTGGCCTATCCCATGAAAAGTTTGAACAAACCTTGAACACCAAGAATAAGAGGGGTGACGAAAAACATGAAGAGGAGGCAAATGGCCGATAAACAATACAATACTATCTTCTATTTGGTTCAATTCATAGGGGTAACTGCTCTAATAGTTGCCTGGGCGGTTGGTCTACCATACCTATTTGTTGTCCCAGTTTGTTGTCTGATCGCCGTGATGTTTATGGTGGTATATTATGGTATGCCAAGCACTCCTGATAATCTGCGGCCAGTCCTGAGGAAATACATAGACATTAAGAGATTTTTAGGCAGGCATTTAGTTGCTTCCCTGATAATTATCACCCAACCGGCAGTAGCCCTAATCTGGACAATAGTGTTGCTAGCAGGGAAACCGCCCAATCCGCCGGCCAAGAGTACAATTATTATCATGATAGTCATAAGTGACATTGTTGTTACAGGCGCTGTCGCGGTTGGGATGATGATTGGAAAACGCTTGAGGGGCGGCATTGGATGAGGAGACTGGCGGGAATTCTGATTGTCGCCGATCAGCGCCGGGCCAGTGAACATCAACTGTTCGGGCATCGGCTGGAAGCTCCATAACAGAGGCGTCTGCCTCCAAGATCTCCCTGGTGGCCTCCGCCGGGCCCGGCCTTCACCGCTTCGCCTCGGGCATGGCCTCCTTCAACTCACAGGTCCGTGCGAGCATGGCCAGGGCTGGAAGCTTCGGCATGGGGATGATAGGGGGTGGCTCGAAATCAATAAGCGCCGCCATGAACGCGTACTCCACGGCGCGTGCGGTAAGCAACGCCTTAGGGATGGTGAAGGATGCGCTGGGGAAGGTGAGGCTGGGCGCGCCCCGCCCTTGTGCTTCTGTTGGGAATTTATGGGGCGATATTAATGCGGTCTGGAGCGGGCTGAACGCGGGTGCCCATTGGATCAGCAATACACTAATAAGCACAGGGGTAGGGGTGTTGCCTGGGTATCTTATAAATCTCCTCACAAGAACCTGTGGGACGTTTTCGGTGTCGGAAGGTTCCAAGCACATGATACATGGCTAGTTTGAAATGGGAAAAGAGCGCAGATTAAACACGACTGCCTTGCGGACGTTGAGCTAACTGGAGAGATTTCTGTCGATCCGTTGACGGGGGGGCTTCGTGAGCTACAATCCCCGTAGGGTGGGGTCGCTTTGGTAAAGGCAAAGTAGACCAAAGGGGATGGAGACCACTACGAAGATCGGGATAGCACCCATCATTTACCAATTGCGTCACAGGACAAGGAGGTTATGCTATGGTGCGAACTTTCAAGCTGGTTACTGGAATACTTGTATCACTTACCTTGTTTATAGGGATCTTTTTACCTCTATTTATTGTGAAGCCAGCTTACGCAAACTCCCACCCTTGGGCGGATGTATATGGATTCTGGTATTCAGATGGCTACGACTCAGAGCACGCGCAGTGGGGTTACAGTTCTTGGCATGGCGACCATCGTTGGTTTTCAGGAATTGAAACCCTGTTCAAATTTGACAATCCCAGCGTCCATTATGGTCTATGCTATAGGGGTTGGTCATCGACTTATTACTATAATGCCCCTGCAAGTACTCCTTATGGCTATCTGCCGGGAGATGCTTATTTCTACTTTAGTGGCCATGCAAATAGTCATTTGCTTGGTTATATTGGAAACTGGTTGTCCGACGTACCTCGAAGTGGCGATAGTAATTGTTATTATGTCTCTAACCTAAGAAATATGGACGATATGAAATTCGCTATGCTTGGGGGGTGTCGAACGGCAGCCAATGATTATGGTGACGGCAGGCACTTAGCTTGGGAGTTCCGTTGCGATAGAGGTGTTGATACGGTGGTTGGTTTTACAAGGAACATAACCTGGCAGGCTGGAAGCTATTATCCAGCTCATTGTTGGGACCAGGAATTTTCACGCGCTTCGCAGATATATCAATACCATGTAGCAGACTCGTGTGCTTGGGCCAAACTATGGGTATATCGGCATTGTGGAAACAACCACCGAGGATTCGATACCGTTACTATTTGGGGCAATGGTTATAACTATATTTATACACCTGGAGATGGCATCGGCGAAGGTCGGCCATGATGACTAGCATTCTAAGGATAAATGATAGATGGATAATAGGAGGTTTAACATGCATTTGAAGAAACTATGGGGCATGAGGGCCTTGATTGCCATAGTAATGGCAGCATTTATCGTATCGGCGGCATCAGTATGTTTGGTGCTGGTATTTTCTTCTACTGGAGAGGCTACTGGAAATATGGAAAAAGATAGAGCAAAAGAAGTAGCCCTCTCAAGAGCCAAGGAGCTCTCTCCTGAGACTGTTACTCTTGAGGAAACCAAGGAATACAGCACGGAATTCGAGACGTCATATTTTCTAAAGAATAACAAAGGGAAAAATATTGGCATAATTTGCGCAGATCGCTCTACCGGAAACATAAACGTTTTCTTCGATGCAAGTGAGAACTCAGGGAAAAGAGAATCAAGCAATGTAAGAATAAGCAAAGAAGAAGCGGAGAACAAAGTTAGAAGCTTCTTAAGGACCCGGGGACTTGAAATAGATACATATGCTCTCGAAAGCGACCCCCTGGTTTGCGTGGGTATGGAGGGGCCGCCCGATAACCCCACGCCCGTATATAGCTACGAGTTCAACTACCGAATGCAGATAGACGGGGTATTTGTTGACGACAACGAGAGTAGAAATGGAGCCCTTACCATTACATTGTCTCCCGAAGATGGCAGTATCAAATCATTTGCGCTGCCGAAGAAAGCTCTCAAGTTAGCGGATTTCACAATTGATAAATCCAAGATCGAGAAAAGAGAGGCTATCAATATAGCCACGGAAGCGGTTGCTGGAAGGGAGGTTCTTGAGGGGACGACGCCTGTTGTTCAAACTGATGGCATCGAATTAAGGTACATGCTTGTGGGGAATAGCAGATTGGTTCCCTACTGGAAAGTGATCGTCAGGTACAGTATGGATAATCTCGCAAACGTTAAAGATATCCCAGAGGAGGCAAAGTACATGGGTGGATGTGTCTACTCGGTTTCAGCGGTAGACGGTCAGATAATATTCGAAGAGTCTTACTAGACACATATACCTATGTTCTGATGAAGCCCTCCTGCTCTAACCGGCGGGGGGGCTTCCTCCTGTAAGTCTTCCATTGGTCATTGAGAAATAATAACAATTTTTACTGCAACTAATCGTCAAGCATCGGCATTTATATTGGTAAGTAGTGAACGATTGTAAATACTTATGGTATGAAGCACGAATTAGGAGCGTTATGAGTAAAACTTATCCTGACAGTGAATATGGATCGGAAAACAACCATAAAGCAATGATCGATCTTTACGAGCAAAATTATAGAAGGATTTTTAACTACGTACTTTATAATACTGGCGATATAGAGGTGGCCTTGGACCTGACCTCTGAAACATTCCTCAGGGCTTTAAAAGCCCTTCCGAGATTTGAATATCGTGGGGAGAAATCTTATACGGCATGGCTGTACAAGATTGCTTCAAGAGAAATCGCGATGCATTTTCGGAGATTAACCAAAGATAACAAGCACATCGCAACTTATTCTCAAGAAACAGAGGCAATCAAGCAAGTCATATCTCAAGAGGATATCGAAGCCGCAAGAAGAGAGCTCGAAAAGTGCGAAGATTTCATTATCCTGGCCTCGCTTCTCAAGGAGCTTCCAGCGAGGTACTGTGAAGTACTTTTCCTCAAATATATTGAAGATAAAACGCTAGAGGAAATTGCAGCAATGCTCGAAAGGCCTATCGGAACAGTTAAAGCACAATGCTACCGTGGTTTGAAATCTTTGAGAGAAAAGATGCAACTCCTGCAGACATATGAGCATTTGAAAGAGAGGGAGAGAAAAAAGGAGCCAGAAGCAAATGGGCTTGAAGAGGAGGTTAAAGGAATTGGGACATGATATCGAAAAGATGAACTTGATCGAGGTCGAGGTACCATCTCACCGGCAGGCGCTAAGCAATGTTTGGCGAGAAGGCTGTAATAGAATGTTTGCTGAGCAAAATAAAAAAGGTAAGTTAATAACATTGAGGGGGATTTCCATGAAAAAGACGACCGTTTCGCTCGCTGCGGTTTCAATAGCAGCGGTAGTAGGAGCGGTTATAGTAATCGCTTGCCTCATGTTGTTTTCTTCAAGTACAGGAGGAGCCACAGACAATCTTGAGAGAAACAAACTCACAGAAAGGGCTCTGGCTAACGCGCGGGAATTCATACCGGAGGCAGAAACGGTAGAAGAGGATCCGGATTACGGCAACGATCTGACCGCTGCCTTTTGGGTGAGAGATGACGGTGGAGAGAATCTAGGAATGTTAGTTATCGACAGAGCTACGGGAAGCGTAGACTTCTTCTTCGATGCAAGGAGTAGTTCAGCTGCAAGAATGTCCTCGGAGGTACGAATAGGCCTTGAAGATGCGACAGCTATTGCCAAAGGCTTCCTCGAAGCCCTAGGTGTTGACCTGGAGCATTTTGCCCTCGAAAGCGATCCCCTGGTTTGCGTGGGCATGGAGGGGCCGCCCGATAACCCCACGCCCGTATATAGCTACGAGTTCTACTACCGAATGCAGAAAGATGGGATGTTCGTTGATGGTGAAGGATCGTGTTTCGTCATAATTTCTCCGTTAGACGGTAGCATCAAGTCCTTCGGTGTACCCAGACGCCTTATCTCAATTTCAAATCTAAAGGATGAAGAAATAGAGATAAGCAAGGAAGAAGCTATCAATATAGCCACGGAAGCGGTTGCTGGAAGGGAGGTTCTTGAGGGGACGACGCCTGTTGTTCAAACTGATGGCATCGAATTAAGGTACATGCTTGTGGGGAGTAGCAGATTGGTCCCCTACTGGAAAGTGACCGTCAGGTACAGTATGGATAATCTCGCAAACGTTAAAGATATCCCAGAGGAGGCAAAGTACATGGGTGGATGTGTCTACTCGGTTTCAGCGGTAGACGGTCAGATTCTAGGCGAGGAATCCTTCTAGGCCTTTTAATAACTCCAAGAAAGCCCCATGCCCTAATGGGCGGAGGGCGGTCCAGGCTACGTCCTGTCAAGTGGCGTATAAAGCGCAATCGCGACATTCCTCTCCTCCACACCGCCCCGAAGAAGGCAGTCGGTTTCGCCAACGGACATATCGATTTTCAGCCGAGGCCTGGAGCGGTAAGAATTCATCAAGGATTGGGGAGACGAAATTGTCGGATGGGGAGCAACCGTAGCAGGTTGCGCAATGGTAATCGGCGGTTCCTTAACGGGAAATGCAGGTATGGTGCCGGCGGGTATGTGGAACAAGTACTTATAACAGGGCGGCCTTTGTCAATAACCAGAGCAAGCAAATAGCATTCTTGCAATGACGGAATCGACCCACAAGCTCTTGTGAACCGTAAAGGCGAGGGTCTTCAGTACACCCAGCCGGGGAAGGTGCATACGTTGGCGGGGTTTTTGGTGCGGTACATCTCGATGCCCCGCCAGGGCTCGCCCAGGATGCCGTCGTGTATGGCCCAGGCGCGACCGCGCACCGTCTTTTCCATGCCCCGGCGGCGGAAGGGAGTGCTCCCGTCGAGCCTCTCGTAGAGCTCGCCCCCGGGCTGGAACCCGGCGTGGATCTCCTCCATCTTGCGGCGTCCCCGTATGTAATTGAAACCGTAGCTCTCGAAGATGATGGCGTTGTTGTAAGCCAGGGGCTCGGCGATCACCATGTCCTGCCCCATGGCCTCGACGAATCCCAGGGCCAGGGGGGCGAAGCGGCGGAATAGGCGCAGCCCCCGCCGCACCTGGCCCGGCGCCAGCCCCGCCTCCATGGCCTTGATCTCCTCGGGGATGTTGCGCCTCACGGTGGCGAACTTGGTGCGCCGTCCCGCGGTGTCCACGTCGGTATTGAAGCGGGGGGAACGGGGGTCGTTGATGATCAGGAAGTTGATGTCGATCTTGAAGAAGGCGGTGTCCTCTAACTCCAGGAAGAAGACGCAGTCCTGGTCGTCAGGGTTTTCCCTCACCTCTATGACCGCGAAGGTCGCGCCCTCGGGCGCCCTCACCTCCACCACCCTTTCTCCCCGAGGGTTGGCGAAGGTCTCGCGGTCGATGGAGAACATCTCGAAGATACGGTCGGGCACGAGGAGAGAATACACGCGTTCCTTTACGTGGGCTTCCAGGCGGTTGAGGTCGTGGATATTGCGGCGGGGGGCGTCGCCCACCAGGCGGTCGAAGGCCTCGCGCACCTCGCGCGCCGCCTCATCGGGAGTTTCGTTCATATAAAGGCCCCTTCCCTTCGACGCGCTGCCTCAAGCGGAGAGCCGTTCGTCTATGAAGCCCGCGCAGCGCATGGCCATGGCCATGATGGTGAGCTGGGGGTTCACCCCCGGCGAGGAGGGCAGTACGCTCCCGTCGCATATGTAAAGGTCTTCCAGGTCCCAGCTCTCACAGGTATGTTTCACCACCGACCACTTCGGGTCGCTCCCCATGCGGCAGGTGCCCAGGGGGTGGTAGGCGCTCATGCCCAAGATGTCGCCGGCGCGCACGCGCGAGCGTTCCAGCCTCCTCAGGTCACGCGGGCCGGTGATCTCGTAATGCCCGGCGAAGGGCGTGAACACCCTTTTTGCGCCCGCCGCGAACCATATCTCCGCCATGAGCACCGTGGCCGCCCTGGCCTTCTCCACGTCCCGCCCCCGCAGGTTGTAGAGCATGGCGGGCCTGTTTCCCGGGCGCCGCAGGTCCAAAACACGACCATGGGAATCGCTCTCCGAGACCATGCCCCCGAAAATGCCCATGTTGGGGTAGGAGGCCATGAGGCGCGCGTTGCGCCTCCCGGCGAAGGGCAATGCCAGGGCGTGGATCTCCGGCGGCACCGTCCCTCCCTCGAGCATGATGCCCTCGCCCTTGAACTCGTCCACGTAACAGCACTGGGGTATGCCCTTGGGCGGCCCCAGTGGCTCGTCGAAGAGGGCTACGGTCTGGGTGGCGGGGTGTATCTGGAGGTTATTACCAACCTGCCCGCTGGAGTTGGCCAGCCCCTGCCGCAGCAGTAAGTAGGGGGTGAACACCGCGCCCGCCGCGAGCACCGTGACCCGCGCCTCGATCTCGATGCGCTTGCCGTTGGGGCGCCCGGTTGCGGGGTCGAGGAAGCGGCCGCGCACCCCGGCCGCCCGCCCCGAGCTCACCCTCAGTTCTTCCGCCCGGCAGCGGGTGTAGATGTCCGCCCCCGCCTTCACGGCGTCGGGGATAAAGGAGACGTCCACGCTTTGTTTGGATCCCGATGGGCAGCCGAAGGCGCAGGCGCCGAACCCCTCGCACTCCTTGGCGTTGCGGGGCAGCCAGCCGCAGGAAAGCCCGAGCTTTTCCGCTCCCGAGAGGAAGGTGGTGGCGACCTTGCCCGCCACCTCCGGGTCGGCGCGCTTGACGAAGAGGTACTCCTCGAGGTGGCCGTAGATGAGGTTGAGTTCGTCCTCGCCGATTTCCGTCAATCCATGGGTCAGTTGCCATTTCTTGAGCACCGGGCGCTGCATGCGCAGGGCGGTTCCGGAGTTGACGGTGGTGGTGCCGCCCACCGTCTTGCCCATGGGGAGCAGGATGAAAGGCACCCCCAGGGTTATGGTCTGGCCCGCGTCACGGTACATCTTCATGTACGAGTCGGCGGGGTCGAGGTTGAAGTCCTCGCGGGTGAAGTGCCCGCCTTCCTCCAGGACCACCACGCTGTGCCCCTCGCCCGCCAGCTCCTTGGCGATGGGGCCGCCGCCCGCGCCGGAGCCTATCACCACCACGTCCACGGAACGGGAGACGTCCCCCTTGACGTCGGTTGGGCCGAGGATCACTTCCCCACCTCCCCGCCCTGCCCCGCTTTCGGGGGGAGGCTACGGTCCCGCGTCACCACCCGCAGGTTGGACTCCTCCTTCAGCGCCTTGGCGTCGAAGCCCAGGGGCACCGCCACCTCGGGGCGCCGGTAGTAGGACATGAGCAAGGGCAGGCCGGGGAGCACCGCCACCCCGCGCAGCAACGGGTTGCGCGACGACATGACGCGGTTCAGGAGCTCGTCTTTCTCGTGGGACGTAAGGCGCGAGAACGGCTTTCCCTTGAGGAAAATAGAAAGGGCCCGCAGGGCGATGCCGCAGACCGCAAACAACATTTTCAGCTCGGGCGCTCCCGCCGCGAAGTATTCCTCGATGAAGGCCGACTGCCCCTCCAGGTCGATGGGGGGAAGGCCCTCCGGTTCCCCCACGTACGCTTCCATCAACTCGCGCAGGTGTCGGCCTGAAAGCAGCCTCATCTCTTCCCTCCTGGCCCCGCTCCGTCTTAATGGGAGAACCTGCCGGGGGTGCCGGTTTCCCCCGCCATTTTACCACCGCGATGGGGATTCGGTGGGATGCTGTGTCTTTTATTGGGAGAGGCGGGGGTGAAGCCGACTTCTTTTCTGGCCCGCTCGGCTATAATGGGATATCCTGCCATGGGTACCGGCTTCCCCCGCCATTTTGCCACCGCGATGGGGATTCGGTGGGCGAGGCGGAGCTTGGGGCCGATCGAATAAGGCTATAATTGATGAGTGGATGGATGGACGATCGTCAGTTAGCTTGATGCCGAGGGGGTAAGCAGATGGCCGGGATGAACGCGAAAGGAGAGGGGTTCACGCGCGAGGACCACGTGTTCCGCAGCCGCAGGAAGAAATGCGCGGCATGGTTGTACCGACCGGAGGGGGTGACCAAGCCGCCGGTGGTGGTCATGGCCCACGGCTTCGGGGCGCAGCGGGACTTCGGGCTGGAGCCCTACGCGGGGGCCTTCGCGCGCCGGGGCCTGTCCGTCTTCCTCTTCGATTATCGCAACTTCGGCGCCAGCGAGGGCGAGCCCCGCAACCTGGTCAATCCGTGGCGGCACCTGCGCGACTGGAAGGCGGCCATCGCCTACGTGAGGTCCTTAAAGGAGGTGGACGGATCTCGCCTGGGCTTGTGGGGTTCTTCCTATAGCGGAGGCCACGTCATCGTAACCGCGTCCCGTGACGAGGGCGTTGCGGCGATATCGGCGCAGGTCCCCTTCGTGGACGGGTTTTCCTCCGCCGCGTACACGGGGACGAGGCACGCTCTGCAGGCTACGGCGGCGGGGCTTAAGGACCTCGCGAGGGCATTCACCTTCCGGGAGCCCTACCGCGTGCCCATTGTCTCCGATCCAAAGACCTTCGGGATCATGAACACCCCCGAATCCGAGCCCGGCTACATGGCCATAGTGCCGGAGGGCACGGATTGGAGGAACGAGTGCCCGGCGCGGGCGGTGCTGGAGCTTTTGCTGTACCGCCCCATAAAGCGTGCGCGCAAGGTGAGGTGCCCAGCCCTGGTTATCCTGGGGGAAAAGGACAGCCTCATCAAGCCCACGGCGGTGGAAAAGGCGGCTTCGCGCATGAGGGAGGTCACCCTGGTGCACCTGCCGGTGGGGCATTTCGACGTCTATACGGGCGATTGGTTCCGCAAGGTTTCGGAGACGCAGGCCGACTTCTTCGTCCACCACCTGTCATGACTTTCAATATAGAAGAGCCTGGCCCGCGCGGGTTGAAGGCCTACTCGTGGGGGAAACGTCCCGTGGTAGCCGGTGACTTTAAATATGGAAGGACCTGCGTGGTTTCAAGGGCAGCCGCATATCCGGCTTTTTCGTGCGTTACCTATCACGAACCTCCGCGCAAGGAGGCGGTCGCCCAGGGATCAGCCATATATCTGGATTTTTCATGCGCCACCTATGGAGACCTTCAATCTCCGAACGAGGTGCCCACGGAGCGCGCGTACTGCACCAGCTCTCCTTCCGGCGGGACCTTGCGCTGCTCGGCGACCGCCTCCTCAAGAGGCACCGCCTTGATTTCCGGGGTGCGCAGGCAGGCCATCTTCCCGAATTCTCCCTCCACCGCCATCTCCACCGCCTTGACCCCGAAGCGGGTGGCGAGGATGCGGTCGAAGGGGGAAGGGGCGCCGCCCCTCTGCAGGTGGCCGAGCACCGTGACGCGCGTCTCTATGCCGGTATAGCTCTCTATCTCCGCGCCCACCAGGTCCCCTATCCCGCCCAACACCTTCCTTCCATTGCCGAAGTTCTTCTCGATCACGCCAAGCTGCGGGTGGGGCGCCCCCTCCGCCACCACGATGATGCTGAAGCTCTTGCCCGCGTCGTGCCGCTGCAGGAGCTTGGCGCAGATGCCGTCGATGGTGAAGGGGATCTCAGGGATGAGGATGACGTCACCGCCGCCGGCGATACCCGCCTCCAGGGCTATCCAGCCGGAATTGCGCCCCATCACCTCAACGATCATGGCGCGGTGGTGGGATTCCGCCGTGGTGTGCAGCTTGTCGATGGCCTCGGTGGCGGTGTGCAGGGCGGTGTCGAAACCGAAGGTTATGTCCGTGGCCATGAGGTCGTTGTCGATGGTCTTGGGGATGCCCACGATGGGGGCTCCGCGCTTGAAGAGCTCCAGGGCGATGCGCATGCTGCCGTCGCCGCCGATGACCACCAGGGCGTCCAGGCCTAGCATGTCGATGTTCTCGAGGACCACGTAGGAGAGGTCCACGTAGCGCTCATCCCCGTTGTCCCTAAGCAGGTAATGGAAGGGGTTGTCGCGGTTGGTGGTGCCCAGGATGGTGCCCCCCCGGTGCAGGATGCCCGAGACCCCGCCTTCGTCCAGGCGGCAGGCGTTGCCGTTGATGAGCCCGCCGAACCCGTCCCTGATCCCCACCACCTCGAGGCCGTAACGGTGGATGGCTGCCTTGGTGACCGCGCGTATCACCGCGTTAAGGCCCGGGCAATCGCCACCTCCCGTGAGCACTCCTATGCGCTTTATCCTCGCTCTCAAATCAGCACCCTCCTCCTTGATCGCAAGGGCCTTTACCGCCTCGCGCCGAACCTTGGCAAGGATCGCGAACGACGCGTTTTCCGGCACGACGCGGAGTCGCGTCCCGTGCATGAACCGTGCCGATCAACCGTGACACCCTTTCGCCACGGACGGCGTATCCGCGTCGTGGACCGAGTCGTAGTGTCGTTGACTCGAGCGCATGTATGGCTCTGATCCCGCGGACCTTACAGCGACGGCTCAGTCCTCGCTCCTCCGAACATGTCCGGGCTTCGTGCCAGTTCAGAGATCCATACGTGGCGGATGCCCGCCATACGGACCTCGATATTCTTTTGTAGGGGGAATTGTCGAGCAATGGATTTGGATCGCCATCCACCGCCTGGTTGGTTTGTCTTTTTCCAACGGTTGTTATATGCGCGCTCATGGTGCGGCGCATGTAAGCCGCTGTCTCGTGGTTGGTTTTTCTTTTTTCCAACGGTTCTTATATGCGCTGCCGCGCCCCGAGCCGAAAGCGTTCTCAGCGGACAAGGGCTTTTATTCGGGTTGAGTGAGAGGATGGCCTTCGACCTCTTTACTCAATGCTGCAAGAAAGGAAAGCGATCATGGGTGTGTGTTGACCGAAAGGGAAGTCAAGTTGACGTCAAACGTCATACGGTCATTTGGACATGCGTTAAGGCTGAGGCCGATGGCCAGGCCTGACCCCAGGCCTATTGACAGGTGGGGCGGGCGAGATTACCATAGGGTAAATTAAACGGAATGACATGTCATTCAGCTCATGGGGGAGCGGATGGAGCAGACGCTGGCGGAAAGGCGGCGCAGCGAGATCCTGGGGGCGGCGATCAGGGTCTTTTCCGAGAAGGGATACCACGGCGCGAAGATCGAGGACATCGCGGCGGAACTCCAGATCGGCCACGGAACCTTCTACCGTTACTTCAAGAACAAGCTCGACATCTTCAACCACGTGGTGGAGGAGATCATCTCGGTGGCGGCCGAGCTGGTTTCGGATATTGACCCCGGGCGCCCGCAATCCCTGGAGGAATACAAGCATCAATTGGAGGAGATAGGAGACCGTCTCTTCGGCCTCTTCAAGGCCAACCCCGAGTACTCCCGCATCCTCTTCTACGAGGCCTTCGGGATAAGCGACCCCGAGCTGCAGAAAAGGATAATCAACGTCTTCGACGTCTTCGGGAGCTACACGGAGATGTACCTCAGGAACGGCATAGAGAAGGGCTACCTGCGCGAGGGGATGCACGTGAGGGAAACCGCCCTGGCCATAAACGCCGCCCTCTTCGAGGCCTGCAAGCGGGTGGTCCTCTCGGAGGACCCCGACCTGGCCCTCGGGATATGGAAGGAGACCGTTATCTCCCTGATGCTGGAGGGATTGGCAAAAAAAGGAGATCGGCCCTGAGTCTTCCCGCTCGGTGCCGGTTTTTCGGGTCGAAGGGGAAAAGCGTATGGCGCGATGCCGGCGATGGTATCACTTTAGTCGGTTAACCGCTTGAGGCATGGGGAGGTGTTAGGACATGGTACAGGTGGACGTTTTCTGGTCCTACGGCATCGGGTCCAGTTTCGCCCTGGCCGCCTTCAGGCAGTTGCGCAGGATGAAGGCGGAGAACGATGTCAGGAAGTGGAAACTGGGCTGGAAGGGCGCGGAAAGCCTGCCCGCCCCCGGGGAGGCCGGGAGCGACATGGAGGCGATCCCAGCGGGGCTGAGCGAGAGCAACGGCCAGGCGTTCCAGGAGTTGGTAAGACAGCTTAAGGCAAGCGGCTTCAAGCCGGGAAGGATGGGCTTACAGGATCTCAAAGCCCTGCAAAAAGCAGTCAGGAGCTGGTTCGAGGCCAACGGCGACGCCTTCAACAACGAGTACTTCCTTAAAAACCTGCTCTTCCTCTCCCTGCTTTTCGTCCCCTCAGGGTCGGTGCTCCTGTGGTCCAACCCTAGCTGGGAGACCATGCAGGTGGGCAAGTACGAGACCATCCCGCAGTGGCTGGTGGGGGTCTTCACCACCACTAACGTGACCCAGGGCATACTCGGTTTCTACCTCACCTGGCGGTCCCTGATGAAAGGGAAGTATTACCAGGCGGCTATGCACACCTTCCTGTCCTATCTGGGCTTCTTCTTCATCCTTGTCAACGGTTGGGACAACAAGGGCTACCAGCGCTTCTTCTCCAAGAACCGCGAGTCCTTCGAGACATGGAGCTGGAAGAACGTGGTCCCCTGGGCGTTCTCCGACGTGGCAATGATCCTGCTCGCCTACGGCACCATGTTCCTGCCCCTGATGTATTACTGGATCATCGACTGGGTGCTCAAGGGCGAGGACATGGAGAAGGGCGTCGAGCAGAAGGAGCTTCTGGACCGCCTGCCGGAGGCCCTCAAGGAGTTCGGCAGCGTCAACGCCGCCATCTTCGGTGGCGCCCTGGGCGGAGCAATCCTGGCCACCGTGCTGGTGCGCCGCCTGGGATGGGCGAAGGGCATGGCGGCCTGGGCGGCTCTCATGGGATTGAACCTCAGCAAAATCGGTTTCGGGCCTGTCCTGTGCAGGAAGGTTATGCGGGTGGACGACCTCGTCGGCGTCCCGGTCGAGGAGATGGTGAGGAAGGAGATCCAGGCCCTCAAGGAGCCGGCGCAGGTTAGCGCCTGATATTCGGCAGCGCACCCGCTCGCGTGAGCGAGCCTGAACCGGGGGCGGCATGGCCGCCCCCGCCTTATCTTCCGGGCCGCGCGAAGCTTCCCGGTGGGAACGGGCCGGTCACGTGGAAAGGGCACATGAGCGGATCATGCGAGGTGCACGACGGCGCAGAAAACCTCGCCAGGCATATCGCCTGGACCGCGGGAGGCATGGTATTCCTGCCGAATTCGCCACATGCCTGGTGCCAGGCTTTGGAGCCGGGACAAGGGAACTCGGCTGGGAGCAAAGCGGCCGGATTATGACGACGGCCCTGGCACCGTTCCTCGCGAGGTTGAGAACACAGGCGAGGCGGGTATATATGTATTGGTAGACGCAAATGTGGGGTTCCGCGAAAAACAATCCATGCGCGCAGTGGATGCATATATGATGGGCGGAACGCCATCCGACGCCTCTTGTGTGAATTAGCCCAGCGGAGGTAGGGGCGCTTTTGCTGGAGTCGATGGGGAGATGTCGGGTCGGAAAAGGGCGCTGGTCATTCTCAAGAACTGGCTGTTCGCCGTGATTATGGCGTCGGCGGCCATCTTTCTCGCTGTCGAGGCCTTTGCCCCACCGCGATTCGCGGATGTGCCTGACGGGGCAGTTCATTATGGCGTGAACGGTTGTTCGGCATTGGGGCTTTGTTCAGAGGAGACCGACCCTGGCGGTGGAGATAACCACATCGCGGAACAGGAGCGCGAGGCCCCGGGGAGCCAAAGCATACTGGAGCCGGGAGATATCCTCCTCGGCAGGTGCAGGTTGAGTCCGGTCCCCTCGCTCGATCCCTTCCAGAGCTGGACGCACGCGGCGATATATGTCGGCGATGAGACCATCGTGGTGGCTGGGAACCCTGCCACCGGAGTCGTCGAGAGGTCTCTCGAATCCTGGATGTATCCCGAGATGACATGGGTGTGCTATATGCGCGTGAAAGTGCCCGACGAAAGCGTGAGGGAAAAAGCCGTGGAGTTCGCACGCGAGAAGCTCGGGCAGCCCTATGACATCAACTGGCTGTCGAAACAGGCAGACGGAGAGAGCTGGTACTGCAGCGAGCTGATATGGGCGGCTTATCGTCATGCCAGCGATGGCGGTATCGACCTAGTCACGTGGCCGGACTTTTTCGGCGTGTCGCCCGACGAAATATATTCCCACGAGGCCACTTACGAAATCGGGGGTCATTACGAAAAGCGCCCCGATACCATCTTCTCCCTGGGCGCGAAGATATCCCTCATCTGCATCCTCCTATGCGCGGGGGCCTTTTGGCCGCGTTGCGCCATGTGACTGCACCGGCAGGAATACCCTCCTCTCGTCGCTTTCGGAAATGCCGTCATTTGACATGCCGCTTGCCGGTGGCGATGCTTTTGGCAGAGGCTTAATCGTAAGAGTGGGGAGGGACCGAGCAGAGGAGGGGAGCCATGCAGGTAGAGGTGGAAAAATCAGGTAAGGTATACACGGTGATAATCAACCGTCCCGAGGTAAGGAACGCCATCGACTACGAGACCTCGCGCCAGCTCGCCGACGCCTTCCGCGCCTTCGATGCCGACGATGAGGCATGCGTGGCGGTGCTCTGGGGCGCGCACGGCACTTTCTGCGCCGGCGCGGACTTGAAAGCGCTGGCCTCGAACCCCCTGCAGGAGGCGCTTCGCCTCCACGAGGACATGGCCGAGGACGGTCCCCTCGGCCCCACCCGCATGCTCCTCTCCAAGCCGGTCATCGCCGCCATTTCCGGTTACTGCGTGGCGGGCGGCCTCGAGCTTGCGGTATGGTGTGACCTGAGGGTGGCGGAGGAGGACGCGGTGCTGGGGATATTCGAACGCCGCTTCGGTGTGCCCCTCATCGACGGCGGGACCCAGCGCCTGCCTCGCCTCATCGGCATGAGCCGGGCCCTGGACCTCATCCTCACCGGGCGCCCGGTATCTGCGCGTGAGGCCCTGGAGATGGGGCTGGTCAACCGCGTGGTGGAGAAGGGGAAGGCCAGGGAGGCCGCGGAGGAGCTGGCGGCCCAGCTCGCGGAATTTCCCCAGGCCTGCATGCGCAATGACCGCGAGGCGCTGTACCGGGGCATGGGGCGCCCCTTCGAGGAGGGCTTGGAGCTGGAATACCGCCTGGGCATGAAGACCCTGGAGAGCGGGGAGTCCGTGGAGGGCGCGGGCCGCTTTACGGCGGGCGAGGGCAAACACGGCACGTTTTAAAGGTCAGGCCCAGGTTCTGTTACTCCCTGGAGACGTGCACTCTTGGATCATCGAGATAACCGCGTGCGGTGGGTGAAAGCTGCTTTGAAAGAAAGTTCCGGGGCAACAAAAGAACGGGGCATTACCTTTAGGGTATTGTGGCGGTGTCGCCGCGCACGGTGATGGGGGTGCCGAAGGCCGCGGTGAGGGCGGCGATCTGCTGCAGCCAGGCGGCGGTCGCGCCCCCGGTCAGAACCTGCGGGCGGCCGCTGGAGATGAGCACGGGGTAGATGGTGGCGCCTACGAAACCGCCGCTGTCCATGGTGATGATGGGGAGCATGGTGTAGTTGCCCTGCGGGCTGCCCGGGTTGAAGACGAAGTTCCCCAGGGAATAGCAGATGAGCTTCCCTCCGTAGATCTCGAACCCCTGCGCCACGTGGGGGTGGTGCCCCAGCACAAGGTCGGCGCCGCAGTCTACGGCGAAGCGCGCGAGCTGGCGCTGGCGGGCGTTGGGCACATATTCGCGCTCGATCCCCCAGTGGAAGGATACCGCCACTATGTCGGCCCTGGCCCGGGCTGCGGCGATGTCACTGGCCAT
Source organism: Actinomycetota bacterium (assembly GCA_013178005.1). Taxonomy (GTDB): domain Bacteria; phylum Actinomycetota; class Geothermincolia; order Geothermincolales; family RBG-13-55-18; genus Solincola_B. The sequence continues at coordinate 56,293 of JABLXL010000017.1, forward strand.
CCCGGCCGTGTCCGCAGCGTCGGCCACCCCCGGGTATCCTGCCCCCGCCGGCCATCCCGGCCAGTTGACGTCGTTGTAGGCGAGGAAGGCCACGCGCAGCCCGCCGGCGGAAAGAAAAGCCGGCGCATGCGCCGCCGCGTAATCAACTCCCGAGCCGCAGCGGGCGATGCCGTTGCCGTCGAGATAGGACAGCGTGTCCAGGAAGGCCTCGGTGCCCCAGTCCCGGGCGTGGTTGTTGGCGTGGGATACCACGTCCATCCCCGCCTCGCGCATGGCGGGGAGGGCGTCGGGGCTCCCCCGGAAGGTGAAGGCCTTTCCTGGCACCGGGCTGCCGCGGTGGGAGATGGCGCACTCCAGGTTGCAGAAAGCAAGGTCGGCGGATCGCAGCAGCCCCGCCACCTCCGTCCAGGGGTAGGCGTAGCCGTAGCCCATGTCGAACTGGTCGAGGTCGAGGTTGACGTCTCCGACCGCGGCGATGGTCGCCCGCGCGGCGCTGCGGTAGGCGAAGTACATGGCGCGCTCGGCCACCAGGGGCCGGTTGGATGACAGGCTTACCGAGACGTCCTTATCCGGCCCCGCGAGGTCCCGCGTGCGCAGCGTGAGGCGGCTGCGCGCGCCCAGGGTGAAATCGCCCGCCGTGGTTTGCCCGGCGGCGTCCATGCAGGTTGCCCGGAGCGTCGCCGGGGCCGGGTTGGGGTTGAGGACGCAGACGTACTCGTCGAACCCGGCCCGGGTGGTGCCCTCGGCGAGGAGGGCGGTCCGCGAGGGCTCGCTGTGGCCGGCGCAGATGTGTCCGCCGAGACGTGAGCCCTGGTACGAGAAATACATGGCGCGCTCGGCCACCAGGGGCAAAGGCGAAGACACTTCGCAGGAGACGTCCACCTCCGGTCCGACAACATCGTTGACGTAGACGGTCTGGCGGCGCTGCGCCGGCACCCATACCTCCACCCGGCGCAGCTCCCCGCCCCCGGACATGAAGGCGAGGGTGGCGGCGGCGTCCTCATCCCCCGGATTGAGCAGGCAGATCCACTCCTCGAACCCGGCCCGCGTGGTGCCCTCGGCGAAATACCATTTACTGGAAGCTAGCGTCGAGCCCAGGGCGTCGTGCCCGCCGTCCCACCCGCCGCGGTAGTAGAAGTACACCGGCCGCTCCGCCACCACCGGCTTTCCCGCCCTCACCCGCAGGGAGACGTCGCACTCCGGCGGGACGGCATCGTTGACGCGCAGGGTGAAGCGGCTGCGCGGCCCCAGGGTGAAGGAATCGGCCAGGTTTTCGCCCTGCCCCGCCCCCAGGAGGTAATCCACGTCCACCCTCACGGGCGCGTCCTGGGGGTTGGAGACGCAGAGCCAGGTGTCGAAGCCGGCGCGGGTGGCCCCCTCGGCGAAGAGCCATTCCGTCGAGGGTGAAACCGCCCCGTGCTCGCAGTGCCCGCCCGCCCAGCCCCCGGGTCCGTAGCGGAAGTACATGGCGCGCTCCGCCACCACCGGCTCTCCCGCCTCCAGGAGCACCGAGACGTCCAGACCCGGTCCCGCCGCCCCCGCGACGTTGAGGGTGAAACGGCTGCGAGGTCCCGTTACGGCGCGGAAGGGTTCCGCTTCCCCCTCGGGTAGAAGGAAGCGGAAGGTGAGCTCGCAGGGCGCATCGCCGGGATTGAGGACGCAGATCCATTCCTCGAAGCCGGCGCGGGTGGTCCCCTCGGCGAAGAACCACTCCCTGGAGGTGTTTTCCATGGCGGCGCCTGCGTGTCCGCCGCTCCAGTCGGCGGTGGCCGTGGGTGAGGCGGGGAGGAAGGCGAGCAGCGCGAGCACCAGGACGATGACGAACCAGGAAACTCGCTTCCTCATCTGCCGAGCCCTTCGTTCCAGCCGTTTCGGCCCCTGGCGCTCTTTCTTCCCCAGGGATATTTAATCCCTCGGGGGCTGAAATAACCGCAGAACCGGTACCCGGAGCGCCCTTTTCCCCTGGTGATATTCTAAGCCCGGGGAAAGCGCCGCGCCAGCTCCGCCGCCCGCGCGCGCAGCTCCCGTCCCGGCCGTCCCTCGCGCACCTCCGCGATGAGCGCGGCCGCCTCCTCCATCTCCCGCGGACCCATGCCGAGGTGGGTGGCCTCGGCGGTCCCCACCCTGCCCCAGGCGTCGATGAAGACGCCGGCCTCCTCCAGGTCCCGGCACAGCCTCCCCGCCTCTGCCGCATCCAGGTCCAGGAGCACCTGGTGCGAGGCGGTGTAGCCGCGCTCGCGGAAGCGCACCGGCACCCCCAGGCGGTCCAGGGCGCCCGCCAGGGCGCGGGCGTTCTCCACCACCCTGGCCCCGTAGGAAGGGTCTTCCAGCACCTCCTCCAGGGCCAGGCCGAGGGCGGCGATGCGGTTGAGGTGGGGGTTGTCGACCAGCGCGATGCCCGCCTCGAGGTCCAGTTCCAGCATCTTCCTCAAAGCCTGCGCAAGCTGGTCGGAATCGGTGAGGGCCAGGCCGCCCTGGGGACCGAAGAGGGTCTTGTGGGTGCTCCCGACGAGGATGTCCGCGCCCTCGCGCAGGGGGTCCTGGAACCCGCCACAGGCGATGAGGCCGAGGACGTGCGAGCCATCGTATACCAGGATAGCGTCGTGTCCCGCCTTCTCGAGCCCCCGGCGCATCTCCGCCACGGGGTGGGGGAAGGGGATGAAGGAGGCGCCGAGGAAGACGAGCCGCGCTCCCGCGCGCGTGATGGCCTTGACCGCCGACTCTGCGTCTATCTCCAAGCCGCGCGCATCGGCGGGGATGGACACGCGCCTGCGGTGGAACTTCTCCAACCCGAAGGGGTACCCGCCCGCGTCGAAGGGGAGCATGGCCACGGCGTCTCCCGGGGAGGTGAAGGCGGCGAGGCAGGCCAGCACGCAGAGGTTGCCGGAGAGGGGCGAGACCAGGGCGTGCCCGGCATGGAAGGCCTCGCGCGCGAGCCCCTCGACCGCCGCCACTATCTCGCGCGCGTGACGTGAGCCCCCGTATCCCTCCGCCTGGTACCTCCCGGCGAGGTCGCTCGCCAGGGCGGCGCGCACCCGCGGCGAGAGGAAGTTCTCCGAGGCCACCAGGTTGATCCCGGTCGCCCGCAGCTCCTCGTGCTCCCGCAGAATGCGTTCTATGATCGACTTGCGCATGGCGTCCCCTCCCGCCCCGATTGTACAACATACACGGGGCCGGACACGGATCCTGGATTTTGCCCGGGCCGGGCCCGGCGGGATCGTATAATGAGAGGGGTCTCATATTCTCGGCTCTCGCCCGATCTTCGATACCGCGGGCGGAGCGGGGAACAAGGAGAGGGGATGATGGCCAAACGCGTCGAGATCGTGGGGGCCGGCCTGGCCGGCCTGGTGGCGGGGATCAACCTGGCCCGGCGGGGCCACGAGGTGCTTATCCACGAAGGCAGGGAACGTATGGGCGGCGACCTCTCCTACGCCGACTCCACCCTCATGGACGTGCGCGCCATGAGGGATGAAGTGGGGGTGGAGGTGGAGGAAGCCCTGGAGGCCTGGACCCTCACCCGCGCCTGGGCCTACGGGAAGAAGTACGAGTTCGGGCTGCCCCGCGGGGTGGAGGGGTTCACGGTGGAGCGGGGCAAGGGGGAGCGTTCCCTGGAAAACGTGCTCTACCGCCAGGCCGTCGCGGCGGGCGTGGAGGTCCGGCTGGGAAGCAGGCTCTCCAAGCAGGAGATAAAAGAGCTCCCACCCGGCTCCATCGTCGCCACCGGATTGGACCGCGAGGCCTTTGAAGCCCTGGACCTCCCCTGCCGCCCCTTTTTCTGCCACATGGCCACGGGAAGGGGGGATCCCTCCCGCCCCTCGGTGATCATCTACCTAGACTCCTTCACCCGCGAGTTCGGCTATTATTTCCAGCGCGGCGAAGCCGCGGGGGCCCTGGTCTTCAGCGTGCAGCGTCCCCTGACCGACGGGGAGAAGGAGGAGTTCAAGCGCAAGCTGGCGGATGGGGACGGCATCGAGTTCGAGGGCTGGAACGACAGCGTAGCGGCCTGGGCCGCCTGGCCCCTGGGGAGCTGGAGCAACCGTTGCCTGTTCAGGGGCAACTTGATCCTGGCCGGGACCCTGGCGGGACTGGTGAGCCCGGTGCTCCTCTTCGGGGTCAACGGCGCCCTGGTCTCGGGGAAGGTCGCGGCCACGGCGGTCGCCGACCGCGACGCCGCCCTGCGGGAGTTCAGGCGGCTGGCGCCTCTCTACCGGCCGCAGTTCGCCTTCCGCAAGTGCAGGGAATACCTGCCGCACGCGGCCCTCAAGCCCTTGACCCGGGCCATCCTCGCGACCTACCACCCCGATTTCTTCCCCTGGGCCATGCTCTTCGCCCTCTGGCCCCCCGGATACAGGGTTTACCGGCAGGACGAGAAGAGCGAGGCGAAGGATTGTCGGGAGGCCCGTTTGTGAGGCGCATAAGGAACCTTTTCGTCATACAGTCCGTGTGGCAGTTCTTCAGCGAAGGCCACTTCAGGGAATGGCGCAGGCTATCGCAGGCCACAAGGAAGCAAGAGAAAGCGAACGAACTGGCGCGCCGCCTCCAAGACCTGAAAAAGAGAAGGGGCCCGAGGAATCCCGGCCTCTCCGCGTGATCCGCCTGTATCCAGGCCATCTTTTTGAACATCTCCTCGAGGAGCGCCGCGGATGGGGCGTTTATTTAACGCCTCGCCCTCACGGTGTTACAGCATACCCGGCAGACGTGATAGACGGTCTCTGGGCTGTCGCCCGGATTGCCCGGGATATTCGGGATGCCGGCACACGCGGGAACGGTTCGGGGTGCCGGACATTTACCTTGCGTCTATCCCCGGAACCCTCGTCTGACGGTGCTTGCCGCGGGAGGACAGATCATTTCGGCGGCAGCGCATGTGGTAGCCTGCCTGTGCTTCCTGGCAAGACGCCGGCAAGAGCTGCAAGCGGACGCCTACTTGCGCGCCGCCAGGCGCCGGGCGATGAAAGTGGCCACGTGCTCGGCGTAGGTCCCCTTGCCGAACCCGGCGTCGTAGCCCAGCTCCCCGGCAAGCCGGTTATCGATGCGTGGACCCCCCGCGATGAGGATGAAGCGGTCGCGTATTCCCCGCGCCCGCAGCAGCTCCGCCAGGGCCGTCAGGTTGAGGCGGTGCGCGTCCCTCTGGGTCACCGACTGGGAGACAAGGATGGCGTCGGCCGCGACTTCGAGCGCGTATTCCACCAGCCTCTCGTTGGGTACCTGGGCGCCGAGGTTGTGGGCTTCCACCATGGGGTAACGCTCCAGCCCGAAATGGTGGTCGTAGCCCTTCATGTTCATGATGGCGTCGATGCCCACCGTATGGGCGTCGTGGCCCGTGCAGGCGCCGACCACCACCACCCTCCTCCCGATTTCCTCGCGGATGAAGCGATTTATCTCCTCGAAGCTCATGCAGTCGGACACCGCGCCCTCGTCAACCTCCACCTCGTCGGGGTCGATGCCCACGGAGGTGCGCGCGTAGGCTATGAACATGGTGAACCCCTCCGAAAGGGATGCAGCGTGCACGATCTCACAAGCGTCGAAGCCCAGCGCCAGCACCAGCCTTCGCGCGGCCTCGCGCACGCGCGGCGAGTCCTCGGCGGGAAGGGTGAAGGAAAGCTGCACCGCGCCGTCGTCCATGGCGTCCCCGTATGGCCTTATCAACATCTCAATCACCTTCCTTCGCCGCCGGCCTGTTCTCCATCCGCTCCAGCACCGGGTTCCAGTAGGCGGGGGACTTCCGGACCACTCCCTCCAGCCCCTTGCCCCCGAGGCGCGGGCGCTTGATCTCCGCGAAGAGGCCCCTCTCGATGGCCTCGAAAAGTCCCAGGCGGTCGACTTCTTCCAGGAAGGAGACGGCCTGGTTCAGCACCTCCAGCGCCCGGCGAATGATCATGCCATCTTCACGGAACGCGATCTCGTCGCCGAGGTCGGCGGCGTTGTTCATCACGTACATGGCGTTTTCCAGCGCCAGGTAGCGATCCTGCAGAAATGGGTTGTGGATGGCCTCGGTGAGCATCCCCAGGAGGTGGATGGACTGGCCGCTGACCTTGGAGAGCAGATTGAACATCGTGTTCATGGCGTAACCCATGAAGATGTCGCCGCTCATGAACTTGGTGGGCGGCATGTACTTCAGCGGGCAGTCGGGGAATATCTCCCGCGCCATGCAGGCCTGGGCGAGCTCGTAGAGAAAGCCGTTCTTCATCCCGGGGTTCATCTCGAAGGCATGGCCCAGGCCGATGAGCCGGTGCGGCAGCCCCGCGGCGAGGGCGAAACGCTCGTTGATGAACTGGGACGCCAGCACGGTGCAGGCTTTTTCCCAGGCGTCCGAGGTGGTCAGGTAGTTGTCCTCCCCGGTGTTGATGGCCATGTCGGCGGCGGCGATGATCATGCGCGAGAAATGCTGGTCGGCGAAGGTGCGGTACATGTTAATGTCCCGGAAGAGGATGCCGTACATGGAGTCGTTGAGCAGCATGTCCAACCTCTCCAGGGCGCCCATGACCGCGATCTCCGGCATGCACAAGCCCGAGGAATAATTTACCAGGTAAATGTATCTCCCTTCCTCCTCCGCCACCTCGTCCAGCGCCTCGCGCATGATGCGGAAATTCTCCTGCGTGGCGTAGGTTCCGCCGATGCCTTCCGTGGTGGCCCCGTGGGGTACGTAGTCGAGGAGGCTCTGGGCGGTGGCGCGGATGACGGCGATGGCGTCCGCGCCCTGCCGGGCGGCGGCGCGAGCCTGTTTGACGTCTTCGTAGATGTTGCCGGTAGCCACGATGAGGTAGAGCAGGGGGCTTTTCGCCTTTCCCTCCCACTCCTTCTCGCGACGGCGGCGCAGGGCGGCATTGGCCTCGATGCGCGCGAAAACGGCTTCCAGCAGCGCGTGCGCCTCGCGCGAGATGCGCTCTAAATCGCCCAGCTCGATGGTGGAGATATCGAGCCCCGAGGCGATGGCCCGGTTCAATCCGCCGGGGGTGAGGCCCTTGGCGATGAGGGCGTTGACGTAATATAGCGCCGCGCCGTTCTCCAACCGGCCTCGCAGCGAGTCCACGGCCAGGTTGGGGACCGGCACTCCCCTGGCGTCCGCGCCATCCGCGCCCAGAAGGCGCAGGGTCGCGCGCTCAATTGAAACGGTGGTATGCCTGGATACGTATTCCATCACCGGCGCGGCGATGCGGGAGGCGAGCTCCCGGGCGAGAGCGATCTTGTCGGCGGGAAGGCCCAATCTCGGCGCTCCCATCTCAGGCCACCTCCCCGCCACGCTTGACCCGCTTTCCGCGTCCGCGGGGAAGCTCCGCGGTCGCCCTCGCGCCATCCGCGCCGCGCTTACCCCTTCCGGGCGCGGCGGAGCCGGAGGGGTGTTTTTCCCGCGCCGTGCGGGGCGACCCCGCGTTCGATCCTCCGCTCGCCCTGGCGGGGGAGGCGCCCGGGTCCTCGCTTTTACCCGAGGGGCCGGTTTCGGCGCCGCCATTATCCATCCAGGAGACGGGGGACTTGCCTCCGCCGCTACCGGCAGGCATGGGAGAGGCACGCCCCTTTTCCACCTGCAGGAGCCCGGCGACCCCTTGCGGCTCGGGCTCGTCCCCGCGGCATAGTTCGCACCAGCATTCCGCGTAGACGTTCTCCGGCTGGCTGTAGGCGGTTATCCTGCCTTGATAATTGCGCAGGATGACCTTCTTGTCGGAATAGGAGATGAGGTAGTTGGGCATCACCGGGATCTTTCCCCCTCCACCGGGCGCGTCCACGACGAAAGTGGGGACGGCCAGCCCGCTGGTGTGCCCAACGAGGTTCTCAATGATCTGCATGCCGCGGGCGACGGAGGTGCGGAAATGCGCGATGCCGCGCGACTGGTCGCACTGGAAGATATAGTAAGGCCTGACCCGGATGGCCAGAAGTTCCTGCACCAGCTTCTTCATGATGCGCGGGCAGTCGTTGACGTCGCGCAGGAGCACGCTCTGGTTCGCGAGGGGGATGCCCGCGTCGGCCAGCCGCGAGCAGGCCTCCCTGGCCTCATAAGTTATCTCCTTGTAGTGGTTGAAATGGGTATTCAAAAAGAGGGGATGGTATTTCGCGAGCATGGCGACCAGCCCTGGGGTGATGCGCATGGGCAGCACCACGGGCACGCGACTTCCGATGCGGATGATTTCCACGTGCTCTATGGCGCGCAGCTCGCGCAGGATCCATTCCAGGCGGTCGTCCGGCAGCACCAGTGGGTCGCCCCCGGAGAGAAGCACGTCCCTTATCTCGGGGTGCTTGGCTATGTGGTCCAAACCCGCCTGGAGATGCTCGCGGGAGAGGTGGCGGTCCTTGGATCCCACCATGCGGCGGCGTGTGCAGTGGCGGCAGTACATGGAGCAGATGTTCGTGACCATGAACAGCACGCGGTCTGGATAACGATGGGTCAGGCCGGGGGTGGGGGAGTCGCGGTCCTCGGAGAGGGGGTCCTCCAGGTCATCGACGTCGGACTCCAGCTCCCGCGGCGACGGTACCGCCTGGAGGCGGATGGAGCACAGGGGATAATCGCGGTCCATGAGAGCCGCGTAGTAGGGAGTGATGGCCATGCGGAAACGCTCGAGCACGCGCTTCAGGTCCTTTTTCTCCCCTTCCTGCAAGGGGATGATCTTCCCCAGGGTTTCCACGTCCCTGATGGCATGGCGCATCTGCCACCGCCAGTCGCCCCATTCCTCCGGCCCCACGCTTGAGAAGAGGGGCATGTCACGGTATTCCACCTTCCTGTACTCCTTCACCTCCATCACCGCCTTTCGCGCCGTTAACGGCGGGTCAACCGTAGAGGGATGTGTACAGCTCGCGAAGCGGCTGCGATTCCCTCAGTAAACCAAGTGCGTATTCCGCGTTCCCCTTCACGTAACCGTTGCCGATGATCATGGTCAGGTCCTTTCCCACTCCCTCCGCCCCCAACGCCGCCGCGGCGAAGGAAGTGGCCATGTTGAAGAAATACACCACGCCCCCCTCGCGGCATGCGAGGACGGAGGCCATCTCCGTCCCGGGGAGGTTGGCGCAGTTGACCACGAGGTCGGCCAGGCGTCCTCCCGTGAGGCGGGAGATTTCGCGGTGGCAGGCGAGGGCGTCGCGAGCGTCCGCTCGCAGCACCGCGTCGCAGAGGCCCAGGGCCTCGAGGCGCAGGCAATGGTCCTCCAGTAGTCCCAGGCCGATCACCCTCCCGCTCCCTCCGACCCGCCGCCGCGCCGCGCTGCAGCAGAGCATGCCTGATTTTCCGGTGGCGCCCAGCACGACCAAGGTATCCCCGGGGCCGGCCAGGCGTTCCACCTGGGCAGGCGCCCCGCAGACGTCGAACACCGCCAGGGCCAGGGTCACGGGCAGGTCATCCGGCATGCGCGCATATACGCCGCTGGCGAAGATGACCGCCTGCCCCTTCACCGCCAGCTGGCCGACCTCGGCCCTTACCTCCAGGACCTCCTCGAGGCGCAGGGGGGTGAGCGAGAGGGATACGAGGCTGGCGATGCGCTCACCCACCTCCAGTTCCGCGTCCTCAAGAGCTTCGCCCAAAGCCGCCACCGTGCCCACCAACATCCCCCCCGAGCCCGTTACCGGGTTCTGCAGCTTTCCTCGTTCTTCCACGATGTCCATGACGGCGCGCGCTATCCTCTCCCGGTCTCCTCCGGCCTCGTCCTCGATCTGGGAAAAACTGGCTGAATCCACGTTGAGCAGCTCCACGTCGACCAGGATCTCGTTGTCCCAGATGCGGCTCATGTCGTTGTCCAGCTTCAAAGCCGGCTGGGGCAGGGCGCCCTCGGGCGCGATGACGCGGTGGCTTCCGTAGGGATCGCCGCCGGGCAGCACCAGCTTTTTCATGCTCCCCTCCTTAATAGTAACCCCTATGGTGGTTACTATATTGCATAGCGGATACCCTTGTCAAAGTTGCAGGTCGGAAGAGGCTGATGGTATAGTATCCACGATAGAGGTTACTAATGGGGATCACCTTGCGGCAAGCGCGGACGAGGCGGAGGCGAGGATGGGCGATTCGGGGAAAAGGGTTAAGGCCGGGGGGCAGGGGACCCGATCCATGATCCTGGAGATGGTATGTGGGGCTTCCGCGCCAGTCGCGGGAGGTTTTCAGGTGTAATGCGATGCCAAGATGCCGGGGAGTCGGCGGTCCCGTGCGGGAATGACCACGGCGCGCGATAGCGGAGAACGCCCGCGGAGGGTGCTATGCGGGAAGTCTTCAGGACGTTGACCTCGCTGGGTTTCAGCGAATACGAGGCCCGCGCCTACTGCGCCCTGCTCGACCACGCGCCCGCCAACGGGTACAAGGTCGCTCAGTTGAGCGGCGTGCCGCGAGCCAAGATCTACGAGACCCTCGAAAGGTTGATGGCCCGCGGGGCGGCGGTGAGGGTGGAGACGGCGGACAGGGGAGCCCGCCTCTATGCACCCACCGACCCGCGGGAGCTTATCAGGAGGATGGAGCGGGAAAACCAGCGGGCGTGCGAGGAGGCGCTGCAGGCGTTGCTGCGCTATCACGGCGATCCCAAGGTGGTGGAAGTGCTCTGGCGGGTCACGTCCCAGGGCGACTTGGTGGAGCGGGGGAGAGCCCTCGCCAGGGAGGCGCGGGAAACCCTGCACGTCGCCCTCTGGGACCGGGAGTTCGAGGAGCTGCTGCCCGATCTGCTGGAGGCGGCGGACCGTGGGTTGAGGATGGCGCTCGTCCTCTATGGCCCGCACAAAGGGATTCGCAAGCTCCAGGACAAAGGGGTGGGAGCGGTAAGGCACGGGCGGGCGAAGCGCCAGGCGGTGCCGCTGATGGGGCGCCAGTTCGTGCTGGTGGCGGACCGGGAGCGCTGTATCACCGGCTCCATATTCGAAGATGGCAGGGTGGAGGGCGTCTTCACCCTCAACCGCGGTTTGGTCACAAACGCGGTGGACCTGGTCAACCACGAGATCTACCTCGAACGCATCATGCTTGAGTGTGGCCCCCCGGTAAGGGAGAGATTCGGGAGGGACCTGGGCAGGTTGGACGCCTTCGACTCTCCCCTGGGGGAGTAGCCGGTGGCATCATTGTGGCCCGGAGGAGGACCGCCCATGTGGCTGCCTCCAGGGCCGGCAGGTATAAGTGTTGATGGAAGGGCGAGGGCTTTCGGGTAAGGGGGGAGCATGAGCGCGAATCCAGGTGATCAGGGGCCGAGGATAATCCGCGTCGAGTTGACGCCCATCCACGTGCCCTTCCGGGAGGAAGTGCGGCAGGCCATGCAGGCGGGTGAAGGGGGGCTGGGCATGGCCATCCCGGCCGAGGAGGCGTGGCTGGGCGGGGATTTCGTGATCTGCAGGCTGCTCTGTGACGACGGCAGCAGCGGCCTGGGCGAGGTTTTCGTCTGGCTTCCGGAGACCGGGGTTTCCCCCGAGCACGTCATCTCCACCATTCGAGATGCCCTGGGGAGATACGTCCTCGGCGAGAGCCCTTTCGCGGTGGAGCGCATGACCCGGCGCATGGATTCCAACGTCGCCCGCAGCGGGGTGGCCATAGGACTCCTGGACATGGCGTGCTACGACCTCATGGGGCGCATCACCGGCCGTCCGGCGAGCGACCTCATGGGAGGACGCCACGTGGACGCGCTTCACCTCTGCGCCCTCGTCCCCCTCATGGACATCGAGTCCATGGACTGGCTGGCGCGTAGCTACCTGCAGGGAGGCGTGCGGTCTTTCCGCTTCAAGCTGGGCAGGGGGGTGGGGGAGGACGCGGCGATCATGGGCAGGATGCGCGAGAGCCTGGGGGAGGGAGCGAGGTTCCGCGTCGATTACAACCAGGCCTATACGCCCGCGCAGGCGGTGCGGGCCATCAAGGCCATCGAGCCCTTCGGCGTAGAGGTCGCCGAGCAGCCGGTGAGGACGGGGGACTTCCAGGGCATGGCGAGGGTGCAGCGCGCGGTGGACACGCCGCTCATGGCCCACGAAAGCTTTTTCTCGCTGCAGGACCTGGTGGCGCTGAACAGGCTGGGCGCCATCGGGGTGGTCGGGGTCAACGCCGAGAGGCCGGGAGGCATCACCGCCGCCCTGCGCGCCATCGCCTACGCTGAGCTCGAGGGCATGGGGGTGGTCATCCACAATCAGAGCCTGGGCATCGCCGCGGCGGCGCAGATACACCTGGCTGCGGCGAGGTATGCCTCGCTGGGCTACGACCCCGAGCTGTTCGGCCAGGTGATGTTCGAGGACGACCTCATCCGCGATCCCATCGCCTACGAGGGGGGGACGGTGCGGGTGCCCGACGGACCCGGTTGGGGCGTCGAGCTGGACGAGGACGCCCTCGACAGGTACGCGGTGGGGGAAAGGGTGGTTCTGGAGGCATAGGGACGAGGGGGAGCGGCGGTGGCGGAGGAAGCGGGGCAGATATATTTCGGGGGGGAGATCTACACCGTTGACGATGCCGCGCCCGAGGCCGAGGCGGTGGCGGTCAGGGACGGCAGGATCGTCGAGGTGGGGTCCCTGGCCGCCTGCCGCGCGGCCCTGGGAGAGGGATACGAGGAGATAGACCTGGGGGGCTGTGCCCTGCTGCCCGGTTTCATAGACACCCACATGCACCCCGTGATAGCCATCTATTTCGACATGAACATGGACCTGCGGGAGGTGACCTCCATGCGGGAACTGCGCGATAGGATCGGGGATGCCTGCGGCAAGGCCGCGCCGGGCGCCTGGGTGGTGGGGCTCAGTTTCAACGAGCAGAGACTCGAACGGCCACGCTTCCCCACGCGGCGGGACCTGGACGCCGCCGCGCGCGAGAACCCGGTAATGATCGTGCGCTACGACGGGCACACCGTTTTCGCCAACACCAGGGCCATCGAGGAGGCCGGACTTTCCGCCGCCACGCCGGATCCTGAAGGTGGGTATATCGACCGCGAAGCGGACGGCTATCCGGCGGGGATCTTCAGGGAGACCGCCTCCGAACTCATAAAGGACCGCGTCCCCGTGCCGGACTACCAGGCCTTCGTGGAGGGAGCGGCTTCCTTCTCCGGGAGGCTTGCCGCCTACGGCCTTACCTCGTTGGGAGCGGTGCTGCAGACGGGGGCGGAGGGGCCGGCGGGAGCCCAAGGTGCCTTCGAAACCGTCCTCTTGCAGGCCCTCCTGGATCACATTCCCCAAAACACCTACGGCATCCTTATCGCGGACGATGCGGCTGCCGTGCTGGCGGCCCGCGAGACCCCGCTGCACGCGGAGGCTGGTGGGATCAGCAGGAGAATAGGGGGGATGAAGATATTCGCCGACGGCACCTTCGGCTCTCTCACCGCGGCCATGCGCGAGCCTTTCTCGGACCAGCCCGACCGGCGCGGCTTTTTCATCCACACTTTGGAGGAGCTGTACCGGCGCATGGTGGCCGCCCATCTCGCGGGATTGCAGGTGGCCATCCACACCATCGGCGACGCCGCCAACCGCGCCTGCATCGACCTTTACGACCGGCTGCTGCGGGAATACCCGCTCGAGGGCCATCGCCACCGGTTGGAGCACGCTTCCCTCCTGGACCAGGCGATGGTGGAGGACATGGCGCGGCTTGGCCTCATCGCCAGCGTGCAACCGCTCTTCATACATTCCGAGAGGGAATGGCTGCACCGCCGTCTTGGGGCGGAGCGGGCGCGCTGGACATATCCCTTCCGCTCCCTGCTCGACGCCGGCGTGAAGGTGGCAGGGGCCTCGGACGCTCCCGTGGAGTCGGCAGACGTGTTGCACGCCATACAGTGCTGCGTCACGCGTGAAGGCTTCGAGGCGGAGCAGGGAATCAGCGCCGCCGAGGCGGTGCGCATGTATACCCTGGATGCCGCCTACGCCATCTTCGCCGAAGAGGAGACGGGGAGTATAAGCGTGGGGAAGCGGGCCGACCTCGTCGTCCTCAGCGCCAACCCGGTGTCGGTACCGCCCGAAAGGATAAGGGATATCCGGGTGAAGCGCACCCTGGTGGGCGGCAAGACGGTCTATGCAAGCGAGGAAGCGCCACCCTCCGCGCCAGTCGAAAAGCAGCGCCATTGACGGCGAGAGAACCACTCCGCCACCGGAAAGAGAGGAGTTGAGGATGGAGAAAGAGGCGCGTTCAATGATAAGGGTGAGGATGAGCGCCCATGACGCCCACTACGGCGGAGACCTGGTGGATGGCGCGAGGATGCTTTCCCTCTTCGGGGACGTGGCCACGGAGCTGCTCATCCGCGCCGACGGTGACGAAGGGCTCTTCCTGCGCTACGACGAGGTGGAGTTCAGGGCGCCGGTTTACGCAGGCGACTACATCGAGGCCGAAGGCTGGATAACCAGGTTGGGGAACACCTCCCGCGCCATGGAGTTCGAGGCCCGAAAGGTCATCGCCGCCAGGAGGGACCTGGGGCCGACGGCCGCGGACTTCCTCGAGGAACCGGTGCTGGTGGCGCGCGCGACGGGGGTCTGCGTCACCCCGAGGGGATCACAGAGGAAGCAGGGTCTGGCTTAGGGGTCCACTCCGGGATTCCGCCCGGGGATGTTAAGCGCCACATACATCCGAACATAACCAGCTCCATGGCCCATGCGATTTTGCCAGCAAGATCGCCGCCGAATGGCGACGGTGGAAGGCAAATCATCTGGTAATATATGGATGCGAGGTTCGGAGGGCCGGCGTGTAGGCGTTTTCCCAAGGGAAAGGGCCCGGCCAAGCCGGGCCCCCCGGTTGGAAACGAGCGTCGCTTCAGTCGATCAGCTTGAACATCTTCTTGGGGGCGCCGCAGATGGGGCACTTGTCGGGGGCCTCGCCCTCCACGGTGTTGCCGCAAACCTGGCAGACGTAATAGACGGTCTCCTCGTTGTTGCCCAGGTTGTCCAAGGCCTTCTGGTAGAGGCCGGCGTGGATCTCCTCCACCGCGTTGGCGTTGGCGAAGGAGATGTAGGCGGGGTCGTTCCCCTCTGCCTTGGCTTCCTCCATCATCTTCGGGTACATGGCCTTGAACTCCGCCGTCTCGCCCTCGATGGCCTGCTTGAGGTTGTCGGCGGTGGACCCGATGCCCCCCATCACCCGCAGGTGGGCGTGGGCATGCACCGTTTCCGCGTCCGCGGCGGCGCGGAAAAGCCTTGCCACCTGGGCGTATCCCTCCTCATCCGCCTTGGCCGCGAAGGCCAGGTACTTGCGGTTTGCCTGGGATTCCCCGGCGAAGGCCTCCTTCAGGTTGTCCATGGTGCTCATGCTCTACCTCCTCAGTAAGACGTTTACCTCATTATTCCCAATTACGCCGCGCGTCTATACATAACCGTGATGCCAGCAGATCGACCATGACCTGGATCACGCCTGCGCGGCCTCTCAGGTGCCGTCGTTGAAGAGGATGGTGCCGCTGGAGCCCACCGCCCACATGTGGGTGGGGTCGAGGATGTCGATGTCCATGATGTCCACGTCGGAGCCGGCCACGTCCTGGACCACCCAGTCGGAGCCGTCCCAGAAGTGTATGACCCCGTACCACCTTCCGGTCCACACGCGGTCGGGGGCAAGGCCGGCCACGCTCACCAGGCCTTCGGTCCAGCCGGACACGTGCGTTTCCCAGGATGAGCCGTTGTAATAGTACAGGTTCACTCCCAGCGCCCAGATATTGTTGGCGTCCTTAACCCAGATGTCGCCCAGGCTGTCGGAGGGCGTCCCCGTCAACTTGCTCCAGCCGCCGCCGTTGTAGAAGAGCACGGTGCCGTTGGCGCCCACCGCCCACACGTGGCTGGCGTCAAGCCCCTCGACGCTGTATAGGTTCTCCGTGGTCCCGCTGGACTGCCCCGACCAGGAGGAGCCGTTATAGAAACGGATGGTGCCCCCCGCTCCCACCGCCCAGGCGTGTGTGGGATCGGCGGCGTACACGGCATTGAGGTTATTGGTCGTGCCGCTGGATTGCCCGGACCAGGAAGACCCGTTGTAATAACGGATGGTGCCCTGGTACCCCACTGCCCACACGTGTGAGGTGTCCGCGGCGGAGACGTCGTAGAGGGGCTGGGTGGTGCCGCTGGACTGCCCGGTCCATGAGGAGCCGTTGAAGAAGCGCACGGTGCCGGGGCTACCCACCGCCCAGACGTGGGTAGCGTCGAGGGCGTCCACTCCGTTCAATTGATTCGTGGTCCCCGAGCTCTGGGCGTCCCAGGTGCCGGGACCCGTTCCGCCCCCTCCGCCGCCGACGGTGAAGTTCTTGCCGTTGGAGGTGACCTGTATGGTGATCGGCCCCCACTTATGGAAGATATGGGTAACCTTCACCTGTACCGTGCCGGAGACCCCCGCGGGAACCCTGCACTTTATCTCGTTGTCCTTCCAGGAGGTGTACTCGGTGGCGGCCACTGAGCCGAACTTCACGTAGGAGTCGTTCTCCCGCGTTTCCCCGAATCCCGAGCCCTTGATGGTCACCTCCGAGCCCACTTCTCCCGTGGCCGGCGATAGCGAGTCTATCTTCACCGCGTTGGCTAAAAGCATCTCCCAGCGCAGCGCGCCGTCCCATTTAACGTCGAAGAGCTCCATGGACCAGTCCCACTCAAGCGTGCCGAACCATCCCAGGTCGGCCTCGAACTCCAGCTCGACCCCCGCCTTCACCCCGATGTCCACCTCGATGCCCACGAAGACCTTCCACAGGGGCGGGGTGGCGGTGTTGATGGCCAGGCGCACATAGGGCTCGAGGTTGAGGTAGGGCCCGCAGACGCCGTAGAGCTTGATCCCGAACTGCGGCCCGGCGTAGACCTTGAAATCGGCGTTGATGCTGCCGGTGGGGGGAGTCCACTCGAAGGTGAAGGATTTATCCGTCTTGGGGGTCCAGTTGGAGCCGTCGTAGGCCGCGCCGGCATAGACGCTGCCTTTCTGGACCACCCCGAAGGTGACCCCCGCGGAGACGGTGCCGTCCACCCCCGCGTGCACCTCGATGTAGGGGACTAGGATCACCGGGACGGGGCCGATCTGGACGTCGATGGGGGCGAACTCGTGCTCGACGATCTCCTTCTCGTACTCGATGTCCTTGTTGATTTCGGCGGAGGCCCGGATGTCCACCGTCTCCTCCACGGTGAAGCCGAAGTCCACGCTCTTGAGATCGACGTCGGGCAGGACGTCGCCGTCGTCCAGGAGGTCGTCCAGGGAGGGCCAGGAAACGTCGATGTCCACGTTGAAGTCCCCCTTGAAAGCCAACCCCACCTTGCCGTTCAAGAGGATGTAATTGGGATCGGCGCCCAGCTTGACGTTGTTGAAGTTGTAGGTGAAGGGAAGCTCCATGTGGGCGGCGTCCTGGAAGCCGCCCCCCTCCGCCGCGTCGCCGGGGAGGAACTCCACCCCTTCGGCCAGGACCCTGGTGGAGGCCAGCCGGGCGGCGCTGAGGTCGAGGGGCTGGTAGAGGCGCCCCCTCCACACCGCCTCCTCCAGGGAGGCGGAGACCGTGTTCAGCACCACCTGCCCGCCCGCGCGGTTCACCTTGGTCACCTTCTGCAGGATGCCGTAGGGGGTATTGGCGGTGATGCCGCCGACGATGACGTCGCCCACCTCGATGCCCTGCAGCGCTCCCACGTCGGCGTCGAAGGTGAGCACCAGCTCCTTGCCGTCCCCGGACTCGGCCGCGCCCGCCAGGTGGTCGAGTTCCGCGTCCTGCAGGACCTTGGTGGTGTCGGGGATGATGGGGGGCTCGTAGAGTGAGCCCGCGGAGCAGTGGCCGCCCGCCCTGCCCTGGTAGTTGAAATACATGGCCCGCTCCACCACCACCAGCCCGTCCGCTGTGACCTTGGTGGAGACGTCGGTGTCGGAGAGCCCGTCGAAATCGTCGAGATGGAAGGAGCGCCGCGTCCCGCCCGGGAGGTCGAATTCGAAGGAGGGGGCGGAGGCGCCTGGGGGGAGCTGGAAATCGAAGGTGACGTGCTTGGTCTCCTGTCCCGGGTTCTGCACCAGCACCCAGGTGTCGAACTCCCCTCCGGTGTAGCCCTCGGCCAGGTACCAGGTGTCAGAGGGGAAGTCCACTCCCACCGAGTCGTGCCCGTCGCTTCTGCCCTGGTAGTTGAAGTACATGGCCCGTTCCGCCACCACCGGCTTGTCAGAGGTCACGGTGGTGGAGACGTCGGTGTCCGCCAGGCCGTCGAAGATGTCGAGGTGGAAGGACTGCCGGGTGCGTCCTGGAAGGTCGAACTCGAAGGAGGGGGCGGAGGCGCCCGGGGGGAGCTGGAAGTCGAAGGTGACATGGGCGGTCTCGTCCCCGGGGTTCTGCACCAGTACCCAGGTGTCGAACTCACCCCCGGTATAGCCCTCGGCCAGGAACCAGCGCTCGGAGGGGCTCGCGACGCCAACGGAGTCGTGCCCGCCCTGCCTGCCCTGGTAATCGAAGTACATGGCCCGCTCCGCCACCACCGGGAGGTTGGACACCACCTTGGTGGAGACGTCTGTGTCCGCTAGCCCCGGCAGGTCGTCTAGGTGGATTGACCTGCGGGTGCCGGCGGGGAGGTCGAAGGAGTAAGGGTCAGCCGTGGACCCTGGGGGGAGCTGGAACTCCAGGGTAACGTGGGCGTTGGCCGCCCCCGGGTTCTGCACCAGCACCCAGGTGTCGAAGTCTCCTCCCGTGTAGCCCTCGGCCAGGTACCAGATGTTGGAAGGATATTTCACGCCCGCGGAGTCGTGCCCGCCCGCCTTGCCGTTGTAACTGAAGTACATGGCGCGCTCCACCATCACCGGCGCGGTGCTGGTCACCCTGGTGGAGACGTCGGTGTCCGAAAGGCCGTCGAAGTTGTCCAGGTGGAAAGATTGCCGGGAACGGCCGGGGAGGTCGAACTCGAAGGAGGGAGCGGAGGCGCCCGGGGGGAGCTGGAAGTCGAAGGTGACGTGGGCGGTCTCGTCTCCGGGGTTCTGCACCAGCACCCAGGTGTCGAACTCCCCTCCGGTATAGCCCTCGGCCAGGTACCAGGTCTGGGCCTCGCCGTATGAGGGCGCGGCCGGCAGGGGCACGAGCGCGGTGGAAGGCGGCGCCGCGGAAAGCCCCCCGCTTCTCCCGGCAAGAGCCTGGGCTTGGGTCAGCATCGCCAGCAGAACGGAGAGAACGACGACCCCGGCGAAAGCCGGTGCCGAGGCGCCCTTCGCCCTTGTGGAAGAGAAGGAAAAGCGCATCATCAACCCCCTTTTGGCGAATAGAACGGCGCGCGCCGCTTCTTGTCTCTTTTACGGATCGTCCCTATCAAGCGGGTTCATGTTCCGATTATAGACCCATGGATGCTGCGGTGACAGGGGGCGAATTGACTCATAATTTTTCTACACGAAAAGGATTCGTTGCCTCAAAATAAAAATCTACTCGAAGCGTGGCGCCGAAAATCCCCTCGGAAAACATATTTGCCGAGGGGGTGAGGAAGTTTAGGTTGGACCTTGTGACCAGGAAGAAGATCGCCCAGGAGATAACGAGAAGGTATAGGAAGGCCTCCAAGAAGGAAAAGGGGCGTATACTGGACGAGTTCTGCGCGCTTACGGGATACAACCGCAGCTATGCGGCAGGGTTATTGAGAAAGGGGCCGCCCGCCAAGAAGAAGGGCAAGAGGGCCTCTTTAGAGCCCGTTGGCTCTCGCCGAGGCCGCAAACCCATCTACACCGCCGAGGTCAGAAAGCACCTGGTCAAGGTGTGGGCCATCATGGACTGTCCCTGCGGGAAAAGGCTGGCGGCGGCCATGCCCTTTGCCCTGGAGGCCCTGGAGAGGTTCGGGGAGATGAGGCTGAAAGATGAGGTGAGGGAAAGACTGCTTTCTGTGAGCGCCTCCACCTGCGACCGGCTGCTGGCCTCCGAGAGACAGAAGCTCCGGCTGAGGAGCCGGCACAAGACCAGGCCCGGCTCCCTGCTCAAGCACCAGATCCCGGTGCGGACGTTTCGGGAGTGGGACGATGCCCGCGTGGGCTTTCTGGAGGCCGACCTGGTGGGCCACGACGGGGGAGTTGCGGGCGGGGATTACTGTCAGAGCCTGGATGCCACGGACGTGAGGAGCGGATGGACCGAGCTGCGTGCGCTCCGCAACAAGGCGCAGGTCTGGACCCACAAGGCCATAGACGATATCAGGGAAAAGTTGCCCTTCCCCCTCCTGGGCCTGGACTCAGACAACGGATCCGAGTTCATAAACGCCCATCTCTTGAGGTATTGCGAGGAGCACCAGATCACCTTCACCCGCAGCCGCCCCTACCGCAAGAACGATTCCTGCTACGTGGAGCAGAAGAACTGGACCGCGGTGAGGAAGTATGTGGGATATTTCCGCTATGACACGGAAGAGCAGCTCCTCCTCCTAAACCAGCTCTACGAGGTGCTCTGTCCCTACCTAAACTTCTTCCAACCCCAGGCGAGGCTTGTGGAGAAGGTACGGGAGGGCTCCAGGATAAAGAAACGCTACGATGAGCCGAAAACCCCCTACCAGAGGATACTCGAGGACCCCGAGGTGGACGAGATCACCAAGCGCAAGCTCAGGCGCAAGTACAAAAGGCTCAACCCGGCTCAGCTCATGCGGGAGATAAACTCCCTGCAGAGAAAACTATTCAAGACCGTGGTTTCCGGTTCCATCGATCCCCATGAAGAAGGAGAGCAAGATAGCACCTACTTCGAATAGATTTTTTTATGAGTCAACGAATAGGCTTTCGAGTAGATTTTTTATTGACGCAACGGGGGGGGCATTGAGGCCCACGTGTTCCCAGGCCCAAGCCCGGACAGAGACCCTCGCCGCTTTCGCGGCGCAATGCCGACTCTCACGCACCAGTACGCGAAGCTTGCGCTGTTTCGAGGGGAAGGCCCGTCGCGCCAGAACGGTAGCTTGGTATGCTGGAAAAGCGACATGCGGACCGCGACCACGGCCAGCTTTTCGCAATGCGAGCGCATATCGGGCGACGCCGGGCAGGTCCCCGGGGGCGTCGCCTGGCCCGCATGTCTATGGGCGGTTGCAACAGGCAGGGTTTTCGGAAGCGTGCAGGACTCTGGAAACATCTCCCAGCCCGTATCTCTCGAGCACGGAGGCTCCGGGATGGCCGTTTTCATCGAGTTCCCTGAGGCGGTAGAACTCCTCGAGCATGGAGTGGAAATCCACGCCCCCACGTGTTCGCGCCTCCCCCCCCTTTACCGGGGCGCGGCGAGACCGGGGAGCGCGCCGTGGAAGGAGTTTCCCCGCGGCGTTCACGGTGCGGAAGGTGTTGCGGAGCAGCACCCGGGCATGGAAGGACTTAACATAGGCGAGGAGGCGCTCGCTCTTTATCAGGCCCATTAACCTGTTGTTGACCCGGATGAGGGGGTTGAGCGCCCCCAGGAATTCCGAGGCTTCCCCCTCCAGGTGGGGATGGATTATCCTCCTCGGAACCTCGTCGTCGGATCTCCCGGCGCCGCAGAGGTTGCAGATGGACCTCTTCTGGTACCAGATGCGGTTGCCGACCTCCAGGAGATCGTCCAGGGTCAGTCCGTAACCCGTCACCGCATTGAGCATGTCCCTCAACATGGCCAGGGAAGACCCGGCTCCTTTCCAGGCGAACACGCAGATCACCGCGGCGTCGCATACGGAGGCGACGGCCTGGGAATGCACGGTCATCACGGCCTTGCCCTCGCTGCGGTAAGGCCTGGTGCGAGGGAAGCCTATTTCCGACAGGTCGTCCATGCCCATCTCCAGGCCGAGGTTGGTGTCCCGGTTGTGGCAGCCTCCCCTGATGCTGGTGGCGTAACCCAGGGCCATGGACCACAGAGCGCGGGGGTCATGCATGGGGCACTCCATTCCCTTGACGTGGATGGCGAACTCCTGGCCGCCGTATCTCCATGAAAGGGCGCGGCATCCTTCCGCCAACTCGTCGCCGAATCCCTCGCGGCGGGCTATACGGTGGATTAACTCGATGAGCTGGTCCGGCCTCCCCCAGTCCAGGACGACCCCGCCGGTGACACCCATGTCGAGCAGCCCTTCCCGGAAAGCCTCGATGGCGTAGGCAAGGGTTCCTCCCGTGGATATGGCGTCCATGCCGTAGGCGTTGCAGAGGGCGTTGGCCTTGGCGACGGCGTTCAGGTCTCCTATCTTCAACATGAATCCCAGGGAGCCCACCCCCTCGTATTCAGGCCCCGGCCCCCCCGGCATGCCGTAATCCCCCTCCCTGACCTCCACCACGCGCTTGCAGGCGATGGGGCATGCGTAGCAGGAGCGCCTCGCGGTGAGGATGGTGTCGGCCATCTTGACCCCGGAAAGGCCTTCCATGCCCTCCCTCCACTGCGCCTCCCTCCAGTTCTTCACCGGCATGTCGCAAATGGCGGATGAGAGGTCCACACCGCCGGCGGTGCCGAACAGGTTTAGCCCCTCGGCGAAAAGGCTGCCGCTGATGTTGCGGAGCGCCGCTTCGCGTGCTTTCTCGTAGGCCGCCTCGTCGGCGATCCGGCATTTCGCGTTTCCCCGCGCCACGACCCCTTTGAGGTTCTTCGAGCCCATCACCGCGCCCATGCCGCAGCGCGCCGCGAGGTGGCCCCTTCCGCTCACCACGCTCGCAAACCTCACCAGGTTCTCTCCCGCGGGTCCTATGCATGCCACAGCGGCCCTACCGCCGCCGGCCTCCTTGATCAAGGCCTCCTCCGCCTCAAAGGCGTCGGATCCCCACAGGTGGGAGGCGTCCCGCAGCTCCGCTCTATCCCCATCCAGGAGGAGGTATACCGGATGCGGACTCGCGCCGGTGAAAACGATGCCGTCATAGCCCGTGCCCTTCAGGCGCCGTGAGAACCAGCCCCCCATGCTGGATTCACCCCATATGTTGGTGAGGGGGGAGCGAGCGCAGATGGCGACGCGGGAACATCCCGGGAAGTTGGTCCCGGACGCGGGGCCGTTGAGGAAGATAAGGGGGTTATCAGGCGATAGGGGCTCCGCCTCGTGTCCCTTGAGTTGGAAGAAAAGGCGGGACGCGAGCCCCGATCCACCCAGGAACAAGCGGTATGTCTCCTCGTCGATATGCCAGTCGTACATCTGCCCCGAGGACAGGTCGATTCTCAACAGCATTCCCCAGTTGCCGTACATGGCTACCCCCTTCCCATGTGCGTATATAGCCAGCACCCGCTATCGATCAGCACCCAGGACCCGTTGTTACAGGAAAAGTAACCCACTCGTTCCGCCAGCGCCTGTTGAGCGTACCCTTGAAGGCATCCAGGTGTCTGACGGGCCTCGAATCCGTGCACGTTTCCAGCGGCCGCAAGGGAGCCGCGCGGCCTGCGGCCCCCGAGTCCGGTTTCCGGTTCAGCCGTCGCGCTTTATCTTTACCGGTGATACCGAAGACCCTTTTTCTGCATAACCTTAAGTATTCCGTTTTCCCTCCTCGCATAGGGGCCCTAGCGCAAGGCCCGCGCTAGAGGCGATCTCACGGCACCTGCTCCGGCGTCCCCGTCGACGCTCTATGTCCTCCCCGTATGATTCCGGTTGGCCATAACTCTGTTAGGCATCGTCAGCGCCACATTTCATTTTGCCGCCGCCCAGGCGTGGAAAAAGCTCCCTGGCGTTGAGGTGGAAGATAGATTCAAGCTCCATATCATCGAAACCGTCGTATTCTTTCAGCCCCTCGATAGTGGCTACCGTAGCCAGTTCTGGGGCGAAGGGATAGTCGCTGCCGAAGAGGACATGCGTGACGTCCACCAGCTCCTGCAGGGAACGCAGCGCGAAGGGCGCGGCGGATAGGGCGGTATCATAGTAAAGGCGTTGGAGATAAGTCAGGACGCCGAGAGGGACATGCTCCTGCAGGCCGGGCCAGAACTGGCCCAGGCACAGCCTGAGGGCGATGTAGGGGACCGTGCCCCCGGCATGGGGAAGGATGATGCGCAGGTTTGGACAGCGCTCCAGGGTGCCGGTGAACAACAGCGATGCCGTCGCCCTGGTGGTCTCAAAGACGAACTCGATCAGCGAGGAAGGAAGAGGGAGGACGGGCGTTACTTTATCGTCCGGGGTATGCGGATGCATGAAAACGGGCACTCGCCGGCGGTCGAGCTCCTCGAAGAGCTCGCCGTAGGCGGGGTCTCCCATGTAACGCCCGTCCACGCTGCTGAGCAGCCCTACGCCGTCCAGCTCCAGGATGTCCAGGGCATACGCGAGCTCCGCGAACGAGGCCTCGACGTCCGGGAGGGGGAGGACGGCGAACGCGCCGAAACGGCGGGGGTGGTCTTTCACCAGGCCAGCCAGGAACTCGTTGCAGCTGCGGGCGAGCTCCCTCGCCAGGCCGAGGTCCCCGAAGAACACGCCTGGAGCCGAAAGGGAGAGCAGGGCCGTCTCTATACCATGCCTGTCCAAGAGGGAGAGGGTTTCCTCCTCGTCCCAGGGCGTAAAGGGCCTTCCTCCCACCTCCAAGATGCCTCGCGCTGCGAGCGTGGACACGTAGCCCGGCGGCGCCACGTGGTGGTGGACGTCGATCTTGGGTTGACCTTCCTCCATAACGATCACCTTCCAGGATATGGCATCGGCTTTTCCCCGCGCTCCGTGTTTATTCCGAGATGCCCCACGCAGCTAGGGCGTGGACGCAATGCGGCGGCGCCACGTGGTGGTGGACGTCGATCATATCCCTGATGCCTATCCGTATTCGATGATCACGCCGGTGCCGCCGGCGGGATAGGAGAAATCGATGGCCCCCGGCTCGCATATCTCGGCGCAGGCGCCGCACTCGAGGCACAGCTCCTGGTATCTCACCGCCAGCTTGGCCTTGTTTTGCTTTACCGCCCACAGGCCGAAGGAGCAGACCAGGGCGCAGAGTCCGCAGCCGTTGCACTTCTCGCGGTCGTACTTTATGAAGTCGCCCATCTTGTCGGTATCGACCCTCTTGACCAGCTCGAAGAAGTCGATATTGTCGAGGCTCATTTCCTCACCCCCCTCTCGAAGACATCCCTGGGAACCGGGGCGTCCTGGCGGATACTTGGATCCAGGTAGGGGGCCAGGCCCTTGGAAAGCCTTGCCACCACCTTGAAGAAATTCTCGTCCGACAGGCGGCGCAGTGCAGGAATCTTGGGCTTGACCTTGAGAAGGATTCGCTTGACGTTCTTCGGCCAGATCCCCCGGGCGAGGGGAGCTACGTAGGTCTTTCCGAACTCGCTGAATTCGGGGGCCAGGTCCAGGATGTGCTCCAGGTGCTGGTTGAAGCAGTCCATGTGCGCGTCGCCCCAGTCGAAGACGATGGAGAAGGGGTGGAGCATGGAGAACTCCAGCAGGAGCTGGATCTGGCGCGCCATGAGCTTGGGGTCGAAGATGGAGGAATTCCAGAGATCGACGAACTCCGGACCGAACTCGTGTTCCTTGCCCAGGTCGGAGGCCTTCCAGCGCCGCTCGTACTCGGCGAGGGCCTTCTCCGACGCGTCGCCCCTGGAGATGGCCCAGGCGGCGGTTTCCGCCGCGATCTTGCCCGAGGTTATGGCGTGCCAGATGCCCTCAGCCTCAAGGGGGCAGGGGAACCCGGCGGCGTCTCCCACCAGCATCATGCCGCCGGTATAGGTCTTGGGGGGCTTCTTCAGCCAGGGGAGCATATGCGCCTGGTACTCCCGGGGTTTGGCCTCCACGGCCCTGCACATGGCCTGGAAGCCGGGGATCTTCACAACCTTTTTCATCATCTCGAGGGGTTTTTCGTCCCAGTCGCTACGCAGCCACTGCCCCGCCCCGATGTGGAACCCGTCGCGGAAGTTGACCTGGTATGTCCCGTAGAGGGGGCCGAACCAGCACCACTCCGCGTTGCCGATGATGTCGTCCATCTTGTCGGCATTGCAGCCGAAGTCAAGCTGTGGCACCAGGGTGCACCCGCCGCCCCAGCGGTCGCGCATGCCTGACTTCTTCGCCATGGTGGACATGGCCCCGTCGGCGGCGATGACCACCTCGGCGAGGATGGACTCTCCCTTCTCGGTCTTCACCCCCCTTACCTGGCCGTTCTCCATGATCACGTCGTTCACCAGCGTGGAGGTGCGCAACTCCGCGCCGGCCTTCACCGCTAGGTCGGCGAGGAAGGGGTCCAGGTCCTTGCGGTAGATGCTGATGCCGTCCATGCCATGGGGCCAGCGGTTGGCGCAGAGGTCGGAACCGGTTGTGCCGCAGCGGTAGCGCAGTCGGTCGTGCTCGTCGATGAGGTTGATCACCACCATCTCCACCTTGCGCACCGAGGGAAGTTTTTGCAGCTCCTCCATGAGTTCCGGGTAGTCCTTCCACCACCTCTGGCCCAGGCCGCATCCCGAGGAGTTCTTGTCCCCCGGCTTTCTCCCCCGTTCGAAGAAGACCGTCTTCAGCCCCGCTTCCGCGGCGGTCTTGGCGGCGTAGGACCCGCCAGGGCCTCCGCCCACCACGACTACGTCCCACTTTTCCATCCTCCATCCACCCCTTTCGATCTGTCGCGTTCCTCCTAACGATCTGGCGTCCTTGCTTTGTGTGCCAGGCAGCCGCCACCGGAGCGCGTATCCCGTTTCCCCCTGCGCAGGCCATAGCGGCCTTGCGGCCCCATACGGGCATACAGCGGGCGTGGCGGCAGCGTTAAACAATGAGGCCAACAGGACATTCCCGGGTTAAAAACCGGGGGGCCTTATGTATGCTCGCGTTGCTTATTCTCACCCCTTTTTCACGTGGCCGTTCCGCCCGGTGCGAGGCGGAAACCTCAAGGCGTCCGGTCAAAGAGAGGGCATACAAGATTCCCTGATGCCGGGGCGCCATTCGTCGTTCGGGGCGGCGCCCCCATAGCTCCCATGCCTGACGCCTCGCTCGAGTGTCGACGAGGCGTGATGAGGGGAGGAGGCACGGTCTTTTGCGTTCCCCTCATCACGCCGTTCTCCCACAACAAGCCCAGCGCTCACATTGTCATGCATTAAACAACCAGTCCCACATATGGTCCCGTCCGGCCTCTCTATGTCCGTAGACGTTCACCGGAAAAGGACCCGACTCGCTCTCTCAAGTGGAGGAGCTGCCGCCTGGCGCTTCTCCGGGAGGCCCTTCCTCCGTCCAGGTAAGCTCCCTGACCAGGCGATCGAGGCGCTCCCTCACCGAGGGCTCCACCTTGGACAGGTCGAAGTCCACCTCGTCGCAGTACATGCCGGTGTCCGCCGCGCGGTTGGCGTCCAGGGTTTGGGATATCCTCTTCTGCCACGCGTTGTAATGACCCATCATGGGGCTGATGATCTCGCGCAGACGTGCGTCGGTGACGGACAGGGGCTCCATGAACATCTCCATGGCGGCGACGGAGAACTCCACGAACATGGGCTCAAGCGACTCCAGGTGCTTGCGTTCGCGCGCGTTGTACTGGAATATCTCCTCGCAGTGGCCCCAGCAGTTGTTCTCGTAAAGGGCCATGAAGGGATTGTCGGCGAGGTCGTCCAGAATGCCGCCTCGCTCGATCCACTTGCGCTTTATCTCCTCGCCCACCTCCGCCCAGTCGAGCTGGGTATCCCAGGTCTCGTTGCGCGCCAGGGCGGTGCTGAAAAGCCCTCCGGCGCGGAAGACCATGGGGATGGCGGTCACGCGAAGGAAGTTCATGAGCACCATGGAGCCGATGGCGGGAGCGGAGGTGGCTTCCATGGTGATGCCGCCGAAATCGTCGACGATCTTCCTCAACACGGCATCCTGGTAGGCTATCTCGTCTTCGGAACTCCCCGCCAGGATCACCGTGCATCCCCATTTCATCGATTTGCTGAGGACGTCCCTCAAGGGCCCCGTGCCCGCGATGCGCCTCAGCAGGTGTGGCGCGAAAGTGAAGATGTAGGCGGCGACGGCGGTGCGGGTAAAGAGGTATGGGATCTCCGCCTCACCCATCTTGTAAACCGCCTCCGCTAGGCTGGGACGGTCGGGGAAGAAGCAGAGGTGGAAACGCAGGCAACCGGGAACAGCGGACTTGGCGTCCAGGAGCAGCCCCTCCACTTGCATATCCGCCGGCCCCGGCCAGTTGTAGAGCTTAAGGGCGCATTTAGTAAAGATACCCAGGCCGGACAGGGCTCCCGCCGAGCCGCGCATGATGCCGCGCAGGGAGGGTCCGGGGCCGTCGGGGTTGAACCATCCCAGGCCGGAGTCCAGGGCGCCCACCCGCAACACTTCCCCGTCGGGGAGAACCCACTCCGCTCCCAGGAGGTTGCGGTGGCCGTAGCTCATGTACACCCCGTCCCAGCCCACTCCCCAGCCCGAGGTGGCGCTGGCCAGGGGCGAACAGGCAGGCCCCGCCCCGATGATGTGGCAGTTGAGGCCCAATTTCATGACCTCTGCCTGCAGTTGGGCGCCGCATATATATGGCTCGACCACGACGTACATGTTCTTCTCGTCGATCTCCAGGATGCGGTTCATGCGGCGGAGGTCCACCTGCACCACGTTGTCGTAGGTTGGACCGGAATAGACGCCCCAGCCGGTGGAGAAGGCCTTGAACTTCAGCCCGTGCTTGTTGCAGGCGCGCACCACCGCCTGCACCTCCTCGGTGGAGGCGGGCAGCGCCACCGCCACGGGGCGTTTCACCCATTTCGCGGGGTCGTCGTTGATGGTGGGTTGCCAGGCGTATCCGTCCAGGACCCCGGGCTCGCGGCTGACGTTCTCCGCCCCCACCGCCTCCTCGAGGTCGCGGTAGGCCTCGTCGCTTATGGTTCTGAAGGACTGGGTCATGGTATCGCTCATCTCTCTCCCCCTCCCCTCAAGCCTTGGCCGGCACGCTCACCCCGGCGGCGAGCGCCACCAGGTCGATCAAGTCGTACACGGGCAGGTCGATTCCGGACTCGGAGGCGGCGTCTCGGAAGGCCCTCACGCACCAGGGGCAGGCGGTGGCCAGG
>JABLXL010000018.1 GCA_013178005.1 Actinomycetota bacterium
CCACGCGGACGCCTTCGTGAACTCCTACGACGTCTCCACCCTGGTGACCTCAATGAACGGTGTCCCCGTGGTGGCCGAGCGTGCCATGTACGACGACGCAAGGACCTGGGCACACGACTCGGTGGGCTATAGCCCATAGGAACCCTGATGCCCTCACGGGGCAAGGGCGGAACGCAAAGGACGGAAGGAAGCGTTGCATGAATGGGAGGTGATGCCGGGCGAGGAGAAAGAAAAGGAGACCACTCACAGGAGAGCGGCCATTTAGCCTCTCAAACATTCCCTCAAATACCCCTCGCTGGGCCGACTTGCTCGACGTTTTCGATCAGAAGCGCTCAAGGAGCTTCTCATCTCCGAGCCGCGCGTCAAATGCACCGCACTTCTGCCGTGATAAGCGTCGTCGGCAATGGAGCTTCTAAACTCTGAGCAGTGTATCAAACGTGCCGTTCTTCTTGTTACGTGATAGCCATCGTTAACAACGGAGCTTCATGTTCCCGGGCTGAGCATCAACCGTGACGAGTTTGCCACCGTGCTTGTCCGGGGTCCCCGCCCTCTCGAAAAAGCGCGGGCAGTCAGAAGGGTCTTTTTTTGCGCGAACGGGATTCGCGGCGCAGGCGCACAGGGGTTTGCGAAACGACAACGGGCGAAGGTACGAGGATAGGAAGGCCGTCGAGGCCCTGCGCGGCGTAAGTGCCGATGCGCCTTGTAAGGAGCGAAAAATATCTAATATAATAGGATGGCCCGTGCCGGAGACGCCCTGTTTATCCACGGGTAAGACGCGGCAGTATAGATATAGTCAGGTAAGCGACAGTGAACGAAAGAGGAAACGGAGCGGGGTAAATCATGTGCGCTGAAGAAATCGGTTTCGTCGAGAAGTACGACCTCCTCGGATGCATCCAGTGCGGGAGGTGTACGGGTGGTTGCCCCGTCGCACTGAGGACCGACCTGCGGGTCAGGTGCTTCATGTACGACACCCAGAACGAGGAACGGCTGGAGGAATTGTCCGAAAAGCCCGAGATCTGGGATTGCACCACCTGCTACACCTGCGCGGCGCGCTGCCCCAAGGGCCTGGAGCCCCTCGAGGTGCTCATCGGCCTGCGCAGCCTGCAGATAGAGGAGGGGAGGGTGCAGCCCACGGTGCGCGACGCCCTGGAGTCCATCTTCAAGGACGGAAACCCCTGGGGTTCGCCCCGGGCCAAGCGCCTGGACTGGACCGCCGACCTGGAGGTGGAGGCCCTGGAGCCGGAGGCGGAGGAGACCACCGACGTACTCCTCTTCGTCTGCTGCACCGACGCCTACGACCCCCGGGTGATGAAGGTGGCCCAGGCGCTGGTGAAGGTGCTCAAGGCGGCGGGGGTGGACTTCGGCCTCATCGGTGAGGAGGAGAGCTGCTGCGGCAGCGAGGTGCGCCGCCTCGGGGAGGAGGGGCTCTTCGAGATGTGCGACGAGGAGAACGTGGAGCTCCTCAACTCCTTCAACGTCAACCGCATCGTCACCGTGAGCCCCCATTGCTACAACACCCTTAAAAAGGAGTACCACGGGTTGAAGCATCCGGTACTCCACTACACCGAGCTGGTTGCGGAGCTCCTCGAGGAAGGAAAGCTCCAGCTCAGCAAGGAGATCGCCAAGGTAATCACCTACCACGACCCCTGCTTCTTGGGCAAGCAGAACGGCATCTACGACGAGCCTCGCTACATCATCACCCGCATTCCCGGCGTTGAGTTCCGGGAGTTCGACCGCTGCCGCGAGCGCAGCCTGTGCTGCGAGGGAGGCGGCGGAAAGATGTGGGTGGAGAGCGAGTCCAAGGCCGAGCGCCTGGCGGAGATAAGGGTCGAGGACGCGAAGGAGATGGGCGCGGAGGTCATCGCCGTGGCCTGCCCTTTCTGCCTGCTCACCCTGGAGGACGCCACCAAGGTCAAGGGCGTGGAGGAGGAGATGCGCGTGGCGGATATCCTCGAGCTTCTGGCCGAGGCTCTGTAGATATACGAGTGCGAGCGCGCGACATCGGTAACGGTATCGGGTTGAAGAGGGAAGAGGTGAAAAGCGTATGAAGATGGTGGTTTGCGTGAAGAGGGTCCCGGACACCGCCGAGTCCGAGGTCCACATCGACGCCTCCGGAAAGGATATCGACAAGAGCAGACTATCCTTCGGAATCAACGAGTGCGACAACTACGCGGTGGAGGAGGCCATCCAGATCAAGGAGCGCCTGGGCGAGGGCACGGTGACGGTGATCAGCCTCGGGGACAAGGACTCCGACGAGGTCATCCGCATGGCCCTGGCCAAGGGCGGCGACGAGGCCATCCGGCTGGAGGACGAGGCCTTCAAGGGCGGGGACGGGCTGGCCGTGGCCAAGGCCCTGGCCGCCGCCATCAAGGGACTGGAGTACGACATCGTGTTCACCGGCGCCCTGGCGGACGACGACGGCTACGGCGTGGTGCCGGCAGCCCTGGGCGAGCTGCTGGGCGTGCCCCACGCTACCTACGTGAAGAAGGTCGAGATCCTCGAGCCGGGCAAGCGCGCCAAGGTGGGGCGCGAGCTCGAGGGCGGGCTCCTGGAGTTCCTTGAAATCGACCTCCCCTGCGTGCTGGGCATACAGACCGGCATCAACGAGCCTCGCTACGCATCCTTCAAGGGCATCAAGCAGGCCGCCAAGAAGGAGATCGCCATCAAGTCCGCGGCCGACCTGGGGCTTGATGCCTCCGAGGTGGGCGAGGCCGGTTCCTGGGCGGTACTGGAGCAGTTCACGCCCCCGGTGGTAGGCGAGATGGCCGAGATCCTGGAGGGCGAGCCGGATGAGACGGCGGCGAAACTGGCCGCCATCCTGAAGGAGAAGGGGCTGGTGTAAATGAAAGACATCTTCGTACTCATGGAGCACCGTCGCGGCGAGATGCGGGACGTCTCGGTGGAGATGCTCTGCGGCGCCGCCAAGCTGGGCGGGACCGTGGTCGCCGTCCTTTTGGGCAAGGACGTGGACGCCTTCGCGGAGAAGGCGGCGGGGTACGCGGACAAGGTACTCTACGTCAACGACCCGCTGTTCGAGAACTACAACTCCGAGGCCTACCAGAAGGCCCTCTCGGCCCTCATCAAGGAGCACGGCCCGGGATTGTTGCTCATCGGCAACACCGCCCAGGGCGTGGACCTCGCTCCCGCGCTGGCGGTGGAGCTGGGCGCGTCCCTGGTCACCGACATCACCGCCCTGGAGATGGACGGCGACAAGCCCAAGCCCACGCGCACCTTCTACGGCGGGAAGCTGGACGCCCATTTCGCCATGAAGGACGCCGACCTCTACATCCTCACCGTGCGCGAGGCCACCTTCACCGCCGAGGAGCCCTCCAAGTCCGGCGAGATCGTCAAGGTGGACAACCCGGTGACCGAGGACATCTCCTACCGCAAGTTCGTGGAGTACGTGGAGCCCGAGGTGGGCGAGGTCGATATCACCCAGTCCGCCATGCTGGTGGGCGTGGGACGTGGCATCCGCGAGGACAAGAACCTGCCCGTGGTGGAGGAGCTCGCCCAGGCGCTGGGAGCTGACCTGGCCGCCTCGCGCGCGGTGGTGGACGCGGGCTGGCTGCCGGCCGACCGCCAGGTGGGCATCTCCGGAAAGACGGTCAAGCCCAAGCTCTACCTCGCGGTGGGCATCAGCGGAGCCTTCCAGCACGTGACGGGCATGAAGGGCTCCGAGGTGATCGTGGCCATCAACAAGGACCCCGATGCCCCCATCTTCGGCATCGCCGATTACGGCATCGTGGACGACCTCTTCAAGGTGGTCCCCAAGCTCACGGAGAAGATCAAGGAGTTGAAGGGCGCTTAATGGTTGTCATTGAGCCCGGACTCCTCCGGTGCCCATAATGAAATCGCAGGATAATAGACCTTTTGCCAAGGCACGAGGAGGAAAAGAGACCTATGAATGGTAAACCGAAGATCGGGGTCTACGTCTGCCACTGCGGCACCAACATCGCCGGGACGGTGAACGTGGAAGAGGTGGTGCAGTTCGCCCAGACCCTCCCCGACGTGGTGGTGGCGCGCAACTACTCCTACATGTGCTCGGATCCGGGGCAGGCGCTGATCACCGACGATATCGCGAACATGGGGCTCAACCGCGTGGTGGTGGCCTCATGCTCTCCGCGCATGCACGAGCCCACCTTCCGCAAGACGCTGCTCTCCGGGGGCCTAAATCCTTATTACTTGGAGATGGCCAACATCCGCGAGCAGTGCTCATGGGTGCATGACGACCCCATCGCAGCCACTGAGAAGGCCAAGCGCGTGGTGGAGGCGGCGGTGGTCAAGGCACGCAGGCTTGAAGCCCTGGACGTGAAGGAAGTGGACGTGGAGCCCTCCTGCCTGATCATCGGGGCGGGGATCGCCGGCATACAGGCCGCCCTGGACATCGCCGACGCGGGCTTCAAGGTCTACCTGGTGGAGAAGAGCCCTACCGTGGGCGGGCACATGGCCCAGCTCGACAAGACCTTCCCCACCCTGGACTGCTCGGCCTGTATCCTCACCCCCAAGATGGTGGACGTGGCCAACCACCCCAACATCGAGCTCATGACCTACTCCCAGGTGGAGGAGATAGGCGGCTACATCGGTAACTTCGACATCAAGGTGCGCAAGAAGAGCCGCTTCGTGGACATGGACAAATGTACGGGGTGCGGCGACTGCGCCGCCGAATGCCGCCTGGCGGGGCGCATCCCCAACGAGTTCGATGAGGGTATCGGCATGAGGGGCGCGATCTACCTGCCTTTCCCGCAGGCGGTTCCCGCCAAGTACACCATCGACAAGGAGAACTGCCTCTTCCTCACCAAGGGGAAGTGCGGCGAGTCGCCCAAGTGCAAGGACGCCTGCAAGGCGGGGGCCATCAACTTCGATCTCACCGACGAGGTGGTGGAGTTCAAGGTGGGCACCATCATCGTGGCCACCGGCTACGACGTCTTCGACGCCAGGATGAAGCCTGAGTACGGATACGGTGTCTACGACAACGTGCTCACCGCCCTGGAGTTCGAGCGCATGGTCAACGCCTCCGGTCCCACCGGCGGCAAGGTGGTCATGCTCGAGAGGGGCAAGAAAAAGAAGAAGAAGGAGGGGGAGGAAGTCGAAGCCCCCAAGGCCCCCCAGAGCGTCACCTTTATCCAGTGCGTGGGCTCGCGCGACAAGAGCGTGGGCAACGAGTACTGCTCCCGCGTGTGCTGCATGTA
This sequence comes from Actinomycetota bacterium, assembly GCA_013178005.1. Lineage (GTDB taxonomy): Bacteria > Actinomycetota > Geothermincolia > Geothermincolales > RBG-13-55-18 > Solincola_B. The sequence goes on from JABLXL010000018.1 coordinate 5,190, forward strand.
CACCGCGAAGCTGGCCCACCTGGTCAAGGACAAGGTGGGGCATGACTGCGAGGTGACCGTTTTCTACATGGACGTGCGCGCCTTCGGCAAGGGCTTCGAGGAGTTCTACGACCGCGTGCGCCGCGAGGGCGTGAAGTACATACGCGGCAACCCCTCCGAGATCTACAAGAAGGGAGACAAGCTGGTGGTCCGGGCCGAGGACACCCTCACCGCCACCCCCCTGGAGCACGAGACGGATATGGTGGTCCTCTCCGTGGGGCTCTGCCCGCGCTCCGACAACCGGGAGATCATCGACCTACTCAAGCTCTCGCAGTCCTCGGACCTCTTCTACCTGGAGGCCCACCCCAAGCTCCGGCCGGTGGACACCGCCTCCGACGGCGTCTACCTCGCCGGCGTGTGCCAGGGACCCAAGGACATCCCCGACGCGGTGGCGCAGGCCAAGGGCGCCGCTTCCGCGGCCATGATCCCCATGGCCTCGGGCAAGGTGAAGGTGGAGGCCCAGACCTCGGTGGTGAACGAGGAAACCTGCCGCGGCTGCGGCTTCTGCGTGGAGCTCTGCCCCTTCACCGCCATCGAGCTGGTGGAGATCAACCGCATGGGCTGGCCGGTGAAGGTGGCGCGGGTGAACGAGGCCCTGTGCAAGGGCTGCGGCGCCTGCGCGGCCGCTTGCCTCTCCGGCTCCATCCAGCAGCGCTCCTTCAAGGACGTGCAGTTGCTGCCTCAGATAAAGGCCCTGGGGGTGAAGTGAGAGATGGCGGAAAACAGCGACTTCGAGCCCAACATCGTGGCCTTCCTGTGCAACTGGTGCTCGTACGCCGGGGCCGACCTGGCCGGCACCTCGCGCATCCAGTACCCGTCCAACGTGCGGGTGATCAGGGTCATGTGCTCGGGCAGGGTTAATCCCCTCTTCGTGATGAACGCGCTGCAGCAGGGGGCGGACGGGGTGCTCATCTCCGGGTGCCACCCCGGAGACTGCCACTACATGCAGGGCAACTACTACGCTCGGCGCCGCTTCAACCTCATGCGCAACTTCCTCGAGTACCTGGGCGTGGAGCCCCAGAGGGTGCGCATGAGCTGGGTCTCGGCCTCCGAGGGCGCCAAGTGGAAGGAGGTCATCGAGGAGGTCGTGAACGGCGTGAAGGAAGTCGGGCCCATGGATCAGTTCAAACGGAGGCAGTTAAATTGGTAGACGTCAACAAGCTGAGAGAGAAGGCCAAGGAGGTTGTCTCCAGGGACGACGTGAGGCTGCTCATAGGGTACCGCCCCGGCACCTACGGTTTCCGGGCGCGCCCCGCCTTCGTCCTGGGCCCGGACGAAGTAGACGAGCTCATCTTCACTCCCGCCTGCGTGAACAACCTCGCCTCCTACATCACCCTCGAGGAGAAGCTCCCGGTTCCCCGCGGCGAGGAGCCGGACCTCCGCAAGGTGGCGGTGATGGTCAAGGGATGCGACTCGCGCGCCCTGGTGCAGCAGATGGAGGAGAAGGCGTACGACCGCGACCGCATCCTGGTGCTGGGCATCCCCTGCAAGGGCGTGGTGGATATGGCAAAGGTGGAGGCCCGGTTCCCCAACGTGCTGGAGCGCGGCGAGATCGCCCTGGAGGGGGACAAGTTCGTGCTCTCCTTCGACGGGACCAGGGAGGAGGTGGCCAGGGAGGAGCTGGTGGCGGACAAGTGCCTGCGCTGCCGCTATCCCACCCCCCTGGTCTACGACGAGCTGCTCGACGAGGCGGTGGAGCGCTTCGCCGACGACGACTACTCCGACGTCTCCGAGCTGGAGAAGCGCTCCGCGGCGGACAAGTGGGCGTACTGGGAGGAGAAGTTCTCCCGCTGCATCCGCTGCTATTCCTGCCGCAACGTCTGCCCCATGTGCTACTGCGAGGACTGCGTGCTCGACCGCCTGCAGCCGCAGTGGATGAGGCGCAGCGTGGATATCAGCGAGAACACGGCCTACCATATCTCCCGGGCTTACCACCTGGCGGGGCGCTGCATCCAGTGCGGCGAGTGCCAGCGCGTATGTCCCGTGGACATCCCGCTCATGGAGCTCAACCGCAAGTTCTACAAGGACGTGGAGGAGCTCTACGACTACGAGCCGGGCACCAGCGTCGAGAACCCGCCGCTGCTCTCGACCTTCAAGGTGGACGACCGTGAGGACTTCATACTTTAAGAGGTGGGTGCCATGGCAGTGAAGAAACTGAGCAAGGAGAAGGTGGGAGAAGCCCTGGGTGAGCTCTCCAAGTTCCGCCTCATCGCGCCCGCCAAGTCGGACGAGGTGGTGGTCTTCAAGCAGATCTCCGATCCCGGGGAGGCCTTCCTGGACTACGGGAACTCCACCGTTCCCCCCAAGAAGTTCGCTTTCCCCCAGACGGAGACGCTGTTCCGCTTCATGGTGGGAAGCCCCGAGCTGAAGGAGAAGAACGTCGAGGAGGAGGGAACCACGGTCATCTTCGGCCTGCGCCCCTGCGACGCGCGGGCCATGTCCATCGTGGACAAGCTCTTCTCCTGGGACTTCGATGACCCCTACTACCTGAAGCGCCGCGAGCTCACCACCCTGGTGGGGATGGCCTGCGTGGAGCCCCCCTCGGTGAACTGCTTCTGCACCTCGCTGGGGGGAAGCCCCTTCGGGACCGAGGGACTGGATATGCTCCTGACCGACATGGGCGACTATTACCTTGTGCAGCCCCTGACCGATAAAGGCAAGAAGCTGGAGGAAACCCTTTCGGCGCACCTCGAGGACGCCCCTGCCGACGACGAGAAGAAGGCCGAGGGGATGGCGAAGGAGTCGGAGGGCAAAATCCGCCGCTCCATCGACACCGAGGGCATCCCCGAAAAGCTCCCCACCCTGTGGGATAACGAGCTGTGGAAGAGGGTGTCCGCCGCCTGCCTGGGTTGCGGCATCTGCACCTTCCTCTGCCCCACCTGCCACTGCTTCGATATCCAGGACGAGGTGGACGAGGGCGGAGAGGGACGGCGCTGCCGCATGTGGGACTCCTGCATGTTCGAGGAGTACACCCTGCACGCCTCGGGGCATAACCCACGCCCCACGCGCCGGGAACGAACGCGCAACCGCATCAACCACAAGTACTCCTACTACCCCAGCCGTTTCGAGGTCATCGCCTGCGTGGGGTGCGGCCGCTGCATCAACCTCTGCCCGGTGAACATCGACATCCTGGACATACTCGATCAGGTGGTGGATGCCTAATGAAGAACCCGTACATCCCCTATGAGGTAAAGATCCTGGACACCTGGTACGAGGCGCCGGGTGACCGCTGCATCAAGACCTTCAAGGTGACTTTCACCGACGAGAAGGTGTGGGACACCTGGAACCACCTCCCGGGACAGTGCGCCATGGTGGGCATCCCCGGGGTGGGAGAGTCAATGTTCTGCATCTCCTCCTCTCCCACGGAGAAAGGCTACCTGCGTTTCAGCATCATGAAGGCGGGAAAGAACACCTCCGCGCTGCATGAGCTGGAGGCGGGGGATACCTTCTTCGTGCGCGGCCCCCTGGGCAACAACTTCCCCCTGGAGGAGTGGAAGGGCAAGAACGTGGTCACCATCGGTGGCGGCATCGGCCAGGCTCCCCTGCGCCCGGTGATCCAGTGGATCCGCGACAACCGCGCCGACTACGGGGAGCTGGAGCTCATCTACGGCGCTCGCACCTCCGCCGACCACTGCTTCAAGGACGAGTTCAAGGAGATAATCGAAGAGGGCGAGTGCGAATGCCACCTCTCCGTCGACGTGGAGGAGGAGGAATGGCCGCACTTCGTGGGCTTCGTGCCGCAGCTGCTCATGGAGGTGGCGCCCAAGCCGGACAACACCATCGCCGTAACCTGCGGGCCGCCCATCATGATCAAGTTCGTGCTCCAGAACCTGGAGAAACTGGGCTTCACGCCCGACCAGGTCTACACAACGCTGGAGAACCGCATGAAATGCGGCATCGGGAAGTGCGGACGCTGCAACGTCGGCCACCTCTACGTGTGCAAGGACGGCCCGGTGTTCTCCTACGCCCAGCTCAAGGAGATCCCCGAGGCCTTCGCGTAGAGCCAACGCGTGAAGAGAAAAAGGGGCGGGGCGTTTTTCCGCCCCTTTTTGCATGTCATTAGGGATCCTGCCGAGCCCTGCGTGCGGCTCGGGGGATGGATGGAGCGCTATCTTGGCCGCGGGGGGTGCCAGGGAGTGGTCTATGGGTCCCGGACTCGCCGCGGCGGTGAACGCGGTCGAGGATGGAGAACCCTCAGGACCCGGCGGGTGTCATATTCGACAGAGGCTGCCGATATATGGCGCGCTCTGGGAAGGTTTATCCTTCAACCATCGTGGAAGTCGTGGTAAATAAACGTTAAGGCGACGGGGATGTTATCTTTTCGGACTCACGGGGAAGGATGATCAACGCCCCGCAAGGAAACATACAGTATATTAGAGCGAGAGCAAGAGGAGAGCGGAGAGGAACCCGGATGGTATTCAGGTTACAGGGATGGCGCGTGGTGCGGCAGGTGCTCGTGGGCCTGGCGGTCACCTTGCTGATCTCGGTGGCGGTTATCGCCGCCCTGTTCCTGGGCCTGGACATCGCCTACGCCGGGCACGTCTTCAAGGACGTCTACGTGGAGGGCATAAACATCGGAGGCCTGAGCCGGGAGGAGGCGATAGAGAAACTCCGCTCCGAGCTGGACCTCTCCGCCCTCAACCGCGATATCACGCTCTCCTTCGACGGCTATTCGTGGCCCCTGCCCCTGTACGAGATCGACGCCTACGTCGACCTGGAGGCGACGGTGGAGAGGGCCATGAAGGCCAGCCGGGAGATGCCTTTCTACGAGCGCTGGGCGCATCGCGCCGTCTTCCGGGGGCTCGACCGCGTCGTTGAGCTGGCCATTCATGTAGATTGGCAGAAATTGGAAACTTTCCTCTCCTCCCTCGAATCAACGGTGAACCGGCCGCCCGTGAACGCGGAGATAAAGCTGGAGGGCCGAAAGCTCGTCTTCCAGAGATCCCGGGACGGCTGGGAGCTGGACGTCGACGGGGCGCGCGAGGCCATAATCGAGGCCCTCTCCTCCACCGAGCGCGTGGCGGAGCTCAACATCGAGGTAACCCCTCCCGAGGTATCGGATGCGCAGGTGGGGAAGGTCATCACCGTGGACAAGACCAACCACCTCCTCACCCTCTACAACAACATGGAGGTGGAGAAGCAGTACCCCGTGGCAGTGGGCATGCCCTCCTGGCCCACACCCAGCGGCACCTACAAGGTGGTGGGCAAGGAGAAGAACCCCACCTGGGTCAACCCGGGAACCTCGTGGGCCGCGACCATGCCCCCCTACATACCCCCGGGGCCGGGAAACCCCCTGGGCACGCGGGCCATCCAGACCAGCGCCCCCGGGGTCTTCATCCACGGAACCTACAATTCCTGGTCCATAGGGACCAACGCCAGCCATGGCTGCATACGCATGTACATCAGGGATTCCGAGGACCTCTACGAACGGGTTCCCGTGGGCATACCGGTGCTCATCTTCTGAGCAAGCCCGTTTTCCCCCGCGCCGCGGAGACCATCAAGCATGGGGCCGTAGTTAACGAGAAACATGTAGGGAGTGAACGCACTTCGGGCCGGACGGCGGCTCTCCGAGGTCGGGGGCGAGAGTAAGGCGGGCGCGATATGCCCGGCGCCGCGGACAGCGCGGGGCAGGGCGGCGGGAGCAGGTCTCATAGCACAACGAAAGGTGGGAGGGATGGCGAGAAGGATTCCGGCGGTGGCGTCCCTGGTCCTGTTGGCTTTGTCGTCGCTTTACTTGTGCGGCGCCGCGCTTGCCGGCGAGACGAACTCGCCCGTCGGCGGGCCGGCGCCGCCCACGGGACTTAGAGAGGTCGAAAGGGCGGAGGACGCCGGAAGGCGCATCGCGCTTACCTGGGATGCCGTGCCCGGGGCCTTCGGTTACCGCGTCTATCGCTCCGATACCCCGCATGGAGAGCTTGCGCCCGTGGGGGGCAAGGCGGCTGATTCGATGCTGGAGTACCCGGTGTTCCTCGACGAAGAAGTGAAGCCTGGAAGGTATTACCATTACGCCGTTGCCGCGGTGGACGCCGATCTCCGCGAAGGCCCGCTTTCTGAACGCATACCGGCAAGACTTGAGCACGAGGTCATCGTGGCGGGCGGCCCCAAAAGGATCGTGTGCTCCCTGGCCGACCAGCGACTGTATTTCTACGAGGGCGACCAGTTGATCAACATAACCAGGTGCTCTACAGGGCTCAACAACGCCACGCCGGTGGGGAACTTCCGCATCATCGGGCATTACGGTACCCACGTCGGCCTGGGCGGCGCCATGTGCGACTACTGGATGGCCTTCACGCCGTCACACGGCATGCATTCCTGGCCTCGGGGATCGCGCGGGTACGAGACGGGTCTCGGGGCGCCCGCGTCCCATGGCTGTATACGCCAGCACCCCCTCGAATCCTACTGGCCATACTACTGGGCGCCGGACGGAACCCCCCTTACCATCACCTATGCCTCCCTGGCCAGGAGGGTGATAGCGGGGTGCCACGTGACCGTGGGGGCGACGGAGCCCGCCACGCGATGGTATTTCGCCGAGGGTTACACTGCGGAGGCCTACGACACCTACCTGCTGCTCTCCAACCCGGGGACGGAGGGAACGGACGTGAGGGTTGCTTTTCTCAAGGACACCGGCGAGGTGGTGGAGCAGGTATGCGCCGTGGCTCCCCATTCCCGCTTCACCCTCGCGGTGGACGACGTACCGGGCATGGACGCGGCGGCCTTTTCCATGCGCGTGGACTCGGATCGCCCCATCGTGGCGGAGCGCGCCATGTACTTCGCCGCCGGCTCGCGCACCGACGGCACGGTCACCGTGGGCTCCACGGAGACCTCCACCGACTGGTATTTCGCAGAGGGATGCACCTCCGGAGGCTTTGACACCTGGTTGCTCCTCGCCAACCCGGGAGACCAAGGGGTGAGCGCCTGGGTGTATTTCCTCCTGGAGGGAGGAGGGACGGTGGATTACGTGTTCTGGGTGGCTCCCCACTCGCGTCGCACCATCCCCGTGGACGCTTTCCCCGTGGTGGGGGCGGCCTCTTTCTCCATGCGCGTGAGGGCGGACGGGCCCGTCGTGGCGGAGCGCGCCATGTACTTCACCAAGGATTACATCAAGGGGGGGCACGTCGCCATGGGCGCGCCGACCCTTTCCGCGGAGTGGTATTTCGCCGAGGGATGCACCAGGCGCTTTTTCCAGAGTTACGTGCTGCTGGGAAATCCAGGCGACGAGGACGCCTATGTGGCCATAGATTATTACCTCAATCACGCGAGCATAAGGCACGAGTACCTGGTGCGGGCGCGCTCCAGGGTGACCGTTCCCATCTCCTCCCAGGGGGGACTCAACGACCAGGAGATGTCCTTCTCAGTCTTCTCGGACAAGCCGCTGGTGGCCGAGAGGTCCCTCTACTACGACCTGGACAGCCACAGGGGAGGTGATGACGCCATGGGTTCCCCCAGCGCCTCGACCACCTGGTATTTCTCGGAAGGCTACACCGACGGCGGCTTCGACACCTATGTCCTGATATCCAACCCCTCCTTTTCTCCCGCTTACGTGCGGGCGGAGTTCCTGAGGGATGACGGCGCCGTTTTCGCCTACGATTACCTGGTGCCGGCGCAGAGGAGGGTGACCATCACCGCGGATGCCCTGCCGGGGCTGGAGAGAGCGTCATTCTCCACCGTGCTGAACTCGGACGTCCCCATCGTCGCGGAGCGGGCCATGTACTTCGTGATGCCCCGAGGCTACTGAGTGGCCGTTTACCCCGGGGCGGGCTGCTCTGGGCCTGAAGAAGCGCACGTGTTCGGCCTCTATGGTCATCCCCAGCCGCTTTTCCTTCCCCCGGGATGATAAGACGCTGATGCCACCCTACAGGTCGCGGCCCTTGCCGGAATCGGTGATGAACGACAGTTCCTCCGGGTAGGGACGGAAGAAGGCCTGCTGCTCGAGGTATGGCCGCTCGAAGCGCGCCATCCAGGAGACGACCACGCTGGTCAAGGCGCTCAGGGGGATGTGCCCTTGCCGGTACCTCTCCAGGGCGTCGAGGAAATAAGCTTTCTCGCGCGCCCCCAGTTCCTTGGAAAAATAACCCAGGGCATGCATGAGCACGTTAATGTTTGAGGTGAGGCGGGGTATCTTCGCAAGCGCCCTCTCCAGCTCCTCGCGATAAGCGCGAGCCAGCTCCTCCGGGGAGCGCCCCTCACGGTTGGCCACCAGCGACCCCATCCTCTTCAGGGCCGCCTGGTTGTAGGACATGAGCAGCAGCTTATGGGAGGCGTGGAAGTCCACCAGCTCGCGCACGCTTTTACCGCGTACCGCGACGCGAAAACGCGCCAGGGTGAACAGCCGCGTGAGGTAGTGTTCCCTGATGCGCCAGTTCTTCAGGCGCCCTTCCGTCTCTACGGGAAGATAGGGATAGGCGGCGAGGACGGCTTCCCCGAAGAATCCCGGGCCTTTGTCGATGGCGCCGGATTTGCCCCCCGGCGCGTGTATCTTGACGTCCGTGCTTCCGCAGGAAGGGGAGCGCGCCTTGAGGAGGAACCCGTCGACCGCCTCGAGTCGGGACAGGAAATCGCGGCAGAAGCGGCGCATATCCTCGCTGACGTCCCTTCCCGTGGCGGGCTGGACCAGGCTCCGCTCGCCGTCCCGAAGCTCTATATGGATGGGGTCCCTGGGCACGCCTAGACCTATCTCCAACTCGGGGCACACGGTATGAAAGGAGACGAAGGGCTTGAGCGCGTCAACAAACACATCGTTGATCACCTCGCCGTTCCACCGGCAGCGCTCGAACCCCAGGCAGCGGCTGATCACCACCGCCGGTTTCACGTCTCCCCGCATGCTACTTGCCTCCCTTTACGGAATGAGCCTGTTTTTTTCAGTGGTCGGTTTCAGCCCACGGTGACGCGGTTGCGACCCGCTCGCTTGCTCTCGTACATCAGCTCGTCCGCCCGCCGCACCAGCGAGGAGGGGTCGTCCCCGGGGACGGCCACGGTCCCCCCGATGGAAACGGTTACCGACACGCGTTCGCCGTTGAGATCCAGGCTCGAGTGCTCTACCATGGCGCACAATTTATCCCCCACGCCCATGAGCTTTCCGCGGTCCACGTTCACGATGACGGCCAGGAACTCCTCGCCGCCCCAGCGGCTCACCACGTCGAAGGACCTGAGGCTATGGGAGAGCGAACGCGCGGTCATGCGCAGGACTTCGTCGCCGGTCTGATGCCCGTACTTGTCGTTTACCTCCTTGAAGCGGTCTATGTCGATAAATAGCACCCCGAAAGACCAACCGTACCGCTCCTGTTCCGCCAGCCTGAACTTGAGGTTCATTTCCGCGAAGCGCCGGTTGCCCACCTCGGTGAGGGGGTCGAGGAGGGCGATCCTTTGCAGTTCCTCTATGGTCTGCTTGGATAGCACGCGCGGCGTGTTGTCGCTGAACACTTCTACAGCGCCGATGACGTTACCCCCCGGGTCTTTTATCGGCGCCACGCGGATGGCCACGGGGAGGCGGTGCCCCTCGCGGTGGTGGAGGTACGCCTCCTCCTCGCGGGCGATCCCGTCAGCCAGGGTCTTGGCCGCCGGACAGAGCGAGGTCTCGCACAGGCGGTTTCCCCTCTCATCCACGTGCTCGAGGATGTTCTCGCGGCAATGGCGGCCGAAGACCTCTTCGCTGCTGTAGCCGGTGAGGCGCTCCGCGCCGCGGTTCCAGTAAGTGATGCAGCGATCGGCGTCCACGAAGTACACGCCGTCGTAGAGGTTGTCCAGGAGAGCCTTGTAGAACCCGTCCTCCAGTTGCATGGCCCTTTCTCCTCCTCATCCGCCTTTATCGAAGCCCGCCGTGCGCGTGCGGTTTCCTCGTTCAAAATCCATTACGGCTTTAATTATGGTTCGTAATCGTTACCCAGGTCTCCCGTGCGCGGCCGTTATTCCCATCCATGCATGTCGTCAAGGGAACCAGTGCTTACCCTTTCCTTGCCTCCCAGACAAGCGCACTTCCAACCCTTCCCGCCTCGAGTCGCTACCCGCCGAGAGCGACAGTGCGCTTCATGCGGGGAAATCGATTATCCTCGAGGCAACGCGCTCACGTGTAGCGACCTTCAGATAATCCCTGCCTGGGCGGCATCGTCCGTCACGGAAACGAAATCGCAGATATGCGCCCCGCACCGTTTTTCTGCATTATGAATTCTTCCCCTCGTGCGGGTAGGAAAAACTTCCAATACCCTCGCCTGGTTAAAGGCCGCGTCCTCGCCAGCCGGTTCCGCGGCGTATCTTTCCTCCGCAAAAAACTTCCGGCGCAACGATTGACTGGCCCCCGTTCGCCGGCGTTCTTTCCCGCCACTTCTTGAGATTCGGGACGGATCGGTGGTGTTGCCCCCCATGTTCTTAATATTTGAAGCATACGCTAAACTTGCTAGACGACCGAGAGGATAGGGGCGATGTCGATGCCGGCGCTGAAGATGATCCTATCTGGATGCGGCGGGGTGTATAGCGTCCCCCAGGAAGCCTTCAGGAGAGCGTATCACGAAAACCAGGGCCGAAAATACCTTATAGCTGAGCATATGCGTCTTGCCTTCTCCACGCGGGTTCGGACCGTTCGGCCGGGAAAGGCGCCGGATAAATTCCTATAGCTTCGCCAGCTCTCCCGTGGTCACGTGCCCAACGTTGTTTGCGAGGTCGCCGACGCGCTCGAGGTTGCTGAGCGTATCCAGGAAGATGACCCCGGCTGTGCCGTCGCATTCGCCGCGGTTGAGGCGCTTGAGGTGGTTGCGCCGGAACTGGGAGGCTTTCTCGTCGACGAGATGTTCCAGGTTCTGGAAGTGCCGCGCCGAATCCGCGTCCTCCCTGGCGAAGGAGTCGATGATGCCCTCGTACATCTCCAGGGTAGTTGCGGAGAGGTCTTCCAGCTCCGCCGTGGCCGCGTCCGTGAAGCTGAATCCTCCCTCGGACTTGTTGATCGCGAGGTACATGATGTTCTCGGCGTGGTCGCCGATGCGCTCGATGTCGTTCACGGCGTGCATATAACCTACCAGTCTCTCCGATTGCTCGTCTGCGAGGGGCTCCTGCGAGAGCTTGGAGAGGTACTCGATGATGGAGTGGGCGAGGCCGTCCACGATGGTCTCCAGTTCCATGAGGTGTTTCTTGCCGGAGCGTTCCACCTTCTTAAAGTATCCCAGTGAAGAATGCAACATCTCCAAGGTAAGGCGTCCCATGCGCACGATCTCCTTGCGCGCCATCTCCAACGCCAGCGAGGGGCTGTGGAAGATGCGGGGGTCGAGATAAAGAGGATCGCGCTCTATCTCCGGCTCCTTTCCTCGCTTGATGGCCTTGATCAGGCGGGCGTAAGGGTCCAGGAACGGAAGCCACGCGATGGTGAGCAACACATTGAAGATGGTGTGCGCCCAGGCCACCTGGCGCCCGATATCGCCGGGGCCCGAGCCCAGGGCGTCGCTCACCCAGCGAACCAAGGTAGGGTACCAGGTGAGAAAGGGCAGCATTACGACCACAGCGGATATCTTGAAAAGGTAATGGGCGTAGGCCACCCTTTTCGCCGGAAGGCTTGCCCCCAGGCTGGCGATCCATGCGGTGATGCAGGTGCCGATATTGCACCCGAGGATGATGGGAATGGCGATGCGGAGGGGATCTGTGCCGCCCAGGCTGAGCAACCCGGTTGAGCCCATGGCCACCACCATGGAGGTTGTGGCGGAGGAGCTTTGAACGATGCTGGTGATCACCAGCCCTATCAAGAGCCCGAGAAACCAGTTGCGCCCCAGGGTGGTTATCCAGCTCTCGAACATTCCGGAGCTCTTGAGCGGCGCCATGGCTCCCTTCATGATCTCCATGCCCAGGAAGAGGAATCCGAATCCCAGCAGAACCTCCCCCGAGTACTTGACCGTTTTACGGTTTCCGGCCAGGTATAGGATGATCCCCAAGCCGATGCATGGAAAGCTCAGGTAGAGTATGATGTTGAAGGCCACTAGCTGGGCGGTTATGGTGGTGCCGATATCCGCACCCAGGATAACCCCTAGGGTCTGCGTGAAACGCATCAGCCCCGCGTTGACGAAGCCCACCAGCATCACCGTGGTGGCGGATGAGCTCTGGATGAGCGCGGTCACCGCGGTTCCCACCGCGAGCCCTCGGAAGCGGTTCTTGGTGAAGGTTTCCAGCAGCCTGCGCAGGCGGTCCCCAGCGGCAAGCTGCAAGCCCTCGCTCATGAGGTACATGCCGTAAAGGAAAAGGCCGAGACCTCCGAAAAGGACGATGATCCCGAACCAGATCGAGGTCGCTTCCAGCTTCATTAAGGCTCGTTCTCCAGGGTCAGTCCGTCCATCGGCCTCGACGTTCCTTTCCAGTCCCAAGGCGACATTATATACGCCGGGTTGACCGGTAACAAGTGCTGACAGCCTCGGCGGAAAAGCGGCGGGATACTAGCAGCCCATCGCTATCTACCTGCGTTTTTGCCTGTTACCATCCCGTAGTTTTATTGACGGCGACCATGCCAGGTGATAATCTGTTTAAGGTTCGCCAGAAAAAAAGGAGGGGTCGCCTCAACGGACTACCCCTTACGGTTTTCTCCTTTCCGAGGGAAGTGATTCTCACCCTGGGATGCAGGAGCCGGCGTAGGCCGGAAACACAGGAGGAGGTGAGAACCGGGTACCCAGGCCGCTCTCCGCATGATGTTCGTTCGGTCTTACTCATTAAAGCGAGGTGAAAAATGGCGTATGACTATGAGCTGGTGAAAGTCGAGATAGTCGACGGCGTAGCCACCATGACCCTCAACCGGCCTCCCCTTAACCCCCTCAATGCCGACCTTTTCATGCAGATCGGTCAGTGCGCGAAAGAGCTCTCCGTGGACGACGAGGTCCGCGCGGTGGTGCTTACGGGTGGAGAGAAGAACTTCGCCGCGGGCGCGGACATCAAAGAGATGGTGGAGCAGACCCCGGTGATGATCTCCAAGTTCATCGGCATCGCCCAGGCGAGTTTCACGGCGGTGGAGGACATTCCCAAGCCGGTCATAGCGGCCATCAACGGATTCGCCCTGGGCGGCGGCTGCGAGCTGGCCATCTGCGCCGACTGGCGCTACGCCCACGAGGACGCCAAAATAGGGCAGCCGGAGATCCTCCTCGGCATCATACCCGGGGCGGGGGGGACCCAGAGGTTGCCTCGCCTCATCGGCCCCGCCAAGGCCAAGGAGATGATATACAGCGGCCGTTTCTACAGCGCCCAGGAATGCCTGGAGATGGGGCTGGTGCAAAAGGTGGTGTCCGGCGAGGAGTCGGTGATCGAATACGCCCGCAAGGTGGCCTCGAAGTACGCCAACGGTCCCGCGGTGGCCCTGGCCATGGCCAAGAAGGCCATCAACAAGGGCATGGAGTGCTCCATCGAGGAGGGGCTGCTCATCGAGGCGCACGGAATAGCGCTTTGTTTCGGCTCCGAGGATCAGAAGATAGGTATGCGCACCTTCCTGGAGGAGGGCCCCGGCAAGGCCAAGTTCACGGGAAGGTAGGGGCATACTCGATTACATAGATGGGCGATATCCGAGCCCGCGAGGAAGGAACGAACCCAACCAGGAGTTCGAAGAAGTAAGGAGGTTCATTGATGGTCGATTTCGAACTCACGGAAGAACAAAAAGCGGCGTGCAAGATGGCCCACGAGTTCGCGCTCAACGAGATGCGTCCCATCGCCCTCGAGTGCGACAAGGAGGGCAAGATACCGGATGAGCTGATCAAGAAGGCCGCCGCGGCGGGGCTCACCGCCATGGCCATCCCCGAGGAGTACGGCGGGGGAGGGCTGGACCAGCTCACCGCGGCTATGGTCAGCGAGGAGCTCTTCTGGGGGTGCGCCGGTATAGCCACCACCCTGGGCGCCAACAGCCTGGCCACCACCCCCATGATGATCGCCGCCAACGACGACCAGCGCCAGAGGTACTTCCCGCGCCTCTGCGACCCCGACGACCCCAAGTTCGCGGCATTCTGCCTCACCGAGCCGGGTGCGGGGTCCGACGCCGCCGCCATCTCCACCACCATCCAGGAAACGGACGACGGCTACATACTCAACGGCCAGAAGTGCTTCATCACCAACGGCGGGATCGCCGACTTCTACACCGTCTTCTGCACCTTCGACAAGGAGAAGAAATACGGCGGCATCGGCGCGGTGATCGTGGAGCGCGCCTACGAGGGAGTGTCCATCGGCAAGAAGGAAGACAAGATGGGCATCCGCGCCTCCAACACTACCGAGGTGATCTTCGACAACGTCAAGGTGCCCAAGGAGAACCTGCTCGTTCCCATGGGCCAGGGCTTCTACAACGTCATGACCACCCTCGACCTCACCCGCGCCAGCGTGGCGGCGGCGGGAGTGGGCGTGGCGCGCGCCGCCTTTGAGGAGGCCCTGAAGTACGCCAAGGAGAGGGTGCAGTTCGGGCGTCCCATCATCGCCCAGCAGTCCATCAACTTCATGCTGGCGGAGATGGCCATGAAGATCGAGGCCGGCAGGCGCCTCTACCAGCTGGCGGCCTGGAAGGCCACCAAAGGCCTGCCCTGCTCCCTGGAGTCCTCCTACGCCAAGGCCTTCGGCGGCGACCTCGCCATGGAGGTCACCACCAACGCGGTGCAGATCCACGGCGGCTACGGCTACATGAAGGAATACCTGGTGGAGAAGCTCATGCGCGACGCCAAGATCATGCAGATCTACGAGGGCACCGCGCAGATCCAGAGGCTGGTCATCGGAGCCAACCTCATGGGCATCACCGACGCCTATCCCTGGGGCTAAGCTCCCGGGACAGAACCGCTCAAAGGGGCGCCTTCCCGGCGCCCCTTTTCATGGGGTCTCAAAGGGGCGCCTTCCCGGCGCCCCTTTTCATGGGGTCGTATCTTGACTTTTTCCTCGGTTTGCTTGTGTTTGCAGGCCCTCAAACCTTGCGTTTCCCCTAACCTTGGGGTCGTATCTTCCTTTAAATGGGGTCGTATCTTGACTTTTTCCTCGGTTTGCTTGAAGTTGCAAATTCCGGCCTGGGCCGCCGGGTAACGGCCTCGCTCGGCGCGCGCGATGCCCCTCCGGAATAGAAACCTCCTCCAGCGCGCCCTCCCTGCGACCGACCCGGCTGTTCCCGGGCAGCTGGCAGCGTCTCCCTCCTTCTTCCGGCCCGGCTGGGTCGATATGTGCGTGCAGAGAATGACATCCCTTCATGAAACAACGCGCCGACACCCTACGCCTCGCCATGTCAAGCGAGTTAACTTGCGCGATGCAGGCCTTAGAGCGGGGGAGAATAAACCGCAGGTGATATTATTCACCTATGGGAAAGATAGGCATAACCACAACCGTGCCCATAGAGGTTATCTACGCCGCCGGGCATGTGCCGGTGGACCTCAACAACGTGTTCGTCTCGCATCCGCGCTGCCGCGAATTGATAGAGAGGGCGGAGGAGGCAGGTTTCCCCCGCTCCTTCTGTGCATGGATAAAGGGCATCTACGGGGCCGTGAAGGAGATGGGGGACCTCGATGCCGTGGTGGCGGTGACCCAGGGAGACTGCTCCAACACCCATGGCCTCATGGAGACCCTGCAATCCGAGGGCATGGAGGTGATCCCCTTCGCCTTCCCGTACGAGAGGGATTACGAGTTGTTGCGCCTGCAGGTGGAGGTGTTCGGACGCCGTCTGGGCGCAGAGGATGAGGCCGTCAGGGAGATGGCGGAAAAGCTGGACGGCGTGCGCTCCAGGGCGCATCGCGTCGACGAGATGACCTGGAAAGAGGGGTTAGTGACGGGGCTAGAGAACCACCTTTTCCTGGTGAGCTGCAGCGACATGGAGCAGGACCCCGTCGCCTTCGGGAAGAAACTCGACGCCTTCATCTCCGAGGCAGAGGGGCGCGCTGGGGGAGGAGATTTCGAGGTCGCGGAGGAAATGGTGAGGCTGGGGTACGTGGGAGTGCCCCCCATAGCCCCCTCTCTTTACGGTTACCTGGAGGAGCTCGGCGCGCGCGTGGTGTTCAACGAGACGCAACGCCAGTTCAGCCTGCCATTCGAGACGCCCGACCTGGTTGAGAAGTACAGGCTTTACAGTTACCCTTATTCCATATTCTACCGCATGGAAGATATAGGGCGGGAGATCGAGAGAAGGAGGCTGGCGGGGATCATCCATTACGTGCAGAGCTTCTGTTTCCGCCAGGTAGAGGATATCATCCTGCGCCGTTTCCTGGGCGTCCCCATACTCACCCTGGAGCTCGACCGCGAGACGGAGCTCGACGCCCGCGCGCGGGTGCGGTTGGAGAGCTTCGTGGAGATGCTGCGTTGAGCAAGGGTCGTACGCGAGGCTTTGCGTTCCCACGATGGTACAATGGTTCCATGTACGAGATATGCGTAACGGTGAGCTTCCACGCCGCCCATTTCCTTCGCGAATACGAGGGAAAATGCGCGCGCCTGCACGGACACACCTGGAGGGTTAAAGCCGCCGTCTCCGGCAATTCCCTTGGCCACGCAGGCATGGTGATGGATTTCCATGACCTAAAGGCGCTCCTGGAGGAGACCGTGGCTCCCTTCGATCACGTCTGCCTCAACGACCTGGAGCCTTTCGACCGCGCCTCCCCCACTTCAGAGAACATTGCCCGCCACGTCTATGGGGCGCTCAAGGAAAGGCTGGGGACCTCGGCGCCGGGGGTCAGGCTTTCCTGGGTGAGCGTGAGTGAATCGCCGGACACCGAGGTGGTCTACCGGGAGGGTTGATGGGCGACAACGTGGTCATGCTCTCGGCTGGACTCGACTCGGCGGTAAACCTCCTCATCTCCATCGAGGAGGGCGGGGTGGAGGCCGCGGTAACCGTGGACTACGGGCAGATGGCAGCGGCGCGGGAAGTCGAAAAGGCTGCCCTTCTCTGCACCGCGCACGGCGTCAGGCACCTGGTCCTGGACGCGAGGTGGCTGGGGGAGCTCTCCGGTGATGCCCTGACCACGGCGGAACGGCCGTTGCCGGAGGTGGGACCGGAGGGGATGGAGGACCTCGCCGCCGCGCGCGAGCGGGCGCGGGCGGTGTGGGTCCCGAACCGCAACGGGCTGTTGGCGGCCATGGGCGCCTGCGTGGCGGAGGCGACGGGCGCGGGATGGGTGGTGATGGGACTCAACGCCGAGGAGGCGGAAACCTTCCCGGACAACTCGCGCGATTTTCTGAACGAGACCAACCACGCCCTGGGCTACTCCACGCGTTCGGGAGTGAGGTTGCGCAGCTTCACGGTGGAATGGGATAAAATGGATATATTGCGGGAAGCCATAGCGCGTGAGCTGGACTTTAACAGCATTTGGGCGTGCTATAATGGAGGCGCGTCCATGTGCGGTCGCTGCGAGTCTTGCGCGCGCCTGCGCAGGGCGGCGATGGGAGTGGGGGCGGCGGAGCGCCTGGCGGGGCTATTCGCCGGCGGATGATGCCGCGGCGGGGTAGGAGCGGAGTGATCGGAGGGGGCATGAAGGGAAAGTACATTAAGGGCAAGAAGATCACCTACGACGGCACGCAGCTCCGTTCCCTCTATTCCTACACCGTGCACGACGTGCAGGGCGACTCCATCCTCGCTTTCCGCGGGCCCTGCCGGGTGGGCGTGGACAGCCTGGTGGACGTCGAGGATCGCAAGAACCGGGCCGAGATCAGAAGCGAGGAGATGGCCCACTTCATCGTGGAGCTGTTCGGGTGCGACCTGGAGCGCGCCGTAATCCTGCAAAGGCTCTTTCTCTGCGTGGTCAAGGACGTCATAGAGGAACTGAAACCCGAACTCTTCATCGTCCGCAGGGGCGACGATCTCTATATAGAGGTGGAGGCGGAGGAGGGAGAGGAGGAGAACCGCAAGCTGACGGTGTCCGTGGCCACGGTCAGCCCGGTATCCGCACTCATCCACCTCGGGGTGAACGTGTCCAGCGAGAACACTCCCGTGCCCACCCTGGGCCTCGACGACCTCGAGGTGCCGGTGGACGATTTCATCCTCAAGGTCCTGCAGGGGTTCATCAACGAGATGAAGGGCATCGAGCAAGCCCGCTGCAAGGTCAGGGGCGTGAGCTGAGGACACCGCTCCTTCGCCGGGAGGGTCCTGGGCGCGGGGACTCGTGATAACCATGATGGTGAACTACACAGCGCTTTTCCATATGCGCGCGGGGAAAAGCGGGAACCATTTATCCACGTTGCCGGTGAACGTATCCTTTCCTGACGGGAACGGGGATATGCTGACGAAGCTCGAAACCGGAGCCGGCCGGCAATCCCCTTTACGATGTGCGCGGGGCAAAGCGGGAGGCGTCCGAAAAGCCGCAGAGGAAGCCGCCCCCTTCACCATGCGCGCGGGGAAAAGCGACCGACAGAAGGGGAGTCGTGTCCGGGCGGAGCGATGAAATGAACGGCAGCGGCGCGTCCCTGTACGTGCACGAGGTATTCCCATCCTTCCAAGGGGAGGGCCTGTACTGCGGCGCCCCCCAGGTGTTCGTCAGGCTCTCGGGATGCAACCTCGCGTGCGCATACTGCGACACCCCCGAGGCCAGGGAGCACACGCGGGAGGCGCGGGTATCGGACTGGGAGGGCGAGCGCGCCGGGATCGCCAATCCGGTCGCGGCGGAAGATCTCGTGCGGGTGGTTTCCTCGTTGTGGACGGGGGCGATGCACTCGGTGAGCTTGACGGGTGGCGAGCCCCTGCTGCAGGCAGAGGCGCTGGCGGTCTTGCTGCCGCGCCTGAAGGGCCTGGGGATGCCCGTCTACCTGGAGACCAACGGCACGCTCGGCGAGGAGGCGGGAGCCTTGCTGCCCTGGCTGGACTTTATCGCCATGGACGTCAAACTGCCCTCATTCACTCAGGGCGTCGACCTCGGCGACGCCCACCGCGGTTTCTTAAGGGCGGTGCGCGGCGCGGATGTCTTTCTCAAGATGGTCGTGGACATGGACACCTCGCCGGAGGAGGTGGCCGCGGCGTGCATGCAGCTCGGGGAAGAGGCCGCGCGGCTCACGCTGGTGCTGCAGCCGGCATGGAAAGAAGGGGGCGTCGCCTTGACCCCGCGTCGCGCACGGGACCTCGCGCTCGTCGCCGCGCCCCTTTTCGCCGCGGTCAGGGTGCTTCCACAGGCGCACAAGGCCTGGGGAATAAGATAGCGGCAACCAAGCGCCTTGACGTGATGGAAATGATTATTCCACTGGCGCAAAGGCCTGGGGAATAATATGGCGGAGGAGGGATACCATGCGTGGAGAGGAGACGAAAGACCAGTACCGGGAGGCGAGGGAGAAGGCGGCCGGCGAGCTGGCCTCCAAGGACCCGACCTGGATGGCCTCACGCGCCGGCGTGACCTATTCCTTCGCGGAGAGGCGTTTCGAGGTGCCATTCCTCGGTGAGGTGCTCACCGTTTCCTACCCGTCCGGGGACGTGAAGCGCGCTGAAGGA
This sequence comes from Actinomycetota bacterium, assembly GCA_013178005.1. Lineage (GTDB taxonomy): Bacteria > Actinomycetota > Geothermincolia > Geothermincolales > RBG-13-55-18 > Solincola_B. The sequence goes on from JABLXL010000018.1 coordinate 24,595, forward strand.
GGGGCTGCCGGACCCGAGGAGTCCCTCATCGTGCTCCACTACCTGTTGACGGCCGATGGTGGCGAGGTGGGTGAGCGCTGGGTGGCCTACCGGGATCTGCCCGGCGCCCGCTATCACGAGCCCGCCTTTCGAACCGACGTCGAGGACCCCCTGTCGCGCGCCCTGGAGGGGCGCCTGGAGGGGCTGCGCGTATGGGTGGAACGCAACGCCCGCCGACTCGACCTGCCCGGTGACGTGGCGGCGGCATGGGATGTACTTCCGCGCGTGCCTCTGCTGGTGATCTTCAACGAGCGGGACGAGGAGTTCCCCGCCTCCGCCAAGGTGCTCTTCGAAGCCTCGGCGCCCGGGTATCTGCCCACCGAGGACCTGTCCGTGCTGGCCGAGCTGGCGGCGGCGCGCCTGATCAAGGAACTAGGCGGCGCGAGGCCAGGTTGAGGAGGGTCGGCATACCGCGACTCCCTCCCGGCTATATACGCAAATCAAGCGAGCGCGAAAGCACGGCTCCCTGGAGGCATGGCCAATGGGTCAGGAAGATCCTTCAGGGGCAAAAAACTTGCATTTGCGCGATCCCCGCCGGAGCCCGGCTTGTCCCGTTCACATGGAGTTTGACTGCCAATGGAAGAAGTAGGGCAAGCGTTTGGGGCTCGTGTCCACCATACAGTGAACCAGCACAAGCCCTGTTCAAGTGTCCGCGGCATGGTTTATGATTATGGGCAAAGTAATGGAAAGCGAAGGGGAAAGGAGACCTGGGCACACGGCCGAGATGGCGCGGGGGGTCGGTGTGTGCCGCGGGGACAGGGATACGATGCGCAGGGTACTGGTCCTCAATGCGTCATACCAGCCGTTGAACCTCGTGAACGTGAAGAGGGCCGTGGTGCTGGTGCTCAAGAACAAAGCCGAGATCATCGAGGAGCTCGACGCCCGCCTGCACGCGGAAAGGATGTCGCTGCCATACCCCACCGTGATCAGGCTGGTATATTATGTCAACGCGCCGTACCGCAGCGTTTCCCTGAACCGCCGGGCCGTGTTTATAAGGGATGGATACACCTGCCAGTACTGCGGGGCGCGGGCGGAGAGCATCGATCACGTGATACCGCGCAGCCGCGGCGGCAAGCACGTTTGGGAGAACGTGGTGGCGGCCTGCAGACGCTGCAACGCGCGCAAGATGAACAGGCTTCCCTCCGAGGCGGGGCTAAAGCTGGCGCGCAAGCCCAAGGAGCCGCACGACCACATCTGGATCTACAGCCAGGCGGGCGACATCCATCCCACCTGGGAGCCATACCTGGAGACGGCCCTGGTGGGATGAGCGGGAACGGCGCCGAATTCCTGCAACCGCTCGACGACGACGTCTACCGTATAGAGATACCCATCCAGCATGAGCTGAGGAACTTCAACCTCTACCTTTTCCTGGGAGAGCACCCTGCCCTCATCGACGCGGGACCGTATCACCCCCTCCTGGAGGGGATGGTGGTGGAAGCGCTGCGCGCTGCGGGGGCGAAGAGGCTGGAACTTATCTACATCACCCATTCCCACATCGATCATTTCGGTATGGCGGCGCGCCTGCGGTCCCTTACCGGCGCAGCCGTGGCCGCTCACCGCTACGAAAGACCGCGCATCGAGCGCGCGGGAGCGCGCCTGGAGGAGGAATACCGCTGTTACTCGGCCCTCTCCAGGCATATGGGTTTTCCCGACGAGGTGGCGGAAGCGATATTCTCCCTGGCCGGCGTCTGGACCAACCTCTCCGAGCCCTGCCCGGTGGACGTGCCCCTGCGGGGCGGCGAAACGGTCAAGGCCGGGGACCGCGAGCTGGAGGTGATCCATACCCCGGGACATACCGCCGGCCACCTGTGCTTCTATCAACGTGGCGAGGGCCTGCTCTTCTCCGGAGACCACCTCATGCGCTCCATAACCCCCAACCCCGAGCTCTACTGTCCACCCTGGCGGGGGGAGATGACCGGCCTGCCCCAGTTTCTGGCCTCCCTGGAACTGCTGCGGGGCTACGACATCGCCGTCGCCCACCCCGGACATGGAAAGCCCATCCATAGCGCGGAGCGGAGGATAGAGATGAACCTGATGCATCACCGCAGGCGGCTGGAGAAGACCCTGGAGGCGGTGGAGCGGGGATGCGGAACGGTATGGGAGACGGCGCTGCGTCTCTTCCCGCAGGTGAGGGACAAACCCCCGCAGGTGGACCACTTCCTGGCCTTGAAGGAAGCCCTCGCCCACCTCCTCATCCTGGAGAGAGAGGGGCGGGTGTTCTGCGACCGCGAGGGCGAGGTCTGGTCCTTCCGCGCTTCCTGAAACGCGCCCCGACTTCCCGTTGGCCGGAAGGCGGGGAGAGGCGGGTAGTCCCGGGCATGGCACGGAGCGCCTTTGGAAACCCCGTGGCGCCTTTGTGAGAGAAGGCGGGGTTGTTCTTCAACCGCGAGGGCGAGGTCTGGTCCTTCCGTGCTTCCTGAAGCGTTCCCTTGACAACCCGCGAGCTTTAAGGCGGAGAGCGGAGAGGCCCGGAGCGTCAATTGAAAACCCCATGGCGCCTTGATAAGATGGTGTGGAAATCAACGGGTAAGCGGTGCCCTTGTAGCTCAGTGGATAGAGCAGTGGCCTCCGGAGCCACGTGCGGGAGTTCGAATCTCCCCAAGGGCGCCATTTTTAAAGGGACAAAGGGTGGCCGAAACCACGCGCTGCTTTAACTGCACCCGGGAGATTCCCCTGGGAGTGGACACCTGTCCCGTCTGCGGTTTCTCCCTTTCCGGGGGGCGCATCGAGGCCATCAAGGAGGCGGCGGAGCTCAATTCCCGCGCTCAACTCCATGATTCCAGGGGAGAATGGGAGCAGTCCATTCCCATGTACCGGCGGGCCGTGGAGCTCTACCCGGAGTTCGTGGTAGCCCAGTACAACCTGGGGATCGCCCTGGGCAAGGCCAAACGCCATCAAGATGCCGTGGAGGCGTTGAGCAAGGCCATAAAGCTCAAGCCCGATTTCGCTGCCGCTTACTGTGCGCGCGGAGACGTCCTGGCGGAGACGGGAGACCACGAGGCCGCGGTGAGGGATTATTCACGCGCCCTGGAGCTATATCCCGATTACGCTCAGGCTTACTATAAGCGGGCCCTCTCCTGGATGGAGAAGGGGGGCGTGGAGGAGGCCATCCAGGATCTCGAGGACTACCTCTTTTATAAGCCCCATGACGCGCGCGCCCGCCGGCGCCTGGAAAGGCTGAAGGAAGGAGGGTGATGCCGGTGGCCGAACTGGAGGGACTTCGGCGCGCCTTGGCCGACAAGGCGGGAAGGGAACTCATGGTGTGGACGGCGGGAGGGCACTATTTCCGCGGCGACTTGCTGGAGGTCAGTGCCGACGGTTTGCTGGTCCTCAAGGACGTGAGTTGCACCCTGGCCGGCGAACGGCACGAGAGGGATCAGGTCTTCATCAACGTCTCCGCCATAGACGCGGTTTCCTGAACGGGCCCGACGGGCGGAGGAGGTCCCGCTTCCCTTCCTCAGTGGCGCCGAAGCTGCACGAAGTTCATCTGCAGGTTGGCCAGGGTGCCCCGGAATGGCTTGAGGAGGTCCTCGGGGATCTTTCCCTCGCCGCCCTTGATCATGGCCTCCAGCAAGTCTATGGCGAGCGAGGCCTGTTCGAGGTCGCGGTATTTCAGGTTCACGCTCTCCGGCAGGCCCATCTTGAGGTACCCAATGCTGGCGAGCTGGTTCATCATGGTCAGGGCGACCTCGGCCACCGTGACCTTTTCCAGGCTTTCCTCCACCAGGCGGCGGAGTTCCTCCTCGCTTAACTCCTTGTCCGCCTCGCCGGCCGGACCCGTATCGCCGGTTTCGGTTCCCGGCGGTTTTCCGATCTCGCCGACCTCCTCCACGGTGTCCGCCGCGCGCTTCGCCTCTTTGCTCTCCTTCTCCGCGCGGCCCGCGGCCGCTTTCACTTTCCTATCAGCTTCTTCCCTCACGCCATCACTGCGCTTGCCCGCCTTGGCGGCCGGTTTGCCCGTCGCCTTCGCCTTTTTCTCGGCGCCCGCGGTTTTTCCCCCTCCCGCGTCGCCCTTTTTTTTGCGAGCCCCTTCCGCCATGGCCCGCTGATCCTTGTCGATCTTTTCCTTATCCGCCATATACGAACCCTCCTTTCAAGGGAGATTATACCAGCCATGTTCTACGCGGGCAGCGGCGGCCGGCGGGGAAGGACGGCGACGGGGTCCGTATCGGCCTGAGAGGTCGCCTGGCGGTAGACTCGTCGCTCCGCCAGGCGCTTTATGAGGTGAATCGAATTGGGAGAACGTCGGGGCGTTACGGCAACACCGTCAATCAGGAAGGGGTGCCTCACAACGGTTCGTTCCAGTGATCATGGTGGCGCTGAAAAAGGCGACGTGCCGCCCCGTCTGGCGCTTTTCGGGTTGCGATAACCCGGGAGACCGCCCGGCCGCCCCGGCAGAGCATGGGAGTTCATCAAGGGGAGAGGAGCGCGCAACCAAGCGTTCGACCTTGGAGCCACGTCGCTGCGCCTGTCCCCTGACGTGGAGTCATGGCGCGAACGCAAGACCAGGCAGCGAGGAGCGTATCCGGGCTGGACCTGACGGATGCCTTTTACTTCGTGTCGCCTCTGGGATATGATAAATGAAGTGCCGCTGGCTAAGCGGCGTTGAAAAAGGAAAGAAACGCATGTAGGGGTGCTCCCGAGCGGGGGCTGAGAGCATACCCTTGAACCTGATCCGGGTAATGCCGGCGTAGGGAACGTGAACTTAGAGCAGCGCGCAACCGGCGCCGCATACCCTTACAGGTAAGCGGCGCCTTATATTTGAGAGCGCCGGAAACGATGTGGGCGTAAGAACATGCCCCGGATCACCGGGCGCGGAGGAAAAGCGGAGGAAGAAGATGACCCTGGAGGAAACCACCATAACGTCGGCCATAGTGCGCTCTTTCACCGAGGAGTTCCTCGAGGACCTTGAGCTGGACGTGGCGGTGGCGGGAGCCGGCCCCAGTGGCCTTACCGCCGCGCGGTACCTGGCGCAGGGTGGAGCTCGCGTAGCGGTATTCGAGCGCAACCTCTACGTGGGCGGCGGCATGTGGGGAGGGGGAATGCTATTCCCTCGCATCGTGGTCCAGGAGGAGGCGCGCGGGATCATGGAGGAGACGGGCGTGTGCACGAAACCGTGCGGGGACGGGCTGTACGTGGTCGACGCGGTGGAGGCGGTGTCGCGCAGCGCCGCGGCCGCCATAGATGCGGGCGCCCGTATCTGGATCGGCATGGGCGTAGAGGACCTGGTACTGAGGGAGGACGACCGCGTCTGCGGGGTGGTCCTCAACTGGATGGCGGTGGAAAGGACGGGGCTGCACGTGGACCCGCTCGCCCTGAAGTCCCGCCTGGTCATCGACGCCACCGGGCACGACGCGGAGGTCTGCCGCACCCTGGTGAGAAAGGCTCCGGGTCTGCGGTTGCTCACGGGAGACGGCGCCGTGGCGGGGGAGAGGTCCATGTGGGCGGAAAAAGGGGAGGCGTCCCTGGTGCACAACACGCGCCAGGTGCACCCCGGGCTTATCGTGGCGGGGATGACCGCCAACGCGGTGTTCGGCTCCCACCGCATGGGGGCGGTTTTCGGGGGCATGCTGCTCTCCGGAAGGGAAGCGGCCCGCCTGGCGCTGGAACTGTTAAAAGGTTAAACGAGCGAGTGAAGGCCGCCGCGCGAGAAAGGTGCCGGGCGGCGAGGCAACGTTGCGGAAAGGATGCGGTGCGCGCCGGGGAAAGAAGCACCGGAGTTCGAGGGAGGGATAGCGCGTATGGAGATCGTTCAAGGCGGTTCGGCGAGATGGCTTTGAGCCTGGGACTGTACGTGATAACCTGCCGCGATCCCGGGCACGGCGTCGACCACCTGGATATCGCGCGCGCCGCGTTGCGGGGCGGGGCCGATGCAATCCAGTTGCGGGACAAGGAAGCGGGCGGCGGGGAGCTGTTGCGGGTTTCGAGGGAGGTGGTCCGCCTGGCGCGGTCCTCCGGGAGCGCCTGCCTTATCCTGGTAAACGACCGGGTGGACGTGGCGCTTGCCTGCGGGGCGGACGGAGTGCACCTCGGGCAGGAAGACCTGCCCGCGGATTCGGCGCGCCGCATCCTGGGAGTGGGGAAGGTCCTGGGCGTGTCGGCGGGCACGGTCGAGGAGGCGCTGGCGGCGCGCGACGGGGGCGCGGACTACCTCGGCGTGGGCCCGGTCTTCGCCACGCCAACCAAACCGGACGCAGGAGAGCCCATCGGTATCGAAGGGTTGAGAAAGATAAGGGAGGCGGTCGATCTTCCCATCGTGGCCATAGGAGGGATAAACGCAGAGAACGCCGCGCTGGTATTGCGGGCTGGCGCGGACGGCATTGCGGTGATCTCCGCGGTGAGCGCCGCGGAGGACATGAACGAGGCGGTGGGCCGCCTGCGGAGGATAGTGGACGCCCACCGGAAAGAGAGGTAGGGACATGAAGGAAAGGACGCTCCTGGAGCGGCTGAGGGCGGGCGAGGCCGTGGGCCTGCTTGAGGGGTTGGCGGCGGAGGAGGGCATGGAGGTGGATTCCCTCGCCGAGGCCCTGCTCGAGGGCAGGGCGGTCGTCCCGTGCAACCGCGCGCGCACGCTCGAGAGGCCGTGCGTGGTCGGCGGGGGATCGCGGACCAAGGTCAACGCCAACATAGGCACCTCCAGCGATTACGCCGGCCTGGGGGAGGAGCTCGAAAAGCTGAGGGCGGCCGTGGACGCGGGAGCGGACGCGGTGATGGATCTTTCCACGGGCGGGCCCATAGACGAGGTGAGGAACGCGGTGGTGGCGTCATCTCCGGTACCGGTGGGCACGGTGCCCATCTACCAGGCGGCGGTGAGGGCGCAGGAGGAGAGGGGCAGCATCGTGGCCATGACCGAAGAGGACATCTTCCGGGCTGTGGAGGACCACTGCGCCTCGGGAGTGGATTTCATCACCGTGCACTGCGGGGTGACCTCCGGGGTGCTGGAAGCCCTCAAGGCCAACCCGCGCGTGGCGGACATCGTGTCCCGGGGAGGAGCCTTCCTCGCGGGGTGGATCCTTCACAACCAGAAGGAGAACCCCCTCTACGAGGACTTCGACCGCCTGCTGGAGATAGCGCGCAGGCACGAGGTCACCCTGTCCCTGGGCGACGGCCTGCGACCCGGGTGCATAGAGGACGCCAGCGACGCGGCGCAGCTCGCGGAACTGGTCGTCCTGGGCCGGCTGGTGCGGCGTTGCCGCGAAGCGGGCGTGCAGTGCATGGTGGAGGGCCCAGGGCACATACCCCTCCACCAGGTGGAGGCGAACGTGCGCATGGCCAAGGCCATCACGCGCGGTGCGCCCTTCTACGTGCTGGGCCCCCTGGTCACCGACGTGGCGGCGGGATACGACCACATCGCGGCGGCCATCGGGGGCGCGGTCGCCGCCCTCGCCGGAGCGGATTTCCTCTGTTACGTCACCCCCCGCGAACACCTGGGGCTGCCGACGGCGGAGGACGTGAGGGAGGGGGTCATGGTGACCCGTATCGCGGGCCACGCCGCCGACCTGGCGCGCGGCCTTCCCGGCGCCCGCGCCATGGACCTGGAGATGAGCCGCGCCCGGAAGAGGCTGGACTGGGAGGAGCAGCTGCGCCTGGCCCTGGACCCGGCGAAGGCGCGCAGGATGTTCGGGGAGCGCCAGGTGGAGGGGGAGAAGGCGTGCACCATGTGCGGCGACTTCTGCGCCATGCGGTTCATAGGCGAGTACCTGGGGCGCGAGGAAGCGGGGGCGTGCGGTTGATCCTCGATACGCGTGGCTGAACGGAGCCGGGAGGTGAACGGGGTGCGAGTGGGGGAGAAGGGAGAGTTCGGGCTCATAGCTGACCTCCGCCGGTGGCTTGATCCGGAGGCGGGAGGCATGATCCGCGGGGCGGGTGATGACGCGGCCGTTTTCGAGGCGCGTGGGGGGCGCAGGTTCGCGTACACCGCCGACGCCATGGTAGAGGGCGTGCACTTCGACCCCGCCTACACCCCCTGGCACGCCCTGGGGTACAAGGCGCTGGCGGTGAACCTCTCCGACCTCGCCGCCATGGGGGGAGGCGGACCCTCGTATGCGCTGGTGGTCCTGGGGCTCAGGGAGGACATCGAGGTAGAGGCGCTGGAGGAGGTTTACCGCGGCATGCGCGACTGCGGGGCGGGGTTCTCCTGCGCAGTGGTGGGGGGAGATATAGTGGCCTCGCCGGAGAGGATGTTCATCTCCGTTTCCCTGGTCGGCGCCCTGGCGGGGGACGGCTTCCTCGCCCGCGACGGAGCCCGTCCCGGGCAGGCGGTGGCGGTTACCGGCACCCTGGGGGATTCCATCCTGGGTTTGAAGGAGCTGATGTCTGGTAAAGGGAACGACACCCACTGCGCCCGCCGCCACCTGTACCCGGAGCCCCGCATGCGCGAGGGAAGGGCGGCACTGGAGGCGGGCGCGTCCGCGGCCATCGACGTAAGCGACGGGCTCCTGCGCGACCTGGGGCACATCTGCGATGAGAGCGGAGTGGGGGCTAGGGTATTGGTGGAAGATATTCCCATATCAGCGGAGGCGCGACGCGTGGCTCGGGACATGGGGTTGGATCCCGTTGAGGCCGCGGTCGCGGGGGGAGAGGATTACGAGCTCGTGGTGGTCGCGGACGGGGAGGTGATGGGGCGGCTCGCCGCGACGTGTGCGCTAAGCGTCATCGGCGAGATCGTGCCCGGAGAGGGGGTCGAGCTGGTGGACCGCGGTGGCCGCCGGGTCACCGTGGGCGGTTCCGGTTACGAGCATTTCAAGGAGACGGGCGGATAATGCGCATGAAGCGGACGGACTCGGGAGGTGGAAGGGAAGCGAGCCCTCTCTCCCGAGCCGCGTGTTCCCCACGCCGGGCTGCTTTTGGGCGGCCAGACCGACACGCCCTCCACATCCTCGGCACACCTGCCCCTTCCGGTTCCCGCCGGGTGCGGGGCGGCGGCGAGGTCCCCCTGCTTTCCGCGCTGTTGAGGGTATGGCCGAAGGTTTGAGGGCATAAGATGATCATCCCTGTGGTGTTGACGGTGGCGGGTTCCGATTCCGGGGGAGGAGCAGGGATCCAGGCAGATATCAAGACATTCCACTCCCTGGGGACGCATGGCGTATGCGCGGTCACCAGCGTCACCTCGCAGAACACCGTCTCGGTGGATTCGCGTTACGACCTTCCCGCCCGAGTGGTGGAGTCCCAGTTGGAGGCGGTGTTCGGGGACTTCGAGGTGGCGGCGGTGAAGACGGGAATGCTTGCCAACGCGGAGGTGGTGCGCGCGGTGGGGCGGACCCTGGCGCGCCACGGCGCTCCCAACCTGGTGGTCGATCCCGTCATCATCTCCTCCAGCGGCCGCCCCCTCCTCGACGAGGACGGGCCGGAGGCGATGGCGGAATGCCTGTTGCCGCTGGCGGAGTTCTTCACTCCCAACCTCCAGGAAGCCGCGGCCTTCACCGGCTTCCCGGTTAAGGATCTGGAGGGCATGCGCGAGGCGGCGCGCTCCCTGCGCGAGCTGGGGCCGCGATACGTGGTGGTAAAGGGAGGTCACCTGGGGGGAAGCGAGACGGTGGATGTCCTCTACGACGGGGAGCGCATGACGGAGTTCAGGGGGGCGAGGATCGATACGGAGGACGACCACGGCACGGGGTGCGTGTACTCCGCCTCCCTGGCGGCTCGCCTCGCGCGCGGGGAGCCTCCCGTCGCCGCCGCGGCGGGGGCGAGGGAGGATACCCTGAGGGCGCTGAGGGGTTCCCTGCGGCTGGGGAGAGGCAGGGGGCCGGTGCATCCCTCGTGATGGCGAAGGGATGGGAGGCGCCCTTATAGAATATAATTACCCGAGAAGGTCCGTTTATGCGTAAAGGGAGGTAGAGGAAATGAGGAAATTGATGGTGACCGTGCTCATCGCCGCGTTGTGCTTTTCCACGCTGGCATTTGTCGCCGGCTGCGGCGGTGACAAGAACAAGGACGAGGCGAAGTCCTACATGAAGAAGGGCGACGAGTACATCGACGGGGTGCAGACCATATGGGAGGGGTTGGAGGAGAAGCAGACCGAAATGGCCACCAAGGCCATCGGGGGCGACTACTCCGCCTTTACCGGGGAGGCCGGGGAGGCCCTGAAGAAGGAGTTCGAGGAAACCTTCGCCGGCATCGCCAAAGACCTCGACGCTGCCAACGAGGAATACAAGAAGATCACCGGCCTCGAGGGGGTGCAGGACTACAAGGACTACGCCGCCAAGATGATGGAGGCCATCGAGCTCATGAAGAAGCAGCTGGCCGCGGCCCAGACCCTGCTCGCCGACCTCAGCGAGGCGCTGACCGCCCTGGCCCAGGGGCAGCAGGTGGATCTCATCAGCATGATGATGGAGAGCGAGGAGATGACCATGCTCCAGGAGCTCGGGGAAGATATCGACAAGCTGATGGAGGAGGCGGAGCAGATAAAGCTGGACAAGAAGCTGGAATCCTGAGCGAGGCTTGAAGGGTTTCTGTCGGCCGCATTCGACCCGGGGACCGAAGCACAAGGCATTGGCGGAGCGGGGGCGCGAGCCCCCGCTCCTTCATTTACCCTTCATGCGGGGATCCATCGGTTTCCTAACTGGATCAAACCTTGCGAAAAAGCTGATTCCCAAGGAAACGTGGTTGCATGAAAGGTGCCAGAATACAGCCCAGGGAAATAAGCGGATCCGGCTGAATCGCGCGGAACACCGTATTCGATAGAAATACCTTGGGGTAGGAAGGTCAGTCCACAAGAGAGCGAGCATCATGGAGGAGAGGGCGGGCGCGGGTGCTTGAGGCTGGACCGCTCTCTTCGCGCATCGGATGGGGAGCAGGGACGCTTGTCATGCAGGTGTCGCGAGATACGCCCCGTTCGATGGGGATCTGTGGGGCTGAAAGGACCCTCGAGTGATGGGGCAGTTGAAGTCGGCGATTACTTGCCGACCTTGCCTGCCTTTATGCACTTGGCGCAGACGTTCAAGCGGGTGGGTCTTCCGTCCACCACCGCCCTGACCTTCTGGATGTTGGGGTTCCACCTGCGCTTGGTCTTGCGGTGTGAGTGGCTGATATTGAACCCGAATCCGGGCTTCTTGCCGCATATCTCGCATACCTTGGACATGATTACCTCCTCCAAACATACGGATGTATGTTAACAGAAGGGGCACGCGGTTACAATACGCCCGGTGAGGGGGGTGCCCGGAGGCCTTTTACATTTGAAACCGAATGACGTCGGTAGAGAACCACGGGGCGCGAGCCCTGGCCTGCTATGTCCTCGAAACAGATCTCTCCGGTGCTTGCGCTTGTGGTGCTGCGTCGCCGCCGGTTGCTATAATCGTTCTGTTCCGGCCGGAGGGAGGAGGCTTGGCGATGGTCGATTCGGAACGCGAGATAAAGAATGAGACCCTGGGAAGGATAACCATAAGCGACGACGTCCTCGCGGACCTGGCGGGGCTGACCTGCACCCGCTGTTACGGTATCGTGGGCATGGCCAGCCAGAGCTTTCACGAGGGTGTGGCGGAGCTTTTGGGGAGGGAGTCGCTGCGCAAAGGAGTGCGCCTGCACCGGCGCGACGACAAGGTCAGCTTCGACCTCTACGTCATCGTGGAGGCCGGGATCAATATCGCCGAGGTCGCGCACAACCTCATCGAGCAGGTCAAGTACATGGTGGAAAGCAGCACGGGGCTGAAGGTGGAAGAGGTGCAGGTGCACGTGCAGGGGGTCAGGGTAAACTGAGCGGCGGGGGCGGGCAGACGGTGGAGAAACTGGGCGCGGGAGACCTCGCAGGGCTGGTGGACATGTCCTTAGAGGCCCTGAGGGTCCACAAGGAAGAGATAAACGCCATGAACGTGTTCCCGGTGCCCGATGGGGATACGGGCACCAACATGTTGCTGACCATGCAGGCGGTGAGGGACGCCGTCAAAGCCACCAACCATGACAGCATGAAGGACCTGTGCCAGGCCATCTCCCGGGCTTCCCTCATGGGGGCGAGGGGAAATTCAGGCGTGGTGCTCTCCCAGATCCTCAAGGGCATGACCGAGGTGTTGGGGGAATGCGATGCCGTGGACGTGGAGGCCATGTCGCGGGCCCTTTCCCGGGGCTCGGAGGTGGCTTACCGCGCGGTGATGAAGCCGGTGGAGGGGACCATCCTCACCGTGGTGCGCGAGGCCGCGGAGGAAGGCGAGCGGATCAAGGGGGAGAGCGCCTCCCTGCGAGACTGGTTCACCGGCGTGGTCATAAAGGCCCGGGAGGCGCTGGATCACACGCCCGAGTTACTGCCGGTGCTCAAGGAAGCGGGCGTGGTCGACGCAGGCGGCAGGGGGCTGCTGGCCATCTTCGAGGGGTTCCTGGCCTATCTCAGCGGCGAGGAACTGCAGGTAATCGAGGAAGAGGTGATCCAGGCGGGCTTGCCGGGGTCGGCGGAGGTGGAGGACTACCGCTACGAGGCCCAGTTCATGCTGCACTGCAAGGACTCCCGGGCGGAACGTCTGCGGGAGGTCCTTAATACCCTGGGGGGCTCGGTGCTGGTGGTGGGAGGAGACAAGCTCTACCGGGTGCACGTACACACGGATGAGCTGGGCAAGGTCATCGAAGAGGCCTCGGCCGCGGGGCGCCTGACGGACGTGGAGATAACCGACCTCAAGCTGCAGGTCGAGGAACTCGCCGCGCCCCGTACCGGGGTGGAAGAAAAACCCATCGGGGTGGTTGCCGTGGCGGTGGGCGAGGGAATCAAGGAGATCCTGCGCTCCATGGGCGTCGACCTCATCGTGGATGGGGGCCAGAGCATGAATCCCAGCACGGCGGAGATGCTCTATGCCATAGACAGTCTGCCCCAGGACATGGTGCTGCTCATACCGAACAACAAGAACATCATCCCCGCGGCGGAGCAGACGCGGGAGCTGACCACAAAGGAAGTTACGGTGATCCCCGCCGTATCCATAGCCGAGGGCTTCGCCGCCATGGTCGCCTTCGACTCGCGAGGAGACCTGGACTCCAACAGGGAGAGGATGACGGAGGCCTTGAGGGGCGTGAAGACGGGGGCGGTCACGGTGGCGGTGCGCGACAGCAAGATGAAGAGGAGAAAGATCAAGAAGGGCGAGTACATAGGGCTTTACCGGGGAGAGATCGTATCCGCATCGCAGGATGTGGTCGAGGCGGCCACCGAGCTCCTCGAGAGGATGGTGGAAGAGGACGACGAGATCGCGAGCGTGATAATCGGCGACGAAGCCGGCGGACAGGATCACGGCCGCATCGTCGATTTCCTGGAGGACAAGGGCCTGGAGGTTGAGGTGATAGACGGGGGACAGCCCGTTTATCACTACATCTTCGGCGTGGAATAGGCGGCGGGCTTTTGCGGGAAGGCGGGATGGCGGGCTCCGAGGAGAGCAGGGTCTCCACGCTGGAGACGAACTGGAGGTCCCTGAGGAAGCCGGTGAGCGCCGTCTCGGGAATAGGCGGGGGCTTCCTGCGCGGCCTCAGGGCCATGGGCATAGAGACGGTCGAGGACCTGCTCTTCCATTTCCCCCGCCGCTATATCGACCGGCGCAAGGTGTCGCGCATCGGCGAGGTGCGAATCGGCGAGGAAGCCACCGTGCTGGGCACGGTCCGACAGGTGGACCTCAACCGCATCTCGCGCAACCGAAGCGTGCTCAACATATCCATCTATGACGGAAGCGCGTACCTGAACCTCGTATGGTTCAACCAGCCCTACCATGCCGACCGCCTGCAGCCTGGAGCTGAGGGGGTGTTCTCGGGCAAGGTCCAGTACCGCTTCGGCAGGTTGCAGATGGTCAACCCCGCTTACGATATCGTGGGGGACGCCGGTGAGGTTGGGCACCGGACCGTGCACACCGGCCGCATCATACCCATCCACCCCGCCAGCCAGAAAATGAGCGCCGCCATGTTGCGCCGCCTGGTCATCCGGGCCCTGGACCAGTACGGCGACCTGCCCGACCCCCTTCCCCTGGCCCTGCGCCTGCGCCGCGGTTACCCGCACCGTGCCCTATCCCTCCGGGAGATGCATTTCCCCACTTCCCAGGGGCGACTTAACCGGGCCCGGCAGCGCATGGCATACGAGGAGCTCCTGTTGATGCAGGTTGCCCTGGCCCTGCGGCGGAGGCACATGGCGTTGGAGACGCGAGGAATACCCCACTCACCTCCGGGAGAGATGGTCGAATCGTTCATCGCCTCACTGCCCTTCCGCCTCACCGCAGCTCAGGCACGCGCCCTGGGGGAGATAGCAGCGGACATGTCCAGGCCTGCCCCCATGAACCGCCTGCTCCAGGGCGAGGTTGGATCAGGCAAGACGGTCGTGGCCCTGGCGGCCCTGCTCATCGCCTGCGAGGGCGGTTACCAGGGGGCCATGATGGCCCCCACCGAGGTCCTGGCTGAGCAGCACTACAGGAACATATGTTCCCTCCTGGAAAGGGCGCCGGGAGTCCGCGTGGAGCTCCTCACCGGCAACACCACCGCTGCCAGGAGGAGGGAGATGTTGGAAGCGGCTCGAAACGGGGAGCTGGATATCCTCGTGGGCACCCACGCCCTCATCCAGGATGACGTCGAGTTCAAGCGGCTGGGGCTGGTGGTGGTGGACGAGCAGCACCGCTTCGGGCTCAGGCAGCGCATGCTCCTGAAGGAGAAGGGCGAATACCCGGACACCCTCATCATGACCGCGACCCCCATCCCCCGCACCCTCTCACTGACCCTCTACGGCGACCTGGAGGTGTCCACCCTGGACGAGCTTCCGGCGGGAAGGTCCGGCACGCGCACGCTGGTCATCGGCCCGGAGGGCAGGGAGAAGGCCTATGCCCTCATCTCCGGGGAGCTGGAGGCGGGGAGGCAGGCTTTCGTGGTCTGCCCCCTGGTGGAGGACTCCAACGCCGTGGAGGCCAAGGCGGCGGAGAAGGAGGCCGGCGAATTGCGCAAGGTGTTCCCCCGCGCGCGCGTGGGGCTGCTGCACGGGCAGATGCCCAAGGCTCAGAAGGATATGGCGATGGAGGCCTTCCGGGCGGGGGAAGCGGACATCCTCGTCTCCACCACCGTGATCGAGGTGGGCATAGACGTACCCAATGCCACCGTGATCATGGTGGAGAACGCCGACCGCTTCGGGCTCTCGCAGCTGCACCAGTTGCGGGGACGGGTGGGAAGGGGAGAGCATCCCGCCCACGCCGTCTTCGTCTTCAACGGAGACAACGAGGAATCGCAGCGCCGCATGCGCGCCATCGCCGAGCTCTCCGACGGTTTCCGCCTGGCCGAGGCGGATCTGGAGATACGTGGCGAGGGCTCGCTGTTCGGCACGCGCCAGTCCGGCATGCCCGACCTCAGGGTGGCGCGATTGCTCCGGGACTTCCGGCTACTCGAGCAGGCGCGCGACGATGCATCGTCCCTGGTGGCTGATGACCCGCGGCTGTCGAAACCGGAGAACTCGCTGCTGCGCCTGGAGGTCGCTGAACGTTTCGGGGAGATCCTGGACTGGTTGTTCCACGCCTGATCAGGCCGGATCACGTCCGAGGAAGCCGGGCACGAGACCGCCACGCGATCGGAGTATCCTCTGGTGGGTCCCCATCCATGGCGGGAAGCGCGCTCCAGGGAACCGGGCACAATCATCTTGGTCCGACCGTGCCCCAGGAAACAGGACACCTGAGAGCCAGGCTGCCGCCCGCCCCAAAATAAGGCGCCGACACACCGCCCATGGCATGAAAAGCACGGCGACACACCGGCGGTCGGAGAAGAGTTTGCCAGAACTCTCCCCAGGGAAGCGGACATCTGAGAGCCAAGGGCCGCTCACCGACACAAAGCCAGGCACCTTCTGGCCGTCCGGGGTGCCTTATTCGGCACTCGGGCCCAAACTCTCCTGAACGGCTTGCCCTTTATTCTCGTCCCCCATAATGTTTATTTTTCCCTTATTCGGCACTCGGGCCCAAACCCTCCTGAACGGCCCTGGCCTCGCGGTGCTATCATCATGCCTGGGAGGCTAAGGCGATGCCGGAAGAGAGGGTCCCGGAAGAGGAGAAACGAGGCGATGTGGTTGAGCGGTAGGACGATGGCGAAGGCGCTCCTCACAGCTTTTCTCGCGGCGTTCCTGGTGTCGGGCGCGGGGATCTCCAGCGGTGCGCGGGCGGACGGGCCCCGGCTCATGCGGGTCATGGCGCCGCCCGGAACGGGAGCGGGCAGGGATGCCGTGATAGCGCTTTCCTTCGACCGGCCCATGGACCTGCACAGCCTGGCCGGAGCGATGTCCTTCGAGCCGCAGGTGACCTTCGCGGTGTCGGGGGAGGCGGAGGTGTTGGTGGTGCCGGTGAACCTGCTTGCCCCGGGGACCAGCTATCGTTTCCGCCTCGAGGCGGGAGGCGCGCGGGACTTGGAAGGAAGGGAACTCCATGAGGGCATGGAGGCGACGTTTCTTACCCGCGATGACGGGATGGAGATAGAGATACCCTCGTTCCCCTATGCAGGGCCAGTCATCGAGGGCTCCGAACCCCAGGCGGTCGCTAGCGTTATCGGCTTCGGGGTGGGCCACTATCCCGGCACGGGTCGTCCCGGCCGCGGGAACCTGGTGCTCATGGCCCACGCCAGCGGACTGGTCCATTTCCCTTTCAACCGCCTTTTCGATCTTGAGGAAGGTGCCGAGATACATATAACCTACGGCGGCCGCCGTTACCTGTACCGTCTCGGGCAGACCCTGGTGGTGCGCGATACCGACATGTGGATAGTGGATCCAACCGCCCACCCCCTGCTCACCTTCTTCGTCTGTTGCGCCGGGGACGGAAGGCCTTCTCCGACCTTCCATCCGCCTTACCGCTACGTGGTCAGGGCCGAGGTGGCGGGAGCGTCTCCGTGATAGGCGGCTGGTATGCGATTCAGGGACGAGGCTGAACCATGAGGATCATAGCCGGGGAGGCGAAGGGCAGGCGCATAAAAGCTCCCCGCGGAGACCGCACGCGCCCCATGCGGGATTTCGTGCGCGAGGCGGTTTTCAGCATGCTGGGAGAGAAGGTGGAGGGAGCGACGGTGCTGGACCTCTTCGCGGGAAGTGGTTCCCTGGGGCTCGAGGCGCTGAGCCGGGGAGCTTGGGAGGCGGTTTTCGTAGATCGGGGCAGCGAGCCCTGCCGCATTATTCAGGAAAATCTGGATATGCTTGGAATGTCCGGACGGGGGAGGGTGGTGAGGGCCGAGATACTCGATTACCTGCGTAAAACCGCGGGGAAGCGACCTCCCTTCAATTTGATTTTTATAGACCCACCCTATAGAATTGACTTACGATACCGGCAGGAGATGCTGAAAAGACTGGCCGTGGGAGGGTTCCTGGCGCCCTCTTCGGTGGTTATCATAGAGGCTCCACTGCGGAGCGAACCCCCGGAGCCGCCGGCGGGAGTTAGACACCTGGAAAGGCGGAAGTACGGGGAGACCGCGGTGGATGTTTATGTAAAAGAGGAAAATGCTGTAAAGGTGGAAGAGGAGGGGTCCAGCGAGCCATGACCGTCGCCATATGTCCCGGGACCTTCGACCCCATCACCTGCGGGCACCTTGACGTCATCAGCAGGGCGCGCAGGTACTTCGAGCGCTTCATCGTCGCCGTGGCCGCCAACCCCTACAAGCGGCCCCTGTTCACGCTGGAGGAGAGGGTGGAGCTGCTCCGCAAGGTCACCGCGGAGATGGAAAACGTGGAGGTCGCGCCCTTCGATTCCCTGCTGGTTGATTTCGCTCGCAAGGTGGGGGCGACGGTGATCGTCAAAGGCCTCCGCGCCATCAGCGACTTCGAGTACGAGTTCCAGATGGCACAGATAAACCAGGCCATGGGCGAGGAAGTGGAGACGTTCTTCGTCATGGCCAACCCCGAGTACACCTTTATCAGCTCCAGCGCGGTGCGGGAGGTGGCCTGCTACGGTGGTTCCATCGCCGGCCTGGTGCCGGAGGAGATAGAGGGGGAGTTGATGGATATGTTCGCCATGAAATTCAGTGGGTTGAAGAAAGGGGCGGTCTAGATGGACGTCTTTCAACAACTGGACCGGATAGAGGACCTCATCGTTTCCAGCAAGCACGTCCCTTTCTCGTCCTCGGTCATGATCAACGAAACCGAGATCTTCGAGCTGCTGGACGAGTTCCGCAGCTCTCTTCCCGAGGAGCTCAAGCAGGCGCGCTGGATGGTGAAGGAAAAGCAGGAGCTCATGGAGGAAGCCCGCAAGGAGGCGGAGAGGATCCGTGAGGAGGCACAGGAAGAGCGCGTCCGGCTGATCGAGGAGACGGAGATCATCAAGGCGGCCCGGGCGGAGGCGGAGAGGATCGTCGAGGAGGCCCAGGCGCAGGCGAGGGAGATAAGGCTGGAGGCCGAGGACTACGCGGACGAGCGCCTGGCCAACCTCGAGGTCACTTGCTACAAGCTCCTGGAGGTAATAAAGCGGGCGAGGGAGAGGCTGCAGGGACCTCCGGAGCAGGAGGCGGAAAAAGAGGATTTCGAACTGGACTGACATTCCCTGATATATATCCTTCCGTCATAGGGCAAGGCAAAGACGGGTAGCAGGTTTTCGTGGTTGCAAGGAGCGGCCGCGGGATCTGGAGGCAAGCCATTCCGTCCGGCGTAAAACCCCTGAATTTTTCGAGCCGCCGCGCGCGGCCGGGTCAAGGAGCATGGAGGATGTCCGAATCATCGTTTGAGCGTCGTCTGAAGGTCCCCGTAACCAACCTGCAGAAAAAGGTGTTCTCGCGGGAGAAGATCACCGTTTACCTGGAAGCCCGGGCGGGGGACGAGGGAGTGGTCTTCTCGGGAGAAAAAGGGGAGATGAAGCTGGAAGCCTGGATGGAGAGTTGTCCGGACGGCATCCGCGTGAAGGGCAGGATCGAGGGGACGGTAAAGGTATCCTGCACCCGTTGCCTGGAGGAATACCGCCACCGGCTCGATATCCCCGTGGATGAGTTCTACCGCCGGCCCGGGCTGGGAGCGGCGGTACCGGAGGCCGGGAGGTTGCGCGACGCCGAGGTCCTGGAGGACGACGATTACGTTATCCACGAGGGGACCGTGGACCTCAACCTGTTGGTGAACGACAACGTGATGACCGGCCTCCCCATAAAACGTCTCTGCGACCAGGCGTGCCGCGGCCTCTGCCCCAAGTGCGGGAAGAACCTCAACCAGGGCGATTGCGGGTGCGCCGACGATTTGATCGACCCGCGTATGGAGGTGTTCAGGGACCTGCTGGAAAGGTACGGGCGGGAGTGACGGTGCCGCCGCGCCGGGCGCTTCGCGCGCTTGACCGCTTAAGAGCCCGCGCTTATACTCTGGTGGAGCTGGAAAAGGAAAGAGACGAGGTAAAAAGGGTTTTTACGGAGGCCGAAAAATGGCGGTTCCCAAGCGGAAAAAATCGAGGTCGAGGACCTCTTCGAGGCGTTCGCGCTGGGGTTTGTCGGCTCCCCCCAAGTCGGAGTGCCCGCAGTGCCATTCACCCAAACTCCCCCACAGGGCCTGTCCCAACTGCGGCACCTACAACGGCCGGGAGGTCCTGGAAACGGAGTGAGGACGGGAACGCCTTGAGGCGGTACCGGCTCGAGGGCGGTCCAACGGCCCACGCGTCTGAGCGTGTACAGGCACCAAGGATGATCAATCCCCCGTCAAGGCGAAACCCGGCGCGTGCGAGGAAAAGGGGCAAAGGTGGAGGATACGCGTAAACTGACGGTTGCCCTGGACGCCATGGGCGGCGACAAGGCTCCCGAGGCGACGGTTTTGGGCGCCCTGGATGCCCGGGACGAGTTGGGCCTGGATGTCCTGCTGGTGGGGGACGAGGCGGTGCTGGGGGAGATCCTGGCCAGGGAAGGCCGCGGGGAACTGCCCGTGGTTCACGCACCTGATACGGTGGAGATGCACGAAGAGGGAGCCTGGGCGGTGCGGGACCGCGGTGAATCATCGGTGGTTAAGGCCGCTGAGGAGGTGCGCGAAGGGAGGGCGCAAGCCATGGTCTCCGCCGGCAACACCGGGGCGGCCATGGCGGCGGCGTTCTTCTCCTGGGGGCGCATGAAAGGCGTGAAGAGGCCGGCGGTGGCGGTGGTGCTCCCTCCGGCGCGAGCTCCGAAGCTGCTGCTGGACGCGGGCGCAAACGCGGATTGCCGCCCCGAGCACCTGCGCCAGTTTGCCCTGCTGGGAAGCGCCTACGCCTCGCTGCGCTTCGGGATCGCGGCGCCAAGGGTCGGGTTGCTCAACATCGGAGAGGAGGATTCCAAGGGGGACGAGCTGGCCCGCGAGGCACACCGGCTGCTGCGCTCCGAGCCTCGCATCAATTTCGTGGGCAACCTGGAGGGCAGGGACCTGGCGTCGGACAAGGCGGATGTGGTGGTGACCGACGGCTTCACCGGCAACGTGACCCTCAAGGTGGTGGAGGGAGTGGCCTCCATGATCACCGGCCGGTTGCTGGAGGGCCTTTCCTCCCTGGCCGAGGAGGAGTTGAAGCCCGTCCTTCCCGCCCTGCTGTCCCTGCGCGAGGAGCTCGATTACCGCGCCATAGGGGGCGCGCCGCTGCTGGGGGTGCGGGGGGTTTGCATCATCGCCCACGGAAGCTCGGACGCCGTGGCCATCAAGAACTCCCTGCGCGTGGCGGCTGAGGCGGTCAGGTCTGGGTTGGTGGAGAACACCGAGAGGTTGCTGGAGCCGGGGAGCCGAGGCTAGGGATGCTTTTCAGGCGAGGGAGCAAGCGCAGACGTCCCGAACGTGCCAGGCATCCGGTAGAGGAGATCTTCGGAATCACTTTTCGGGATGAGGAACTGCTGAGAAGGGCTCTCACCCACCGTTCATACGCGCACGAGAACTCGCTTCCGCAGGGACAGACCTACGAGAGGCTGGAGTTCCTGGGAGACGCGGTCCTCGACGTGGTGATATCGGAATACCTCTACCGCAGGCACGCGGAGCTCGGCGAAGGGGACCTCACGCGTATCCGCTCTTACCTGGTGAACATGAACTCGCTTGCTGATATGGCGAGGAGCTTAGGCCTCGGAGAGCATATCTACCTCAGCCGTGACGAGAGGGCGGATGGGGGCGAGGACAAGTCCTCCATCTTGGCGGATGCCCTGGAGGCCTTGATAGGGGCCGTGTACCTGGACCGGGGCCTGGAGGAGACGGAGCGGGTCTGCCTGCGCATCTTCGGGGACAAGCTCGAGAAAGCGCTTTCCGGCAGGATGGATTATGATTATAAATCACAGCTGCAGGAGCTGCTGGTGAAAGAGCGGGGAGCGTTGCCGCGTTACCGCCTGCGGGAGGAGGGCCCCGATCACCGCAAGGTCTTCCATGCCGTGGTCTTCGTGGAAAACAAGCGCCTGGGTCAGGGCAGCGGCAGCTCGAAGAAGGAGGCGGAGCAGGAAGCAGCACGCGATGCCCTGCGCAAGATGGGCCGTTGTTGACGGAAAAAAAGCGCGAGTGAAAAGGGGGTACGGGATGGCTGGAATCGGGATAGTGACGGATTCGACGGCGTACCTCGACAAGGGATATGTCGAGGAGCACGACATCAAGGTGGTCCCGCTTAAGGTGATCATGGAGGAGGTGTCGTACCGCGAGGGAGTGGATATCGATAACGACGAGTTCTACCGGCGTCTGCAGCAGCCGGGGACCTTCCCGACCACCTCACAGCCGTCCGCGGGAGAGTTCCTGGAGGCCTATCGCGAGATGGCGGAACGTTACGACAGCCTGGTTAGCATCCACATAAGCGCGGGCATAAGCGGCACCTGCGAATCAGCCCGGTCCGCCGCGGCTGAGATGGGAGATTATCCCATTGAGGTCATAGACTCCCGCTTCACAGGCATCCAGCTCATGATGTTCGTCCAGGAGCTGGTCAAGGCGAGGGACGAGGGAAAGAGCGCGGAGGAGCTGGTATCGCTGGCCCAGCGCATGATCGGGGAGAGCGCCCTCATGTTCTGCGTGGACACCCTCGAATACCTCCACCGCGGAGGAAGAATCGGCGGGGCCCAGGCACTCATGGGATCCATGCTGCGCATCAAGCCCATCCTCTACATCGACGGAACCATCGATGCGCTGGACAAGGTGCGCGGCGGCGGGAAGGCCCTCGACCGACTGGTGGAGCTGGCGGTGGAGAAGGCAGGTGGCCGGAAGGTGCAGGTGGGGTTGACCTACGTGAGGGACAGGGCGCGCCTCGAGGAGCTGCGCGAGAAGGTGAAGAAATCATTAAATTGCGATCCCGACTCCATAGCGGTGAACGAGACCGGTCCGGTCATCGGATCGCATGTCGGCCCCGGGACCGTGGGGGTCGGCTTCTTCCCCGTGGAATAGCTGCCCCTGACAGGGCGCCGACCGCCCGCCGGGGTCGAGTGAGGCGGGCGCGGAAATCACTCCGGCGCTTCGGGCATGGCGGGAGGGACGCGGCGCGAGACCGTGCACGCGCGGGCCATGCCGCGCGCCCCATGTGGCGGCGAATCATGCAGCCCAGGGGCCATGGGGAGGGCGGAAAAGGTGCCCCGAATAGCCCGGGCTGCCCCGAGGCGGTGGGCGGATATGGCGCGGCCATCCCGTTTTTTACGAAACGCGACGCGATACCATCCGGTTTTCATGCATTCCGAACCATACGGCATCCTGGTTCCCGGTTTCTTGGCCACCCGCAATCGGCCCGGTTGTGCGGGTGCGGTGGACCCGACCATAACCTGGTAATTAATGGTTGATTGCAGACAAGCGATCGGATTTCGCGGACGCGTTCGAGGGGGGAAGGTCAGGGGAGGGGAAAGGGAGAAAAATAACTGAAAACGTGGTTGACCACGATGAGCAGCGGTTGACAGGAGAGTAAGAGAGGCGAGATGTACCTGAAGACGCTGAGCGCGCGCGGGTTCAAGTCCTTCGCGGACAAGGTCACCCTGGAGTTCGAGCCCGGCATATCGGTGATCGTAGGTCCCAACGGAAGCGGCAAGAGCAACGTGGCCGACGCGGTGCTCTGGGTGCTGGGAGAGCAGAGTCCGCGCAACCTGCGGGGCTCCAAGATGGAGGACGTGATCTTCGCGGGAAGCGCGACCAGGCAGCCCATGAGCATGGCCGAGGTCTCGCTCTCCCTGGACAACGGCAACCGCGACCTTCCCCTCGACTTTCCCGAGGTGGTGGTGACGCGGCGCATCTACCGCACGGGCGAGAGCGAGTACCTGCTGAACAAGACGCCCTGCCGCCTGGTCGACATCCAGGAGCTCCTCTCCGACCTGGGGGTGGGAAGAGAGCTCACGGCGGTGATCGGGCAGAACAAGCTGGAGGGGATCCTGCGCAGCCAGCCCGAGGACCGCCGCTATTTCATCGAGGAAGCGGCGGGATTGCGCAAGCACCGCCGGCGCAAGGAGAAAGCCCTGCGTAAGATCGAGGGGGTGGAGCGCAACCTGGTGCGCATCAAGGACATCATGTCCGAGGTGAACAAGCAGTTGAAGCCCCTGGAAAGGCAGGCCAGGCAGGCGCAGGAATACCGGGAGCTGTCGGCTCGCATCCGGGACCTCTCCATCCGCATCCTGGTAGCTGAGCTGCAGGAGCTCAAGGGGCAATGGGAGAACCGCCGTGAGGAGGAGGAGAAGCTGGCGCGCGACCTCGAGGAGGTCGTGGCCGCGGAGGGCGGGGCCCGCCACAGAATGGGCGAGCTGGAAGAGGAGATCAAGAGGCTGCGCGTGGAGCTCGACGCCTGCAGGGACCGGGAGATGCGCCTGGTATCGCTGGGGGAGAGGTTGCGGGGGTGCGAGAGTTTGGGCGAGGAGCGACTGAAGCTCTACGCCGCCCTGGGCGGCGATGTCTCCTACCGCGAAGGCTGGAGGTCGCGGCGCGAGGAGATCGCACGCAGGGCGTCGGAGCTGGAGGAGGAGAGAAAGCGCGCGGTGGAAGAGCTCGCGGAGCTGAGGGGCGAGCAGGAGCGTCTGCGTGCTGAACGCGCGGAGGTCGCGTCGGCGCTGGGGCGGGCGCGCCAGGAGAGAGACGCGTGTCGGCGCGCCCTGGAGGAGGTCCGGGAGAGGAAGCGTCGCCTGGAGGCGGAAGTATCCAGGCTTAAAGAGAAGGGGGAGACGTTACGGGAGGAAGCCTCCAGCCTTAGGGCGCGGGGCGAGGAGCTGCGCGAGGGAATGGAGGCGCTGCGCGGTGAGGAACGGAATAAGGCCTCGGAAGAGGAAAAACTGGTCTCCCGCGCCCTGGAACTGGAGACGGCGCTGGAGAAGGTCCGCGGCGACATGAACAGGTTCCGGGAGGAGGTCGAGTCCATAGGGCGTATGCAGCGACGCTCCTTTCAGGAGGAGGCCCTGGTCATCGCCAGGCTGAGGGCTCTCCAGGAGGTATTTGCCTCTCGCATAGACTACGCGGCGGCAGCCTCAAGGGTGCTTGACGAGGCGCAAAACATTCCCGGCGTCATGGGCATGCTCCTCCACCGCATCAAGGTGGAGGAGAGGTGGGAGAGGGCCCTGGAGTCCTTCCTCGGGCCGTGGCTGTTCAGCGTGGTCACGCGCGACCTGGCCTCGGCCATGGAGGCCATACGCCTGCTCAAGAGGGACGAGGGCGGCTACTGCGTGTTTCTCCCCCTCTCGGAGCTGGCCGCGGGTACGGACGGGGACAGGAGGAACCTGGCCCGCATCGCGGGGGGAGTGCCGGCCCTGGACGTGGTCGAAGGCGACCAGGAGATAGCGCCCGCCCTCGAGTGCCTGCTCGGAGACGTCGTGCTGTGCTCCACCCTGGATGATGCGGCCGCGGGCGCCGAGAACTACCCCACCCTCACCTTTGTCACCCAGGACGGCGACGTGGTGGCGCCGCGGCGAGCCGTCAAGGGGGGAGCGCGACCGCGCAGCCCCTTCCACGTCATCGCCAGCAGGCGAGAGATAGAGCAACTGCAGGAGATGCTGGATCTCTGCGACGAGGAGGCGGTCTCCCTGGAGGTGAGGCGGAAGAGCGCCCTTTCCACCCTGGCGGGCCTGGAGAAGGAGGCCGAGGTACTGGCGGCGGAGATGGGAGAAGTGCAGGCAAGGCGCAGGGAACTGGAGCTGGAGAGAAAGGCTCTGTCGCGCCGCGTGGAGGAAATGATCGAGGAGGAGAGGTCCTCCCTGGAGCGCGCAGCTTCCCTGGAGGGCGAGGCGGCTAACCTCGAGGAAAAGGCCGGGATGCTGGAGGGCGATATCGGGGCGCTGGCGCGCGAGGAAGAAGAGACGGCGCGGCGTCTGGGGGAGCGCGAGGGAGAGGCGTCGAAGCTGCGCGAGGGGGAGCGCGGTTTCGAGGCTGCCATACAGGAATTGGGGGCGAGGATGGCTTCCCTGGGCGAACGTCGCAGCAACCTGGACGCCAGGCTGGAGGAGTTGAAGGCGGAGCTAGAGGCACCCGCGCCCCCGGGACGCGAGGAGCTTGCGGAGCTGACTGGGAAACAGGAGCGGATCCTGGCCCTGGTCCGCGCCCTCATCGACGTGCATGCCGGCATGGCGGCCCGCTGCGCGGAGCGCGAGGCTGAGGGCAGGCGCGAACTGGAGGAGAGGGAGCGTGAGCTGGAGGCGCTGCGGGAAAGCCTGGCCGAGATGGGGGCGCGGGAGGAGGAGTTGCGGGAGCTTTCACACAACCGCGACCTGGCGGCGACCCAGTTGAAGATGCGCGTGGACATGCTCGTGCAGCGGCTCCTGGACGAGCACAAGATGCCCCTGGAGACCGCCGTCGCAGACTACCTGCCCGACAGGCCGGTCTCGGAGATGCGGGAGGAATGCGAAGGCCTGGAGAGGAGAAGGGAATCCCTGGGCCAGGTGAATCTCATGGCGGTGGAGGAGCACCGTTCCCTGCAGGAACGCTACGATTTCCTGGTGGAGCAGGTGGAAGACCTGCGGGAGAGCAAGGGCTCCCTGCTGAAAGTGGTGCGCGCAATCGATCGCGAGATAATGCGCATCTTCAAGGATACTTTCGATGAGGTGAACCGGCACTTCCAGGAGCTTTTCGAGAAACTCTTCCCCCAGGGCAGGGCCGAGCTCACCCTCTCCGATCCCACCGACCTGCTCAATACCGGGGTGGACATAGAGGCGCAGCCGCGGGGAAAGCGCCTGAAAAAGCTGTCCCTGCTCTCCGGCGGGGAGACCGCACTCATCTCGCTGGCCTTCCTCTTCGCTCTCTTCAAGACGCGCCCCAGCCCCTTCTATTTCCTGGACGAGGTGGAGGCGGCCCTCGACGACGTAAACCTGCACCGCTTCCTGGACATGCTCAAGGAATTCAGGGGCGATTCCCAGCTCATCGTGATCACGCATCAGAAGCGTACCATGGAGATAGCCGACATCCTCTACGGGGTCTCCATGCAGGCGACGGGCGTGTCGCGGGTGGTGAGCCAGAGGCTGGACGAGGCGGAACGCCTCGCGCGCACGGGAACCGCCTGAGCGATCGGCATCCAGCAATAGAGGCGAGATAGGTAAGGGCGCCGGTTCTCCGAGGGTCGAAAGCGGGCAGTTTCCATTCCTCCGGTTCGCAAGACATATACACATCGTCAACACGGAACGGAAAAGTGAAGACATGACACCGACACCAGGCATAAAATAGCCTAAGATATTTTCGCCGTGGTTTAGAAAAGGGACAGGTCGAAAAGGTATTTCCCTGCGTTACTGTGAGGGGGCGCGCATTGAACGGAGAGGACGGGAAGGAACAGATGTCGGAGGGAAAAGAGGCGAAGAAGCGCGAGAAAGAGGAGATGAAAGCGCGCGCCAGGGAGGAGAAGGCGCGTTTTAAGGAAGCGGACGAAGAGGACGGGAAGGCACGGATGTCGGAGGGAAAAGAGGCGAAGAAGCGCGAGAAAGAGGAGATGAAAGCGCGCGCCAGGGAGGAGAAGGCGCGCCTCAAGGCGGAAAGAAAGGCTGAGAAGGAGCGCAGGAAGCAGGAGAAGCTCCAGGCTCTGGAGGAACTGCAGGAGCTGCCGGAGATCGCGGAGGGCGAGGGGGAGGCCCTGGCGTGTCCTTCACCCGTGGAGGCCGCCGGCACCGGCGACGAGGTGGCGGGGCCGGGCGTGGAGCCGGAAGCCGACTTTGGCGCGTTGGGGGATTTGGGGGATTTGGTCCCGAAGGAGGCGGCGGAGGACCGTGGCGGGGCGCCGGAGCGTCCGCAGACCGCCGGCGCGCTCGAGGAAGCTCAGCCCGCGGAAGAGCAGGCGCGCGCGGGCGAGACGCGGGACGTCGAGGAGAGGGAAGGGTGGCTACCGCGATTGCGCAGGGGGCTCAGCAAATCGCGGGTGAGCCTGATGGGCCCCCTCGCCAAGGCGCTGGCGGCGCGGCGATTCGACGACGCCTTCTGGGAGGAGGTCGAGGACATCCTGGTGGGAGCTGACGTGGGTATGGAGATGACCATGGTCATGGTGGACAGGGTCAAGGAACGCATGGCGGGCGAAAAGGTAAAGGACCCGGAAGCCTTCCTCGACCTGCTCCGGGAAGTGCTGGCGGAGTCGCTGGACGTGGGGGCGGGAGGCCTGCGGTTCTCGGACGCCGGGCCCAGCGTGATCATGGTGGTGGGCGTGAACGGCACCGGCAAGACCACCACCATCGCCAAGCTCGCCCACCTGCTGCGCGGTGAAGGAAAGCGCGTCATCCTGGCCGCGGGAGACACCTTCCGCGCCGCCGGCATCGAGCAGCTAGAGGTATGGGGTGAGCGGGTGGGGGTGCACACCGTGAAACACCGCCAGGGCGCCGACGCGGCGGCGGTGGTGCACGACGCGGTGGAATCGGCGCGGGCGAGAGGGGTGGACGTGGTGATCGCCGATACCGCCGGCCGCCTCCACACTAAGGTAAACCTCATGGAGGAGCTCAGGAAGATAAAGCGCGTGGCGGAGAGGAACGCTGAGGTGACCGAGACCCTGCTGGTCATCGACGCCACAACGGGGCAGAACGGGCTCATCCAGGCGCGACAGTTCGGGGAGGCGGTGGAGGTAACGGGAGTGGTGCTCACCAAGCTGGACGGAACCGCCAAGGGCGGCATCGTGGTGGCCATAGTGAACGAGCTGGGCATCCCCATAAAGTTCATTGGCGTGGGCGAGGGCCTGGACGACCTGCACGCCTTTGATCCAAGGGAGTTCGCCCAGGCCCTCATCTCTCCCCTGTCCTGATCCCGCGGGACGCGCGATAAGGGACGGCGATGCGGCGGGTAGGGAAGCGGTCTGGGCGAGGAGATAGCTTACCTCTGGCACGCTTTATTCGCCCGGCCGGGTGATTTGAAACCCAAATCTAACCGATATAATATATAGGCCTCGAGGCAAAGGTTTATTGATCTCGATGCAATGGTTCCCGGGAACTGGCCCGGGCACAATGGGGCGAGGGTAGAGGCGACGCTAGGCAGGGCGGTTATGCCCACGTGGATAACGCGGTTCCAAGCATAAGGCCGCCGCTGTCCGCGCATGGAGCGGTTGAACGGGTTGAAGGACGAAAAGCTTTCCGGCAAGGATGGAAAAGGGCGCCATCGTCGCGCACATGAAAAAGACGCCGCAGAAGCCGGCGTGAATCCCATGCGCGCGAAAGGGCGGCAGGGAGGCTGGCCCGGAAGCGGTTTTTTCAGGATGATCCTCGACAGCCTCAACGACGTCGTCTTCGCGTTGGACGAAAGCGGTGTGTTCACCTACATAAGTCCCGCCATTGAGTTCATGTCGCGCTACAAGGTCGAGGAGGTGGTCGGCAAACCCTTCGTGGATTTCGTGCATCCCGACGACCTGCCCGGCCTCATGGAGAGCTACCTCGGCACCCTGGAGGGAAGCCTGGAGCCCTACGAGTTCAGGGTGAGGGACAAGGATGGGGTAACGCACCTCGTGAGGACGAGCAGCCGCCCCATCCTCCGGGACGGCGAGCCGCGAGGGCTCGCGGGGGTGATGACCGACGTGACCGCGAGCAGGGCCGCCGAGGAGGAGGCCCGCATGCTCAAGACCATCTGTGAAAACGCCAATTTCGGCATCGCGGTGGCGGGCCTGGGCGGGGAGATCATCTTCGTCAATCGTTACTTCGCCCTCTCCCACGGATACCTGCCGGAGGAGGTCCTGGGAAAAAACCTCTCCATATTCCACAACCGGGACCAGATATCCGAGGTGGACGAGATCAACCGCCGCCTTAAGGAGGAGGGAAGGTACGACGCGTTGGAGGTCTGGCATGCCCGGAGGGACGGGACGGTTTTCCCCATGCTCATGAACGGCATCGTCATAAAGGGCCTGGATGGCAAGCCACGCTACATGGCCGCCACCGGCATCGACATCACCCAGAGGAAGGAATGGGAGACCGCGCTCATGGAGTCCGAGGAGCGCTACCGCGACCTCTTCGACAACGCCGGCGACCTCATCCAGAGCGTGGACCCCGAGGGGCGCTTCCAGTACGTCAACCGCACCTGGCTGGAAACGCTGGGATACGAGAGGGAGGAGCTGGAAGGCTTGAACCTTTTCGACGTCGTCCACCCCCGATACCGCGCGCATTGCCGGGAGATGCTGAAGCGCGTCCTGGAGGGCGAGGAGGTGGAGGTCACGGAGGTGGTGTACCTGGCCAGGGACGGCAGGGAGGTGATCCTGGAGGGGAAGAGCAGCTGCCGCTTCGAGCACGGTCGACCGGTGAGCACCCGCGGCATTTTCAGGGACATAACCAGGAGGCGCATGGCGGAAGAGGAGCTGAAGAGGTATCGGGAACACCTGGAGGAGCTTGTCGAGGAGCGCACCCTGGAGATCATGGACGCCAACGAGAGGCTGCGGGAGGAGATCGCGGTGCGCGAGCGCATGCAGCAGGAGCTCAAGCACAAGAACGAGGAGCTCGAGGCCTTCGCACAGGCCGTTTCCCATGACCTGCGGGGGTCGCTGGGGTTGATCGATGGCTTCGCCAGGTCGGCGCTGCAGTCGCTGCGACAGGGAGACAGGGCGGAGGCCGAGGAGTGCCTGGCGTGCGTAGTGGAGGCGGCGGAGCGCATGGAATCCCACATGAGCTCGCTCCTAGCCTATGCCAGGGCTGCCTGGAGGGAGAGGGAGGCTGCGGAGGCTGGATCGGAAGAGGTGTTGCGCGAGGCGCTCCTGGACAAGGACCCCGAAATCAGGGGCACGGGAGCGCAGGTGGAGGCACGGGGCCCGTTTCCCTTGGTGAAAGCCGACCCCGTCAAGCTCTACCAGGTGTTCTCCAACCTCTTGGGCAACGCGTTGAAATACCGTGACCTCGGCCGTACGCCCAGGTTGGAAGTGGCCTGTGAAGAGCGGGGCGGCATGGCCGTGTTCCAGGTTATCGACAACGGGATAGGGATACCGCGGGAGGAACACGAGAACATCTTCCGCCCTTTCATGCGTTGCTGCGATTCGGAATACCCCGGGCTGGGCATCGGTCTCGCCACGGTGAAACGGGCGGTCGAGGCTTGGGGGGGCGAGGTGTGGGTCGAGTCCGAGCCCGGCCATGGAAGCGCCTTCTATTTCACCGTGCCCCTCGCGTAAGGTAGTTATCGTTCCCCATGGCGTCTCAAGGTCCGGGCACCGATTATTTGCATCACCTTGGCTTTCGGATGATTTTAGCTGTTTCAATGGTCCGGTTCTCATAAGCGTGAAACCAGCGCTTGAGGCCCGACCCCAAGGTATCGGGCGGAGAGGAGGCGGTTGACGACATGGATCCACGTGGCGCCGCCGGGGGTAACCACGTTCTCACCTGCCGGATCATCCATGACCACGTTGCGTCCTATCCCGACGCGCCGGTTTTCTCCGCCGGCGAGGAGCTCACGGTGGAAAGCCGCGAGACGGTGTGGGAGGGCTGGGTCTGGTGCGTGAACCGGGAGGGCAGGGGGGCGTGGGTTCCCGAGGGCTTCGTCACGAGGCGGGGCGGTGTCTGCACGGCCCTGCGCGACTACGACTCCAGCGAGCTCAACGTCCGTGCCGGGGATGTCGTGGAGGTCCACGAGGAGGCCGCCGGCTGGTTGTGGTGCAGGGATCGTGAGGGACGGTGGGGATGGATACCCGCGTTCTGCACGGAGCGACGGGAGGCCTGATTTTTGACATCACCAGGGCTTTCGGATAATTTTAATATTTTAGTGGTCCGGTTCTCATAAGCGTGAAACCAGCGCTTGAGGCCTGACCCCAAGGTATCGAGTGAAGAGGAAAGAGAGCGCGTAAGCCCATGTTCGACAACCTGAGCGACCGTCTCCAGGACATCTTCAAGCGCCTGCGCGGGCACGGAAAGCTGTCCGAAAAGCAGGTCGAGGAGGTGATGCGCGAGATACGCCTGGCCCTCCTGGAAGCGGACGTTAATTTCAAAGTGGTCAAGGAGTTCATCGCCAGGGTAAGGGAGAGGGCGGTGGGGCAGGAGGTGCTGCGCTCCCTGACCCCGGCCCAGCAGGTGATCAAGATCGTCAACGAGGAGCTGACCGAGCTTTTAGGGAGCTCCAACGAACGCATCGATTTCGGAGGCCGACCTCCCGCCACGGTCATGCTGGTGGGCCTGCAGGGGTCGGGAAAGACCACCGCCACGGCCAAGCTCGCGGTGCACCTCAAGAACCAGGGGCGCCACCCCATGATGGTGGCGGCGGATATCTACCGTCCCGCCGCCATCGACCAGCTGGAGAAGCTCGGCGAGCAGGTGGGCATAGAGGTCTACGCGGACCGTTCCGCCCGGCCCGAGGATATCGTGGCCGCGGGCCTCAGGAAGGCGGAGAAGGAAGGCCTGGACACGGTGATCATCGACACCGCCGGCCGCTTGCACATCGACGAGGAGATGATGCAGGAGCTGGTGCGCATCAAGAAAAAGCACCCTCCCAGCGAGACCCTGCTGGTGGTGGACGCCATGACCGGCCAGGACGCGGTGAACGTGGCGCAGGCCTTCGTGGAGAGGGTGGGGGTGGACGGGGTCATCCTCACCAAGCTCGACGGCGACGCCAGGGGAGGAGCGGCCCTCTCCATCAAGGCGGTCACGGGCAAGCCCGTGAAGTTCGCCAGCGTGGGGGAGAAGATGGGCGACCTCGAGCCCTTCTACCCCGACCGCATGGCCTCGCGCATCCTGGGCATGGGGGACATGCTCACCCTCATCGAGAAAGTCCAGGCCACCTACGACGAAAAGAAGGCCCAGGAGCTGGAGCGCAAGCTGCGCAAGCAGCAGTTCACCCTGGAGGATTTCCTTGACCAGATGAACCAGCTCAAGAAAATGGGGCCCCTGGACCAGATACTGGGCATGATCCCCGGCATCTCGTCCTCCAAGCTGAAGGGGCTGCAGGTGGACGAATCGCAGATCAAGCGGGTGGAGGCCATCATCCAGTCCATGACCCCGGAGGAGCGGCGCAAACCGCAGATAATCGGGGCCAGCCGCAAGCAGCGCATCGCCCGGGGTAGCGGCACCAGCACCCAGGACGTCAACCGGCTGCTGCAGCAGTTCCAGCAGATGCAGAAGCTCATGAAGCAATTCGGAAAGATGTCCCCGAGGCGCATGGGACAGATGTTTCCCTTCCAGTTGTAGCGGATCCGCGAGATATGCGGGAAGAGGCGGAGGAAAGGAGAGCGGCGACTTGGTGAAGATCAGGCTCAGGCGCATGGGCGGCAAGAAGAAGCCCTACTACCGGGTGGTGGCGGCCGACGCGCGCAGTCCCCGGGACGGCAGGTTCATAGAGGTCCTCGGGCGGTATGATCCCCGCGCGGAACCCTCCCTGATCGAGTTCGACGAGGAAAAGGTCCTGAAGTGGCTGCGCGACGGAGCTCAGCCCACGGACCAGGTGCGCAAGCTCATGGAGATCAAGGGAATATGGCAGAGGTTCCAGGAGGAAAAAAGTGGAAGCTAACCAGGCCACCGGCAGGGAGGCCGGCGTGAAGGAACTGCTGGAATACCTCGCCCGGGCGCTGGTGGACAACCCTGAGGGCGTCGAGGTCACCTCGGTGGAAGGGGAGAGGTCCACGATACTGCAACTGCGCGTCCACCCCGACGACGTGGGAAAGGTCATCGGCAAGAACGGACGCATCGCCCAGGCGATGCGTACCCTCATCAAGGCGTCTGCCACCAGGGAGGGGCGCAACGCCATAGTGGAGATCATCGACTGAGAACATGGATTCCCGCGCCCGCAAGGTGTCCCTGGTGGTGGTGGGGCGGGTGCTCAAGCCCTACGGCGTGCTGGGCTGGGTGCGGGTGGAGGTCCTCTCCGAGAACCCTCGACGCTTCTCCCCCGGGAGCCGCTTCATCCTCGAGGGCGGGGAGGGTGGCGAGCGGTTGCTCCTGGAGGAGGCGGTCGAGGACCGCGGTGGGCTCAGGGCGAAGTTCCGGGGCATAGATGACCGGAAGGGCGCGCAGGCGCTCTTAGGAAAGGCCCTTTTCGTCACCCCCGGGGAACTGGGAAAGGCTCCCGGTTCGGGCATGTGGGAGCACCAGGTCCTCGGCCTGGAGGTGAGGACCGGCGAAGGGCGCGTCCTGGGCAGGGTGGTGGAGGTGATAGAGACCGGCGCCAACGACGTGCTGGTGGTGGAGGGCGAACGCGAGTTCCTCATACCCTTCATAAAGCAGGTCGTCGTGGAAGTGGACCTGGAAGCGGGCTCCATGGTCGTCGAACCGCTCCCCGGGTTGTTGGAGTTGTGAGTCCAGTGGCGAGGGTACTCGCGACGTGGCCATGCCGCCGCGATGTTCGTCGCGCATCATTTCGCCGATCAAACACGCCGCCGCAGAAAACGGCCATGGGCCTTGTTGATACCGGTATATAATACGAACTCGTTGACGGGACGAAGGCATGAGAATAGACGTGTTCACCATCTTCCCCGCCATCTTCGACTCGCCCCTTCGCGAGGGCCTGCTCGGCAAGGCCATCGAGGGCGGCATACTCGAGGTGCTCGTGCACGATATCCGCGATTTCGGGAGGGGAAAGCACCGCCAGGTGGACGACGCCCCCTTCGGGGGCGGGGCGGGGATGGTGATGAAGCCCGAGCCGGTTTTCGAGGCCGTAACCTCCT
The DNA here is from genome assembly GCA_013178005.1 of Actinomycetota bacterium. Classification (GTDB taxonomy): domain Bacteria; phylum Actinomycetota; class Geothermincolia; order Geothermincolales; family RBG-13-55-18; genus Solincola_B. The sequence goes on from JABLXL010000018.1 coordinate 58,437, forward strand.
CGCTGGGATACGGCCTGGATGAGCTGGAGCGCCTCAGGGAGGAGGTAGAGGTGGTGATGCTCACCCCCAGGGGCGAGAGGCTCGACCAGCGCAAGGTTGCGGATATGGCGGCCCTGCCCCACCTGGCCCTCATCTGCGGACGTTACGAGGGCATCGACGAGCGGGTGCTGGAGCACCTCTGCACCTCGGCGTTGTCGGTGGGCGACTACGTGCTCTCCGGCGGTGAGTTCGCCGCCCTGGTGCTCATAGACGCGGTGGCCCGGCTGCTGCCGGGCGTGGTGGGAAACAGGGAATCCCTGGAGGAAGAGTCCTTCAGCGGCGGGATGCTGGAATACCCCCAGTACACGCGCCCCGCCGAGTACCTGGGCTGGAGGGTTCCCGAGGTGTTGCTCTCCGGCGACCACGGAGCGGTGGAGAGGTGGCGGCGCGAGGCCGCGCGCGCCTACACGGAACGGGTGCGCCCGGACCTGCTGGGCAGCGAAAGCGCGGGCGGCAGCGGCAAGGAGAAAAACTGACCCCCGATAAAGCGGAGGCGTGGCCGGGGGCGGCGCCATCCTGATTGAGCAAGGGTCTACGGCGGTCGCGGAAGCGCCGTCGGATCTTGTCCAGGCTGCACGCGAGGCCGCCGCTGATTTTACCCGGATGCCCGGAGCCGCACGGGCGCGACGCCGGGAGGGACCGTGGGAGCGACGCTTTGGCGCGGCGCTGGGTGAAAACCGATCCGGGCTTGCCCTTTGGGGTGGCCATGGGTTGTAATATAGCGGAAAGGAGGAAGGAAGATGCAGAAAACGGACATAGTGGAGAGCGAATACCTGCGGGATGACATACCGGACTTCCGGCCCGGGGATACGGTCAAGGTCCACGTCAGGGTGGTGGAAGGGAACCGCGAGCGCGTCCAGGTCTTTCAGGGAGTGGTGATCGCGCGCAAGGGCGGAGGTCTGCGCGAGACCTTCACCGTGCGCAAGGTGTCATTCGGAGTTGGAGTGGAGCGCACTTTCCCCGTGCATTCGCCCATCATCTCCAAAATAGAGGTGGTCACCCAGGGAAGGGTAAGGCGCGCCAAGCTATACTACCTGCGCGACCGGGTCGGCAAGTCGGCCAGGATAAAGGAGAAGCGCAGGACCTGAGCTGGTTCCATGTCCAGTAACCCCACCGAAGGTCCGACGACGCCCCCCGGCCACGGGGCGGGAGAGCCCGGGCCCGAGGACATGGAGAAGAGGTTGTCTTCGGGCGGGGAGGAGCCCCGTGACCGCGCCCACTGGATCGGATTGGTCCTCGAGTTCTCGGTCCTCTTTATCATCGCCCTGGTCATCGCCATTTACCTGCAGGCTTTCGTGACCAAGCCCTTCATGATCCCCTCGCCGTCCATGGAGCCCACGCTGAAGGAGGGGGACAGGGTGCTCGTGGACCGGCTTACCTACCATTTCCGGGAGCCCCGGCGCGGGGAGGTCATCGTCTTCCGCTTCGATCCCAACGATCCCGCGAACTGGACCCAGGGCGGCAACGGCTTTTCTCGCTCCCTTGACCTTCTGGCGGAGGTGCTCAACATAACCCACCAGGAATCCCTGCCCTTCATCAAGCGCGTGGTGGGCGTCGGGGGCGACACCGTGGAGCTCCGCGACGGGGAGTTATTCGTGAACGGCGAGCCCTACCAGGCGGATTACGAGTACGTGCGCGACAACGCCAACGGAAAATGGGAGGTCCCCGAGGGCTGCGTCATGGTCATGGGGGACAATCGCCCCAACTCCAACGACAGCAGGCGCTGGGGGTTCGTCCCCTTAAGGGCGATAATCGGCAGGGCGGTGGCGATCTGGTGGCCGCCCAGCAGGTGGTCTTCCCTCTAGGCGGGTGGGGGCTTTGCGGTTTGAAAAGCTCGCCGCGGAGGGGTGGGCGTACCGCATGGGCTTCCGGCGCGTCGCCGGGGCCGACGAAGCGGGAAGGGGAGCCCTCGCGGGCCCCCTGGTGGCAGCGGCGGTCATCCTCCCCCGCGAGGCGCGGCTGGAGGGGCTGGACGCCCTCGATGACTCCAAGCGCCTGACCCCGAGGGCGCGGCGCGAGCTGTTTCGCAGCATCGTGGAGGTCGCCGAGAGCTGGTCCTTCGCCTGCGTGTCGGCGGCGGAGATCGACGCGAAGGGATTGCAGGAGTGCAACCTTTCGGCGCTGCGCGATGCCTTGCGTGGACTGTCCCCGCCGCCCGAGCTGGCGCTGGTGGATTTTTACCGCCTGGGCGACCTGGGCATCCCGCAGTGGAACCTGGTGCACGCCGACCTGGGCTGCCGCTGCGTGGCGGCGGCCTCGGTGCTGGCCAAGGTGATCCGGGACCATCTCATGTGGCACTGGTGGGTGCTTTGCCCGCAGTACGGGTTCGACAGGCATAAAGGCTACGGGACCGCCTTTCACCTGGAGGCGATAGCCGAGCATGGCCCGGCTGTCTGCCACCGCGGCAGTTTCCAGCGGGTGGCCCAGATGGAGCTGATACCGCGAGCGTGAAAGACGCGACACGTCGGCTGGCGGAGGCGGCGAAGGGAGGGAGGCGTGAGGCAAACGAAGGCCATGGGCATCCACGAGCTCGGGGCGGTGGGCGAGGACGCGGCTTGCGCTTTCCTGAGGCGGCTCGGCTACCGCATCGTGGAGCGCAATTACCGCTCTCCCTTCGGGGAGCTGGACGTCATCGCGGCGAAGGGGGGCATGCTGGTTTTCTGCGAGGTGAAGACGCGGCGGAGCGGAGATATGGAGGAGGCGTTGGGGGCGGTGGACGAGCGGAGGAGAAAGCGCATGGCCCGCGCGGCTTCGCATTACCTGGCGGAGAAGGGAGAGGTTGACGCGGAGTGCCGTTTCGACGTGATCGCCTTGCTAAAAAGGGAGGGCGGTTGGAGAATAATGCACGTACGGGACGCTTTCGAGGTGGGGGAGCTTTGAGGCGCCGGAGCGGCCCGGCGGCCCCTTGCGCCGAGCCATATGCCCCAGGAGAGGTGCGAGAGAGATGAAACCCTGTCCCTGGTGCGGCAGGAACAACCTGGACAGCGACGAGTACAGCCTCGTGAGCGCGGGGCACGTAACTTTGAGGCGCCGGAGCGGCCCGGCGGCCCCTTGCGCCGAGCCATATGCCCCAGGAGAGGTGCGAGAGAGATGAAA
>JABLXL010000019.1 GCA_013178005.1 Actinomycetota bacterium
TCTCCGAACTCGGACTCATCACCTTGGAGGCCCGCTGCTCCGCTTAACCTTGCCGAACCGCCGTGTACGGACCCGTACGCACGGTGGTGTGACAGGGACAGCCCGCGAGGGCCTACCTATGTCGATTGCTTGGTTTCCGGGGGCGAAAGGAGCGTCGGCGGGACGCCTTCGCCGGCTTGCCTTAGCCGAACCTTAGCCGAACGGGATCCCAGGAAAGGGAGCAGAGACGACCGGTAAGCGATATCCGCTGGTGGCAACGGTCCATAACACGCGAAAAAAGCCCCCCTTCGCCGTCGCCCTTTAACGGTATGCTGTATCCCCCCGCCGCCCACGAAGTCCTTCGAAGCGGGAAGCGTTCAAACCCTGTCTATATCGGTTGCGTGGAAAGCGGCATCGCCTGCGGGCAACGGTCCATGGCACGCGAAAAAACCTCCCCCAGAGCTTGCTTTTCCGCGGAAAACGTAAGCCCCGGCGCCGCAGATCCCTTTCGCTCCACGGTCGCGCTCCTGGCGGCCTCCCGAGGGGATAGCGCAAACCGGATGTCAGCGGAATGGTTATAATGGAGTTTATTGCGCGTCGCGGCGAGGGCATATCGGCGACCGCTTCGCAGGGCCGGGAGGGTCGTAAACAAGGGGTTGTAGGTGTAGCGCTACAGGCAGGACGGCGAGATCGGGAGGTCGAAGATGAGAAAGGCCGCTTACGTAGCCATGTTTATCTCCCTAGCGCTGGCCATTTCCGCTTTCCCGTGGGCGGCCGGTGCACGCGCGCAGGGCCTGGAGCCTGAGATAGAGGCCATCCTGCCCGGCGCCGCCTGGAGGGGCATGCCCGTGGCCATCCAGGGCTCGCGCTTCGGCGACCTGCAGGTACCGGGGGTATGCTCGGTGACCTTCAATGGCGCCGACGCCGGGGCGGCGATAGTCTGGACCGATACCTATATAGTGGTCATCGTTCCCGAAGAGGCCACCTCCGGGCCGGTGGTGGTGACCACGCTTCTCGGAGAGAGCAACCCCTACGACTTCACCGTGTACGAGCAACCCGCAGCCGTGCCCTGCTACTTCGCCGAGGGCACCACCCGCGCCGGATTCGAGGAATGGCTCACCCTATACAATCCCCATGACGCGGAACACACCGCGACGGTGACCTACATGGTGGCAGACGGAGCCAACCGCATCCGTTATTACAACATCCCCGCGCACGCCCGGGTGACCATCTACGTGAACTCCGAGATCGGGTCCGAGCGCGACGTCTCCCTGGCGGTCACGGCGACGGAGAGGATTTACGCGGAGCGCCCCATGTACTTCCGCTACCGGGACGCCTGGACCGGAGGGCATTGCGCGGAACCCGCGCTTGATACCTCCACGACCTGGTATTTCGCCGAGGGAACCACCCGCGCCGGCTTCGATGAGTGGCTGTGCCTGGCCAACCCCGGCGGGGCGGACGCCGAAACCCAGGTGGATTTCTTCTGCTCCGATGGGGACGTGTTCACGGTAAGGTGCGTCGTGCCCGCGTGGAAGAGATACACCATCAACGTCAACGCAGTGGTGGGGCCGGAGAAGGACGTGGCCGCAAGAGTGGAGTCCAGCCAACCCATAGTGGCCGAGCGCCCCATGTACTTCTCCTACCGGGGAGCATGGGACGACGGACATATCACGGCGGGCGCCACGGCGCCGCGCGAGGAGTGGTATTTCGCCGAGGGAACCACCCGCGCCGGCTTCGAGGAGTGGCTGTGCCTCGCCAACCCCGGCGAGGAGGACGCGGCGGTTAAACTGACTTATCATGTCGCGGGCGAAGGCGAGGTGGAACAGGAAGTGGCCGTCCCCGCCATGCGCCGGGTCACGGTGCCCGTCAACGCGGCGATCGGGCCCGACCGTGACGTGGCGGTCACGGTTCGCTCCGACCGTCCCGTGATAGCGGAGCGCCCCATGTACTTCGAGTACCGCGGCGCCTGGGACGGCGGCCATCTTTCCCTCGGCGCCGCCCCGTCATACGAGTGGTATTTCGCCGAGGGGACCACCCGCGCCGGCTTCGAGGAGTGGCTGTGCCTGCTCAACCCCGGCGAGGTTACGGCCCAGGTGAGCGTCGAGTATTCCTTCCAGGACGCCACCACCCAGGCGCAGGAGTTCATGCTCGCGCCGGGACAGCGCTTCTCCGTGCTGGTCAACGAGGTGGTGGGACCCGAGAGGGACGTGTCGATCAAGGTCAGCTCGGACCAGGGCGTGGTGGCCGAGCGATCGATGTATTTCTCCTATCACGACGTCTGGGACGGCGGCCACAACGCCCTTGGAAGCGCCCCGTAGGAGGCCTGCCGTTTCGCGCGGGATGTCGGGTCTAAGGCCTCGCGGCGCGGACGTGGCGCGCGCAGGATGGGCCATGGCGGACCGTGCCATCGTGCTATAATCTCATGGTACGCGGGGTAGGCGTGCTTTGAGCTGGCTTGCGGGAGAGAGAGATGGATGAGGAATGCATCAGGCGCGCGGCGCAGATGATAGCGGAGTCGATCCAGGTGGTGGCGCTCACCGGGGCGGGCATTTCCGTGGAATCCGGCATCCCGGACTTCCGTTCCCCCGGGGGCCTGTGGACCAAGTATGACCCCCTGCTCTACGGGACCTACGAGTCCTTCGTCAACCACCCGGAGCGCTTCTGGGAGATGGCCAAGGAGCTTAACCCCACCCTCGAGAACGCCGAGCCCAACCCCGCCCACTACGCCCTCGCGGAGCTGGAGCGGCTGGGGAAGCTGCGGGCGGTGATAACCCAGAACATCGACCACCTGCACCAGCGCGCCGGCTCCTCGGACGTCCTGGAGCTCCACGGCACCCATCGCACCGGACACTGCATGGCCTGCAGGCGCGTCTTCACCCTGGAGGAGATGAAGGAACTGAGCTGTGACGGCGACCAGGTCGCTTGCTGCCCCGACGACCGGGCGACCATCAAGCCCGACGTGGTCTTCTTCGGGGAGCCCCTGGACTCCAGGGTGCTGGCGCGCGCCGCCGAACTCGCCTCCACCTCCGATCTCATGCTGGTGGTGGGCTGCAGCCTCGAGGTCTATCCCGCGGCCGCTCTCCCGGAATACACCAGGAGGAGGAAGGGCAGGCTGGTCTTCGTGAACACCACCGCCACCTGCCACGACCACCAGGCCGACCTCGTTTGCCTGGGCAAGGCGGGAGAGGTGCTCCCGGCGATAGTGGCCGAATACAGGAAAGTGGCGGGACTGGTATAGAATAGCAGCGGAGCGTTCCGTGCGCGGCGGGCATGGCGCGCGGGCGAAAGCCTGGCGGAGCGATCGCGGGCGGAACGCGCGTGGCGAGACAAGGAGGAAGGCGTGCCGGAGGAAAAATTCCCCTGGGATTCATTGTTCAGGGGAGGAGGCGGAGACGGTGGAGGGTTCTCAGACCTCTTCCGTAGGAAGCAGGGCAAGGGACCTTCGTCCGGCTTCAAGGAGAGATGGGACAAGATCAAGCCTCGCACCAAACTTATTGTGGGGATAATCGTCCTGGTGCTGGTAGCGCTCATCCTGAGCGCGTCATGGCTATCCACGTTCTACACGGACCTGTTGTGGTACGATGAAGTCGGTTATACTTCCGTTTTCTGGAAAAGGATCGTCACTCAGATATGGCTCTTCTTCGCTTTCGGCTTGCTGTTTTTCGCCATCTTCTACGGCAACATCTGGCTGGCGCGGCGAATGACCCCGCGCTACGAAAAACCTGCAGGGACCCTATCGCAGGTGGAGGAAGCGCTGGCGAACTTCCGTGAGCGGGCCGGTAAGTGGCTTGACAGGGGGCTGATCATATTCTCGGCGTTCATTTCCCTCATCGTGGGGTGGTCATCGGCGGCGCAGTGGGAGAAGGCGCTCATCTTCTTCAACCACGCTCCCTTCGGGAAGACGGATCCCATTTTCGGAAAAGACATCGGGTACTACGTCTTCGAGTACCCCTTCCTGCGTTATTTCGTGGGGTGGTTGATAACCTCGCTGATCTTCATCATCATCGTCACCGCGGTTACGCACTTCCTCTACGGGGCGATAAGCTTCAGTGCCGCGAAAGGCCAGCGTTTCGCGACCCACGTGAAGGTGCATTTATCCGTGCTCGCGGGGATCGCCCTGCTCGTGCAGGCCTGGAGCTTCCGCCTGGACATGCTGGGGTTGCTGTATTCGCCGCGGGGTACGGTGACCGGCGCGAGTTACACCGACGTGCATGCCCAGATACCGGCCTACTGGATACTCATCGCCGCTTGCTTCGTGTGCGCGGGCCTGTTCATCCTCAACATCCGCTACAAGGGATGGAAGCTCCCCCTGGCCGGAGTGGTGGGCATCGTGGTGGTGGCCTTGCTTGCGGGAGGCCTGTACCCGCTCATCGTTCAGAACTACGTGGTGAAACCCAAGGAGCTGTCGAGGGAAAGCGAGTACATAGGCTACAACATAGAATTCACCCAGGACGCCTTCAACATCCAGGACGAGGGCGAGGAGGCGGACGTCGATAAGAGGCTCTTTCCCGCGGACCTCGACCTCACCTACGATGACATTGCCGCCAACTCCGCCACCATAGACAACGTGCGGCTATGGGACCCGCGCCTGATCAAGCAGGTTTTCGTGCAGCGGCAGGAACTGCGCCAGCTCTATGACTTCAACGACGTTGACGTCGACCGCTATACCATCGATGATGGTAAATATACCCAGATGATGGTCTCGGGAAGGGAACTGGTCATCGAGCAGTTGCGCGAGGACGCCCGTACGTGGCAGAACGAGCGCCTCTCTTACACCCATGGCTACGGCATGGTGATGGCTCCCTCCAACCGCAAGACGGAGGAAGGAGACCCCGAGTTCGCGATCAAGGACATCCCGCCCGTGTCCCGGGAGGGGCTGGGGGTGGAGATCGAGCGCCCGGAGATCTATTACGGGGAGCTGGCCCACGATTACGTGGTGGTGCGCTCGGGGGCTCAGGAGATCGATTATCCGCTCGAGAACACCAACAAGCTTGTAGAGCCCTACTACGAAGGCCAGGGGGGCGTGCCCGTCTCCAATTTCCTCAAGCGCCTGGCCTTCTCCATCCGCAACCGCGACATCACCTTCCTTTTCAGCGGCTACATCAACGCGGAATCGCGCGTGATGTTCAGGCGGGACATCAACGAACGTGCCCGGGAGGTCGCGCCGTTCCTGACCCTGGACGGAGACCCTTACCTGGTGGTCACGGAGGACGGGCGTTTGAAGTGGATAATCGATGCCTACACCACCAGCGACCTCTACCCTTATTCCGAGTACTATAACGACGAGTTCAACTACATCCGTAATTCAGTCAAGGTGGTCATCGACGCCTACGACGGAACCCTTACCTACTACCTCGTGGACCCCACCGACCCCATCGCCCTCACCTACGGGAGGATATTCCCCGACCTCTTCACCCCCATGGAGGAGATGCCCGAGGACATCAAAAGCCACCTGCGCTACCCCGAGGACCTCTTCTCCGTGCAGATGGAGATGTACAAGACCTACCACATCGACGACGTTGAGGGATTCTACCAGAAAGAGGACGTCTGGGAGGTGTCCACGGAGACCTACGATATCAGCAACGTCCAGCAGGTGACGCCCTACTACGTGATCATCAAGCTTCCCGGTGAGGAGAAGGAGGAGATGGTGCTCATGCTCCCCTTCAACCCCAGGGGGAAGAGCAACATGGTGGACTGGGTGGCGGCGCGCTGCGATTACCCGCATTACGGGAAGCTGATCAACTACTCCTTCCCGCCCGGCAAGTTGGTGAACGGCACCCAGCAGTTCGAGTCGCTGGTGGACCAGCAGACGGACATCTCGGAGCAGATAACCCTCTGGAGCCAGGCGGGCTCCAGGGTCATCCGGGGCAACACCCTGGTCATCCCGGTGGAGGGATCGTTGCTCTACGTCGAGCCGCTGTACCTGGAGGCCACGAATCCCGCCATACCCCAGCTCAAGCGGGTCATCGTGGGCTTCGGCGACCGCGTGGTGATGAGGCAAACCCTGGAGGAAGCCCTCCAGGCGTTGTTCGGCGCCGCACCGGAGCCCCAACCCGGACCGGAGCCTGAACCCCAACCCGAGCCGCAGCCACAGCCGGAAGGCGACCTCGCGGCGCTGATACAGCAGGCCAACCAGCTCTACGATGAGGCGCAGGCTGCTTTGCGCAACGGGGACTGGGCCACCTACGGGTCGAAGATGGAGCAGCTCAACCAGGTGCTCGACCAGCTGGCCTCTCTCTCCGGCCAGACCTAGCGGCGGCGCCTCGCGATGTGTTCTGTTCGCCCGATGCTCCCTTCCCGGGATCAATGGGGCGCGGCGCGCTGCCGCCCGTCCCGTTTCCTCTATGTCGGGCCGATTGCCTCGTGGAGCGGGCAAGCGGGGAGTGCCGTCGCCCGGTGATAACGGATACAGAAAATGGTAATATGTATCCGGGATCATATGGACCGGGAGGGAGAGCGTGCCCCTGAGGCGCTGCGAGGGTTGCGGGATTCCGCGCAAGCTCTCGGAGAGATACGTATGGCCGGGGAACGGCGTCATCCTGGCGCGGAACGACCCGGAGATGCGCATGGTCATCTTCGAGGCGGATTACTACGCTTACGTGTGGTCGGAGCTGGAGCGGCGCCTGGGGGTCAACGTCGCGGACGCCATGATCAGGGGGCAGCAGGCCGCGACCCTCGACTACCTGCGGAACCATATCCTGTACGGATGGCGCATATACGTGGTGCGGCATCTCCCCACGCGGTTGCTCTTCGAGGCCACCATGAGGGAAATGCCTTTGCTGGGGTTGTGCCGCATGGAGCTGCTTTCGTTCAGCCGGCGCAGATACATTGTCCTCAAGGTCATCTCCCCCTTCGACATCATCTCCATAGCCTGGGGCGTGAAGGGCTTGCTGGAGTACGCCACGGGGAGGAGGTCGGAGCTATCCTGGAGGAAGGAAGGCGAGGATTACATCCTCACCGTGATGCTTATGCCGCGCGAGGGTCCGGAGGACGCGGTAGATCGCGAAGCCGTGGAACTCATACGCGAGGCCAAGAGGGAGCTTTGCCTGGGCGGAGACCTCATGCCTCCTGGGGAAGAGCGTGGGGACAACTGCCCCTCGTGTGGTCTGCCGCTGGCGCTGGCGGAGCTGGAATGGGTGGAGGAGGAGGGAGTCATCCGCAGGCGCGACAGCGGCAGGCGCTATATTTTTACCACCGGACATATTCTCACGGGGGTGATCCGCGGCCTGGAGAGAAAACTCGGCATGGATATCGATCCCCTGGTCCTGCAGATAAGCAAGGAGTTCCACATGCGCGACCTCAGGGGGATAAACATCCGCACCAGGCACGGCGCCTACCGGTCCGCGGCCAGGTACCTCATGGCGGGGGGGTTCGGAAAGGTGCTCGAATTTTCCTACGGGGAAGGGCACCTGGAGATGTCCATAGCGAATCCCTTCTACATACCGCGGCTGGTGGGACGCATCGCGGGCCTTTTCGAGTACCTGGAGGGCGAGGAGGCGGAGATAAACCACCGCATGCTGGATGCGCAAACGCTGAGGCTCGAGCTCAAGACCATCTGATGCCTGTCCGATCGCTCGCCTCAATCTAGCGCCTCAAACCCCTTGTTTATGTCGCAATACATGATCGCGTCCACGCACTTCCCTATTCCTCCAGCTCCTCTACGGGGACGAATCCTTCCAGGGTTGCCCTCACCACCAGACGCAGGGTGGCGTCCCCCTCGGGGGCGCAGGTGGTGAGGGTGAGGGTGGGGTTCTCGGTATACAGGGTCACGTTCTCGCTGGGATCGATGTAGCGCAGCTCCGTCACCCGGTATTCGTAAACCCCGCGCGGGTTGCGGATGAACACCGCATCCCGGCTTCCCTATTCCTCCAGCTCCTCTACGGGGACGAATCCCTCCAGGGTTGCCCTCACCACCAGCCGCAGGGTGGCGTCCCCCTCGGGGGCGCAGGTGGTGAGGGTGAGGGTGGGGTTCTCGGTATAGAGGGTCACGTTTTCGCTGGGATCGATGTAGCGCAGCTCCGTCACCCGGTATTCGTAAACCCCGCGCGGGTTGCGGATGAACACTGCGTCGCCGGGCTTCAGCTCGTCCAGGCGGTTGAAGGGCCTGGTCTTGGTGGTGCGGTGCCCGGAGATGACGCAGTTGCCAGGCCATCCCGGAAAGCCGGTGTGGGGGAGGTGGATGGGGCCCAGGGCGAGGATCTCGTAAAGCTCCTCCTCGTCGTCGCTCCCCTCGCGCACCTCCTCTTCAATGCCCACCGCGGGTATGCTGATGAAGGCAGGGGTCTCGAAGGAAAGGGGAGGGCCCAGGAGCTCGTCGTGGGTCAGGGGCTTGTATTCCTGGGAGCCGCCGCCGGAGGCGTCCTCCGCGGCGGTTTCGCTGCGCGCGCGACGGTAGAGGTAGGGGATCAGCAGGGCCGCCGCCACCAGCACGGCGACGGTCAAGAGCGTGGCCACGACGGTGCTCTTGCGCCCGCGCAACTCTCATCCCCCCAAGGCCTCGAGCGCGCGTTCCCACTCCGGAGATGCGGGGTGGGTTTGGACGACCGCCCATTTATGGCTGCCGCTCCCCGACCCTCGCGCTCCCTTACCTTCCATGTTCGGCATGAGCCCGCTATCTCCAATCGCGCCTGTTTGCCGGACGCTCCCGGGCTCGCGCAATCCCTTTCTCATCCCGAGATCCCGCGGTTTTTCCGCTCCTTACCGCCGGCTCCTAAGAGCGCCGACACTATCCCGCCTGCGCGGGACGACCTGTTGAAATCGTATACTATTGATGCTCATGTTGACCAGGGTTCGCCCTTCCCGCCGGCGCCTCTCGGGTGAGCGCCCGATCCGCGATCTCTCGCATACGGCTTGGCATGCTGGAAAAACGAATGAGCCGGCAAAGACGAAACGATCTCTCTTTCCGGGATCCATGGCGCCGCATCCGGCCGGCTATGCCGGGGATTTCCTTTACAATCGCCCTCCATGCTGTTACATATAGTATTAGGAACTTGAGAATCGACGCGGGGTGGAGCAGTCAGGTAGCTCGTCGGGCTCATAACCCGAAGGTCGGGAGTTCGAATCTCCCCCCCGCTACCAGTTTCGTAAAGCCGGGCCGAGCGCCCGGCTTTTCATTGAGCCGGACATGCCCGACAGCTCGGGGGTGAAAGCCCCTGGCCAACCTGACGGTCTGGACCCGGGCTTATCTCCTTGGAGGCTCGCTGATCTACTTAACCTTGCCGAACCGCAGTGTACGGACCCGTATGCACGGTGGTGTGGCAGGGACAGCCCGCGAAGGCCTGCCTATGGCGATTGCTCCCAGCGCCGCGTGTTGCATGAGGGCATGATCGTCCTGCCCGGCTTTTTGGGAAACCGGCGAGGCGAGAGCTGGCCGGGGCTCGTTGGACAGCTTTTTTACGATCCTTAAGCGGTGCACTGCTCATCTTCATGCAGCCGCGATGATATGCATTCCAATAGATTTCAGCAGAATATTTGATATGACCAAACTTTCGGGGAAAAAGCTAGCCATCAAATGTTGCCCGTCCGACTGCGGCCTTGGAATCAATGTTGATTCAAAACAGATAACTTGAAGTTGAAAGCGATGGCATTGACCGCGGGGGTAACGGCTTACAATGTTTTACAGATGATGGTTTAAACCAACCTGGGGGGTGGAGGCCAAGACGATTTATTGGCTGGAACCGAACGTATAGGAACCACGTCGTACCTGAAGGAGGGAATGCTATGGGAAATAGGTTAAAAAACGCCATCGTAATGCTTATCACTTTGTCATGCGTATTTTTATCCACGCCCCTTTTGACCGGTAACGTCAAGGCGCTTTCAAACAGCCATCCCTGGGCGGATGATTACGGCTTCGATACTGGCAGCCAGACGGCACAGAAAAGCTATAGCACCTGTCACAATAAGTACATTACTTCTCTGGCATCTATACAATTAGAACATCAAACAGTCCAAGCACAGATTATGGAATATATGTTAAAGGCTGGCCGAATACGAATTACTCCAATGCCAGCAGTTCGATACCTTATGGCTATCTGAGCGGGAACGCTTATTTCGCCTGGTTTAATCATTCCAATGGTCACGCCCTTGATTTTAAAGGTTCCGTTTTGTTAGATGTGCCACGAGTAGGCGATCCGCCGAATTCTTTGTACGTAAGCAATCTGAGGAATATGGACGATTTAAAATTTGCGCTGCTGCTGGGATGTTATACCTCGCTTGATTACGCCGGTGACGGACGCCATCTGGCGTGGGAATTTCGCTGCGATAGAGGCGTTGACGCTGTAGTTGCTTTTGATGGGGAGATCGGAAGACATGTAGGCGATTTTTAGCCATCACATGTATTTTGCCAGGAGTTTTCACGCGGTTCTCAATTATATGGATATCATGTGGCCGATGCTTGCGCCTGGGCCAAACTTTGGACATATCGGCATTGCGGCAACAGCCACCACGGGCTTGATACTTGCTCGATCTGGGGAAACGGTTATACGTACATAAACAGCCCGGGAGATGGCATTTATGAGGGAAGGCAATGAAATGAGCCAGAAAAGAATCAACGAGAAAAAGGAGGGCGTACATATGAATACTGATTTAAAAAAACAACAAAGAAAAATAATGGCGATTTTTACCGCCCTGGCCATCATAACAATTCTCGTGATATCAGTCTGCTTGCTTGCCGTGCGCCCAGATTCCGGAGAGGCCGGAGGGAATATGGGAAGCGAAAAGCTCAGGGAGAAGGTGCTCACCAGCGCTCGTTTATTCAACCCGGAACTTGAGACGGTAGAGGAGTCTTCGGAATACAGTACCGATCTTGAAGTATACTACTCGTTGATAGATGCCGGGGGGAAGAATTGCGGCGCAATTATCGTTGACCGCAGCACGGGAGAGCCCATCCTGTTTTTCGATGCAAGTGCTGGCTCGGCGGGAAGGGTATCCGCCGATGTCAAGGTCAAGCCCGAAGAGGCGAGGGCGATAGTGGAAGGCTTCCTCGAAGAGCATGGCATAGACCTGCAGCATTACGCGCTCGAAAAAGATCCTCTGGTTCCAATGGGCATGGAAGGGCCGCCGGATAATCTTGCGCCCGTTTATGGTTACGAGTTCAACTACAGAATCCAGGTCAACGGGATTTTTGTCGATGATTTCGAGCATGGACGAGGAAGCTGTCTGGTGGCGCTTTCGCCTGAAGACGGCAGCATAAAGACCTTCTCGCTGCCTAGGGATAGCGTTTCTCTGTCTGATCTACCGTATGACGAAGTGAAGATGGGCAAAGAGGAAGCCCTGAAAATAGCTGCTGGAAAGACCAAAGGTATCGAACTGGATCAGGGTAAAATCCCGGTTATTCAAGGAAGCGACGTCGAACTCAGATACATGGTCAAGGGCAACAGGCTAGTCCCCTATTGGAGAGTGGCTATCAGATATCGCGATGCCAGTCTCGGAGATCTCAGCTTACTTCCCGAAGAAGCAACGTATCTGGGTGGATGTTCGTATTATATTTCCGCCGTGGACGGCCAGATTCTCATGGAAGGCGATACTTGGTAGTGTATATGCTCACCATGGACGAGCGCCCGGTTTTCATAGCTCCCAGCGCCGCGTTCTGTATGAGGGCATGATCGTCCTGCCCGGCTTTTTGGGAAACCGGGGAGGCGAGAGCTGGCCGGGGTTCGTTGGGCAGCTTTTTAACGATCCTTAAGCGGTGCACTGCTCATCATAATGCAGCCGCGATGATATGCATCCCAATAGCAATGAATCCTCCCCGGTGATACGATGTGATCTGGGCAACATCGCCGCATTCAGCGCGAGGCCGCGCATGGCCCAAACCACCGACGGCTATGGCGCGATGGGCTCCAATAAGCGCTGCCATCCACAGCCCTTGACCTCACGCGGACCTCGGCGAGTCGCGTGAAAGGTCGTCCAACTCCCAATTTCGCAGTTCGCGAGCGACTCGCCCGGGCGAAAGCGGACCTTTTCCCTAGTACTTGGTGGTCATGTACCATTCCCAGGGGAGGCGGGCGAGCAGGCGGTCGCATGCCTTTTTCTTCCAGGAGGAGGGCAGGAGCGGGCTGGCCAGCGCCCGGTCCACCATCCGTTCCAGGGGACGGGAGAGCGCGTCCGGGAGGGTGAAAATGCCGTGATAGAGCCAGGCGAGGGCGGTGAAGTACTCGCTCACCAGCTCCATCTGTTCCTCGCTGATGCCATCCAGCTTGAGGGCGGACCTGCGGGTGAACAAGGTGTCCGTCCCCTCGTCCACGAAGAGGCCCTTCTCCTTGCAGTCCCGGTAGAGCTCGGTCCCGGGGAAGGGGTAGAAGACGGTTATCTGGGTGATGCCGGGCTGGGCGCGCCCGTTGAGCTTGACCGTGTCCAGGACCATGGAGAAGTCCTCCTGGGGGAAACCCATCATGTTCAGGGAGACGGTCCCGATGCCGTACTTGCGGCAGAGGCGGAAGGCGTCCAGTATGCGTTCGTCGCTCATGCGGCGGCCGAGGACATTCTTCCTCAGCCACGGGTTGCCGCTCTCGATGCCCATGCAGATGGTCTTGCAGCCGGCCTCTTTGAGGGCGGCTATCTTCTCCTCGTCCAGGAGGTCCACGCGGGAGTTGCAGATAAAGGGCAGGTCCACGCGGCGCGGATATTCGCGCACGAACTCCTTAAACCAGGCGGGCCGCAGGGTGAGGATGTCGTCGTCGAAACGCACGTGGTCTATGCCCTCGGCTCCCTCCGCCAGCTCCTCTATCTCGGACAACACGTTGTCCACGCTGCGAAAGCGCACGTAGCGACTCCCGTCAGGATAAACGTTCCTCTGGGCGTGGTTGGAGCAGTAGCGGCAATGGTAGGGGCATCCGCGGGAGGCCATGACCGTGATGCGTTCCCGCTGGTCGGGCGCCATGCGTTCCATTTCGAAGATGGAGCGGTCGGGAAAGGGAAGGCTGTCGAGGTCCTCCAGCGGAGTTCGCGCGGGGTTGGCGAAGTCCCTTCCCCGCCACCTTCCCATGAGGCCGGGGATGGCGTCCACCTCGCCGCGCCCCTCCAGGGCCTCCACGAGCTCCAACAGCGCCGCCTCCCCCTCGCCCAGGCACACGAAGTCGATGCTCTCCTCCTCCAGGGTACCGAGCGGGTCCAGGGTGGGGTGCACTCCCCCCACCACCACGGGAAGCCCGGTCTCCTCCTTGGCCCAGCGCGCCATACTGCGCACCTTGGGGAACATGAGGCTGGTGGAGGAAAAAGCCACAAGTCCGGCGTCCTGTCGTGAGAGCCATGCGAGGAACGTCTCGCGGTCGGTAGGCTCCAGGAGGTGCAGGAAAGCGACCTCGTGCCCTTCGCGTTTGAGCACGGCGGACAGGTATCCGCTGCCGAGATGGACCCTGCCCTGGGGCTCTCCGCTTATGCAGCCGCTATGGTAGTAGTCGGGGTATATCAGGGCTACGCGCATCGCTTCTCTTCGCTCCCTCCCTCTCCGCGTCACGTGGTTATATATGATAAACGAAGCGGGCCATGCGGCGTAAGGCCGTTTGTGTTTATATGGAGTTGGCACGGAGACGGCACGGGCGCCGTTTGCGCACGATGCCTGGGCGCGCAGGAAGGGGAGAGGAGCGAGGAGGTAAAGATGTCCTGTTATTTCCGTCACCTTTCCAGCCTCTTCGAGGAGGCCGGCATTGACCTGGACGAGGTCAAGGCGGACAAGGCTAGAAAGAAAGAGATCGACGCCAGGTTGCACGCGCTGGTGGGGGTGGAATACAAGGATTGCCCCCTTGCCTGGAAAAAGATAAAGGAGATGCTCTCGGACGGGGAGGGCAGGACGAGGCTGGTCGAGGCCATCAAGGGCTGAGAGCGATTCGGCGGCTTCCGGGGCGCGGGGTCGGGGCATGCGGAGATGTGGAACGTGCGGCGTGCGCCCATCTAGGCCCCCGGCCCGCCGAAGGCGGCGGTGGGATGCGTGCAGGCGTGGGCCGAAGGAAGGGAGCCAGGGGATGGAAGGCGAGATATTCAGCGTGGAGATCGAGGACGGGGTGGCTAGGTGCAGCATGAACTCCCCCGAGGATATGAACGCCCTAAGCGTCAAACTCGGCTACCCCATGGTGGAGGGGCTCACGCGCGTCCTGGAGGACGACGGGGTGCGCGTGATCGTCCTGCGCGGCGAGGGGGGCCATTTCTGCTCCGGAGCCGACCTATCCCTGCTCGGGGAGAACCTCGACCCCGTCTTCCTGAACCAGAGCATGACCCGCCTGGCGGAGGTTATCCTCCGCATGTACGAGGGGCCGAAGCCGGTGATCACCGAGGTGGACGGCTTCGCGGTGGGGGGCGGGCTGGGCTTGGCCCTCGCGTCCGATATCACCTACGCCACGGAAAGGGCGCTTTTCTGCATGGGCTTCGTCCGCATCGCCGCCACCCCGGACATGGGGTCGTCCTATTTCCTCGCCGAGAGGGTGGGGATCGCGAGGGCGAAGGAGATGGCGTTCACGGGCCGCATGGTGGACGCGGAAGAGGCCTTGCGCATGGGGCTGGTCAACCGGGTGGTCGACCACGAGCGTATCTCGCTGGAGGTCATGGAGCTCGCGCGTGAGATCGCGAGGAAGTCACAGGACACCATCGCCACCACCAAGCGCATGCTCAACCGGTCCCGCCTCCTGGAGCTGCGCACCGTGCTGGGCCTGGAGTGCAGCGTTCAACCCGTGATGCTCCTCTCAGACGAACACCGCGCCGCCGTGCGCAGGATATTGCAACGCTGGGAGAGCGGGCTCGGCGCCCGCGACCTCGGCGAGCCCAGGGAATGAATCGAGCCAAATGGGGAAGAATAGAGCATATAAGACATCGGGCGGGGAAAAGCTGACGAAGCGGCTCCGATCGATGGATCTCGCATGAGTCTGGACGGTGCCCTGCCGGAGGATTCGCAGCGGCGAGATCATGGACCGCTTTACATGAAGGGGGGAATGCAGATGGCTTTCGTCACCAACGCGGAGCTGCTCAACCGGGCCATGGCGGAGGGGTACGCCGTGGGGGCGTTCAACACCAATAACCTGGAGATCACCCTCTCCATCGTGGAGGCGGCGGCGCAGGAGCGCTCGCCGCTCATCCTCGCCGTTTCCCCGGGGGCGATGAAGTACGCCGGCGTGGCTTACCTGGCGGCCATCGCCCGCGTGGCCTCGGAATCCGTGGACGTGCCCATGTCCCTGCACCTGGACCACGGAACCACCCTCGAGGAGGTCAAGGCGGCCCTCGATCACGGCTTCTCCTCGGTGATGATCGACGGCAGCAAGCTCCCCTTCGAGGAGAACGTCGCCCTCACGCGGCGGGCGGTGGAGATGGCGCGCGCCGCGGGGGCCTCGACCGAGGCGGAGCTGGGCCGCCTGGTGGGCGTGGAGGACAACATATCCGTGTCCGAAAGGGAGGCGTCCATGACCGACCCCGAGCAGGCGGCGGAGTTCGTGGAGAAAACGGGCATCGACTCCCTCGCGGTGTCCATAGGCAATGCCCACGGCTGGTACAAGGGCGAACCGAAACTCGATTTCGAGCGCCTGCGCGAGATCCGGGCCAGGGTCTCCGTGCCCCTGGTGCTTCACGGGGCGAGCGGGATCCCCGACGACATGATAAGGGAGGCCTGCTCCATCGGGGTGGACAAGATAAACATCGACACCGAGGTGAGGGACGCCTTCCGGCAGGCGGTGGCCGGGTTCGTGAACGAGAACCCGGACCAGATAGACCCGCGCAAGATACTCACCCCCGCCCGGGAAGCCATGCGGGAGGTGGTGGCGCGCAAGATGAGGCTCTTCGGCTGTGCCGGGCGCGCTTGAGGCTCCTGGTCGCCGGAGAGAAAAGGTACCGCGCTTCGCGCGTCGGGGCGCTGAAACGCGCGATTGGAGCCGATGTATCGCGGAGGCGGCGAGAGAAGCGCGTGATTGGAGATGGAAGGACTTGGTAAATACCTACCGAGCTGCGCGTTCCTGGGTGGCAAAGTCCCGTGCCGCGCGCCGGTCAAAATATGCGCCCAGCGGGCAAGTAAAGAAAGGTTTCTGGAGGAAGACCGATACATGGAGAGGAAAAGAGGAGAGAGGAAAAGAGGAGGAATGACGGAGTGAGGATCGCCTTGCTGACTGGAGGAGGGGACAGTTCCGCGATAAACGCCGCCATCCGGGCGGTGGTGCGCAAGGCCATAGCGGACGGACACGAGGTCATCGGGATAAAGCGGGGATGGAGGGGGCTGGTATACGACGAGGTGGAGCCGCTGTTCATGGGCTCGGTTTCGGGGATAATACAGCGCGGCGGCACCATACTGGGCACCTCGCGCACCAACCCCTTCAAGATCGAGAACGGCCTCGAGAACATCATGGTGAACCTGCGCAAGCACGGGATAGACGCGGTGATAGCCATCGGTGGAGAGGACACCAACGGGGTCGCCCACCGGCTGGCGGAGCACGGCGTGAAATGCGTGGGCGTGCCCCAGACCATCGACAACGACTTGCCGGGAACGGACTACTCCATCGGCTTTGACACCGCGGTGGCCGTGGCCACCGACGCCCTGGACAAGTTGCATACCACCGCCTTCTCCCACCACCGCATCATGATCCTCGAGGTCATGGGAAGGGACGCCGGGTGGATAGCCCTCATCTCGGGAATCGCGGGCGGTGCGGACAGCATCCTCATCCCCGAAGTGCCCTTCACCCTGGACGAGGTGGTGGAGCGCATCGAGAAAAGACGCAGGATGAACAAGCACTTCTCCATCATCGTGGTCTCCGAGGGCGCCAGGCCCAAGGGAGTCGAGGAGCAGTTCGTAATGGACCAGAAGAAGGACCCCTTCGGACATGTGCGGCTGGGGGGTATCGGCAACTGGCTCGCGGATGAGATCGAGCGCGTCACCGGGCACGAGACCCGCGTCACCCACCTCGGGCACCTGCAGAGGGGAGGCACGCCCACGGTCTTCGACCGCGTGCTCGCCACCAGGCTGGGCGCCTTCGCGGTGCAGATGGTGGAGGAGGGGACCTTCGATCACATGGCCTGCATGTGCGCCAACCAGGTGAAGGCGGTGCCTTACTCCGAGGCGCTGGCGGGGACCAAGCAGGTCGACCTCGAGCTCTACGAGCTGGCGCAGCTTTTCTTCTGAACCGCCGCTGGCGCGAGAAGCGGAAAGGAGGACGGGCTCCTCGCTTTCCGCGCCGGGGTCCGGCGGATCACCCTCGCAACCCAAGTGAATCGATGGGGCTCCTCGCCTTCCGCGCCGTGGCACGGCGCAACCGGGGCGTCGGGTTCAAGGGCGCAATCCTGAAAGTCGTGGTATCCCTTGCATTCCTTCTATAATAGCGGCGCCAACAGGGCACCGGCTTCGCCGGCATGATCCCTGACACGTGAAGCGCACCGGTTTGGACGGCTGGGGGCCTCGAGGCGGACGCCGGGATCGCCCCTCCGGGTTTTACCGCGCCGGCCGAGAGGTGGTAGATTTACGGCAAAGGAGCCAAAGCCGAGGCGCGGACACCGGGAGGGGATGGAGATGGCCCATTACGACCACCGCGATGAGGATTCCTGGAGCAGGTTTGTGTTCAATTTCCCCTACGCGGAGGGGTTGAGGAGGTTGCGCGAGGAGGTGCTGGCGAAGACCGACTTCGATCCCTCCGTGCTCTGGGTGTGGGGGACCATGCAGGCCATGGCGGTGATCGAGGTCCTCAAGGCCTGCGAGCGCGAGTTCGGCGAGGAAGGCCAGCGGGTGGTCAAGGAGGCCTTGACGGAGGTCGGAAGGGACATCGGCAGGCAGATGATGGGGGAGCTGGAGCGCCCGGAGGGCATGAGCGACGCCGAGATCGCCAGCTTCTTCGCCACCGTGGTCAACCGCGTCGCCTACGCTTCGCTGGAGGAGCCGAGCATCGACTCCGAGGACGAGGTTAGCTTCCATATCCTGTGGTGCCCGCACCAGGACTGTTACTCCGCGTTCGACTGCCGCGTGCAGCGTTACTTCGTGCAGGGGATGCTGGAGGCGGTGAAGGAGAGAGGGCTGCTCGAGGGATGGCAGGTGCGCTTCACCCAGACCATCCCCGCGGGCGCCGAGACCTGCCGTTTCGTGCTCTGGCGCGCTCCCGACGGGGATAAGTCCCAGTGGGAGCGCTACACTGAGCAGTTGGAGAGGAAAGCCCTGGAGATGGCTCGGCGGGAGGGCGGATGAAAGGGTCCCGCGCCCTTGCCCTCTCGCCTTGAGATCGCCCGACACTCCGAGCGTAAATGCGCTGTGTGAATGACCGGTTCTCCGGGCCTAGGTCGTTTTGCCGGCGGCACCGGCGGGCGTCGAACCAGGGGAGATGGAAGACGAGGTTGGTGCGAATTCCGAGCGCAAATACGCTGCGTGAATGACCGGTTCTCCGGGCCTCGATCGTTTTGCCGGCGGCACCGGCGGGTGTCGAACCAGGGGAGATGGAAGAAAAGGTAGGTGGAAAGCGGCATGTCCATACTCGGGTGGATAGTGATCGGGTTTTTCGCGGGCTGGCTCGCCGGCATCGCCACGGGCACCAAGGACAGGTATGGCTGCCTGCTCAATCCCGTGGTCGGGATTCTGGGGGCGTTTGTCGGAGGCCTCATCTTCAGCTATATCCGCAACGAGAAGGTGACCTTCGCCTTCGACTGGTGGAGCCTCTTCGTAGCTTTCGTGGGGGCTTGCGCATTGCTCCTCGCGGTAAAGCTGCTGGCCTGGGCCTTCTCCGGCCGCGGCGGACGCCGGGGAGGGAGGGCATAAAAGGGGAGCGCGCGGGAAAGGAGGGAGGATGAGCTGGAAAGGGGACCTGATAGAAGCCATCCTGGAGATGGAGTGGGAGATGTTCGCCTCCGTGCGGGCGGGGGGGGAAAGCGCGGCCTGCCAGGAGGACCCGGATAACTTCCGACTCGTCCGCGCCGCCAATTTCCTGACCTGGTCGGAGACCACCCTGGCAAGCTATCTCAACGACCTCAAGCTGGCCAGGTCCAAGGGCAGGAACCTCATGACGGAGAAATACGCCCGCATGGAAGGTCTCATCCCTCCCCTGAACCCGGACGCCGCCCAGCTCATCGAGCGCATCGTGCGAAAGGAGTGCCTGTGGGCGGAGGATTACCTGGGGAAAAACCCGGGGGCTGCGCTGGCGCGTCCCATCCATTCCCGCGACGACGCGCCCGGGATCACCTCCGCCGAGACCTACTCGCGGGCAGAGCTGGAAACTTATTCCACACAGACCCTGGAATATTACTACCTGGACATCCTTGCCATGTCGTCGCGGGGCGAGAACCGTGTCGCCATCGCCGCCGACCACATGCGCCGTATCGCCTCCGGAGAGGTCACCGACTGGAAGGAGTTGCTGGCCTCCCTGAAGGAGGGCGCCTCCGGCGCCGGTTTCGTCGCCTGCACCTGAAGGGAGGGCGAACGCGAGTCGCCTAGAAGGGGCGACCGCGGTCCTTCTTCATACCTTGGAAGAAGATTCCAGCCTCCCTGAAGGAGGGTGCCTCCGGCGCCGGTTTCGTCGCCTGCACCTGAAGGGAGGGCGAACGAGAGCCGCCTAGAAGGGGCGACCGCGGTCCTTCTTCATACCCTCGAAAGTCTTGAAGACCCCCATCGTCTTGAAGCTGAAGTCCATCAACTTGGGCAATCCCAGCCCCCGCAGGAAGGCGGTGAGGCGGGTGACGAAGGCCGGCTCGAAGATCTCCGCCTGGTTCTTCTTCACCGCCACCAGCAGGGCGTCGGAGACCTTCTGCGGCTCCACCCAGCGGGTGATGATGGGCGGCTTGGTGCCCTCGAACATGCCGGTGGCGATATAGCCCGGGTTGACGATGGTAAAGTTCACCCCGCTTCCCCTGAGCTCCATGCGTATGGAGTCGGTGACGGCGATGAGAGCGTGCTTGGTGGCGCAGTACGCGGCCATGAGGGGGACCGCTACCTTCCCCGCGATGGAGCACATGTTCACCACGTGGCCCGACTTGCGCCTGAGCATGCCCGGGACCACCGCCTGCATCATCCAGATCTGGCCGAAATAGTTGACGTCGGTGATCCTGCGGAAGTGCTCCTCGCTGGTCTCGAGCACGCTCTCGTTGAGGGCGATGGCGGCGTTGTTCACCAGCACGTCGATGGGCCCGACCTCCGATTCGATCCGCTTCACGAGCTCGAAGCAGGCGGCGCGGTCCGAGACGTCCTGGATGTAGGGATGCACGTCGTACCCGGCGTCCCTCATCTCCGAGGCCGTCTTATCCAGCTCTTTCTCGTCCAGGTCGGTGATGACCACGCGCGAACCCTCGCGCGCGAAGTTCATGGCAGTGCACTTCCCCATGCCGCGCGCGGCCCCCGTCACCATTACCACCTTTCCGCGCAGATCCTCCATCCCTGCCTCCTTTCCGCTTGGTGCCGGTCACGTCGTGGCTCGTGGAGTCGATGGCGGTCCGGCCGGACATCGGCGGCGCCCCGGCACGTAACAAGGCCATTCGGAACGCCCATGCCGTGGGCGGGGCATGGAACCGACGCCAAGAGGCATGCCCGGCAATTTCTCCTCAAGCCCGACCCATAAAAGCATAATATCACCGGCGCCAACTTGCCAGGCAAGCCCTTATGCGCGCTGTTGGATCATGAGCGGCGCAAAACGGTTTTCGATGATGCGGACACTTTCTGCTCGCCGGGAAGTCTTTGTGCGCGCCGTTGTACCGTATACCGTCGCTCCCCCCTGAAAGGGATTGCCACGGAGCCGCGCGAGGTCGGATGTCGCGTGTCTCCGAACGGGTATATACTGGGGGCGAGCCGGGGAAACGCGCAGGGGGCGCGCCGGTTGCCCGTGTAGGCGGGGTGAGACGCAGCCGGCCATTGGCGGCGCATCCATGAGACCTGGGGAGCGACCCGCGGAACCGGAAGGGGGCGGCATCATGGAAAACGAGGAGAAGGGAGGGGCTCAGCCCTATCGTTGGGTGGTGCTGGCCGCGTTCATGTTCGTGGCGGCGATCACGCAGCTCATGTGGCTCAACTACGCCCCCATCCTCTCGCGGACCCAAGAGCTCATGGGCCTTTCCAGCGAGTTCCCCGTGGTGCTGTTGATGCTCATGTTCCCCCTGGTGTACATCCCCGTCTCCATCCCCGCCGGATTCATCATCGACCGCAAGGGATTCCGTTACGCGGTGATGATCGGCGGCTTCTTCACCGCGGCCTTCTCCTTCCTGCGTCTCTTCGCCGACAACTACCCCCTGGTGCTCATCGGCATGATCGGCATCTCCGTGGGGCAGCCCTTCGTGCTCAACAGCATCACCAAGATGGTCGCCACCTGGTTCCCCACCGAGGAATCCGCGCTGGCCAGCGGCCTGGCGACGCTCTCGCTCTTCCTGGGCATGATCGTGGCGCAGGCCGTCACCCAGCCCATGCTCGAGGGCTTCGGGAACGACCTGGGCGCCCTGCGCATGGTGGTGCTGGTTTACAGCCTGGCGGCGGCGGCGGGGTTCGTGTTCTTCGCCGTCTTCGGCAGGGCCAAGCCACCCACGCCCCCCAAACGGATGGAGGAGGAGGTGCTGGGAGAGGACGTGGCCATCGACATGAAGAGCCTGCGCTCCCTCTTCGGGCTGCGCAACTTCCGCGTCCTCTGCCTGATCATCCTCATCGGGAACGGCTCCTTCGTGGGCCTCATGCAGCTCATCGAGGACGTCATGAAGCCCAAGGGCATCTCCTCCGAGACGGCGGGATACATCGGCGCGGTGATGGTGGTGGCCGGGATCTTGGGGTGCATCGTCCTGCCGGCGATCTCCGACAGGCTGATGCGGCGCAAGCCCTTCCTGCTCCTCGCGGCCGCCGTGGCCGTGCCCACCCTCTTCCTGGTGGGGGCGCTCGAAAGCGCTGCCCTCATCTACGTGGTGGGAGGCTTCCTGGGCTTCTTCCTCCTGAGCGCTCTGCCGGTGCTCCTGGCCTTCGCGGAGGAGAACACCGGCGCCCACCTCGCAGGCACCGCCACCAGCATGCTCTTCCTGCTGGGAAACGCCGGGGGCGTGGTCCTGACCCTGGTCATGGAGGGGATCAAGGCGGCGACCGGCGGCGAGAACTATTTCTGGGCCATGGCCTTCCTGGCGGCGCTCTTCGTGGCGGCTTTCCTGGCGGGCCTGCGTATCCGCGAGGAGCGCGCCTGACCGCTCCCATGATTGAACCCTTTGAAAAGGAGGAAAGTTTTTCCTTCGCCGCACGGTTGAGCGAGGAACGCGCCTGGCCGCTCCCCTAAGTGAACCCTTTGAAGAGGACGCAATATGATTCCTTCGCCGCACGGTTGAGCGAGTAGCGCGCCCGAAGGCTACCCTGGTCGCGCAGCCCCAGGGAGATAGGGACGCCTTTATGGCGTAAAATAATCATCCAGGCCGGGTTGGGATCAATCGGAGGAGAGGAAATGGGCCGTTTTGCGCGCATGGCCGCGAAGCTGGTCGTCGTTCTCGCCCTCGTTGGGCTTGCCCTGCTGGGCGTAACCCTGGGTTTCCTCCATTCCCCTTTCTTCCGCTACCCGACCGGAGACGAGCTCCCTCCCGCGCGCGTAAACGAGCTCATCTGGCCCACCATCGGTTGTCCCGCCCTGGTGTACCCTGGCGGCGTGCTTGAGGTGGAACTGGACCTCGATGGCCTGGGCGGTTCTGGCGATCCGGGGCTTGAGGCCTGGGAGGCGACCATCACCCCGGTGAGGGAGGAGCTCTCCGGCATCTCCTATTCCCTGGAGCCCCGGGACGTGCGCCGGGGTCCCTCGCGCCGCTGGCCGTACCGCGGCGTGCAGGAGGGGTCGGAGGAGGTTTGGAGCGTGGCTTTCCTGGTTCCCGCGGACGCCGTTCCAGAGCTGTACGATCTGCGCGTGGAGGTGGAGGCGGGGGGCGGAAAGGTGAGCGACGGGCAGCCCCATGCCGTCGCGGTCATGGAGGACGAAGACGACGATTTCACCTTCATAACCCTCTCCGACATCCACGTGCACGAGCGCGACAACTCCTCCCTGCTCTCCAGGCAGACCAACCGGGGCATATCCGACGCGGGCGAGCCCCTGTTCTTTTACCAGGCCATAGAGCAGGTCAACCTCATCCGGCCCGATTTCGTGCTCGTGCTGGGAGACTTCATACGCGGACAACGCAGGCCGGGGGAACTGGAAAGGGAATACGAGCGGTTCTACCAGGCGCTTCTCGAGCTCGAGGTGCCGGCATTCCTGCTTCCCGGCAACCACGACCAGTACATAAACGGCATCGACGGCGCACGCTGGTTCGAGGAGAACCTGGGACCCCTTTACTATTCCTTCGATGTCGGGGGGTGCCATTTTACCTGCCTGGACTCCTACCAGTGGCCCGAGGACGACCGCGTGGTGATGAACAAGCTCTTCTTCATGGAGCCGCGCAAGTGGCAGGGCCAGTTGCTGGACGCGCCCGCCGGGGAGGGCTATTCCGCTCCCGGCGCCCAGCTTTCCTGGCTCGAGGAGGACCTTGCCTCCCATGCGGACGCGACCGCCAGGATCGTTTCCATGCATCACGACCCCTTCACCCCGGAAGGAAAGGGTTTTTCCTTCATCAACGTGAATTACTGGGGCATCTACCATACGGGAGGGGGAGGCGGGGGGAGGCAGGAACTCCTGGACCTCTTCGCGCGCTTCCGCGTGGACCACGTCTTCGGGGGGCACCTGCACACCGACGCGGTTGGTTCGCTTTCGTGGAGGGATGGGGAGGGAAAGACGGTTTACAGCTGCCAGACCTGTGTCTATTTCGACGAGGGGGGGTGGAGCGACCACTACCCCGGGTACAGGCTGGTGAGGGTGGAGGACGGGCGCATAGTCTCTTTTTCTTACCTGGACGGAACCGCTTCCTATCCCTTCTACGACGGCTCGCTTCCCGGCGCCGAGGTGGACCTGGACCTCCTGGAAAGGCCCGCCTTGTGGGCTGAGGAAGGGGAGGGGGAGGGCGCGGGCGCAGAGGCCGTGGTGGGCAGCTTCCTCGCCGTCCCCGTGGAGCTGCGGGGCCTGGCGGTCGAGGTCCAGGCATCGCCGGAGGCACGCTACGAGGTGGAGGGGGCGGAGCTGGTCCGGGCGGTACCCGTGCCCGGCGAAGCGGACACGGTCCTTTTATACCTTAAGGTCTCCTTGGAGGCGGGCATCCCGGGCGAGGCGGGAGACCGGCCCGGCGTCCCGGCGCTCAAAACCGTCGCCGCGCGCCCCGCTTAGGAGCGAAGGGGCAAAGGCCTCCGGAAGGCTACACGATATCAGCGAGCCGCAAATGGCCTCCACCCTGCCGGACCTGCAACTTGACAGCTTCGCGTGGGGCTAAGGGAAGCGAACATGGGTTGGAGTGCCATCATGTCTTTCGTCGACAGCTTTCCGCGGTTATGGGTGCCGCAGGTGACGGTGGCCTGCGCCAGAAATCCCGCCATTATATCTTTCGTCGACGGCTTTCCGCGGCGTGGGGGCGGGTGGTTCAGGGCGGGGGCTTGATGGCCATTATCCGTACGGTATGGTTGAATATATATGGTCCGTGTCTTGCTTGCCTTTGTCAAACGGGGAATAAGCCTTTGTTCTTGGGGGTGAGGACCTTGTTCGATCTGGTGATCGCGAACGCTTCGGTTGTGGACGGCTCGGGCGGGAAGGCGTTCCGGGCGGACGTGGGGATACGGGGCGCGCACATCGAGGCCGTGGGAGATCTGCGGGAGGCGGAGGCGACCAGGCGCTTGGACGCCGAGGGTCGCGTGGTCTGCCCCGGCTTCATCGACGTCCACTCCCATGCCGATCTCACCATGTTCCGGGACGACGCGGCGGAGCTGCTCGTGCCCCTGGTGCGCCAGGGCATCACCACCTTCGTGGGAGGGAACTGCGGCATGTCCCTCGCCCCCATAACGCGGGAAAACCGCGACGGGCTGAAGACATACCTCGAGATCTTCACCCAGATGGATTTCGAGACCGCGATCCGCTGGGAGTCCATGGCCGAGTTCATGAAGTGGGTCGAGGGGAGGGGGCTGCTCCTCAACATGGGTTTGCTGGTGCCCCACGGCATGCTGCGCATCTCGGCCCTGGGTCTCCAGGACAGGCCCGCCGACGCCGGTGCCATGGAGATGATGAAGTGGCTGCTGGAGGAATCCCTGGAGGCGGGCGCCCTCGGTCTTTCCACCGGATTACAGTATTTTCCAGGGCTGTTCTCGGACACCGAGGAGCTGGTGGAGCTGGCGGAGCCCCTGCGCCGCTTCGGAGGCGTCTTCACCAGCCACCTCCGTTCCTATACCTCCACCACCCTGGGCAAGGCCATCGACGAGGTGGGGGAGGTGGCGCGCCGCAACGGCATACGGGGACAGGTCTCGCATATCTTCTCCATTCCCTGGACCGGGCCCGTGCATCCCTTGGCCCTCAGGGCTCTCAAGTGGATGTGCGCCCACCACGGGTTCACCCTAAGGGCGCTGCCCGCGCCCCTGCTGGACATGTCCATGAACGTGGTGCTGAAGAGGTTGGAGAAGAACCGGCGCGAGGGGGCGGAGGTGGCCATGGACATCATGCCCACCACCGCCGGCTTCACCCACCTCCTGGCCTTTTTCCCGCCCTGGGCGCTCGTCGGGGGACGGGAGAAGGTGCTGAAGCGCCTCTCCGACCCGGATACGCGAGCGATGATGCGGAGGGACATCGAGAAGGGGAAGCCCGCCTGGCCCCACCGCGGGCGCGACGACTGGTCGCTGAACGTCATCCGCCAGATGGGCTGGGACGCGGTCACGGTGATGGCGGTTCGTTCCGAGAAGAACAAGCACCTGGAGGGAAGGCTTTTCACGGACATCGCAGCGGAGCAGGGCAGGCACCCCTTCGACGTCATGTGCGATCTCCTCCTGGAAGAAGACGGCAAGGTGCTGGTGTTCGAGTCCCTCTCCGAGCCCGACGACGACTTCACCGAGCGTTACACCTTCCCCGCCTTGAGGGACCCGCGCACCATGATCACCACCGACACCATCCTCATGGGGGTGGGGAAGCCCTCTTACCTGTTTTACGGGTGCTACCCCAAGTTCTTCGGCCGTTACGTGAGGGAGAAGAGGCTGGTGGGGTTCGAGGAGGCGGTGCGGCGCTGCACTTCCCTTCCCGCGGAGTTCTTCGGCATCAAGGGGAGGGGGATGGTGAAGGAGGGCTGTTACGCAGACCTGCTCGTCCTGGACCCGGAGAGCTTCGGCACCGAGGCCTGCTTCAGGGACCCGGAACGCTATCCAGACGGCCTGGACGCGGTGGTCATCAACGGCGTGCCGGTGGTGGAGGGGGGCGCGGTGGTGTCCGGGGCTCTGCCGGGAATGGTCTTGCGCAGGAACGCATGATGAAAACCGATGCGTAAAAAAGGCGTCGCAGGCCCTCTCAGCGGCATCGAGGTTCGAAGGCCTTGGAATTCATCGACCACCCTGGCGCCGGAAAATCGCGTCAGAACCGGGGCCTTACCACGAGAGCCGTGAGCTATAAAACGGTGGTCACGGAACCACGCTTTCGCCGTTGCGTCAAGACCAAGGGCTGATTTCGAGGCTCAAGAGCTGTTTAACGATGGCCACTGAACCACGCTCTTGCCGATTCCTCAAGGCCAATGCTTCTGCACCGAGGCCTGACCTCGAGGTACAAAACCCTTTGCAATCATGGCCGTGTAACCACGTGTTCGCTGATGCCTCGGGACCGATGACTCAGGATCGAGGCCTTACCTCGAGTTCCAGGACCCCTTCCTCCGAAAGCTCCCAGTCCACCTCGGAGCTGTGCCCGGTGACCGACTCGTAATAACCCTGCATCAGGCCGACGAGCATGAGGTGCATCGCGGCGTTGCGCAGTGTCATCCGCAGGGTGCCTCCCTCCAACCTCATATCGTGCAGGTCTCCGAGGCCGCGCAGCGCGAGCTGCTCCCGGAAGCCGGCCTCCTCCGCCACTTCCTTCGATGAGTAGAATCCTCCGAGGGCGAAACGCCTCTGGGCCTCCACCACGGCGCGGGGGATGTCCTCGCCCAGCTCGCGCTCCAGCTCGTCGAAGATCACCTCCAGGTAGGCGGAGCCGAGCATGGCCATGCGCCGTCCCGTCGTCTTGCTGGTGATGAGGCCCCTATCCGTATCCCACTCCAGCGTGGAGAGTAGTGCCGGCCCTCCGCAAGATCCGCAACGCTCCAGCTCTATGCCGCTCTCCGTGAAGCGTGGCTTGCGGATATCGAGCCTGCCCTGGAACTGCGGAGGGTGTTCGGCGGGCCTGCACGTCACCTCGATGACGTCGTCCTCGGGCTGCTCGTAGGTCACGTCGTTGTCACGGCCCGTCACCGCCTCGGTGGAGCCCGTGAAGTCCCCGCACCACAGGGGTATGGAATAGGGCTGCTCGATGCGCTGGGTAATGTAGTCTTCGTCATCAACCTCGAAGCGATAGCTGACAAGGGAGCTCTTTCCGTATCCCATCACGAAGCTGATGACGCTTATGGCCTCGATGAGGGGGTCGAGGCTTATCTCCTTGTTGCGCACCCCCTCCTTCACCTGGGGCGGGATGATTCGGTCGATGTATTCGCGGCTCGCGCGGCGCTTGGTCTCGATGATGATGCGCTCCAGCGGTACCCCTATGATCCCCTCCACTCCCTTGAAGAGCGGGTCCAGGTTGTCGCTCTCTATGAGTACCATGCGGTGCTCGCGGTCGCTCACCTGCACGATGACCCCTCCCGCCAGCCAGAGGTGGTTGTCCACGAACCGCGAGGGGACCCCGCAGGCCGCGCAACGCTCTATCTCGCTCATGCCTTTTACCTCCACCAGTTGATCGCCGCCTTCCGGCCCATCCGGCATCCCGTGGTCCCGCTCATCTCCCCGCATTGCCGCGGTCGCTCCGCCGCCAGGGCGGCCGGTGCGTGAACCTGTAGGGATGCGATCATTATAGCGTCGGCGAATGATCTCGCCCACCGGTGCATCGTCTGCATGGCTTCGCAACGAGCCCGAACGAATCGGGTATGAGCGCCTTCGGGAGGTCCAGGGCCGAGCGGAGGGCTTTCAGGCGCCGCGGAGCCTCAGGTAGACCTTGGGAAGCTCGCGGGGGAGGTCCTCCACGCTCTTGAGCACCAGGTACCCATGCGGCGGGCACATACGCCTGAGGTAATCGTGTCCGGCGGCGTCCACGGTGAGGTTGAAGGGGACGATGTGGTCCGCCTCCGCTTCGCGCAGGGCCATGGCGGTATCCCTAAGGCCGTATTCGCGGTCGGTGCGGTCGTCGCCGTAATCGAAGTCCTGGGGGTAGCCGTCGGAGAGCAGGAGCATGAGCTTCAGGGAGGACGCCTCCCTCTCGAGCAGGCGGTGAGCGTGGCGCACCGCCGTACCCATGCGCGTGCTCTTCATGGGCTTCAGCCCGGCCAGCCTGCCCCAGACCC
This sequence comes from Actinomycetota bacterium, assembly GCA_013178005.1. Lineage (GTDB taxonomy): Bacteria > Actinomycetota > Geothermincolia > Geothermincolales > RBG-13-55-18 > Solincola_B. The sequence goes on from JABLXL010000019.1 coordinate 28,264, forward strand.
CGTCCCCCAGGGGCTCCTCGAATCCCTTGATGCGCAGGTAGTCCACCTGGTGCCGTCCGTACCCGGAGAAACCATGGATGGCGTAACGGTCTCCGAGCTGCTCCAGGGCGCGGGCCATCACCGCCACGCTGGCCACCAGGAGCTGCAGGACCGTCTCGCCGGCGTGCCTTCCCTCACTGATCTCCGACGAGGTGGAGGCGGAGAGGTCGAGCAGGAACAGGGCGCTCACCTCGCGGGTGACGCGCCGTTTCTCCATGTATATCTTCTCGGGGGCCGGCAGGCCGCCGCGCAGGGCGACCGCCCTCTCCACCGCCGCGGCTATGTCGATCTCCTCCCCCCATTCCAGCTTCTTCCTCCAGCTCCTCTCCTGGAGGCGGAGCAGGCGGAACTGGCGCGTGACCTCCCTTACCAGTTCCTCCCACGCGCCCAGGAGCCGCCGCGCGGCGGTCGGGTCACCCGGATCGGCCTCCTTTTGGTGAAGGGTAGTCCAGTCGCGCCTGTAGCCGCCCGCGAGGTAGTCCCATTCCGGGTAGCGGAAGAGGAGTTCACCAGGGGTGCCGTCTCCCTTGCTTCCCGGCGTCTCGCGCTCCGCCCGCGCGTCTCGCCGTTCCTCTCCTCCCCCCAACCTCTTGCCCAAGGCCTCCTCCTCCAGGAATTCGCCAACCCCGGAGGGGATGAGGCAGGAATAAAAATCCAGGGAAAGCGCCTCGCCCAGCTCGGGGGGGACCAGCTCCGCGCCTTCACCCTCGGCGCTCTCGCGCCCGAAGAGGGTGGCGCGGTTGCCCTTCAGGCCGGGCATGGTCTCGGAGAAGAAAGCGTCCAGCCCGCCCGGGGCGAAACGCCCCGCCTCCCTTCCGGGACCGGAGAACCTCGCTGATATCAGGCGGTAGATGAGCATGGTGGCTTCCAGGCAGCGCCTGAGGTCGGCCCCCTCCCCGGACGCCTCCTCCGCCTCGAGCAGGATCTCGCGCGGCATGCCGCGGCGGGGTGAGCCCGTATCGGGTGACAGGAGGGCGAAGAAGAGGTTCCACAGCAGGCACTGGTGGTCAAGGGGCTCGACGGCGGGGCCCAGGCGGTCGAGATACCAGGCCAGGTCCATGGCCAGGCCTCCGAAGCCAGCCGACAGGCGCCGGGCCACCCGCGCCGATTCGAGGGTGATGAAGACGTCGATGGCGAGGTCCGGCCTGGGAAACCTTCCCAGGAAATGGCGGAGGAAAGCCAGCGGCTCTCCGCTGTCACGCCAGGCGCCGCCGCGCAGGATGGCCCCGGCTTCCTCCGGTTTCGGCCGGTCGAAGGTTCCCGCTTCCCACTGGGCCGCCTGGATCGCCGCGTAGAGGCGGAAGACGGTCCAGTTCTCCGCGCGCGAGGGGAAAACGTCCACGCGCGGGGGCAGGTACACGGACTTGCCGTCGCTGAAGGGGAAATGCCTGCGGGGGTTGGCCAGCGCGCCGGGAGCGTCCCCCAGCGACACGGCCTGCAGGTATCGCCCTCCCAGTCCCTGGGAGAAGAGGGAGAAGGGCGCCCGTGCATCTTCCAGGTAAACCGCTTCTGGCGTTGACCCCGCCGGTTCCTCCACCAGGGTGGTGGAGTAGATGGACAGGTTGAGGCCGGAGGTCATCTTTCCCGCACCCCGCTTCCCGCGCCCGCCTCAATGCCTTGGGGCGCATATGGCGCTTTTATTCTCCGCACCCCGTTTCCTTTTCCCTGTCTCACGGCCCGACCCGGTGCCGTGGGACGCATGTGGCGGTCAACTTCCCCGCAACCCGCTTCCCCCGCCCCGCCTCACGGTCAAGGGAAGACCGCGGCCACCAGGTCGCGCGTGGCCTGCTGCATCACCGGGTCGTCGGACACCGCCGAGACCACCGCCGTCTCGCACGCGCGTCGCGGCTCCACTCCTCCCGCTATGAGACGGGCGGCGTAGATGAGCAGGCGCGTGGACGGCCCCTCCTCGAACTCCTTCTCCCCCAGGTCGCGCGCGCGCTCTCCCAATAACGCCAGGTCCCTCGCCACCGCCTCATCCACCCCCGTCTCCCCCCGGATGATGCGCGCCTCCGCTTCCCGCGGCGGGTAGGTGAAATCGATGGCCACGAAGCGCTGGCGGGTGCTTATCTTCAGGTCCTTGAGCATGGACTGGTACCCGGGGTTGTAGGATATCACTAGCAGGAAACGGGGATGAGCGTGTATGAAAGCGCCCTTCTTCTCCAGGGGCAGGATGCGGCGGTGGTCCGCCAGGGGGTGGATGAGGACCATGGTGTCCTTGCGCGCCTCCACCACCTCGTCCAGGTAGCATATGGCTCCCGCCTTGACGGCCGCGGTGAGGGGACCGTCCACCCACACCGTCTGGTCGCCGCGCAGGATGTAGCGACCCACCAGGTCGCCCGCGGTGAGGTCCTCGTGGCAGGCCACGGTGATGAGGGGGAGACGGAAACCGCCTTCCTTCCCCAGCAGCCAGGACATGTATTCCAGGAAGCGCGTCTTGCCGCAGCCCGTCGGCCCCTTCAGGTTCACCGGCAGGCGGGCGTGGTAGGCGGCCCGGAATACCTCCACCTCGTCCCCCAGGGGCAGGTAGAAAGGCTCCTCCTCGAAGACGTGTTCCTCGTAGGAGAGCTCCCCTTGCAAACCGCCTTCCAGTTCCATCTTCACCGCCCTTTCCTCAGGTCGTGACGCGGCCTTTGCGGAAAGCCCGCCCGGGCGGCGGGAAAAACCTCTATTGCCTCCGCCCCCATCCCCTGGCCTTCAGGAAAAACCGCCCTCATCCGCCCGGAGCGGCAAAGGAGGCTTTCACGCAACCCGTTTCCCGACGCCGAGCCCGCTTTCCAAGCGTTATTTTATCAGCATGGCGGAAAACAGCCCCCTATCTTTATCCGGCGAGTGTCGGCCCCGCGCGCGCTGCGGGACGTGCCGCCCTGAACACGGCAAGCCGGCCCCGCCGTTGAACCCTCCCGGGGCCGCCGCGCTTTGGGGCGGGTGAGAGGCGAATAGGGTAAGGCGGCCCCCTGTCTTTATCCGGCGAGTGTCGGCCCCGCGCGCGCTGCAGAGCGCGCCGTCACAAACGAGGGGATGTCGAGAAGAAGAAAATGGAAGCGGGACCCCGGCCCAGGGATCCGGGCCCGGGCCCCCGCGCGTTCTCGAAAGGTCTGAATGGAAGATCTTGCTACGTTAGCTGCTTATCGATCCATCAGCCCGAGTAGATGGGCGCGCCGCTGCGGGCGACCGCCTGGAGCCTCTCCCCTAGGTATAGCTCACGGCAGAGGAAGCGGCGCTTCTTTCCGCTCGAGGTCTTGGGCAGGGTGCCCGCCGGCACCAGGATGACCTCGCGCACCGGCACCCCTATCTCCTCCCGCACCGCCTCGGAGACCGCGCGCGCCGTTTCCCGCGCCGCCTCGGCGCAGGAGAGGCGCGTCTCGCCCACCAGCACCAGGCGCTCTCTCCCGCGCCTGGTGGTGACCCCGAAGGCCACCGCGTTTCCCTTGCGCATGCCGCTCACCCGCTCCGCGCAGCGCTCCACGTCCTCGGGGAAGAGGTTGCGGCCGCCGATGATCACCATGTCCTTGATGCGACCGACGAGGTAGAGCTCGCCTCCCGCGAGGTAGCCCAGGTCTCCGGTGTGCAGCCAGCCTTCCCTGATCGATTTCGCGGTGGCGGCCTCGTCGCCCCAGTAACCCCGCATCACGCAGGGGCCGCTCACGCAGACCTCGCCCAGCTCCCGTTCTCCCGCCTCGCTCCCGTCCTCCTTTACCACACGTAGCTTCACGCCCTCCAGCGGGGTGCCCAGCGACACCAGGGCGCGCGTCCCCCCGTCACCTGGATCGGCGGGAGTGGCCACGCCCCTGTCCTCGACGTCGTTTCTCGACACGTGGTCCACGCGGTAACGCTTTCCGGGTTGCGGGAAGGTCACCGCCAAGGTGGCCTCGGCAAGGCCGTACACGGGGTAGGGCACCTCGGGCTTGAGCCCGTATTCCGCGCCCACTTTCACAAAACCGTCCATGGCCTCCGGGTCCACCGGCTCCGCGCCGTTGAGGGCGAGGCGGAGCGAGGAGAGGTCTATGTCGCCCGCTCCTCCCCCTTCCAGGACGCGCGTCGAGAGCGCGTAGGAGAAGTTCGGGCCCCCGGTGATGGTGGCGCGGTGGTCGCTGAGCGCCCTCATCCATGAAGCCGGGTCGGACACAAAACGCTGTGGCGACATAAGTACCAGGGAGGTGCCGTAACCGAGCGCCGTGATCAGGAACCCGATCAACCCCATATCGTGGTAGAGGGGCATCCAGGAGACCACGCGGTCGCGATGGGTCACCTTGGCCTTGCGCGCTATCGCCCTGGCGTTGGCCATGATGTTGGCGTGGGTGAGCACCACCCCGCGCGGCTCGCTGGTGGATCCGGAGGTGAACTGCACCAGGGCCACGTCGTCCGGGGTGGTGGACGCGGGAGGGAGTCCCCCGCCCGAGGAGAGTTCCTCGCAGGCGATCATCTTTACCCCCATCCCCAGCTCGCCCGCCATGGGCATGAGCGATCCCGGGAGGGCGAGGAGCTTGGCCCCGACCTTTTCCAACCTCCCCCGGCTTTGCTCGATAAAGGAAGCGGGATCGACGGCCCGCATGGGGAGGGGCAGGGGAACCGCCACCGCCCCCGCGGCCCAGCACCCCAGGAAGGTGAGCACCGTGGCGGGCGTGGTCTGCGCCATGATTCCCACCCGGTCGCCCGGCTCCACCCCCGCGCGCACCAGCCCGCAGGCGGCCCGCTCCGCCGCCTCCTTGAGCTCCGCCGGGGAATAGACCCGCTCCCCCTCCTCCTCGATTATGGTCAAGCCCCGCTCCGAATGGGACAAGCCTTTCAGGATATGCTCCCAGACGTTTCCAGCGCTCTTCATAGGCACACCTCCTCGAACAGACCGATACTCCTTCCCATGCACGCTTAAAAGGGCCCCACCGCTCCCCGGGTAGGGCAAACCTCGAACAGAACGATGTATCTTTCAGGGCGTCACATGCCGCAGCAAGGTAAAAGCGTGGTCAAGGCAGTTCGGGACTCAGCTCGTTTTCCTTGAATATGTACGACCGTCCCGTCACCTGCCGGGCTTGTTCCTCCTCCCATCTCCTGCCGCCACGTGCCGACCTCGGCCCATACCCCTCGTGTTCCTGCATGCGGTAACACACGGCGGCGCTTATTGGTTACATGGGGGCTCGAAAGAGAATGGCAAAAGGGGAATTGGCGTGCCCGGCAACCGCGCCGCGCCTCCGGGGATCAGGCGCGGGTTTCAGCCGCCCGGAACGCCCCGGGCCTTCGCGATGGCCGGTCGGCCGGCGCGCCGGGATGGCCTAACGGCGGCGGAACCCCTCCGGGATCTCCAGCTCCGCCGTGCCAGCCGAGCATTCGGGGACCGCCGACACCAGGTTGCGGATGCGCTCGTAGGGTACGCTTACGAAGACAACGTCCGGGCCGAATTTCTGCATGCGCCGCGCCGTCCAGTCGCCGAAGGTCACGTTGGTACGGCCGGTGACCAGGGGATGGGCGATGGCCGAGGAGCACAGGGAGCCCGTGAGTTCGGCGCGAATGGGTATGCCGTCCCAGTAATGGTCGAGGAAAACCAGCCGGCAGGCCTGTTCCGCGTTGACCAGGAAGACCACCAGGTCGGGACGCATCTCGGCGTCGCTCACCGGGCCTATGAGCATGCGTTCGGCCATCCCGAGAGGTGGCGGGGCCGCCAGGGACTGCATGCGGTGAAAGCTCACGATGGAGGCGGTCAGTTTCTCGCCGCGGGTGAGAAACCACTGTAAGCCGCGCCAGGACGGCCCCTGGGGAGGCGGGGTGAGGCCGCAGTGCCAGCCGCCGCCGGGGCACGCGGACGTCTCTGCGTCCATGACGAATGATTTTCCCCTCGCCGCCTGCTTGAGGGCGTTGCATACCCATACCTTTTTCCGCTTTTCCTCCGCGACCTCCTCGTTGGTGAAGGTCACCGCCACCGGCCTGCTCTTGATGCCCAGCGCCTCCACGAGGCCGTCAAGCTCGCCTTGCCATGCCTTCTTCATGCGCCCACCTCCTGATCGCCTGCCGTGGACTTATCCATTCGGAAACAACTCATAAGGTTGCGGCCTTCCGGATTGCCGTCGCCTGCGGCGTATGCACTCCCGCCTCTACCGTCCACCGTCTCTCCCGGATCGAGGAGCATCGCGCGCTCAGCGCAGCAGGGCCAGGATGTTGCCGCCCGTGAGCCTGCGGCGCAGCTCCTCGTCCCCACCCGCCGCCTTGAGGGCTATCCTAAGGGCATACCTGGGATCGCTCTCCGGCCAGTCGGAACCGAACATCACCCTTTCCACGCCCGCGACGCGTATCGCTTCCCGCACCACCTTCAGGGGTTGAAAGGAGGTCTCGAGGTAGACGTTTTCATATCGCTCCGCGAGCCTCAAGGCCTTCTCCGGGTAGTAGAGGCCCATGTGCCCCAGGATGAAGGGCACCTCCGGGAAGGCCCGAACCAGCTTCTCGTAGCGTGAGGTGTCGCCGTAGGACGCGAACCCGTCCCTCACCACGTAATAGTCGAACTCCCCTGAGTGTATGAGCACCGGCATGCGGTGGGGGGAGAACTCCTCGAGGAGGTCGAAATAGAAACGGTCCTCGGGGGACACGCGCTGCAGGATGGGATGGATCTTCAGGCCGCGGCAGCCCTTTTCCACCGCTTCCCCGAGGTCCTTTTCCCATCCCGGCGCCGGAAAAGCGCTCGCGAAGGGGATGAGCCGCGGCTCCCCCGCGCATGCTTCCAGGTAATCCCGGGAGGTCGAGAAGGGCGCGATGGGGAGAACCACGCTTTTCTCGATGCCGTTTTTATCCATGTAGCGCAGGAGGTTCTCCCTGCACCCCATGGACAGGCGGAGCTGGTTTTCCATGGCGATCAGCGTCCGCGCCGGACCCGGGGGCTCGCCTTTCCATAAGGGGTTGCGGAAGCCCAGGATCTCGTAGGACCACATCAACAAATGGGTCATGCGGCGGCGTCCCGGGTCGGGGGTGACGCCGTGGATGGGCGTCTCGAGATGGGCGTGCGCGTCTATGACCATATGCGCTCCCCTCGCTCCATGAAGCCGTGTTTGCCTGTCCAGAAGGATTATACGCCATGTCGCGAGAGCGGCGCCGCAGTTGTAGCTTGCTTCGCCGTGGCGCGAGGAAGGTGTCCCTCCCACCCGTGGTGGCCACTTCTCGTGCTTGCCTGCTTCAGGGGTTGAGGACCTCGAGAAAGCGCTCCAGTTTGCCTTTCTCCTGAAGTATCCTCATACCCATCTCCGAGGTGGTGGCCGGGGGTTCTTGGAAATCGCCCAGGGCCAGCAGGCGCAAGGCGTCGTTGGGGCAGCCCGTGACGCACAGGCCGCAGCCTATGCACTTTTCGATGTCCACGGCGGCTTTCTCTTCCTCCACCCTGATGGCGCGCGCCGGGCACCTCTCCTCCGCGCAGACTCCGCAGCCGTTGCACAGGTCTTCGTCCACCACGGGGGCGAATCCCGAGGAGGTGAAAACGGGAGGGTTTCCCCATTCCAGGCTCATGCGCAGCAGCCCGCAGCAGCAGGTGCAGCAGTTGCAGACGAAGGTCAGCCGCTCCTGCACGTTGTTGATCTGGTGCACCAGGCCGGCGCGGTCGAACTCGCGCAGTTTCTCCTTCATCTCCTCCTTGCTGAGGTAGCGCCCGAAGCCCCTCTCCACCAGGTAAGTGCAGGTCTCGTCGAAGAGCATGCAAGCCTCGCGCGGCGCGTCGCAGTTCCTCTCCATGTCCCGGCAGGCGCAGGTGGCGATGCCCACCACCTTGGCCCGGTCGATCATGTCGTAGACCTTCTGGTAGGGGAGGACGCCGGGCTCGCTCTCCACCTCCTCCTGGATGGGGATGATGCGCGAGAAGCGCGTCTCGGTCCCCCCGAACCGCGTACCCAGCTTGGGCAGGTAACTCCTCCACAAGGGGGTCAGTTTCTCCCTCATCTCCTCGCCCATCCCCTTCATGTAGGGGAACTCGAAGATGCCCGGCATCACCGGGAGGAGGGCGTAGCCGCGCTTCCCGTCCTTCTCGCGCACGAAGACCACCCCTTTATCCGCCAGGGAATCGAGGCACCTGCGCGCCGTCTCCGCGTCAACCCCCGCGCGCCGGGCGACGTCCTCGACGCTGAAGGGGCGGAAGCCGAGTCCGAGCGCCACGCGCGCCTCCTCTTCGCTGAAAAAGATCTTCAGGATCTCGATGATCTCCGGAGCAGGCACGCACCCCGTGGGGTGGCGGTCCAGCAGTTCCCTAAGCCGCTCGTAGATATCTTCCGCCATGGCATGTTCCTCCTTGGTATATTATGGAATATTTGTCCCTACTTCTTCTTGCGCATCTGCGCGGCGATGAAATCCTGCAAGGCTGGTATCTCCCGTGCATCCTCGCGTCGCCGCAGCTCCAGCGCGTCGCCGGAGCAGGTGGGGACGCACACGCCGCACCCGAGGCAACGGGCCACGTCGACGACGGCCGTCTCCCCTTCGCCCAGGGTTATGGCCCCCACCGGGCAGCGCTCTTCGCAGGTGCCGCATCCCACGCAGGCTTCACCGTCGACGTGGGGCACATAGTTGGAGGGAGCCAGGGCGTTGGCGTATCCCAGTTCCTTCCTGGTGTTGATGAACACGCAGCAGCAGCCGCAGCAGCAGCAGATGGTGGAGACCTTGCCCTGGTAGTTGTCGGTGGAGAACACCAGGCCTTCCTCGTGGGCCTCGCGCAGCTTCTCGAGGGTTTCCTCCAGCGTCAATTCCCTTCCCATGCCCCTCTCCACCATGTAGCGGCCCATGGATCCGAAGTGGAAGCAATTCTCCCGTTCGTGTTGGCATCCCTTCCCGGCGTAGGCCTGTATCTGGCGGCAGGGGCAGTAAGCCACCACCCTGTAATCGGCTTCCATTACCAGGTCGCGCACGGTCTCGAAAGGAAGAACCTGGGAACCGGTAGCGACTTCCTCCTGCACCGGAGCCACCCTCAAGACGGGGACCTCCCTGTCGCCCAGTTCCCTTCCGAAGGAGGACTCGAAATATCTCCTCCACAGGGGAGCCAGCTTGCGTACCGTCTCGTTGTCCTTCCCCGGCCAGAAGGGAGTCTCGGAGAAACCCACCACGGTGGGAAGCAGGCGGTATTTCTCCGCTTCTCCCTCCGCGCTCCTGAAAACGGTCCCCTTTGACACCATGCCATCCAACATGGGCTTCAGCTCCCCAGCGGGCACGCCAGTCATGGAGGAGAGGGAATCCAGGTCCGTGTTCATGAAAGGCAGCTTGGAGCCCAACTCCGCCTCCTCGGGAGTGAAGAGGATGCGCAGTATCTCCATCAGCTCCTCGCTCATGGGGGCTCCGATGGGCATCTTGTCCAGGTGTCTCGCCAGCGCCTCGTAAGCGTCATCGGACATGTTCATCTCCTCCTTCCTCGGCCATCCCTTCGTTGGGTCAAAGCGGCCTTCTTGTGCCGCCGGCGTTTCCATACCAGTGCTCGTGCCAGCATGCTTTCACCTGTATGCCTGCTCCTGTTCGTCGTTTACCCCGTATCGCAAAGGCGAGCATTGCCTGTTTCGTCGGTTCGGGTGCGGGCATGGGCCGAACCTGACGCTCTCGCCTGCACGCTTACGCCTGTTCGTCGTTTCCCCCGTATCGCGATGGCAGGCATGTCCGGCTTCATCGGCCCTTTCTCCTGGATATTGTCTTGGGGTTATCGCGATCAGGCTTCTTGTAATCCTCGAATTGTCTCAGGATGAGATCGACGCTGTTGCGCATGGGGGAGGGATCCCTGGTCACCTTGCTGATCATGATCCCACCCTCCAGGGCGCTGACGGCGAAGTCGGCGTAGGCCGCGCAGTCGAAATCGGCCGGCAGCTCGCCCGCCGCCTTCATCTCCTGCAACTCCGAGGCGATTAGCTCCGACCATTCACGGAAGGCCTTTGCGATCCGTTCCCGGAAGTCCGGATGGGAGGAGCTGGTCTCCAGGGCCAGGTTCCCCAGGATGCAGCCTCGGGAACAGTCCGCCTCCTCCACGATGCCCTGGATCTCCTTGAGCATGGCCTCGATGCGACCGCGGGGGGAGAGGTCGGGGCGATCCAGGGCCTCGCGCAGGCGGGAGAGGATGTGCTCGGACGCGGCCTCGATCACCGCGCATCCCAGCTCCTCCTTGGAGGAGAAATGGAAGTAGAAGCTCCCCTTGGTCACGCCGGCCGCCGCGATGACGTCGTCTATGGTGGTGCGGGCGTAGCCCTTCTCGTACATGAGCAGGGTGGCGTGGCCAACGATGCGACGTCGCGTCCTTTCTCCCTTGCTCTCCGCGGACCCCGTCCTGGCCAAAGGCGCCTCCATAATAGACTAACCGGTCGGTATATTATCTTATCCTCGGCCATCCGTCCTGTCAAACGCCTTGCCAGCGGGCCAGGTTCGGCTTGCCGCCCAAGGCAGCGAGGCCGTGCCACGCCTGGGATTGAACTGATCGACGCCGCAAAAGGTAAAAACAGCTTCCTGTCGTAGTATGGGATTGAGGTATGGCATATAAGCTGGAAAATCCAGGGGTCAAGATAGCCACGGAGATTTATCTCTTCCTGAACCCTATTAAAATTCTAAAACCATATAACGACTTTCGGCACTTAATACATGTTTCTCGTTTTTCTGGTTCAATCCTAACGGTCCATCCATCGATCAGCCTGTTCTCCGTTTATATGAGAAACGGATGCAGGGCACCAATGCAGTCGGAGGATTCCATGGATGCCGCGGCAAGTGGCACCCAGAATAAGAGCCTCGTTAAGGCGGGACTCATTGAATATGTTGCAGGGTGAACAGAAAGGTGACAGCGGCCCTTGCTGCAATGCCTGGAAGGGAGGGACTAGGCGGATTGCATGGCCCGCCTTGGCAGTTTTTTCCTCCACCAGGCGAAGAACCTGGCCACCCAGAGTCCGGAGCGCGTGGCGAGGCGGGGAAAGAGGCGGCGGTAGTGGTAGATGATCCGCGAAGGGACGCCCGGTATCACAAGGAAGCGGCCATGGGTTATCGCCTCCACCACCTGGCCGGCGACCTTGCGAGGCGAGCCGCCCAGGCTCAGGAGGAAGCGCTCCACCAGCCTCGCGCCCTTGAAATGGAGGGGGAGGTCCTTGATGGTTGAGGTATTGGCCAGGGGGGTCTTGACGTATCCTGGACAGACCAGGGTCACGCCCACCCCGTTGTGCTTGAGGTCGTAATAGAGGACCTCGGTCAACCCGGTCACGGCGAACTTGCTGGCGCAGTACGCCGACTGCCCTGGGATGGGGATGAAGCCGTCTATGGAGCCGATATTGACCACGTGGCCGAATCCACGCTCCACCATGGCGGGCAGGAAGGTCTCGATGGTGTTCACGGTGCCCATGAGGTTGACGCCTATGATGCGCTGCCATTCCTCGTGATCGGTAGCGGTGACGTGTGCGATGAGGGTGATGCCGGCGCAGTTCACCAGGATATCCGGGCTCAGCCCCTTCGCCTCGAGCTCGTCCTTCACTTTACGCAGGTCCGCGATGGAGGTCACGTCCCCCTGGTAGCCTTGTGCCCGGTAACCTTCTCCCCTCAATGACGCCAGCGCCCGGTCCAGGGAATCCCGGTTCATATCCAGCAGTATGGGCTCGGCCCCCTTGGCGGCGAGCTTTTCCGCTATGGCCAGGCCTATGCCGCTGGCGCCCCCGGTGACCAGGGCCCTCTTGCCCCTCAGGTCTATATGCTTTCTCATCTCGTCCACCCGTCCCTTCTACCACATTAAGGCCAGTCTCGCACTGATCTGGGCCAACGTTGACGGTAGGCCCTCCAGGTCCCAATAATACTTGAATGCAGAAATGTTTGCAATACGCAAAATAATGGGGTGTGCTCCCGGTTTTCGGATTTCGGTGCCAGCCACTCATGTCGCAATACCGCGACGCCATCGAGGATGAAAACAGCCGCGAGCCATCCAGGGCATGAGCCATGGTGGGCGATACGCTTTTGCCGGGGTAGGGCATACAAGGCGCCATATGTCGTTGAATAAGCGCTATTCCCTGGACAAATCATGCAGAAAACAAGACCTGAGCCATCGTGGGCGATACGCTTTTGCCGGGGTAGGGCATACAAGGCGCCATATGTCGTTGAATAAGCGCTATTCCCTGGACAAATCATGCAACAAAAACAAGACCCGACCCCGTTGGAATAATTATCGCCGCCCGCCCGCCCTCCCTTTCTTTTAACATATGCCATTAATCGAAAATATCATCATACCTGGACCTTTTGCTTCGACACGGGAGAGGGAGGGGAAGATGTCCGCGCTCGAAACCGAAGTCCTCATCGTCGGCGCCGGCGTGCTCGGCGCCGCCACCGCCCGGGAGCTCTCCAGGTACAAGGTGGACGTGACCGTGGTGGAGAAGAACGTCGACGTGGGGTGGGGAATCACCAAGGCCAACGTGGGCGTGGTCTGCCAGGGGAGGGACACCCTGGAGTTCAGGCCCGAGTACCACCGCACCAGGTTGTTGTGGCGGGCGCTGCCACTCATGGAGCCCTTGTGCCGGGAGCTTGATGTCCCCTTCAAGAGGGTGGGTGCTTACCTGATGATCAGGGATCAAGTCCTCAAGGAAAAGCTGGACAAGCTTGCCAGGCGCACCGAGAGCCTGGGGCTGGGCTCCGACAGGTATTACCCCTATCCGGAGCTGAAAGAGCGGGAGCCCTTCATCTCCCCGGAGATCAAGGGGGGACTGCATGACCCCGAGATCGCGGTGGTGCACCCCGTCTACCTCACCCAGGCGCTGATGGAGAACGCCGTCGCCAACGGGGTGCGCCTTATGCTGGAGACGGAGGTGGAGGGCATCGAGGCAGGGCACACAGAGTTCCGGGTGCGCACCAGCCGGGGCGAGATCAGGGCGCGCTACGTCATCAACGCGGCGGGGGAGTGGGTGGACAGGATAGCGGCCATGGTCAACGCCGACGACTTCGTCCTCTTCCCCATCAAGGGCTACGTGGGCGTGCTCGACCGCAACTGCGCCGAGCTGGCGGGCAGCCTGCTGGCGGTGCTCCCAGAGGAGCCGGGTGACATGAACATAGTGGTGCCCACCGTGGAGGGCAACCTCCTCTTCGGCATCCAGCTGCAGATCAACCGGCGCCACGACCGTTCCACCACCGACCGTATGGCGCGCAAGGCGCTCGAAAACGCGCGCAGGATCATCCCCGAGATCTCGGAGAAGGACATCATCAACTCCTTCTGCGGTTACCTCATGTTTCGCAATTTCGAGATCGGGTGGCACGAGTGCGAGGTGGCCATGTCGGCCCGCGTGCCGCGTTTCATCAACATGACCATCGGCTACCCCGGCGTGAGCGCCAGCCCCGGCGCCGCCCTGGAGGTGGTGGAGATCCTGGAGAAGGACGGCCTCAAGCTGGTGCCGAACCCCAGGTTCAACCCCTACCGCAAGGACATCCCCGATTTCAGCATGCTCTCCGAGAAAGAGAGGAAGGCCCTGATCAAAAAGGATCCCCGCTACGGCCACATTGTGTGTCGCTGCGAGACGGTTACGGAGGGGGAGATCGTGGAGGCCATCAGGAGGGGGGCTACCACCCTGGACGGAGTTAAATTTCGCGTCCGCCCCGGGACCGGCCGCTGCCAGGGCGGTTTCTGCGGCCCGCGCGTGGCGCGCATCCTGGCCCGGGAGCTGGGCATACCGCTGACCGAGGTCACCAAGGCGGGTGGGGCCTCGCGGCAGGTGCCGCTGCGAACCAAGCAGCTTCTGGAGGAAGGAGGCGGGGATGGCTAGCCGGGTTGACGTCGCCGTCATCGGGGCGGGGCCGGCGGGGCTGGCGGCCGCCGTCGCCGCCCGGGAACGCGGCGCGGAGAGGGTGGTTATCATCGAGCGCGCGGAGCAGCTGGGCGGGCTGCTGCCGCAGTGCATCCACAACGGGTTCGGACTGCTATATTTCAAGCGCGATATGACCGGGCCCGAGTACGAAAAAGCCTTCATCGACATGGCGCGCTCCCGGGGCGTGGAGGCCATGCTGGAGGCCATGGTCATAGATCTCGACGCCGAGCGGGGGATCACCGCCGTGAGCCGCAGGCACGGCTACATGAAGATAAAGCCGGGTTCGGTGGTGCTCGCCATGGGGTGCCGTGAGCGCGCGCGCGGGGCCCTGGGGATACCGGGGACCAGGCCGGCGGGGGTGATGACGGCGGGCACCTGCCAGCGTTTCGTGAACATCGAGGGGTACATGCCCGGTTCGCGCTACGTCATCCTGGGCTCCGGGGATATAGGCATGATCATGGCCCGCCGCCTCACCCTGGAGGGGGCCAAGGTGGAGGCGGTGGTGGAGATCATGCCCTGGCCGGGAGGGCTCATCCGCAACGAGGTGCAGTGCCTGCACGATTTCGGAATCCCCCTCCTGCTCGAGCACACCGTGACCTTCATCCACGGCGAGGAGAGGGTGGAAGGGGTGACGGTGGCGAAGGTGGATGCCGAGCGCCGGCCCGTGCCGGGGAGCGATCGCTTCCTCCCCTGCGACTGCCTGCTCCTCTCCGCCGGGCTCATCCCCGAGAACGAGCTTTCGTGCAGGGCGGGGGTGGAGATCGACCCCGTCACCGGGGGGCCGGTGGTGGACCAGAACCGCCAGACCAGCGTGCCGGGCGTCTTCGCCGGCGGCAACGTGGTGCAGGTGCACGACCTCGTGGATTGGGTGAGCTGGGAGGCGGAGGCCGCGGGGCGCTCCGCGGCAGCTTACGCCGACAAGGGGAGGTTGAAGCGCGCCGACGGCGTCAGGGTGCTGCCGGGAAAGAACATCAGGTACGTGGTGCCCCAGTTCATCTCGGGAAAGGACGACGTCACCCTGCACATGCGGGTGACCCGTCCCGGGCTGAAGGCCACGGTCAAGGTGGGCGGGGTTATGTGGAAGAGGTACCGCACCGTGCGTCCCAGCGAGATGGTCATCCTGGAGGTCAAGGGGCAAGCCCTGCGGGAAGCGGGCGTCAAGGGCGAATTGGCGGTGGACTGCGAGATCAGGGGGGGTGATTGAGGTGTCTCCCCGCGAGACGGTGATCTGCATAGGCTGCCCCCTGGGATGCCGGGTCACGGCGGTGACCGACCGCAAGGGCACGGTGACCGCCCTCAAGGGCGCGGAGTGCAAGCAGGGGCAGAAGCACGTCCTCGAGGAGCTGCGCAACCCCGTGCGCACCCTCACCGCCACCGTGCGCACCGGGGACGAGTCCTTCCCGCTGCTTCCCGTGCGCACCTCGCGCCCGGTGCTCAAGGTGATGCTCAGGCCGATCATGCGCGAGACGGCAAAGGTTAAAGTGAAACCGCCCGTCAAGGCGGGGGACATCGTGATCGCGAACGTGCTCAAGACGGGAGCGGACCTCGTCGCCACTGCCGACTGGCCCGCGCCGGGAGAGGGGGTGTAGCCATGTCCAACGGCAACGAGATCGACGTGGTAACCCTCTACCTCGCGCGCAAGGGGCTGGGGGCGGCGGAGCGCATCGCCGGAGACCTCATCGGCTGGCCCTGCAGCATCGCGGTGGTGGACAAGGCGGGGGCGGTAATCGCAGCGCACCGCATGGAGGGGGCGCCCCCGGCCACCTTCGACATCGCGGTGGAGAAAGCCTGGACGGCGGCAACTTTCCTCGCCCCCACCCTCATGCTGGGTCGCATGACCGACCCACGCACCGCCGTCATGCCCCTGGACCAGCTCCCCCTCGGCCACCACGGCATGGGGCTGCAGTTCAAGCACAAGGGCAGGCTCACCACCATAATGGGGGGCATACCCATAAGGGACAAGGACATGGCGGTGATCGGGGGTGTGGGCACCAGTGGCACCCCCTCCGCGCAGGACGACAACACCGTGAGCCAGCGCTGCTGGTCGGCAATGTACGACGCCGAGGACCCGCCGCCCGAAAGCAAACTGGATAAATATGTCAAGGTGGTCGAGAAGGCCTTGACCGCGGCGGAGGATCTGGGACTTGCGGTGAGCGTCTGCCTGAGCGACGCGGAGGGATGGCCCAGGGTGCTCTACCGCATGGACGGCGCCCCTTTCCCCACCGCCGAGCTCGCCCGCGACAAGGCTTGGACCGCCGCCGCTTTCCGCGTGCCAAGCTCGGAGGCGTCCCGCTACGGGGTCCGGGACCTGCCAGGGCTGGGCATCCCCACCGGCGGGTGGAACGAGAGGTTCTGCCCCGTGCCGGGAGGGCTGCCCGTCTTTGACGCGGAGGGCGAGCTGGTGGGCTCGATCGGGGTCGCGGGCGGGACCCCCGCCCAGGACGCCCGCGTGGCGAAATCCGCCCTATCCTGAAGGGGCGCATCGCGAAGGCGCGGGAGACGCCCGAGGGACGGCGGTGCGGCGCTGCCCGCGGGGACAAGCGCGGGACGGAAACGTAGCCGGTGCCTCTAGCCCGGGGCCGCTTTCCGCGGATGTCCCCACGAAGCGCGGCCTGGGAGCGTAACGGGGCCGTGAGGTCGGGCCCGGCGCGCGCGAGCGGGCGGGACAAGCGACAGGAGAAGGCCAGCGACGATACCGGGAGGTGGATTGCGTTGAAGATCATAGACTGCCTGTGCAACCTTCCGACCAAGGAAGCGGTTATCGACCAGATCACCGGCCTGCCGCCCCAGATGTCGGAATACCTGCGCAGGATCTACGGCCCCCGCGTTGCTCCCATGCTGGGCTTGACGCCGGAGGAGCTGGCGCGGGCCAAGGAGGAGATGAGCGAGGAGGAGCTATACCGCTTCCTGGAGCCGCGGGTGGAGCCCCTGGCGCAGACAGAGGAACAGTTCATCGCCATGCTGGATGCATGGGGAGTAGAGGTGGCGGTGCTCTACAACATGGACGAGGAGACGGTGGCAGGGGTGAAGGGCCTCTCGAACGACTACTTCGCGGAAGTGGTGAGCCGCCACCCGGAGCGCCTGCGCTGCTTCGCGGGCATCGACCCTCACAAGGGCATGGACGCGGTGCGCGAGGTGGAGCGCTGCGTGAAGGAGCTGGGCCTCTCCGGCGTGGCCATGCGCCCCTTCATGCAGGGAATACCGGCCGATCACCGCAAGTTCTATCCCATCTACGCCAAGTGCGTGGAGCTGGGGGTGCCGGTTTGGCTGCACCAGTCGGTGAGCTTCGCCAGCCTGCCCATGTTCGTGGAGCACCCCTCGCACCTGGACCAGGTGGCCTTGGACTTCCCGGAGCTGAAGCTAATCGCCGGGCACGGCGGCTGGCCCTGGACGGCGGAGCTGGTGGCGGTGGCCTGGAGACACCCCAACGTCTATATAGACTTCGCTTCCATGCGTCCGCGCTACGTGGGGAGGCACAACACCGCCTGGGAACCGTTGGTAGAATATGGCAACACGATCCTCGCGGACCGCGTTATCTTCGGCTCCACCTGGCTGTTCATGGGCATGAGCGTCCCGGAGCTGGTGGAGGAGATCAGGCAGATGCCGCTTCGCGAGGGCGTGCTGGAAAAGTGGCTCTACGCCAACGCGGCGCGCCTCCTCGGTTTATAGATAAACATATCGACAGAATGCATCGCGAAAGCGATGGCGCCGACCGGAGGGAGGCGACACGGTGCCAGTCGCCTGGACGGAGACGGAGCGAGCCGGGCGAGCGGAAGCGAGAACGAAGCGAGCGCAGCGAGGTACAGGCCTGGCACGCATGCGTGTGGTGATGTGAGAGCGACAAGGAGGTCCGCATGCTGACAAAGTACATGCAGGAAGACAAGCGCATGAGTGCGAAGGAAGCGGTGGAGCGCTTCGTATCCGACGGAGATTCCGTGGTCATCGCCAACTGCCTCTACGGCACGCCTTACGCACTCATCCACGAGATCATTCGGCAGGGAAGGAAGGGCCTCACCGTCTTCCAACAAGGAGGCATCGACGAGATCGACCAGTTGCTCTTGGGAGGATGCGTGAGCAGGCTGCTCATGGCCTACAACTTCCGCGTCGCCGGCGAGCGCATCGAGACGGTGCTGGAGAGGGCGCTGCGGCGGGGGGAGGTGGAGGTGGAGGATTATTCCAACTACACCCTGCTGGCCATGCTGCAGGCGGGGGCCATGGGCTACCCCTTCCTGCCGGTGATGTCGGGGATCAGGGAGAGCGACGTGTACAGGGTGGAGACCTTCTGCGCGGGGCAGAAGTTCGGGGAGGTGGAGTGCCCCTTCACCGGCGAGAAGGTGGTGGTGGTCAGGGGCCGCAACCCCGACGTGGCCATCCTGCACGTGCAGCGCGCGGACAAGTCCGGCAACGCCCAGCTCTGGGGGGCCCTGATAAACTCCAAGTGGGCCTGCCTCGCCTCCAGCCGCATCATCGTCTCCTGCGAGCAGATCGTCGATCGGGACACCATCATGCGATCCCCCCACCTCACCATCGTGCCCTCGTTCCGCGTGTGCGCGGTGGTGGAGGAGCCCTGGGGGGCCCACCCCTCGGAGCTGCTGGGGTTCTACGATTACGACATGATCTTCCGCAGCCTCTTCTTCATGCAGGCCATGAGCGAGGAGGGCGGGAAGGCGTGGATGGACGAATGGGTGTACGGGGTGGCGGACCGCCGGGAGTACCTGCAGCATTACGCCGACCGCTTCGGGCTCAGGTACCTGCAGGAGCTGCGCGCGAAGCCCTACCCGAGCATCCCCGCCGATTACGGCGCCTCGGGACGGCGCGCCTGGGACGAGAACGACATGAGCTTCAATTTCCAGCTCACCCGGGACGAGTTCCTGCGCGCCCTGGAGGAGAAAGGGGGGTTCGTCAATGGCTGAGGTCAAATATACGGAGGCCGAGATCATCGTGGCCAACGCCGCCAAGGAGATAGAGGACGGGGACATCGTGGTCATCGGACAGGGCATCCCCATGGCGGCGGGGGTGCTGGCCAAGGCCACCCACGCCCCCAACTGCGTCATCCTCACCGAGGCGGGGCTGGTGGGCATCGAGCCCTTCCGCAATCCCCTGCACATCGCCGACCCCACCTGCACCAGGGGTTACATGTACTCCTGCGACATGATCGACGTCTTCGCCACCATCGTCAACCGCGGGCTGGTGGACGTCACCTTCCTGGGGGTGGGCCAGATCGACCGCTACGGGAACATGAACTCCACCGTCTTCGGGGACTACCGCGATTTCCGCATGCGCATGATGGGCGCGGGGGGAGCGCCGGAGTTCTTCGGGTACGCGCGCAAGGCGGTGCTCACCATGCGCGGGGGGAAGTTCGTGGAGAAGGTGGATTACGTCTCGTCCCCCGGCTACCTCGAGGGATACGACGCGCGGGAGAAAGCGGGCTTCCCGCCGGGAAGCGGGCCCAAGGTCGTCTACGGGACCAGGGGCGTCTTCCGCTTCCACCCCGAGAGCAGGGAGATCTACCTCGCGGGCGTTTTCCCGGGGCACACGGTGGAGGAGATAAAGGCCGAGGTGCCCTGGGACCTCATGGTGGCGGAGGACCTCGAGGAGTTGCCCCCGCCCACGCGGGAAGAGGTCGAGCTCATCAGGGAGTTCGCGCCGGAGATCGCGGCGGGGCGCAAACTGCAGCTCGAGCTGTCCATCCCGCGCATATTGAACATCCTCTCATCGCGGGCCCCGTGAGGATGGTCCTTGCGGGCGTGAGGGCCTCAAGGGTGGGCGGGCTCCGAGGCTGCCCGGCATGGTCGCCGCCTGGCCTCAACGCCCTTTTAGCCCTCCCGGGGTCGGTAGTCTCCGAGGGTGAACTCTAAGCAGGCGCCGCCGTCGTTGTATGCTCGTATGGTCCCCCCGTACAGGTTAACCAGGCGGTACACGATGGATAGGCCGAGGCCGGTCCCTCCTCCCTTGCCCCGGTGGAGAGGAAGGAATACGTCCTCCAGCTCATCCTCGGGGATGCCCGGGCCGTTGTCCCTCACCGTGTAGCGGTGGAGGCTGCCCTCCTCGCGGTGGTTTATCCAGATCATCGCATCCGGGCGATCGTTGTAGGCGATGGAGTTGGAGATGAGGTTCGAGAAGATCTGGTAGATGTGCGTGGGGTCCGCCGTCAACGTGCCCAGGTCTTCGTCCCGCTCCACCCTCATCCCCTTCTCCTCCATGGCTGACGCTTTCTCCCACAACACCGCCTCCACCACCTCGCCCACTACCACGGGGGAAACCTTTTCCGGGAGCTGTCCCGCTCTCGCCAGGGACAGCAACCCCTCGATGAGCGCATTTGCGGTGTCGGAGCTCGAGCGCATGATCTCCAGCAGCTTCGCCGCGGTCTCGGCCGTTTTCGGGTCGCTGCAGTCCTTGATGATTCCTTCCATGCCGGCAACGGCGGAGCGGATGACCGAGATGGGGCCTCGCAGGTCATGGGACACCACCGCCGCGTACATCTCCAGCTCGCGGTTGGCCCTTATGATATCCTCCTCCATACGTTTGCGCTCGCTGATGTCGGCGAGGATGCCGCGTATGCCGGCGGGCCTGCCCTCCTCGCCTATGATAACCGCGGAATAGACCAGGCAGGGGAAGGTCGAGCCGTCCTTTCTGCGCGCCAGGTATTCCCGCATGGCGCCCTCGGTGGTGCCCGAGAGTACCTTCCTTATGGAGCGCGCAACGCGCGCGTGGTCGGAGGGGTCCGTGACGTCCAGTACGTTCAATCCCCGCGAGAGCTCCTCCCCGGAGTACCCGAACATCTCGAGGCCGACGCGGTTGACGTAAGTTATCATCCCTTCCGCGTCCGTTTCGAACACCGCCTGGGGCAGGTTTTCGGTGAGCGCACGGTATCTCTCCTCCGATTCCCGCAGTGCCCTCTCCGCCTTTTTCAGCTCCGTGATGTCGTTGATGAATCCCTCGATGGCGACGACCTCCCCGCCCCGCCGCACGGGCTGGATGCTGAAGAGATGATGTTCCACGTCTCCCTCGCGGGTAAGACGGCTGAACTCACCGGTAATGGTCTCCCCGGAAAGAGCGAGCTCCACGTTACGCCGGGCCGCCTCCAATTCCTCCGGGGGCTGGGTCATCTCGAAGGATTTACCCACCACCTCCTCGAGCCTCAACCCGTGCATGCGTTCCCACACCGGGTTTACGTACTGCCAGAGCCCGTCCCTGCCCACGCGATAGTATCCGAAGGGGGCGCTCTCCACGATCCCGCGAAAGCGTTCCTCGCTCTCCTTCAACTCCCGGAAGAGTATCTCGTAGGGCTCGGTGAGGGAGGTGACCACCACCGCGCGGTAGATGAGGTAGAAGGAGACGATCTTCAGGAAGTGGCCCAGCTGGTTGAAGAGCCCGTAGGGGTCCACGTAGAGGGTGAAGGCCAGCTCCGAGGCCGCGGTGACGAGGATGGAGGCGGAAAGCATGAAGAACACCCTTCTCTCCAGCCTCTCCCGCTCGCGGTAGAGGAAGGCCAGGGCGCCCAGCAGGACGGCGCAGATGACGTACTCGCTCGCGATCTTGAAGGCGGTCAGGCCGGCGCCCTCTTCGAAACAGGTTGGAAATACGTCCCAGACGAAGATGGAGAAAAAGAGGAGGGCGGATAAGGCGGCGAAGGCGGCGAAGGTGTAGGAGACCTTGAGCTTGCGGCGCAGAAACAGGGGCGCGATCAGCAGGGAGACGCTCTCCAGGTAGCGGGCGGAGATCCAGAGCTGGGTGGGGAGGTTGGCCTGGTAGCCCTGGAACACCCCCATGCCCTTGTAGGCGAGGGTGTGCACGAGGTCGATGCCGCCCACGAAAAGGTATGCTATGCCCAGGAAGAGGAGGTAGTCGTTTGATGCCGTCCCGCGGGCGTTCCATGCGATGACGAAGATGCTCCAGGCGATGAGCACGCTGAAGACCTCGGCCACGCTGTGGAAGAGGAGGTAATTATAGCGCGAGAGCAGGTAGAGGGACCCGAAGGCCAGGCACGCCGCGGCGGCGTAGGCGACGCCGGTGGTCCCGGGCCGCGCAATATTACTGGGTTCTTTCATCACCCCTCCATCACGCAAACCACTACTCCCGCTAGCTTGATAATATGATGCCGTGTTTCCTTAAAAGGATTTTTCCCCTAACCAGCACTTTCAAGCAACAGGAGGCCGTTCTTGGCGCACCGTAAAGGGACGGCGTCAGATTTGCAAGCTCGAACAAAATGCCATATTATGGTATATTAGATTCCCCTTATGGATCGCAAGCCTGCCCTCATGGGCGAACGGGAACGGGCACAGCGGGGCGGCAGCTCCCGCCCCGCTTATACCATGAATCGCGCCCCTACCTTCACGTACGAAGGCTTCAGTAGGGGAGGGGACTGCCGTCCACGCAAGAGGGCGGATCCCAACCCAGGATGCCGTATATGGTGGGGGCTATGTCGCCCACCTCCACTTCCTCCAGCACCTCCGTGCCCGGCGTATAGGCCGGCCAGCCCGCGGGGGCCTTGAAGGCCAGCGTCATGTAGGCCGTCTGCAACCCGCCGTGGGCGGCGGGGAAGCCCAGCTGCACATTGTCCGGGACGTTGCCCAGGGTTATCCCCACGGGGTTGATGGCGCTGGCCAGGACCTGCCCGTGGGAGGCCACGTTGTAGTTGTACCTGGGGAACACGAAGAGGTCCGGCCAGAGGTGGCCGCCGGGCTCGTTCGGGTGGGCCACCCAGTACTCGGAATAGAGCTCCATGGGGCGCACGTGCCCCAGCTCGCCGTAATCCACGCCCTCCATGGCCTCCTGGCGGTTGATCACTATCAGGGGCTGCACGGGCCCGAGCTCGGGATCGTTCACGGTGTAGCCCTCGAGGATATCCTCTATGGCCTGGAGCTTCACGGGGTCTTCGCACCATATCTGGTTTATCTCCGTTCCGCCGCCCTCGTGGTAGTCCTCGTTGAGCAGCAGGCCGTGCGCCCTGAGGATGGCCCGCAGGTCCAGGACCTCGTATCCGCTCCTGGGGTCCTTGACGTTCTCCATCCCGTGGTCGGAGAGCAGCACGACGATGCTGTTGTCGTACAACCCGCGCTCCTTCAGGGTGCGCACGAACTCCCCGAAGAGCGCGTCCACATCACGGCAAATGTCCAGGCACTCGTCCCGGCGCATCCAGGGGCTGTAGCGGCTGGCGTCGTCCGTCGCGCCGGGGGTCCCTCTTTCCTCCCATTCCCCCGTTTCCCAGGAGCTCCCGGTGAAATGGCCGGTGTTGTCGAGGTCGGCCGCGTTGATATAGCAGACGTCGGGATCTTCCTCGGCGATGGAGCGCAGGAAGGAATCCATGAGGTAACGGTCCTCGCAGTGGTTGCCCGGCATGAACCCGATCACCATGTTTATGGGCATGATATACAGCCCCAGGCCCAGCAGGAGGTTGAATTGCCCCAGCAAGGCGGGGATTATCACCTCGCGCGTGGTGTCGCCGTAGAAGCAGGCGGAGAAGGGCGCCGAGAGGGGATCCCAGGGATCGGTGTCCGTCCGCGGGTCCCCCGCCGCCAGGTATTTATAAGGGGGAGGGAAGAAGAGGGGGAAGCGCTCGCTGTTCCCCACTATGTCCACCGCCCGCTCGCCCTCTATGTCCGCAAGCCAGTTCTTGTTGGACCAGAACCCGGTGAGGGCCTTGCCCCCAGTTTCCTCCTTGGCCACCTCGAAGATCCTCTTCACCGGCTCGCCATCCGGGCCGTGTCGCATGAGCTCCATGGAGTTGGCCTTGGTGATCACCTCGTCGTGCTCGGTGAATCCCTCGAAGGTGCCCCCGACCATGTAGACGCCCGCGGTCCCGGTGTAGGTGCCGGCGAGGGCGTTGGTGTGGTTCATGTCCGTGGCGGAGGGGAGGTACACGCGCGCGTCCCGGTAGCGCACCCCTTCTTCGAGGAAGGAACGGATGTTGGGCATGAGCCAGTCCCCCTCGCCGCCCGGCCCCGTGCCGACGCGATTGAGGTCCAGGTACTCGGGGTCCATGGAGTCGATGGCGAAGTAATACACGTTGCGCACGTCGGTCACCTCGGCCGCGACGACCACATTTTCCTCCACGCCCAGGCTGCTTTTCGCGGCGACCGTCAGGTCGAGGCGGTCTCCTGCCGCGGCGGAATCCGGCGCCTTTACGGTGAGCATAGCCTGGCGCGTCTCGCCCGGCGCCAGTCCCCGCAGGTCCAGCGGGTCCAGGCTGACTTCCCATTCTTCCCACGTGCCTTCCGCCTCCAGCGTTATATCGGCAGGCGAGCTCTCCAGGTTGGTCACGTGGAAGATGAACGTGGTCGTCTCCCCGGGCATCGCCTGGTGCGCGTGGGGGCGCAATCCGTCCAGGTCGTTCACGCAGAAGAGCATGCCGGGATTGACCACTTGCGCCGTCACCTGGGAGGTGGCGCCGGAACGCGTTCCGGGGCCCAGCTCGAAGACCACCGAGACGGGCCGGTTCTTGGGCAGGGGCGCGGTGGGGACCACCTCGGCGTTGATGTAGGTGGGAGTCGGGTAGAGGTAGTTGTGGCTGAGGCCGTTGAGCGTGACCTGGCTTATTTCCCTCCCCGATGTGTTGGAGAACTTGACCCGGCAGGGGAAATCGGCGTGGAAGCCGAGCGCGAAGGTGTCGGCGCCGCCTCCGTGGTTGGTGGCCGCGAGGTGCCAGGTGAGCGGGGCCCCGGTGTAAGCTTGCAGGAGCGGCTTGCGGTACCCCTGGCCCCCGAGCAGGTCACCGGAGGAGTTCTCCAGTACCGGCTGGGAATCCAGGGAAGTCACCTTCAGCCACACGCGGTGCTTTTCCGACCCGCGCGTGCCCGTGACCTTGAAATAGCCGACGGTGCCCGCGGGCGTGGAGGGGGAGCAGGAGACCAGCACCCAGGACTTGGCTTTCCCCTGCGGGCCGGAAGGCTTTGCCAGGGGCGGGAAGACGAAGGCGTTGAAATAGGGCGATTCCACCTTCACGGAAAGCCAGGTCCAGTCCCCGTTCCCGGAGATATTGCGCGACTCCACCGGCATCCAGGTGATGGACCTTCCCGTGGCGGGTGAGAGGACCTGCTGCGGGAACATGCTGAAGAGGTCGAAGGTGGCGGGCTTGAAGGGCGGCGCGGGCGCCTGGGCCTGCGTGACCGGCGCCGTCGAGGCCGCCAGGAGCAGGGCCGCGAAGACCGCGAGGACGGCGCAGAGATAACGCCGCCCGTTGGCTCCCGAAACCTTGGAAGCGTTCATCTGTATCCCCCTCGTCTCCCCTCCCGCCGGCGCAGAATTCCGGCACTTGACTTTCCCTCGATGGGCGTTCTGTGGGCGCGGATGTGATCGGCCGGATCCAGTCACTATGGGTTCGGGACCCTGGACTGGTCGACCTGCCGGTAATCCGACGCCGTGGCCGCAAAGGCCATGCGCGCTTACCGCGCGGGACCCCTACGGCGCCGCATTCCCCTGGGCGGCATGGCGGCCGTGGCCATTCTGCGAAAGAGAGAAAGCCAGGCTGCCCGGTTCCCGATGGGAAAACGCCGCTACAAGATTACGGCCGTGCGGATCAATCCCCCCGATCCGGCTGTGGTCGCATTCCCCGCTTGCATGTTAGCAAAACGGCCGGCTGACTTCAAACCGTTGCAATGGCTATGCCCATGCGGGCGACAAGCCCACTCTATTGCAATTATTAAAGACAGTATTCTTAAGGTTCCATCGATCTTGATGACAGAGCAAAGCAACAATGGGATCCGCGCGATAATAACTTGTGGGCAGCATAACCCAGGCAAACCTTGCGATAAGGCATCCACCTCCCAAAATATGGGTGATTGTATATTACTGCCAAGATAAGGTGGGACAAACGTACTTCTCAGGCATATCACGGAGGCTGTCCGCGCTGCTTCAAATCGGGAAGCGCCTGCCGGAACAACGCGTCATCCCCGCGGCTGGTCCGCAGCGTCACCGTCGGCGACGCGGCTAGAGGAAACCTGACAATCCCGCGAAACGGGGCGTTGTCAGGGGGATATCGCGGATGCCGGATGGAGGTGACACCGACCTTCGCCCCCGCGAAAAGCGCTTGCTCAGCTGGCGTTGGCCGCGCGGAGAGGAGCGCAGTCGCTCCGGATACGAGAACGCACATATCGGGCAGCATAGTAAACCGAACAGTAAATATAGATGGCCGATATTTATGAAATCCTCCATCTGTTGTATATTGAAACCGGTAGATGGCCGATAAGGGGGAGCGGGTCTTGCAACCTTGCGTTATCACCGACATCTATTGGCTACGTTGCCATATCAAGCTGGCTGGCCAAGGCTAGGAGGCCCGGACCTTTCGGGGCGGAGGAAAAGGGGGTTTCGCGATGAACGTCGCCATGCTGGGGGAAAGCTATTACGAGAGGGTAGGCGAGGTAGTTTCCATCGTCTTCGAAGGCCGGGAATACTACAATACGGAGCTCCGGGACAACTCAGCGCGCCTGGAACGCGCATTGAGGGACATGGGGATCGGGGAGGGGGACGTGGTCGCCGTGACCATGTCCAACTGCCCCCAGGTCTTCGAGTCCTTTTCCGCCGTGTTCGCTATGGGCGGCGTGGCCCTGCCCATACTATTCGTGCTCACCCCCCCGGAGATGCGCTTCATCCTGGAGGATTCCGAGACGGTGGCGGTGATAACCGATACCATCATCGCCCCCAAGGTCCTGGAGGCGGCGGGGGGTTTGGAGAAGGTGCGTCACGTCATCGTGGTGGGAGGCGAGGACGGTGACCGCACCCATTCATACGAACGGCTTCTCTCCGCCAACCCCGCCGAGCTGGAGATAGTGGAACGCGAGCCCGACGACGTGGCCATGCTCATGTACACCTCGGGGACCACGGGCAAGCCCAAGGGGGTGATGCTCACCCACGAGAACCTCATCACCTCCGCCGAGAGCGCCTACCGAGCCAACGAGGTGAAGGAGCCCCAGATAGGCTTGATGTGCCTGCCGCTGGCGCATATCTACGGGGTTGGGGCTATGAACGCCGCCAACTTCAACGAGTTTCCGGAGGGCAAGGCGATCATGATGCGCTGGTACGATCCCGAGGAGTGCCTGCGCCTGATCGAGCGCCACCGGGTCAATTTCTTCCCCGCCGTCCCCACCATGTATTCCCTCATCCTGCACCACCCCAACGTGGACAAGTACGACACCAGTTCCCTCAAGGATTGCATCGCCGGGGCAGCCCCGCTGCCCCTGGAGCTCCGCCGCGCCTTCATGGAGAAGTTCGGGTGCACCATGCGCCAGCTCTACGGACTTACGGAATCGACGGGGATGGGGGCCTGCCTGCGCCCCAGCATGGAATGGAGGGACGGCTCCACCGGGAAGGCGTACGACAACATGGAGCTCGCCATCTTCGGGGAGGACGACGAGATGCTCGGGCCGGGGGAGATAGGGGAGATCGTCATACGCGGGCCGCAGGTCATGAAGGGCTACCTCAAGCGCCCCGAGGAGACAGAGGAGGCGCTGAGAAACGGGTGGCTGCATACCGGCGACATCGGTTATCTGGACGAGGACGGCTACCTCTACATCACCGACCGCAAGAAGGACATCATCATCAAGGGCGGCGAAAACGTCATGCCCACCCAGATCGAGGAGGTCATCTACCAGCACCCGGCGGTGGCGGAGGCGGCGGTGATCGGGGTGCCAGACCCCGATTACGGGGAGGAGATCGTGGCCTGCGTGGCCCTGAAGCCGGGTGTCGAGGCCACGCCCGAGGAGATCCTGGCCTTCTGCGCCGAGCGCCTGCCCTCCTTCAAGCGTCCCCGGGAGGTGCGCATCCTTCAGTCCCTTCCCAAGAGCTCCATTGGCAAGATATTGAAACGCGAGCTGCGCGCGCAGCTTTAACGCGGTCGTCCTCCGGCGCCGCTTTGGGCCTGGCGCGCGGATCGCCCTGGGGGGTGACGCAAGAGCGGCTGCGACCATTTGCTTTAACGTCTCCCGCCCGGTGCGCGAAACCCCGGCGTCTAACGCCCCCGGCCAGGTGGCGAAAAGGCGGCGCGCGCTGGGCTGCGCCACATGGTCCGTCCCGGACAAAGCGAGAAAGCGTCACGCAACGGGAAAGCAAACGGCCGGTCTTTTCTTGACCTTCATGCTCTCCATCTACGTGTCGATTCCGGACGCCCGGTTCCCAGCAAGGATCAATCTCCCTGCGCTCGGTGCTATAGTATGGTCGTCATATTGTTTTGTTTTCGGATGGCGCGCCCCGGATCCCGGCGCGGTGGCGAAACGCGGAGCCGCCGGCCGATGAGTCGCCGGCGCGAGGGAGGTGAACATGTCCGAGAAGGTCTGGAACAGGGCGGCGGCGGCCATGATCGCGGCGGGGCCAATACCAATGCCCGTGAACGACACCCTGCTGGAGCTATTGCGCACCATCATGGACGAGGAGGAGGCCGAGTTCATCCACATCTTCACCAAGCCTTCTTTGAACATGGCGGAGATAAGGGAACGCTGCGACATGGACGAGGCCGGCATAAGATCCATGCTCGACCGCCTCCTGCACAAGGGCGCGCTCATGGTCACCACCAGCAGGAGCACGGGAGTGGAGGTCTTCACCCTCATGCCTCCCTTCCCGGGGCTCTTCGAGATGACCATGGTGCGCGGGGAGAAGGGGGAGAAGGAAAAGAAGCTGGCGGTGCTCTTCGAGCGGCTTTTCGAGGATCTCTCGCAGATGGTGCAGGAAAATTATGAAAACGTGGTCGAGGCCATGAAGGTCATACCGCCCATCACCAGGGTGGTGCCGGTGGAATGCGAGGTGGACGTCAAGGGGGAAGGGGTCATGCCCCTGGAGGACGCCATGGAGATCGTGGACAAGTTCGACACCTTCGCCGTGAGCCACTGCTACTGCCGGCACCACAAGGACCTCCTGGGCAAGCCTTGCGAGGTGACGGAGGAGAAGGTCAACTGCCTCACCTTCGGGCGCTCGGCCCGCTTCATGATCGACTACGGGTTCGGCAGGGAGATCTCCCGGGAGGAGGCCAAGAGGATCCTCAGGGAATGCGAGGAGGCGGGGCTGGTCCACAAGTTCTTCCACGAGAAGAACGACCTGGAGAGGGACGAGTTCGCCATCTGTAACTGCTGCAGGTGCTGCTGCGGCACCTTCGAGCTCTACTACCGCGGGGCCGCTCCCATGCAGACCTACACCTCCTACCTGGCGGCGGTAGACGGCGACCTGTGCAACGCCTGCGAGGTGTGCGTGGACATGTGCCCCATGGAGGCCCTGGCCCTTGACGGCGACGCGGTTGCGGTTGACGACGGGAAATGCATAGGGTGCGGCGTGTGCGCCTACCACTGTCCCGGCGAGGCGCTTTCCCTGCGCAGGACGGGGTTGCGCCAGGTGTTCGTGCCGCCGCGCCGCCTGGGCTAGGACGCGCCCTCCCGCACGGTCTGGCACGGTGATCACATAGGGTGCGGCGTGTGCGCCTACCACTGTCCCGGCGAGGCGCTTTCCCTGCGCAGGACGGGGTTGCGCCAGGTGTTCGTGCCGCCGCGCCGCCTGGTCTAGGAAGCGGCATCCCGCGGAGACCGGCGCGGCAAGCGCATAGGGTGCGGCGTGTGCGCCTACCACTGTCCCGGCGAGGCGCTTTCCTTGCGCAGGACGGGGTCGCGCCAGGTGTTCGTGCCGCCGCGCCGCCTGGTCTAGGACGTGCCATGGCGCCCAGCCCGGCTAACAATGGCGAGGCGGGATCGGCGCTCATCGTCATGGCACCGCGTTGGTTTTCAAGACCGCTCCTGGGATCCGCTCAATACAGTAGAACCCTGGCGAAGCCCTCGTACATGCCCTCGGCGACCAGTTTTCCGGACAGGGCGCTGAACACGATCCCCCCCGGCCACACCGAATAGTGGCCGGCCATGTAGAGGTTCCTCACCGGGGTGGTGAACTTCCCGAAACGCCCGAAGAGCGGGGTGTTGTACATGTCGTAGGACCACCCCATGATGGATCCCTGGGGGTTAAGGGTGTATCTCGCCAGGGTGCGCGGCGTGGCGAGCTCGCGGTACGCAATCCTGTCCCGCAGCCCGGGAAGGATGTATTCGCTGTCCGCGATGACGTCGTCGAGCACCCGCTCCTTGAGGGCGCGGTAGGCGTCGTTTCGGGCCATGGGGTCCGAGGACCCAGTCCCCCATCCGTTCATCCAGTCGTAGGGGACGGGTATCTGCACTATGATGGAATTTTTTCCCTCCGGGGCGAGCCCCTTGTCGTGCATGGAGCACCAGCTCATCAGCGCCCATCCCTTGCGGTGCTGCTCCGGGTCATAGATGTCCTGGCGGTTGGAGTAGGTCCTCCAGTGCACGACGTGGTGGGTCTTCATGAGACGGGCAAGCTCCCCGTCGCTCATGTCCAGGCCGAGGAAGGCGGTGATCACCGAGATGCTCACCGGGCCGTTCCTTATCCTCTCACGGTAGCGCGCGGGGAAAAGGGACGGGTCGCACATCTCCGTTACCAGCCGCTTGGGGTTTCCGGTGTTCACCACCTTTTCCGCGTAATACCTCTCTCCGTCCGCGCACTCGACGCCTACAGCGGTGTTCCCGGAGGTGAGGACGCGGTCCACGGTGCAGGAGAGGCGCAGCTCTCCGCCCAGGTCCCGGAACCTCGAGGCCAGCATCTCCGCCAGGGCGGCCAGGCCTCCCCTGGGGTACACGTAATCGTACAGAAAGCTGTACCAGAAGGAATAGTGCATGAAGAGGAGCATGTTGGTGTCGCCGAACTCCCCGAAGAGGAAGGCCAGGCGCGGGTCGCGGAATATCTCCCGCCCCTTCTCCGAGCCCGACTTGCCAAGGGTCTCGGCCATGGTGCCCAGCATGGGCAGGCCGACCCTGGCCATCCTCGCCAGGTTGCGGTATTTCTCCCGGCCCCTCAGGATCAGGGGGAAGGGAGCGGACATGAGCTCGCGCATCATCTCGCAGCCCGGCTCGATGAAATCGAACCAGGCGTCTATGTCCCCGGCGGAGTCGGGGAAGAAGCCCTTAAAGTCCTCGCGCACCTGCTTGAAATCGCGCAATACCACGTCGCAATCGGGAGTAACCCAGCGCCACTCGGAGCGCTCCCACTGCCCCGGGTCGTGTATCCCCAGGTCCTCAAGGATGGGGAAGAGAATGCCCACGTTCTCCGTGGATTGCGAGCCCGCGTCGAAGTAGAAACCCTTGCGGCGGATGCCCTGGATGTTGCCCCCCACTGCGTTGCCGTGCTCCAGCAAGAGCACCTTGCGCCCGGAGCGCGCCAGGTAGCAGCCGCAGACCAGTCCCGCCACTCCCGCGCCGATGATCACGACGTCGTAACGCTCGCCGCTTCCGCTCATCTCTTTCCCTCCTTGGCCCTGCGTCCCGCCTCCAGGACGAGCTCGAACAACTCCCGCGAGGTGTATCCAGGCCGCCATCCCAACTCGCGCTTTATCTTCTCGTTGCTGCCCACCATGGAATAGCGGAACATGTTTATCCAGTGCGAGGATATGGGAGAGAAGCGTAGCCGGAAGGCGATGTCCGCTAACGCGCACATGAGATCCGCGGGCACCGAGGGCGCGAACATGCCCGCCCTCCGCAGCATCTCCGAGAGGGCGATGGTGTCGTCGCTGGTGACGTGGTATATACCCCTGGCACCGGAGAGCAGCGCCAGCCGCACGGCCTCGGCGAGGTCGTCCTCGTGTATGAACTGGGTATGGGGGTCGGAGTCTGCGGGTCGCATGGCAAACCTGCGGCTGAAGACCCACGAGATGGTGTTGTCCATGCCTTCTCCCACGATCACGCATGGCCTTAGGATGGTCACGGCCAGCTCGGGCCGTTCCTGGGCGATGCGGTAAAGGTAATGCTCTATCTCCGCCTTCGCGTAGGAGTAATAACAGCGGGGGTCTCCTCGGGGGAATTCCTCCTCGTCCATGGGGAAGGGGTTGTCGGGGTAGGCGCCGAAGGCGGCCATGCTGGAGATCTGGATGAGCCGCGGGACTCCCGCGTCCAGGCAGGCGTGGAACACGTTCCTGGAGCCGTTGATGTTGATGTCGTGGGTTTTCCGCTTGTCCCTTATCTCGTCCAGGACGAAGGCCATGTGCAGGACGGCGTCGCAACCCCGCATGGCCTCCCGGACACCCGCGTGGTCGCGCACGTCCAGCTCGCGGAAGTGGAGCTTGCTTGACGGTGAGGCCGGGGGTCGTAGGTCGATGCCCACGATCTCCTCGACGGACGGCTCGTCCTCCAGGGAACGCAGCACCACCTTGCCCAGGTAGCCGGAAATCCCGCTGATGAAAAGACGCATGACGACCTCCTCCCACGTTTTGCCTCCAGGAGGATTGTAGCACCATCTCGGGCACTATGGATATCTATATTGACCAAGAAGTTCAGAATAACTATAGGATAATGCGCGCGCTTTATAGGCCGTGCGCGGCAATGGTGGAGCGGTGCCCGCATCGCTCGTAATACGCTCATTTCGCGACGGTCTTGGCGGATCCCGTTGCCGGAGAAGATAGGTCGGCGCGGACGCGGGAGGATGGTTAGGGGACGCCGAACCCGGCTGGGAAAGCGCAGCTCGCCAAATGTCGCTGCCGCATCCCCCTATAGGAGGTTTTCCCAGTCGCCCGGTCAGGTTAAAGGTAAAGTGTGAGAGGGTTGCGTTCCGTTCCGGGGCGGAGGGTCGGTTCCCTCCCCGGCGCGGCCGGGCGGAGGCCCCTGGCGGGTACCGAAAGAAGCCCGCTTTGCGCCCTGTCCTGGTCGTGTCGGGATCGCGTGAAGCGGCGGAGGGTCGGTTCCCTCCCCGGCGCGGCCGGGCGGAGGCCCCTGGCGGGTACCGAAAGAAGCCCGTTTTGCGCCCTGTCCTGGTCGTGTCGGGATCGCGTGAAGCGGCGGAGGGTCGGTTCCATCCCCGGCGCGGCCGGGCGGAGACCCCTGACGGGTTAGGGGAAAAGGCCGCTTTTTACGCCGTCCTTGGCGTGTCATAGTCGCGTGAAGCGGCTGGGGGTCCGCTGACCCCCGTATATCTACCTGCCCAAAGGTGGGCTAGAATCTAGGAAGGCTCGGAGGAGCGGCGGTTTGCCGCACGGCTTGGCAAGCGAAGGGAGGAGCATGAACATCCTTTTCATCTGCAAGACCCTTCCCCACGAGAGGGTGATAGGCGGACCCATCATCAAAGGCTCATAGCAGCGGCGGTTTGCCGGATGGCTTGGCAAGCGAAGGGAGGAGCATGGACATCCTTTTCATCTGCAAGACCCTTCCCCACGAGAAGGTGATAGGCGGACCCATCATCAAAGGCTCGTAGCAGCGGCGGTTTGCCGCACGGCTTGGCAAGCGAAGGGAGGAGTATGGAAATCCTTTTCATCTGCAAGACCCTTCCCCACGAGAAGGTGATAGGCGGACCCATCATC
>JABLXL010000002.1 GCA_013178005.1 Actinomycetota bacterium
GGTCGCGCGAGGCAGCCAGCCGGGATGAAGCGACATCGCGAAAGCGATTGCGCCGACCGGAGGGAGGCGCAACGGTGCCAGCGCGTTGTGTCGCGAAGCGATGCAAGGCCTGGCACGCATACGGTCGGATATATGCGCCGTAAACGAGGATGTGTGGAATATGCTTAGGATGGCTTAGATAGGGAAATGCGAATGAGGGGGGATGCCGATGTCGCTCATGGAGAACCTGGAGAAGAAGAACCCGCGCCTGTACATGATATCGCAGCTTCTCTCGGAGCCGGAGACCATCAAGCGCGTGGCGAAAGGGGTGGCGGGGTCGGGTTTCCTCAAGCATAAGGGGGTGTTCTCTGGGCTGCTGGAGTTGAGGGCGGAGAGCGACCCCAACCGTGTCGGCGTCATCTTCGACAACGGGGGCCTATACCCGGACGACCGCCTCACCTACGCCAGGATGTACGGGAACTCCCTTCGCCTGGCGCGAGGCCTCGAGGAGGCGGGTTTCGAGCGCGGCGACAAGCTGGCCATGGTGATGCGCAACCACCCCGAGTTCATATACGCCCTCGCCGCGTGCTCCATGCTGGGAACGGTGCTCGTGCCCATCGACCCTCGCGCCCGTGGGGAGAAACTGGCCTACCAGCTCGCGGACTGCGACGCGCGCGCCGTGATCACCACCGCCGACCTGCTTGAAGAGGTCGAGACGGCGTCAAAAGGGGCCCCGAACCTCAAGGACATATTCCTGAGCTTAAAGCCCGACGCGGACGCCTCGCTTGCGGGCAAGTACCCCACCGTGAACGAGATGCTCGAGCGGCAGTTCGTCTCGCCGCCAGGCGAGGCCGCCGCCGACCCGGCGCTCCCGGTGCAGATAATCTACACCTCGGGGGTCACCGGCAACCCCAAGGGGGTGACGCTGGATTCGCGCCGCAACGCCATGTACTGCCTCCTGGGCTACCTGGTATGGGAATACGCGCCCGACGACGTCCTTTACACAGGGCTCTCCCTGGCCCACGGAAACGCGCAGGCGGTGACCCTCTTCCCCGCGCTCTCCATGGGTATCCCGGCGGTGATCAGCCAGCGCTTCACCAAGAGCCGCATCTGGGACGTCTGCCGCAAGCATGGATGCACCACCTTCTCGCTCCTGGGCGGGATGATGTCGGGGATCTACAACGAGCCCCCGCGCCCCGACGACGCCGATAACCCCGTACGCAAGGTCATCTCCGCGGGAACCCCACGCGCCATATGGGAGGATTTCGAGCGCCGCTTCGGGGTGAAGATCCTGGAGTGGTATGGGGCCATAGAGGGCGGGTTCGCCTACAAGCCCATCGGCGAGGGGCCGGTGGGGTCCTTCGGCAAGCCCATCAAGGGCCTGGTGGAGATGAAGGTGGTGGACGAGGAGGACAACGAGGTGCCTCCCGGGGTCACGGGCGAGCTGGTGAGCCGCATGCTCACCCAGACCAAGGTCGATTACTACAAGAAGCCGGAGGCCTCGGCGGAGAAGACGCGGGGGGGCTGGCTGCGCTCCGGGGACATGGTGCACCGCGACCAGGAGGGGTGGTTCTTCTTCGACTACCGCAAGGGAGGGGCCCTGCGCCGCGCGGGCGACTTCATCAAGCCCGACCTGGTGGAGAAGGTCATCGGGGAGCATCCCGACGTCTCCGAGGTCTGCGTGTACGGCATACCCGCCGCCTCCGGCGCGCCGGGGGAGAGCGACCTGGTGGCGGCGGTGGTCCCCTTCGAAGGAAAAAGCGTTGATCCGGGCTCCATCTTCAAGACGGCACGCGAGAGGCTGGAGGGGAATTCAGTTCCCAGTTATATCCAGGTGGTTGACGAGATACCCAAGAGCCCCTCGGAGAAGCACCTCGACCGCTTGCTCAGGGAGGCCTTCAGCCCGGACGCCGGCAACGTGCACAGGCTGGAAGACTATCCTTGATCGGCGAAGGCAGGCGAGAAAGGTCATCCGCGGGGCTGGAGGCTGTCGAGCAGCAGGTCCATAAGGCGGTCGCAGGTCCCCACCAGGTCGAAGGAGCCGTTGGCCAGGCACCAGTGGTAGATCTGGCCGCGGAAGCAGTCGATGAACATGGAAGCCATCTCCTCGCTGGGGATATCGTCCCGGATCTCCCCCCTCTCCTGGCCTTCCCGGATGAGCTCGTTGGTTATCTTGTACAGGTATCGCCTCTCGTCGGCCAGGTAGGGCTTGTTCATGTGGGGAGCGATCTGGGAATGGTAGAGGACCTTCATCAACCGCACCCCGATCTCGGCCATTAAGTCGATGGCGGCGTGGTTGAAGGCCTTGAGCTTCTCCAGGCTGTTGGGAAGGGAGGAGATCTCCCCGGCTACGCGCACGTAGTGCTCGTCCATGCGCATGAACTCCTCCAGGATGATCTGGTCCTTGGAGCGGAAGTGGTTGTAGAAGGCCCCCTTGGTGACCCCGACCTTGGAGCAGATCTCATCCACGGTCACCTTGTCGTAACCTTTCCTCGCGAACAGGTCCACGGCGGTGTCGAAGATGGCTTGCCGCGTCTGCCTGCCCTTCAGGGTCCTGGGGGACTCCTTCCTTTTCGCCATGGAAATGACCTCTCGACTCGTTCGTTGGCCGCGCCGCTCGGCTTTTCCCGCCGGTCACGCCCGGTTCCTGCGGTCATCCTCGCGCGGCGCCGGCCGTTTCAGAACATCGGTCTTGACGCGGGACCACTTAATGGATACCATGGTATCATACCACGGTATGTAAAACCATACCGGTCTCGGCTTCCACGGCAAAGGTATGAGGGAAAAGGAAAGGGGTGTGCGCCATGCCGGTCTTCAAGGACACCGACCACATGTACGAGGTCCTGGGGAAGCTGTTCACCAAGTTGCTCGAGGACGAGACGGTGAACAAGAAATTCTACGATGAGAACATCAACGTGCAGTTCGTGATCAACGATCCCGATGGGGAGATATGGCTGCTGCACGGGACCGACAAGCCGGAGCTTTTCCTGGGCAAGCGTGACGAAGAGGGCGACGTCATCATGTGGCTCGCGGGCGACGACTGCCACAACTTCTGGCTGCAGAAACTGAAGCTGCCCGTGGCATTGGCGAAGCGCAAGATAAAGGCCAAGGGCCCCATGTCCAAGATCCTGGGGATGCTTCCCCTGCTCAAGCCGGCCTACGAGGCCTACCCCGCTATCTGCGAGGAGTATGGGCTTCCCACCTAGGCCGCGACGCGGGAGGGAGCGGCTGCGCCCAGCTCATTGCGGGTAACCTGAGCTGCCCTCGCGGTGCCGGCAACAGCCGTCACGGTGCCGGGCGAGGCGACGAAAAGGCTTCCGGGAGACGGCATTAAGGATGCAACGGGCATGGGGCTCCCGCAGCCGCCTGGAGGCGATATCCGCTGGAATAATCCTGCTGGTTCGAGGAGAAGGAGGCGGTCCGGTATGGAAAGAAGGATGAGGGAATACGAGGAGGCTAGGCTCGATTCGGCCAGGACGGCTGCCAGGCTTCTTTTCGCCTCGGCGGTCACCGCTCCCAGGATCGGGGGAGTGGATGTGGTAAGCATCCAGCTGGTGGAGGACCGGGATGATATAGAGGACCTGGCGATCACCATGGAAAAGATGGCGGACGACAATCCCGCCTGGGAGTTCTTCCGCTCCGACGCGGTGCAGGTGCGCGATTCCGACGTGGTGCTGATCATGGCTGACCGCCGTTCCGGCCACGACCCCATGGACTCCAACTGCAACCTGTGCGGCTACCTGATCTGCGACCAGTGGCGCCAGGCCGAAAAGCTGCCCGAGGAGCCATCGGTGGCGTTCCGGGGTCCGTTCTGCCTGCTGCGCTCGATGAACGCCGCTTACGCGCTCAACGGGGCGGTCACCCTGGCGCGGCAGCTGGGCATCGACCACACCATCAAGATGAGCGTGGGCGCCGCCGCGATCCGCAAAGGTCTAGTTCCCCATAAGTGCGGAATAGCCTTGGGCTTCCTGGCCTCGGTGACGGAGAAGAGCCCCTTCCGCGACCTTCCCAAGGCGTGGGACGAGTACAACAACCTGGCCTTGCAGAACCGGCTTATAAACCGGCTCTTTCCGGTGTTCCGGTCCATTTACTGCTAAGGGAGGTGGCGAGGATGGCGATAATAGGGGCGCAGGAGCTGTTACGGGGCGGCATGGACAGGGCGGTGGAGCTCATGGCCCTGGCCGCAAACACGGCGATGAAATTCGGAAAGTCCAAGATCAGGATGGCGGCCATTGGCCCCGAGGAGTTCCAGGACATCGCCGGCTACTGCGAGGGGCTGGCGGAGATATCGCCCCTCTTCGACCGCGACGGCCGCAGCTTCGTCGACCTGGCCGAAAGCGACGCGCGCGCCCTTCTCCTGGGCGCCAAGCGCAAATCGGTCTACAACTTCGACTGCGGGGCCTGCGGGTTCCGCACCTGCAAAGAGCTGAACCAGGCGGAGATGGTGGAATCCATCATCAACGGCCCGTGCTGTCACTTCGTGGTCTATGACGTGCACATGGCTGCCAACGCCGCCGCCTGCGCGGCCTACTACCTCGGTCTTCACTGCCGCGTGTTCCAGACCATCGGGGCGGCCGCGCCCGCCTGCGAGTTCATAGAGGACGTGGACTTCTGCATCGGGGTAGCCGTTAGCTACGAGCCCCAGGACCCTTTCTTCGACCGGCACAAATACTGGTCGGACGAGGAATGGGCGGAGAGGTTCGCCCGGGAGTTCCCCTCCTTCACGCGCCGCTTCATGGGGGCGACGGAAGACTAGTAGGGAGTTCCGGGTTTCGATTCTCGATTCGAAGGCACGGCGACCCGGCGGCAGATGCGCGGAGACGGAGGGAAGGAAAGGGAGTCCGGTATTCGGCGGCGGCCGCAGGCCGGGGACAGGTCGTGGAGCGCCGTCCATCGAGGTGACGGGAGACCGCTTGAGGGGGAAAGGCCGGCCCTGGTCTCCCGGCAGACCCGGCCGAAGAACGAGACGGGCAAGCTGAGGGGATCCATGGGTCTCGCTTGGCCGGCCTGACGGCTCCCCTCGATGCCGGGTTTCCGTGAGAGCTTCCAGGAAAGGAGTGATCTGAATGGGCGAGAGGAACCCCGCGCTCATCTTCCATCAACTGGAAACGAGGATGGAGGAGAAGCCCGATTTCGTCGGGCTGATATTCGAGAACGGAGGGCTGTATCCCGACGAGCCGCTGACCTACAAGCAACTGGTATCCAACAGCTTCAAGGTCGCCAAGGGGTTGCGGGAGAGCGGCATCGGCAAGGGCGACGCAGTGGCGCTGGTGATGCGCAACCACCCCGAGGTGGTCTACGCCATGTCCGCCACGGCCCCCTTGGGCTGCATCGTGGTTCCCATCGACCCCCGCTCCAAGGGGGAGAAGCTGGCTTACATGCTGGGGAACAGCAACGCCAAGGCGGTGATCACCACCGCCGACCTCCTGCCCGAGGTGGAGGCGGCGGCGGTGGGCGTGAGCGGCCTGGAGAAAATATGGCTGAACCTGAAGCCCGACGCCGACCCCGCCCTGGCGAACAAGTACCCCACCATCAACGAGATGCTCGAGGGCCCGGACATCTTCGACCTCCCGGACCGCGTGGACGACCCCACCCTGCCCATGGAGATCATCTACACCTCGGGGGTGACCGGCAACCCCAAGGGGGTGGTGATCAAGGCCACGCGCACGGTGATGTACACCGCCCTGGCGCAGATGGTGTGGGGGTACACCCAGGACTCGGTGCTCTACACCGGCCTCTCCCTCACCCACGGCAACGCCCAGGCGGTCACCCTCATGTCCGCCATCGCCCTCGGCATACCCGCGGTGATCAGCCAGCGCTTCACCAAGAGCCGCATCTGGGACATCTGCCGCAAGTACGGCTGCACCACCTTCTCGCTCCTGGGCGGGATGATGTCCGGCATCTACAACGAGCCTCCGCGCCCCGACGACGCGGACAACCCGGTGGAGGTGGTCATCTCCGCCGGCACCCCCATCGCCATCTGGGAGGCCTTCGAGAAGCGCTTCAACGTGAAGATCCTGGAATGGTACGGGGCGGTGGAGGGCGGGTTCGCCTACAAGCCCATCGGCCAGGGCCCCATCGGATCCTTCGGCAAGCCCATCGAGGGGCTGATGGAGTACAAGATCGTGGACGAGAACGACAACGAGGTGCCGCCCTTCGTCACCGGCGAGCTGCTCATGCGCGCCGTCACCCAGAAGCCGGAGGTGGAGTACTACGGGCGCCCCAAGGACTCGGAGGAGAAAACGAGGGGAGGCTGGCTGCGCACCGGTGACATGGTGCACCGCGACGAGGAGGGCTGGCTCTTCTTCGACTACCGCAAGGAGGGAGGCGGACTGCGGCGGGCGGGGGATTTCATCATCCCCTCCTACGTGGAGAAGGTCATCGGGGAGCACCCCGACGTGTCGGAGGTATGCGTGTACGGCATCCCCGCCGCCTCGGGCGCGCCGGGGGAGAGCGACCTGGTGGCGGCGGTGGCTCCCTTCGAGGGCAGGACCGTTGACCCCGGGGCGATTTTCCGGCAGGCCATAAAAGGCCTGGAGCGCAACGCCGTGCCTTCGTATATCCAGGTGGTCGACGAGATACCCAAGAGCGCCTCAGAGAAGTACCTCGACCGCGTGCTCAAGGACCAGTTCTCGCCCGACGCCGAGAACGTGTACAGGCTTGAGGACTACGAGTGAAGGGAAACCCGGGTCAAAGACCTGGGACAGGGCGCTGCGACAGGCTGATTATCGTGGCATGTGGGACGGAGTAATCACGCGCCGCAACTTACCGGATAACAAAGGCGGGAAGAGGGGTCGAGAAGACGTGGCAGGTCGAGCCTTCGCTGATGAGAGCCCTCTTGCAGGCCGCCGTTTTGGAAACGCGCAGGGTGTATATGGGGGCCGGGATCCTGGCCCTGGACAAGCGACGAAGGGAGAGTGAGATGGGTTACCTCGACCTGAACCTCAACATCACCAAGGTGCAGAAGATGAACCGGGACATGGTGCACACCTTCGCGGAGGAGGTGCTGCGCCCGGCCAGCCTGGAGCTGGACAAGCTGGACCCGGAGGACGTCATAGCAAAGGAATCCATTTTCTGGGACGTCTTCCGAAAAGGGTACAAGATCGGCATGCACAAGATACTGCTGCCCGAGATCTACGGCGGCGGCGGCTTCTCGCCCCTGGAGGTGCACATGCTCTTCGAGGAGATCTCGTGGGGCAGCATCGATTTCATGATCGCCTTCGGGGTGGCCTGCTTCCCCGCCTTTATCGCCAGCATGGTCCCCACGGAGTTCCTGGTGGACAACATCATCATCCCCTACTGCGAGGACGAGGAGGCCAAGATGATCGGGTGCTGGGCCATCACCGAGCCCGACCACGGCTCGGACACCCTGGCGCCCTTCACGGAGCAGTTCTCCGACCCCGAGATCGCCAAGACCGCGTGCCGCGCCACCCTGGACGGGGACGAATACGTGATCAACGGCACCAAGGCGGCCTGGGTATCCTGCGGCACCATCGCCACCCACGCCTGCGCCTACCTCACCATCGAGCCCGAGATGGGCATGGCGGGCGGCGGCATCTGCATCATCCCCCTGGACCTGCCCGGGGTCTCGCGCGGTAAGCCATGGAACAAGCTGGGCCAGCGCGCCCTCAACCAGGGGGAGATATACTTCGACAACGTGCGCATCCCCAAGGAGTACATGATCGTGGACCAGGAGTCCTACGAGGCCATCCTGGACGTGACCCTTTCCACCGCCAACGCCAGCATGGGCGCTTTCTTCACCGGGGTGGCGCGGGCGTGCTACGAGGAGGCCCTGGCCTACTGCAAGGAGAGGGTGCAGGGCGGGAAGAAGCTCATCGAGCACCAGATGGTGCGCTACAAGCTCTTCCACATGTTCAAGCTCGTGGAGGCCTGCCGCGCCTTCTCCCGCGCGGTCATGGAGTTCAACTTCAACACCAACCCGCCTCTCACCCAGTACTCCATAGCCTCCAAGGTCTTCTGCACCCAGGCGGCCTTCGAGGTGGCCAACGAGGCGGTGCAGCTCATGGGCGGCTTCGGCCTCTCCAAGGAGTCCACCATAGAGAAGCTTTTCCGCGACGCCCGTGCGGGGATGATCGAGGACGGCTCCAACGACTTCCTGGCCCTGGTGGCGGGGGAGGCCATCGTCAACGAATAGGGACAGCGGGGAGGAGGGGCCCGGTTCCGTCCGGGCCCTTTTTACGTTTTCGATTGCGGGGAAATTCCGGCCCATCAACGGAAAGGGCATAAACGTTTCTCGTGCGGGGCCGTGGACCTTGCCGTTTTGGAAGGGAATTCCAAAGAGGCGCGTACATTCGAGCGTCCGGGATCGGCGTGGGAGACCTGGACTTCAGCCTGACTCGATCCGGGAAGCTCCCTCGATGCCTTGCGCGGCAGGGGCGTTTTGCGCGCGGGCGCGCTTGAGCTCTCCCGAAACCTTGATGAAGACCGCGGTCAGCGGGACGGCGATGATGGCGCCGAAGATGCCGCCGAAGACCGCTCCGATCAGGGTCACCAGCAGCGCGAGCAGGGGGTGAAGGTTCAGGGTCTTACCGTAGGCCACCGCTTGCACCGGGTTCTGGAACACGGTGTGGATGAGTATGGCCAGGGCGAGCATCACCAGGCCGGAGGTGAGGCCCTTGGACGCCAGGGCGATGATCACCGCGAAGGCGCCACCCAGGTAGCCGCCAAAGGAGGGGATATAGGAGGTTATGAAGCTGACCAGGCCGATGGCCGCCACCAGGGGGAGGCGGAGGATGAGCGCGACGATGACCATCAGAGCGGTGTCGAAGGCGGCGATGATGGTGGTGCCCTTGAAGTAGCCGCGGATGGAGGAGTTGACCTCGCTCAGGATCATCTCGCCCGTCTCCCGCGGCACCCCCAGGTGCCCGGCGACCCAGTTCTTGAGGGTGCCGTCGTCGGCGAGGATGAACATGAGGATGAAGAAGCCGATGAAGGCGCCAACCAGGAAGTTGGTGAGCCCGTGCACGCTTCCCGCGAGCTCGTGGGCGATGCCGTTGGTCACCGAAGGCCAGGCCTTCTCCACCTGTTCCTGCACCCACTGGGCGAAGCCCCCGCTCACCTTGAGGTTGTCGAGCCAGTCCTGGATGCGATCCGCGGCCCTCTGCACCTGGGAGCCTATGGCCTCGGCCTGGGTGGCGATGCCGTAGACGATCACCGTAACCAGCCCCGCCACCACCGCCACGATGACCGTCAGCATGATCAGCGTGGCCAACCAGCGCGGGATGCGGTGACGCACCAGGAAGGAGACGGCGGGCTCCAGCAGGATGCCGATGATGATGGCTATGACCAGGGGGATGATCACCTGGTGGGTCTTGGAATAGGCCATGCCGAAGACGACCACCGCCCCCACGATCCCCAGGAAAAGCCAGGAGGCCGTGCCCCAACGCCACAGCCACCCCCGGTCCCTCACCCCTCCATCTCCCATTCCACTTGACAATGCTCTCCCCCCTCGCGTTTAGTCTTCCGGGCGAACCACCCCGCTGTACCCGTGGCCCGCAAAGCGGGTCTCATCCTTCCTTTCGGCCGAGCGCAAAGCGGCCCTTAGCCGCGGCCACCGCCTCCTCGGTGAGGTACATGTCCGCGGCGAAGAGGGGGCCCAGCCTCGGGTAAGCGGAGAGCTCAAGGTACTCGATGCGCTCCGCCAGCGCCTCCGCCTCGCGGCGCGCCTTTATCGATAGCAGCATAGACCGCGCCCCGGAGCCCGCGGCGTTTCCCACCTGGGTTATTATTCTCAGGGGAACGGGGGGAAGGAGGGCGATGGCCAAGGCGTCCGCGGGGTCCACGTAGGTTCCGAAGGCGCCGGCCATGATCACCTCCTCGAGGTCGCCGGGATCCAGGCCCTCCTCCGCCAGCAGGGCGTCGATTCCCGCCCGCATGGCCCCCTTGGCCTTCTGGATCTCGCGGATGTCGCCCTGGGTGACGGCCAGCGATGTTCCTTCGTCGGTATCCTGCGTGAGCGGGAAGAAAAGCCCTTCGGTCCCGCGCTCCACCCCGGGCATTCCCTCCAGGAGCCTGCCGCCGGGATCGGCCGTTCCCGACCGCAACAGGGCGGCCAGCGCGGAGAGGACACCCGACCCGCAAATGCCCCTGGGAGGCGTTCCGCCGATCACGGAAAGCTCCGGCTCTCCCGTGTCCGGATCCAGCAAAACGGCCTCCACGGCGCCTTCGCTGGCCCGCATGCCGCAGCTCAGCCCGCCGCCCTCGAAGGCAGGGCCTGAAGCGCAGGAACAGCACCGGACGCGTCCCTCCACCTGCAGGGCCACCTCGGTGTTGGTGCCTATGTCCAGCAGCAGGCAAGGCCCCGTCCTTTCCTCCATGCGGGCCGCGTACACCGCGGCGAGGTGGTCCGAGCCCACGTATCCTGCGATGGGAGGGGGGAGGTAGACCACGGCGGAGGGGTTGAGCCGGAGTCCGAGGTCGCGGGCGGCGACCTCGTGGGGCTGGTCGGTGGCCGGGAGGTAAGGGCTTCTTGCGAGCTGCTCCACGGGAAGGCCTAAAAAAAGGTGGTGCATGGCGGTGTTCCCCACCACCACCGCCTCGAAGACGTCGGCTTTTTCGCGCCCCGTTTCCGCCAGCATGGCGGAAAGACCTTCCGTGATGCCTTCCGCCGCAAGCGCCTGCAGGCGGCCGTCCTTCCCCTCCAGCGCCTGCTGGATGCGCGTGACGATGTCCTCGCCGTAGGGTATCTGCGGGTTCAGCAGGCCGTGTGCCGAGAGCATCTCCCCGCTCTCAAGGTCGTACAGGAAGAGGGCGATCTTGGTGCTGCCGAGGTCCACGGCCAATCCCAGCGGGGTGCGCTTCCTGGGAATAATTCCCAGAATGGCCTCTCCCCGCAGCACCGCCCGCACCGAGCCTTCCTCTTCACGCAACGTCCCGGGGAGCGCCCGCAAGGCCTCTATGTCGATGGCTCTGGGTTCCGCCAGGGGTCCAGCGCGGAGCAGGGCTTCGCGCAGCCGCAGGAGATCCGAGCCCGCGTCGCCGGGTTCGCCCGGAATCTCCACCTCCAGGTCGTATGCCCGTACGGCGGGGTCGAAATCCCTGGAGCCGAGCCCGCTCTCGAGTTGCAGGCGTTGGTTTCCCGTGAGCGACGAAGCGGGGATGAATATGGTCAGGTCCCCTCGGGGGACCACCTGGCAGGCCAGGCGCAGGCCATCTCCCGCGCGCTCCCGGCGAAGTCGCTCGAGCTCATCTGCGGTGGGCGAGCCGGCGTCC
The DNA here is from genome assembly GCA_013178005.1 of Actinomycetota bacterium. Lineage (GTDB taxonomy): Bacteria > Actinomycetota > Geothermincolia > Geothermincolales > RBG-13-55-18 > Solincola_B. The sequence continues at coordinate 11,212 of JABLXL010000002.1, forward strand.
CCCGACAGCACGCGGATCCTGCACTTGCCGCAGGTGCCGCGCCCCCCGCATACGCTTTCCACCCCGATGCCGGCTTCACGCAGGGCTTCCAGGAGGGCCTGGCCTTCGCGGCAGGCGACCTCGTTCCCCAGGGGCTTGACCGTCACCCGGTGTTCCATGCGGGCCTCCGTGTCACCCCTTGTGGGCGCGGTAATGCTTCAGGTAAGCCCGACCCATTCTATCCTTTCCCAGCAGGAAATCCGCCGCGCGCACCGTCAGCACCAGCCCCGGCTCCAGGGGATTGACGATGGCCGCGTCCAGGCCCGCTCCGATGGCCAGGGAGAGGAAGGCGGCGTTGATAAAGGGCCTTTCGGGCATTCCGAAGCTTATGTTCGACGCGCCGAGGACCATACGGCACCCGAGTTCTCTGCGGATGAGGGAGATGGAGGCGAGGGTGACACCCGCGGCCTCGCTATCGGTGGCGGCGGGGATGGTGAGGCAGTCCACCAGGACCCTTTCCGGGGGTATTCCCAAGGAGGCGGCGCGCTCCACCATCTTCCTTGCCTTGGCGAGGCGCTCCTCCGGTGTGTCGGGTATGCCCTCCCGGTCCTTGGTCATGGCGATGACCTTGCACCCCGCCCCGGCCACCAGGGGGAGCACGGCGTCCATGCTCTCCTCGTCCGCGGTGATCGAGTTCACTATGGCCTCGGGGGTCCGGTAAGCGTCCAGGGCCGCGGCTAGGGCGGCGGGATCCGCGGAATCGACGCACACCGGAAGCCCGGTTTTTTCCGCCACCGCCACGACCAACCTCGGCAGCAGCTCCACCTCGTCCACTCCCGGCGCGCCCACGTTGACGTCGATGTAGTCGGCTCCCGCCTCCGCCTGGGCCGCCGCGTCCGCCAGGGCCCGGTCGAACCTGCCTTCTCGGAGCTCCTCCGCGAGCTTGGACCGCCCCGTGGGGTTGATCCTCTCCCCGATGATCACCGTCAGATCGCCCGAAATCATAGTCACCTCCGTATGCGATAATTCTCCAGAGCTTAACTCGCGTTCGCGTCGTGCGGACCCGGACACTCCCATATCTCGGAACGCATGCCCGCGGACTCGAGAGCCTCCCTCACCGCGTCGTTCACCTGGCTCTCTGAAAGGCCGACCAAGATGGCGCTCAGCCGAAGCATGGGTCGTCGCAATGACGCCTTTTTCCAGTCCCGCGAGTATGTGATGCGAACGTCTTCGGGACGCGTGCAGTTGAAAGCGGCCCACCGGCCGCGCTCCTCCAGCAAGGCCTTGATATGGCCTGGAACCGCTTTCCGCACCGACAGGCGTTCCGCGATATCCTGCAGCAGAGCCGCGACCTTTGCGACAACCGCGTCTGTGGTGAGGTGATCCACCGACCCTAAAGTGAGGGACAGGGAGACCGCTTGTGGCTTCACGGCGCGCGGCTCCCTTCAAGTCTCCCGCGGTCGCCCTGTCCGTGCGCGCCGCTCCGGCATACCCTTGGGCCGCGGCATATGAACCAAACATGGCGCTGCGATGACGGTTGGCGTAAGCGGCCATAGCCGTTTTTCAGCACGCCAGGGCGGAAACACGGAGAATGCGGTTCCCGCCCCTCTCGAATACGGGCCGGTACAGCGAATCCCTCGAGGGCGCAATGGCGCAAGCGCTGAAAGTGCAAAGCCGGCCGGCATATCGAGCCGCCGCGTTTCGATGGCGATGGCCGCACGGGTTTGTGGCGCTTAGGGCGCGGGAAAGAGCGCGACGTCGCGGCGTCTTCAAGCATCGCATGACGCTCCTTCTTCTGGGGTGCTCTTCTCTTTTTCGGAAAGGGCGCAAGAGACCTCTTGTTCGCCGCCTTCTCCAAATTCCTCCAGGATGGCGGAGGGAAGCCCCTGGGCCGCGGATACCGCATATATACGCGCGGCGGGATTCTCCGCGGCGACCAGGGCGCGGATGTTTTCCACCAGCTCATCCTCGCACTCGTCGATCTTGTTCACCAGCACGACATCCGATTCACTGATCTGACCCAGAATAAGGCCGGGAACGACCTCGCTGAGCATCTCCCACCGCCCGGCATCCACCATGTCCACCACCGTGACCGCCTCTATGCCCTCGCCGTATTTCAGCAGCACCTTGAGGATGGAACCCGGCCTCGCCACCCCGGTGGCCTCGATCACCACGGCATCCGGGGAGAACTCGCGCCCGATCTCGTTGACGGCGGCGGTCACCTCGCCCGTCAGCTGGCAGCAGATGCAACCGCCCAAGATCCCCTTGACCTGGAAGCCCTCCCCGGCCAGGAAGAGGTCGTCTATTCCAACCTCGCCCACCTCGTTCTCCAGGATCACCACGCGCCGCCCTTTCGCCCTGACCATGTGCGCCGCCAGTTCCCGGATCATGGTGGTTTTCCCGGAACCCAGGAAGCCGCATACCAAGATAATTCTCATTTCGCGCCGCCTTTTCCGAATCCGAAAAGCGAGAGCCCGGAGATGGACTCGCTCACGTCCAGCATGAAGTCCTCGAAGGTGAGGGTGCCGCCGGGCTCAAGAACCACGAAGTCCTCATTCCAGGGGCCGGTGAGAAGGCGTCGAAGGTATTCCGTGGATCCTTGCACCACGCAAGGCATCAACCCCAGCTCCTGCATGATCCCGCATGAGCGGCGGATGCGCTCGTCGTCCAGGGGGTAGGTTCCCGTGTCGATAAGGGCGAGCCGGCGATAATGGTTGAGCAGGGTGCGGAACACTTTTCTTGCCCTTTCCTCCCCGAACCGCTCCAGGCAGCGCTGGTATTCGACCACGATGTTGTTCTCGTTGACCAGCCACCCGCGGGTAAGGAAATAGGTGCCCGTCTCGCGTGATAGCTCCATGCGTTTTCGATAGGACCCCAAGAGCAGGGAAATGCAGTCGTCCACGCGCGGGACCACCAACCTTGCGCTCGCGCTTTTCAGCCCCAGGAGGGAGTTGCCGCAATAGCCGTAGCAGAGGATTATGGTGTCCACGTTGGAAATGTCGTCGATTTCGCGCTGGAGGGTGTTGCGCAGCCTGTCGGGAAAGTTATGCAGTCCGGACTCCACCCATTTCACGGGATAGTCCACCCCGGTCTCCTCGACAGCCTTGGCGACCTCGTCTTCGATGGTTCTGCATGCCAGCACTATGCTGCTCAACTATCCACCTCTATGGTTTGCCGCGGTCTTGCTAATTCGTCGTTTGCCTTGTTTGCCTGACTATGATGCTCGATATTCACCTCGATGGTTCATTCGCCGTCGGCAGGAGATGGTTTCCCAGAACGGCTGGCTCCCGGCCGCCTTTTTCTCCATGTCCTCGCTTGGGTAAATGCGGCAGCCGTAGGTGTCGGCGGAGTTTCCACCCGATCTCTTCCTCGGCCTTGGTGACCTCGTACTCGATGCTTCCGCGCGTAGACGATTTTCCGTTCATGCTCATCTCTCTCACTTGTCCTTGCGGGCGGTGCGGGCGGAAAACAAATTGCGTTCGTGCAGGATGGAGGCGCAGAGCTCGGCCCCCTTGTTGCAGTCCTTGGCCCAGAAGTCGGCTCCCACGTACTCGCATACCGATTCATTCACCAGTCCCCCGATGATGGTCACCGGCCCTCCCCCCCGGTACTTGCGCTTGAGGAGGGAAACGGTTTTTCTCATGGCCTCGTAGGCGTCGGAGATGAGTCCGGAAAGGCAGACGATGGGCGCCCCGGTCTTGCCCGCGTATTCCACGAAGGTCCTGGGGGGAACGTCCACGCCCAGGTCCAGCACGCGTAGCCCGTAGTAGCGCATGGCGGCGATGGTAATGTTCTTCCCGATATCGTGGATGTCGGATTGCACGGTCCCGAATACCACGTGAGGGTTTTCGCAGCGCTCGTCTTCCGCGTCCGCGCCCAAGGCCCTCACCTGGACTTGGCGGAAGATGTCGGCCGCGACCACGAGATCGGCCAGGAACAACTCTCCTTGGTTGTACTTCGCTATAACCTCCTCGAGGCCCCTCTTGGCCTCTCCCAACACCGCGAGGGGATCCTCCCCGCTGCGGAGGCTGAACTCCACCAGGGAAAGCGCCTTTTCCTCCTCGATTTGCTCCACCGCCTTGGCGATCAGTGACTGCAAGCGTGCCACGTCCGGCGCTCCTTTCACCGTCCCTGCGAGACGGCCCTCAGCCTCACTTTTTCCTCGCGACAGTACATCCTGGAACACCCGAGGGGCCGATTTCCCGGGCCTTGTATAACCTGTTCGACGCAGAGAACGTGCGCACCCTGCCTTACCTTGAGCTGCCTGGCGTTCTCGCCCGATATCGTGGTTGCATATATTTCAAGGATATTCCTTATGGGGTTGAGCTCTGTATGCCTCGCCACCAGGTCGGGAAAAGCGGCGTAGGCGATCTCCCTCTCCAGCACCGGCGCCCCCTTGATATAAGGGAGGATGCGCACGTCCAGGGCGAGAGGTGTGGAAGCGGAGAAGACCACTCTCTTGATGCGCAGCACGGTATCCTTGGGGCGCAGGTCCAGCCTGGCGGCGGTTTCCCCATCGGCGGCGACGACCTCCACCTCCCGCAACTCCACGCGGTAATTCCTGCTCTCGCCGAGGATGTCGTTCTCGCGCAAGTCGAGCACCAGGAAGTCCATGTGGCGCTGGGCGACGAAGCTGCCCTTTCCCTGCACCATCTGGATATAGCCTTCTCGCTCGAGGAGCTCCAGGCCGCGCCGCACGGTCATGTGGCTGATGCCGTATTCCCTCGCCAACTCCGATGTGGAGGGCACCCGCTCTCCCGGCGCAAGGTCTCCGTTCTCTATGCGGACCTTGATGTCCTGCGCCAGCCTGAAATAAGCGGGAGTGAAATCCGGCCTCGCCTCCGCCACCTCAAACACCTCCCTTTATCGCCATTGTATACGCGCCCGGATGGATTGCGGGCGCGAGGGACAACCCGCTTCGCGGTGTCGACTCGCTCTCGCCGGGGCTTCCGCGCCTCGGCGATTTGTGTCCGCCGCCATCTCCAACGGGCGCGAAGGTCTCCGCATACTTTCCGTCACGCTCCAAACTTCTTTACCGAAGCGATCATCGCCGCGACATTTTCCGGCCTGGCGTTGGGGGGGATATCGCACCCCTGGGCGAGGATAAAGCCCGCGGGCCCGATCTCCTCGATGAGCCTCTTGCAGTATTCCTCGACCTTTTCCACCGTACCCAAGGATAGCAGAGAGGCGGGGACATCGCCCATTATGCAAGCGTGATCGCCCAACACCTGCTTGGCCTTGAAGATGTCCGTGCTTCCATCGGGTGAAAAAACGATCCTCTTCGCCGGCAGCTCCCGGAGGTACTCGAGGTCCCGCGTCCAGTCGGAGTCGAAGTGGAGCACGGCGATCACGCCCTCTTCCACCACCGCTTCCACCATCTGTTTGTAGTATGGAAAGACGAAGCGCTGCCAGTGGCGGGGGGAGATGAACTCGCTTGCCGCCCGCCATCCTCCCACCCAGGCGGCGATGGGCTTGATCATGCCGCACATCATCCTGGCATCCTCGATCATGTCGCGGATGGCTACGTCCATGGCCGCCTGAACCTTGTCTGGAATGCGGTAGAGGTCGCGCAGGAACTGGTGCATGGACCTGCCGCCGCAGAACAACTCATATGGTATGGTGACAATGGCGGGGGAGAAGGGGACGATGCCGTGGTCCTTCATCGCCTGCATGGCGGAGGGCACGGACATGAAAAAGACGGGCAGCTTCTCTCCCAGGTTATCCAGCCTCTCGAGATAAAACCTCTCGATAAAGGGGCGGAACCCGTCGTTGATGATGGCATCGTAGTCGGATTCGCTCATGAGTTCCACTTCGTCGACCTGCCAGAGTTCGTCCTCGGGGAGGTCGCGCCCGGGGATCTTCAGGCGCGAAAGCCAGGCGGTGCTCAGGTTGTGCACGTAGAAATTGGTGTGCTGGATGCCGTCCACCTCGCCCAATTCCATAAAACATTTGAGCATGACCTGGTTGGAGAGTTCCGGGTTGGTGCAGAATTCCGAGAGCTTCACTCCCTGGTGGCGAGCGCAGAAGCTATCGCCCAGGGGCACCACGGGCACCCTGTCCGGCCTCTCCAGCCTCACCGCGGTGAGGATACGCTCGAGCCTTTCCTCGTAAAGGTCGTTTGCCGTGGTCATCTCAACTCACCCCCAGGAGTTCCCTGGCGATCCTTATCCCGGTGGGTGCGTCCACGCAATAGGCGTCCGCCCCGCAATAATCCGCCGTGCCCTGGTCCACGGGACCCCCGCCCACGAGGACCTTCACTCCGTCGCGCAACCCCGCCTCTTTCAGGGCCTCCACCGTCTCCCGCATGCTGTTGAAGCTGGTGGTGAGAAGGCATGAGAGGCCCACCAGTTGCGGCTTATACTCCTTGACCGCTTCCACGAATCTCTGAGGCGGAACGTCCACGCCCAGGTCCACCACCTCGAAGCCGTTGCTTCCGAAGATGAGCCCCACGATGTTCTTGCCGATGTCGTGGATGTCGCCCGCCACCGTCCCCAGGACCATGGTGGCGATCTTTTCCTTACTACCCTTGAGTGTATCACCGAGCGAAGCGGTGGCGGCGGTGAAGATGTCCGCCGCCATTATCAGCTCGGGCAGGTAGTATTCCTGGTTCTGGAAGCGTTCCCCCACCATAACCATGCCCTTCTGGAGGTCGGCGAGGATCTCCTCCGCCGTCACTCCTTCCTCGAGTTTCCTCCGCACTTCCTCGCCTACCTCATCCTCCCTGAGGTCAGCGAGCTTTTCCGCCAACGTTTCCTGCATTGCCGAACCTCCTTCCGCATGGGGCTGCTCACCTCGAGCTCGTCCACGCCGCCGTCCTGCCTGGTTTTGCGTAACAGGTGTCCGCACCCGCCTGCACCTGGCGTGCCCGCCACCAGGTACAGGCGGGCTTGGAACTTATATATATAACTATATACATGGCGGAGCGGCGGCTGTCAAGCCCCGTTGGTATGGGGGACTGCAGACGAACAGGGGCGAAAGTGACAGATCAGCGATTTTAACTCTCGAATACCCATTCTTTTTGATGATGCGCGTCTCGAGGAGGTGGTATATGCAGATGAAATTCGCAGTGTGTTGCGGTTTCTGCCGGGAAGATCGACCGTCCCTGGATGAGCCATCGTGCTCCTTCCTCCCCAGTTGAGACGGTGGCACATAGCAGGCAGAGGACAGTGAATCGAAGAAAGGAGGACTGTTCTTCGAGAACCCCGATCTCTTAGGTGTTTAAGAATGAAGGTACAGCGCTCGATGCTTCCCAACCTTTTGCCCGTAAGGAATCGCTGTGCCTCGGATCCGTCGTCACTCCTTCCTCGACGCACGGGTAGGTAATTCTGTGTCTTCTGTGGACATTCGGGAGGTGGTCACGCGGGAGCCGCGGCCGATGTCCCGCATGATGAGCATGAAGGCCGCGCCGCCGACGAGCAGGCCGAGGTAAAAATCCATGAAGCGCCAGATGAGGGTGAGGAGCCCCGCCGCGCCCAGGTCCGGCAGCACGCTTTTATAGACGTAGAGGAAACCGACCTCCCCGATGCCGCTGCCCCCGGGGGTGGGTACGAAGGGCATGAGGATGTGCACCACAAGTTGCGCCACCACCGCCCGCCAGAAGTAGGAGCCGTAACCCAGCCCGACCACGGCGACGGGCACGGCGAGGAAACCGGTGAACCAGTACAGGCAGGTGAGAAGGCCCACGGCCAGCAGCCTGGCTCGTCCGATGCGTGCCAGGCGGCGCAGGCAGATCACGAAGGCCTGGATCTCGGCGATCAGCCTCTCCAGGAAGCGCTGGTACCAGGCGCGTTTGCGGAGGAACGCGGGCGAGTGCTTGAGAAGGGTGTCTCCCACCGCGCTGTGCGGGCGGAGGATGGCCCACAACACCAGCGCGAGATAGAGAAGCCCCACGGCCAGGGCGGAGAAAAGGAAACCCTGGATGGACATGGAAAGGTCGATGTATTTGCGCGCCACGAGGATCACGAAGGGAAAGAAGAGCATGAGCAAGGCCGTGGATATGCAGGCGCCGAAGGAGACCACGGCCACGCTTTCCCCTGGCCCCAGGCCGTAGGCGTAAAGGAAGGCCATCTCGCCCGTGACCCCTCCCGCCCTCCAGGGAGTGACAAGGCCGGAGAAGTAACCTGCATAGACCGTCTTGGTTATGTCGGCCAGGCGCACCTTCTCGCCCACGGAACGGATGAGCAGGCGCATGCGCACCACGGACCAGAGCCAGCGTCCCAGGGATAGGGAGGCGGCGAGCACGAGAAAGCCAGGGGAGAGGTTGGAGAGAGCGCTCAGCGTGGCCCTGTCCAGGGTGGCCAGGGAGATCACGATGAGGGTGGCGACGGAGAGGGACACGGCGAGAAAAAAACCTCGCCTGAGCTTGGAGCCCTTGGGGGATCCGCCGTCTCGAGATACCCTCTTTCCGGCTTCCTGGTCGTCCTTCATGGCAACCTGCCCGCTTGCGGGATGTTCGGTGGTTTCCGACGTTTTCTCTTCGCCCATGGGGACATTCTACTTTAAATTGGGGTCGTATCTTTACTTTTTCATTCCGCCGTGGCGTAAGGCAAACACCCAACGCATTCCCGGAACAAAAAAGTCAAGACACGACCCGGTCTCATAACCGGATGCGGGGTCATGTCTTTACTTTTTCATTCCGCCGCGGCGCAGGACAAACACCCAACGTCATCCCGGAACAAAAAAGTCAAGACACGACCCGGGTTCATAACCGGATGCGGGGTCATGTCTTTACTTTTTCATTCCGCCGCGGCGCAGGACAAACACCCAACGTCATCCCGGAACAAAAAAGTCAAGACACGACCCGGTTCAAGACACAACCCGGTTCAAGATACGACCTGGGTGAGCCGCCTCATGGCCTGCGGCAAGCCAAGGGCGCATCATAATGGTAGAGGGTATTGCCCGATGTAAGTTTCCGCGTTATGGGAATGATAAGCGAAAGGGCAACTTGTAAATCGCGCGGGCAAAATGGCCGCGCGGCAGGAAGGTCGCCGCGGGCGGTTGAGAAAAAAGCTGAGACGGGAGGCCAGGGACATGGCAGAAGACATGCAAGGCTTGAACATTACAGGTAGCCGGGAAGGCGGCGGCACGAGCGCAAGTGGTGTGGTATCCGAGCCCGACAGGTCGGAGACCCCCGGCGGGCCGGCCCGGGTGGTGATAAACGTGGGCGGCATGACCTGCGCCACCTGCGCGGGGAAAGTGGAAGGCGCCCTGCGCGGCCTCCCGGGGGTGGAGGCCGCGGACGTCAACCTGGCTACGGAGAAGGCCACGGTGGTCTTCGACCCCGCATCCACCGGCGTGGAGGACATGGTGTCCGCCATCGAGGGCCTCGGGTACCGCGCCGGCCTGGAGAGGGCGGTGTACGCGGTGGAGGGTATGACCTGCGCCTCCTGCGTGGCGCGAGTCGAGAAGGCCCTCTCCGGCGTGGAGGGGGTGCTGTCGGCGGACGTCAACCTGGCCACCGAGCGCGCCACGGTCACCTACGACCCGGAGAAGGCGGATTTCGAGGCCATGGCGCGAGCCGTGGACGAAGCGGGCTACCGCCTGGTGAAATCGGCCGAAGGGGAGGAGGCGCTGGACCGCGAGCGCAGGCGCCGGGAGCGGGAAACGCGCCTCCTCAAGGTCAAACTGGTCTACAGCGCCGCCTCGGCGGCGGTGATCATGTTCCTCTCCATGCTGGGAATGCACATCCCGGGGCTGAAGGACGTTCCCGAGCGCACCCTCTTCGTCATCCTCTTTGCGCTGGCCACCCCGGTGCAGTTCTGGCCCGGGATGACCTTTTACCGCGCCGCGCTCAAGGCGGCGCGTCACGGCACCACGGACATGAACACCCTCATCGCCGTGGGCACCACGGCGGCTTACCTGTACAGCGTGGTGGCGACCTTCTTCCCCTCCTTCATCAGCGGAACGGGCCTGAAGCTGGCGGTCTACTACGACGCCTCCGCCACCATCATCGCCCTCATTCTGCTGGGGCGTTTCCTGGAGGCAAGGGCCAAGGGGCGCACCTCGGAGGCCATCCGCAGGCTCATGGGCCTGCAGGCGCGCGAGGCGCGCGTGCTGCGGGACGGGGTGGAGGAGAGCGTGCCCGTCGAGGAGGTCAGGGTCGGGGACGTGGTCGTGGTGAGGCCGGGAGAGAAGATACCCGTGGATGGCGTGGTCGTCGAGGGACGCAGCGCCGTGGACGAGTCCATGCTCACGGGGGAGCCCCTCCCGGTGGAGAAGAACCTCGGGGACGAGGTGACGGGAGCCACGGTCAACGGGACGGGCTACTTCCAGTTCCGGGCGACCCGGGTGGGAAAGGATACCGTGCTGGCCCAGATCATCCGCATGGTGGAGGAAGCGCAGGGGAGCAAGGCCCCCATCCAGCGGCTGGCGGACAGGGTGGCGGCGGTATTCGTGCCGGCGGTGATCGCCATCTCCTTCGTCACCTTCCTGGTCTGGCTCATAGCGGGTCCGGAGCCCTCCTTCAATTTCGCCTTGCTCAACTTCGTCGCCGTGCTGGTGATCGCCTGCCCCTGCGCCCTGGGGCTCGCCACCCCCACCGCCATCATGGTGGGAACCGGCAGGGGCGCGGAGCTGGGCATCCTGATCAAGGGCGGCGAGGTGTTGGAGCGGGCCGGCAAGCTCGACGTGGTGGTCTTCGACAAGACCGGGACCCTCACCTGGGGAAAGCCGGTGGTGACGGACGTGATCCCGGTGGACGGGAAGAGCGAGGACGAGCTGCTGTCGGTGGCGGCGGCGGTGGAAAAGGGCAGCGAGCACCCCCTGGCGGAGACCCTGGTCGAAGAGGCCAAGTCGAGGGGCCTGGTTCCGGCCCAGGCGACGGGATTCCAGGCTTTTCCAGGAAGGGGCGTTGCCGCCATGGTCGACGGCGGCGAAGTGCGGCTGGGCAACGCGGCTTTCATGGCCGAGAGCGGCGTCTCGTCGCCGGCGCTCGAGGAGCGGGCCGAGGGGTTCGCGGGCGAGGGGAAGACCGTGGTGTTCATCGCCGTCGACGGGGTGATGAGCGGGATGATAGCCGTGGCGGACACCGTCAAGCCCATGGCCGCGGAGGCGGTGCGGGCCCTGCGGGAGATGGGGGTGGAGGTGGCCATGATCAGCGGAGACCGTCGCTCCACGGCGGAGGCCGTGGCCGGGCGGGTGGGCGTGGACCGCGTGCTCGCGGAGGTGCTGCCGGCGGACAAGGCGGCGGAAATCGAGCGCATCCAGTCCGAGGGCAAGGTGGTGGCGATGGTGGGCGACGGCATCAACGACGCGCCGGCGCTGGCCCGGGCGGATATCGGCATCGCCATCGGCAGCGGCACCGACGTGGCCCTCGAGACATCCGACATCACGCTCATATCGGAGGACCTGCGCAAGGTGGCCACGGCCATCGCGCTCTCGCGGACCACCCTCCGCACCATCAAGCAGAACCTTTTCTGGGCCTTTTTCTATAACGTCATCGGCATTCCCCTGGCGGCGGGGGTTCTCTACCCGGCCTGGGGCTGGTTGCTCAACCCCATATTCGCGGCCGCGGCCATGGCCTTCAGCTCCGTGTCGGTGGTGGGCAACTCGCTGCGCCTGCGCCGTTTTCGCGAAAAATGGGAAAGGTCGACACAGGGACCCAGGCCTTGAGTCGATAGCTATGATGTTGTAATCGGAACTTGGCGGGATTTAAAGCCATGGGCCAGGGATCTGACGCCGGTTCGCGGCGTAACGGCAGGTGGACGGAACGGGAAAGGAGCATGTGAAATGTTCGGTAAAGCTACCGATCCGGTATGCGGCATGAAGATAAGCAAGAAAGACGCCGCAGCCACGTCCGAGTACGGCGGCAAGACCGTCTATTTCTGCAACCGGGCGTGCAAGGAGGAGTTCGACAAGGACCCGGAAAGGTATATCCAGCGCGCGAAGGGATAGGCGGGCTTGCCGGCGCTCCGCTCGCGGCGGCCGTGAGCGCATGGAGGGGGGTTCGGTTTGAAGGAAGACGGGTTCGATACGGGCCGGGCGCCATCCGATCTCTCGGAGCATTTCGATTACCGCGCCGCCACGCGAGCCAGGGCCGAGGAGGGCACGGTGGTCTCGGTGCACGGGGAGACGGCGAAGGTGCTGATGAGGCGGAGCCGCATGTGCGAGGGATGCGGGTCCTGCTGCGTGAAGGTGGACGAAGACGGCATGTTGGCGGACGCCGTGAACCGCGCGGGCGCGAAACCGGGCGACCGCGTGCTGGTCGATCTCCCCGAAAGCCTCTCCATCCGCGCCGCATTCATCCTCTACGGGGTGCCCTTGCTTTTCTTCTTCGCCGGGCTGGGGCTGGGGGCGCTGCTCAGCCTGGCCGCTCTGGGAGGAAAGCTCAGCGTGCCGCTGTCCGTGGCGTCCGGCTTCGCGCTGCTGGTCGTCTCCTACATCCTCCTTTCGCGCGTTTACCGTGCCGGCTCACGCGCCGCGGACCGCTACCGCCCGGTCATCGTCAAGGTGCTGTGACGGAAACGGAGACGTAACCTCGCCGTTGAGGCGACCGGCGTGCCCTGCCGGCTGCCCGGTATTCCGATTGAACGGCCAAGGCGAGAGATAGAGATCGCCCCGTCCTCCTCGTGGGGTTCGCCTATCTTGCGGGAGCGACGCGGCGGCTTACTTACCTACTTTTTTCGCCACCGCGCATCGAAGGCAACAACCGGCGCTTTCAAGCCAAGAGCGGTTAATCCCTTTGCTCGGCCACGCTCGATATTATTGAATGCCTGGAACCATGATCGTATCTTCGTTCTTCTGTTTTTTATAGAAGCAATGCGTATCTGCCTGGCGAAATGGCGATATTGATAAATTGATAATATTACAACCCCTACCTCCCGACCCTTATCTCCTTTCCGCTGTATCCTGCCGGCCAGCAGGACCAATCGAACCCTACCGTTCAACATGGGAGGCGCATCACGGCGCGTCGCTTTTTGCAGCGGCCATCTGTTGACGGCAAAGCGCACCACGGGAAATGCTCGTATGGATCCATGTGGCAGTTCGTCCCACGTGTCCGGGGCGCCGAGGTGATATACTCTGATGGCAAGGGGGTGATCGTGGTGGTTGGCGGTATGCGTGTCGTGGAGGGAGAAGGAGTGCCCCTGCCCAGGGGTCCCTATTCGCCCGCGGTAACCTGGGACAAACTGGTATTCGTCTCCGGGCTGCTCGCGATAAACCCGGACGGCAGGGAGGTAGCCGGGGACGTGCGCGAGGAAGCCATGGTGGTGCTCAGGAACCTCAAGCGCATCCTGGAGGAAGCGGGAAGCGGGATGGAGAGGGTGCTCTCGGTGGGCGTCTACCTGGCGGATATCGGGGATCTGCCCGCGTTCAACGAGGTTTACGAGGAGTTCTTCCGGCCGCCGTATCCTGCCCGAACCGCCATCGGCGTGTCCCTTTTGGGCGGGTTCCGCGTGGAGCTCTCAGCCGTGGCGTACCGGGAATAATCCGCGCGGCGAGGAAAATGCAGCGGCGCGCCGGCGCTTGCGGGCTACGATAGGAGATCGAGTTCGAACGCGTCTTTTCGGGGCGGTGCCGGTTTGCCCCGAACTCGACCGAGCGCCCAGCGCCGGGAAGCGGGGCGGTACCATGAAAGCGGTGGATAGTGGAGGAGGGGCATGATGAGCAAGGTGGCGGTGGTCGCTGCAGGCGACGATATGGAAGCCTCCGTGGAGCGCGTTTTCGAGCCCTTCGGCGGCGTGAGGGAGGTGCTGGGCGGCAGGAAGGGCGTATTCATCAAGGTCAACGCCGTCGATTACAAGTCCCACAGCTATACCGACCCGGCGGTGGTCAAGGCCGCGGCGAGCTTGTTCAAGGCTGCGGGGGCCCGCGAGGTCTACGTGATGGAGAACTGCACCCAGGCCGCGTTCACGCGGCTGGTTTTCCGCGTGACGGGCTTGGAAAAAGCGGCCCGGGAGGCGGGCGCCGTGCCCCTGTACCTCGACGAGGGGAAGCAGGTGGAGATAACCCTTCCTACCCTCGGTTACGACGTGCACGTCTCCCGCTGGGTGAAGGAAAGGCTCATGGAGGGCCGGGACGACAACCTCTACCTGAGCATACCCAAGCTCAAGACGCACTCCATGGCCACGGTGACCCTGGGGGTCAAGAACCAGTTCGGCTTGATCATGCAGGGCGATCGCATTAGGGACCACAACTTCAACCTGCACCGCAAGTTCGCCGATATCTACGCTGTGATCAGGCCCGACTTCACCCTCATCGAGGGCATCTACGCCATGAACCATGGCCACGACCACCCGGAAGGGCTGGTGGGCAGGTGCGCCGAACGCCTGGGGGTCCTGATCGGCGGGGACGATACCCTGGCGGTGGACGCGGTGGGCTGCGATATCATGGGTATCGATCCGCGCGGCGTGGAACACTTGAGGCTTGCCGCGGAAGGAGAGTGGGGCACCGTCAACCTTGAAGAGATCGAGGTGATAGGAGACCCCGATCCGTTCCGGCGCCGGTACACCAGCGAGCTCCTCGACGTCTATCCCGCGGACGTGGAGATCATCGAGGGCGAGGAGAGATGCTGCCCCGAGGGATGCAGTCTCAACACCCGCATGGTCCTGCAGTACCTTTTCGTGGACCATGGCGGGCGGGGCGGATTCAGCATCGTCATGGGCAAGGGGTTCGGCCCCGAGAGTCTTTCGTCGCTCAAGGGCAAGGTCTTGGTGGTGGGGGATTGCGCGTACGAAGAGGCATACCCCGGGCTTGTTGAAAGGTTGGGGAAGAGGGCGGTACGGTCGGCCCGCGGCTGCAACAACCTGCGCGATGTGCTGGGCGCCCTGACGCCGCTCATGGGAGTCAATCCCTTGAAGATGGTGCCGCTTCCGGCGCTGGAGTCGCTTGGCCTGCTGGCCAGGGCCCGGCTCCACCGCACCTCGGCGCGCATCACGCCCATTATCCCCAGGAGGGGGTAGGGGGTTATCTCCGGGCCGCTATATCTGCGGCCACTCCGGCATGAAAAAGGATATCTGCAAGGCGATGCGGGAGAGAGGGGATTCGTTGGTAAAGGAAACGACGATAGAGCGCAGGCCGCGCGAGGTCTCTTCCGGCGATGCCCTTCCGGAGGAAATCGAGGCTGCCAGGATGGGCAGAAACCCCGTGCTGTTTCTCCCCGGGTTCCTGCGCCTCAACGCCCTCACCTCCACCATGCGCAGGCGCCTCAAGAACCTCGATTTCGAAGTTTACACCATGCGCCCGCCGTTTCTGGGGTCGGGGGACCTGCGCCGCTACGCACAAGCGTTGCGCGAGAAGATGAGGGAGATGAGGGTGCTTCTGGGGGCGAGGAAGCTTTCCCTTATCGGGCAGGGCACGGGAGGCCTGGCGGCCAGGTACGCGGTGGAGCAACTGGGAGCCCACGAGTACCTGGACAAGCTGGTGATGCTCGGCACCCCGAACCACGGCTCGCTCTCCTTCTACCCCTTTGGGTTGTTCGCGGCGGCGCGCGAGGCCTTACCCACCAGCGCTTTCCTGCACGCGTTGAACGAGGGATACCGGAAGATACGGGATGAGGATGAGCTCTCTATATATGTATCTATCTATACCCCCCTGGACTTAGCGGTCGTGCCCTGGTGGAGCTCCCGGCTTGAGGGGGCCGAGAACTTGCGCGCCAGATGGCCGACCACCCACATGGGTCTGGTGAGGTCACGCAGAATAGCCCAGGTGGTGGCGGGCCTTCTCGAGGGGGAGGCAGGCCACGGGGCGGCCGCCGCGGATCGGGGAGAGAACCTGCTTTTAAGGGAGTTAACGGAGAACCTGGAAAAGAATCCCATGGACGAAGGCGACCTGTTCCGCCGTGGGAGGCTCCTGTTCGACCACGGCTATTTCAGCCTGGCCGTGAAGGACTTCACGAGGCTCATCAAACTGCGGCCGGACCTCCCGGAGGCCTACATGCTGCGGGGGAAGGCGCTGAGGCGCAAGATAAACCCCGGGGAGAACCCCATCTACAACCGCGCCGTGCGCGATTTCAACCAGGCGATCAGGATGAAACCGGGGTGGGCGGAGGCCTACTACGAAAGGGGCGTGTGCTACGCCCTCCTCAACGCCTGGCCGGAGGCCGTGGACAGCTGGGACCGCGCCCTGATCATCGACCGCGACCTTTATCCCGCCTACCTCGCCAGGGGCTTGGGGAGGATGAAGAGAGGGGATTTCGCGGGCGCGGTCGAGGATTTCACAGAGGTCCTGCGCATCCAGCCCGACGAGCCGGAGGCGACGCGCTTCCTCTCCGAGTTGGGCGTATAAGCTTGTCGCTGGCCGTAAGGATTTGAGGCATCGGAGCTGCGGCTCGTGCGGGTGCGGGGTATTATTGAAGCTCGCACTATGGAAAAACCCGCGTGGTCGAACATATTGCTTTATGGCTTGGAAGGAAAACCGTTGAAGCGTCTCCGATAATCACTAAATGTTGCAGAAAGAGGCGACGCCGCCCGCCGGCGATCCCGTTGCGCCTCAAGGGTTTGTCCCCGGCTTGTCGAAGAAAAAGGGAGCCGGGTAGAGGGGCGTTGACGGAGGTGTTCACCGGCGTGATGTTTGGCGACAAAGGAAAGAGGGCGTCGAGCGGTGGCGGGTACGTCCGGATACCGCCTGGCGAGCCGAGGCCCGGCGGGCACGGTCCGGCGGCCCGCGCCGGGGGAAGGGCAGGCGGGGGAGCGGGGGCAACGGCGGCGCGCGCAGCCCTAGCCACTGTCATAATCTGCCTGTCACTATCCTTTGTTATCCCCTCATTACCGGTGGTGCGCAGGGCATTCGCCGGGACTCTCTCGGGGTGGAAGTTCTGCGTGGACCCGGGCCACGGCGGGAGCGAGACGGGGGCCGTGGGGCCCACGGGCCTTATGGAAAAGGACGTGAACCTGAGGGTGGCCCTGTACCTCAAGGACCTCCTGGAGGCGGAGGGCGCCGAGGTGCTCATGACCCGTTACGACGACGCCGCGGTGAGCATCACCCAGCGCTGGCAGATGGCCAACGCCTGGGGGGCCCACCGCTTCATCAGCATCCACCACAACGCGGAGAGCGACCGCGCCATCAACTATACCGTCACCCTGGTCTCGGTCAACGCCAGCCAGGAGTCCATGGAGCTCGCCAACGCGGTGCAGGCGGAACTGGTGGGGGAGTTCGGCCTCGGCAACTCGGGAGTGTGGAAAGTCAATTACTGCGGAGTGCTGAACAACACGGTCATGCCTGCCATCCTGACCGAGGCGTCTTTCATCTCCAATCCCGAACAGGAGCAGCGCCTGCGCGACGAATCCTACCTGCAGCGCGAGGCCGCGGCCATTCTGCGCGGCATCCACATGCCCTCGAGCATCAGCTTCGCCCTCCCCCAGGCGAACCGGGTGAGCGAGGGGGTCGTGGACGTGGAGGTGCAGCTCCTGGGCGAGGACGCGCTGGAGCGCCTCGACCTCGAGCTGGACGGGAAACCGCTGGCCAGCAGATCCTCCAAGCCCTACCGTTTCCAGGTCGACAGCTCCGCGCTCGGAGACGGCACCTACTCCCTGCGCGCCGTGGCGCATTACGGGAACGGGAGCACCGCTTCCGCCGCCCGCGACCTCATCGTGGCCAACGCCGCCCGGCACTGGTACTTCGCCGAGGGGACCACGCGCGAGGGGTTCGAGGAATGGCTCACGGTCCTCAACCCCAACCCCGAACCCGTGACCTTCAAGGTGACCTACGCCTTCGGCGGGGACGGGGCGACGGAGCGCTCCTACCAGGTGGCGGAGGAGAGCAGGCTGAGCATCGAGGTCGCCGGAGAGGTCGGGAAGGGGCGGGACGTGAGCGTCATCGTGGACTCGCCGCTTCCCTTGATGGTGGAGAGGCCCATGTACTTCCTCTACCAGGGGCGCTGGGCGGGCGGCCACGTCTCCGCCGGGACCAACGCCCCCTCCACCGAGTGGTACTTCGCCGAGGGGTACACGGGCGAGGGCTTCGAGGAGTGGCTGTGCCTCCTCAACCCGGGAGACGAGCGGGCGGAGGTGACCATCGAATACGTTTCCCAGGGAGGCCTGCTGAAACAGGAGCGGAGGACGCTGCACCCCAAGCAGCGCGACACCGTTTTCGTCAACCAGGCGGCGGGGCCGGGGCGGGAAGTGTCCCTGCGCGTCATCTCGGACAAGGCGGTGGTGGCCGAACGCCCCATGTACTTCCTCTACCACGGCCTCTGGGCGGGAGGACACGTCTCCGCCGGGACCAACGCCCCCTCCACCGAGTGGTACTTCGCCGAGGGTTACACGGGCGAGGGCTTCGAGGAATGGCTCTGCCTGTACAACCCCAATCCTGAGCCGAACCTGGTGAGCATCTCCTACCAGACACAGGACGGCGCCGTCATCGGGGACCAGGAGCTCGTTCCCCCATACTCGCGCCGCACCGTGGACGTGAACCTGCGCGCCGGCCGCAACCTCCAGCTGTCCATCGCGGCGAAGGGGGAGAGGCCGCTGGTGGCGGAGCGCGCGATATACCACGACTACCACGACTGGTGCGAGGGCGGCGACGTGGGCAAGGGCGTGACCGCCCCCTCCCGGCACTGGTACTTCGCCGAGGGCTGCACCGGGGACGGCTTCGAGGAATGGCTCTGCATGCAGAACCCTGGCGAATCTCCCGTGGAGGCCGAGATCAGGCTGCACCACGAGAGCGGCGAGGTGCTTGCCGAAAACATCACCCTGCAGCCCCACGGGCGCACCACCGTCTTCATCAATTCCATGAGCCCCTACCAGGAGGGGGTCGCCTTGTCCGTGCATGCCGACGGCGACATCGTGGCCGAGCGCCCGCTTTACTTCCGCTACCGGGGCGCCTGGGCGGGTGGGCATGTCTCGGCGGGGTTCTATCCCGGGATGGGCTTCCGGTAGGGACGGACCAGGTTCCGAGGATGGGCACGGAAAGGGAGTCAGTGCGGATGGCCTGCGAAACGAAGCCCTGGAACCGGGGATTTCCGGCATCGGGACGGGAACCGGCCGCCGGGCGGGGCGTATCGCCCCTTGGGGCCGGTGGAGGGCGTAACCCGCGCCGGTTCGGAGGCGATGTTACAATGGGGACAACGGGCGAGGCGAAGGATTAGTTCGTGGAGGGGTAGAATAAACCAGAGGGAAGGGAGTTTTTCCGGGCACGGTTGGCATGGTTAAAGGAGGTTGCAATGAAGGGATTGGCCAGCAAGATACTCATCGCGCTGGGCATCGTTCTCATCCTGGCGGCCATACTGTGGTGGGCCATCGCCGTCAACTCGCTGGTGAAGATCCCCGATGATTTGGATTCTACCAGCAAGTACGAGGGGGAGATGACCTACTACGTCAATCCAACCACCCACGAGCCGCTGCCGGAGGGCGAGGAGATGAAGTTGCCTATGAAGGTGGAGCGCAGGGTGTCCTCGGTGGCGGATGAATACGATTCGTCCACCGCGGTTCTCAAGGAGGAGGTAACGGTGGAGGTGGGGGGCCTGAAGAACCCCCCCGGCGGCCTGGAGTCCATATACGTGCTCGACCGCAAGGGCTCGGAGAACCTCAACGACGAGCGCGCCTACGATTTCAAGGCCGGCAACCGCGTCAACCGCGAGGGGAGCTACTACCCACTCCTTCCCTTTGATACCTCCAAGGACGAGGCATACAAGATATGGAAAGGGGAGATCGGGGAAGCGTCGGATTCCGAGTTCATCGAGGAAGTGGAGTCTTTCGGCGTCACCGTTTACAACTTCAAGGGCAGCGCCACCCTGGAGGACAAGAAGGAGGTCGTGCCGGCTTATATCGAGTTGAACGGCTTGCCGTCCGAGGTGACCTTCGAGGAACTGAAGCCCCGGTTGCAGGCCCTGGGGGTGGACGTGGACGGGCTGCTCGCCCTGGCCCAACAGCGCCTCTCGGCCGAGGACCTGCAGAGCCTCAACGCCGCCCTTCAGGAGAAGATACCCATTAAATACTACTGGACCTACGACATAGAGACCTCCGTGGAGCCCAAGACCGGCGCGCCGGTCAACCTCTACAAGGACGTCGAGGCCATGTACATGGAGGTGGACACCTCGAAGCTGATGGGGGTATTCACCATCCTCGCCAAGTACTCCAGCGACCCCGTGCTGGGTCCGGTCCTCACGCAGCTCATGTCGCTCCAGGGCCAGTTGGGGGAGGCGAAGCCGCAGAAGGTCCTGGAGTACAGTATTGCCCAGACAGAGGAGACGGTGAAATCGGCTATCGATGATTCCAAGGACGCCGCCTCGAAGATCAACCTGGTCAAGGTCTACATACCCTGGGCATTGCTCATAGTGGGCGCCCTGCTCCTCATCATCGGCTTGCTTATGGGGGGCGGCGAGGTCCCGGAACCCGCGGGGGAATGAGCCCGGATTCGCCGGGAAAGCGCTCACGGCAAGGACTGCGACGCGGGGACTCCGAAAGGGGTCCCCGTGTTGGTTGGCGTCATGGCGGGGAGGCGGGGATCGGTGGATAATGGTACCCGGCCCGGACCGGGGAACAGCCCGGAAGAGGAGCGTCGCTGCCCGCTGTGCAACGGCGTCCTGCGCCCCTCTACGGAGCGCGGCCGCTACGAGTGCATGCGTTGCAGGTCCGAGGCGCGATTTCGCGACCAGGAGCTCCTCGCCATGCGCATCCCGGGATATGAGCTGCGGCTTGAGGAGTTGAGCAGGCGCAACCATGAACTGCTGGCGCTTATCGAGGAAGAGGGTTCCCGGGGGGCGGCGCGCGACATGAGGAGATTGAGGTCCATGCACGAGGAAAGGCAGAGGGTGCTCTCGGAGTATTCTTTCTTTTGCTATTTCCGCCAGTTCGTGGAGAGGTGGGAGGAACGTTGAGGCCCCGGGAAGCGTCACAGCATTTGAACGAGCGGGGCGATTTCCGCTATCGCGGAGGAACAAGACGGAGGCGGCGACCTGTCCGGCACGAAAAGCCCGGAAGGAGGGGGCAGCCTTGGAGGGCGTAGTTGGCGCCGGACGCGTCGCTTTCCGCCGCGGTTGCACGATGAAGGAAAAGTGAAGGTTTCGCGGAGGTAGTAAGAGCGCATGGCAAGGCGTAGGTTGAGCAACTGGGAGAAGGCCAAATCCTTCCTGCTGCCGAAGAGGGGCCTGATGCGCTGGGCGCTCATCGTTTTGGGATGTGTGCTCGGCCTGATGGTCCTCGCTTCGTCCATCATGGTTTACGCGGACGCCCGTCACCGGGGGGAGATGTTCCCCAACACCACCGTCCTGGGCGTCGACGTCACCGGGATGACCCGGGAGGAGGCGGTTGAGGCGGTGACCGAACAGGCGGTAAAGCCCCTTATGATGCCCCTCACCCTGCAATTTCGAGGCGAGCAGTGGGTTCTGGATCCCAAGGAGCTGGGGGTTGACGTTGACGTGGAGGGCCTGGTGCAGCGCGCATACGACGAGGGATGGAACAGGTCGCCTTTCGAGCGCGCGTTCAGGCGTGCGTTCAACCGGCCCAAGGAGATAAGAGTAAGCCTGGATTATTACATGGACAACGAGGCCCTCAAGGCGAAGCTCAACGCCGTGGCGGCGGACATCGACCAGGAGGTCAGGAACGCCTCACTGGATTTCGATTTCCAGACCGGCAAGCTCACCTTCCACCCCTCCCGGGACGGCCTGTGGATGGACGTGGACGCCACCATGGGGCTGGTACAGGAGGCGCTCTGCGGCGAGAACCGCGTCATCGAGCCGGTGGTGGCGGTGACCCCGCCCTCACTCTCCAGTGACGACGTTAAGACGGTGCTGGTGGTGGATGTCATGGGCAATACCCTGAGCTGGTACGATAAGGACACCCTGGTGAAGACCTATTACGTGGCCACGGGCGAGCCCAAGTACCCCACTCCCCTGGGAAAGTTTTACATCATCCGCAAGGAGGAAAATCCGGTTTGGATCAACCCCAACGTGGAATGGTCCAAGGACATGCCCCCGCGCATCGAGCCCGGTCCGGATAACCCACTGGGCGTGCGAGCCCTGGTGACCAGCGCGGCGGGAGGCACGGTGCTCATCCACGGCACCAAGAACCTGGTGCCGGGGCTTTATTCGCACGGGTGTATACGCATGGCGAACTGGGCCATCCTGGAGTTGTTCGATCACGTGAACGTGGGCACTCCCCTCTTCATCTGGACCTCCAAGCCGGTGCCGCCCCCGCCACCGGAGGAAGGCGCGCCGGTGGGACCCGAGGACCCGGGTCTGGGCACGGGCGGCGAGACGCAGGGCGAACAGACCCAGAACGGCGGCAACCAGTAGCGCCTTTCGCCGGGGCGCGCGGGGACCGGCGCCCCGTGTCTCGCCGAGCCGGGCGGGGGGAGCGCGTCGCCGTCCGTCGAGGACGCGGGGTCATCGCGTCAGCGTCGTGGAAGAGAAGCCGCGCGGTACCGCGGGTGATTTTTCGCACGGTCTTCGTTTAATATGGTTGGCAAAATAAGGCAATGCTTGAGAAGCGTTTCCCCCCTGCATTGCCGCGATTTCCCCATGCCCATCATTGCATTCAACATGCAGCCATGTTCACATTCGAGGACGCGCACCGCAGGCCTTTCGGCTCCGCCGGAAAGGCGAGGATTTAACGGCGGGAAAGAGGCCTCGCCCCGCCGGCCTGTCAGTCCTCCTCGTGGTACTTGAAGGAGATCTTCACCCGCGCGCGGTAAGCGGTCACCTTGCCGTCCTCCACCCGCATGTCCAGCTCGGCGATCTCGGCGATGCGCAGGTCGGTGAGGCTTTTTGCCGCCGTCTCCACGGCTTTGCGGGCCGCGTCCTCCCAGGACTCCGTGCTTGTGCCCACCACCTCGATGATCTTGTAGACGCTTTCGCTCATCTCTCCCCCTTTCCTCTTGAAGAGCATTCCCTGCAGACAGTCTTTCCACCTCGGCAAGCGCTCAAACGTCGCCGGCGCTGGATTGCCGGCGCCTCCGGGGGGAAAATATTCACGGGACTCGAGTTAGGACAAGGGGAGGTTTCCATGAGGGCGGCGGTTATCGGAGCGGGAGCGATGGGCAGCCTGGCGGCGTTTCTCTTGCACTCCGCCGGGGTCGAGGTGGTGCTCTACGAGAGCCGGGAGGAACGCCGGTCGCTGTTGCGTGAGCGGGGTATAGTGCTGAGAGGCGCTATCGAGGGCGGTTTCGCGCCGGAGGTGGGAGAAGCCGGCAAGGCGGAGGCGCCCTTTGACCTCATGGTCCTGGCGGTGGATGCCGGGCAAACAGGCGGGGCGTTACGGCCGCTGAGCCCCTTCGTGCACCGCGACACCGCTTACCTCTCCCTGCAGGATGGGTTCGCTGCCGCGGAGCTGGCCTCGCTGGTGGGGGCGGAGAGGACCCTCGTCGCCCTCGCCTGGATCTCGGCGGAGGAGCTGCCCTCGGGCGAGGTGGAGGTGGAGGGGATAAGGGCCTTGAAGCTCGGCTGCCTCGCGGAGGAAGAGGGGGGATGGCTCGAGGAGCTCTCGGCTGCCCTGGGTCGCACGTGCCCGTGCGGGGTGGAGGCGGTGCCGGACGTCGATGCCGGCACCTGGTCGCGACTGCAGGGCGCGGCGGCGGTGAGCGGGGTCTGCGCCGTAGCCGGCATGGCTCCGCTGGAGGCGCGGGCGGACGGCCGCCTGGACGTGCTTTGTCGGGAAGCGGCCGAGGAGTGTCGCAGGTCGGCGGCCGCGGTCGGGGTGGAGCTGCCGGTGCAGGAGTCCCCATGGGACGAGGCGGTCTGGGGGGCATTGAGGCCGCCCATGCTTAAAAGAGTGGAAGCGGGGGAGGCCACGGAGGTCGCCTGGATGAGCGGCCGTATCGTGGAAAAAGCGCGAAGCACGGGGCTTCCCGTGCCCGTGCACGGAGCCATATTCACCCTGGTGAGGGAGATCGAAGGGGGAAGGCACCGCCCTGGCGAGGCGGCGGCAAGGGAGCTTGAGAGGCGCGCGGAGGAAGACAGGGGCATGTCATTGCAATGAGCTTGCTCCCGGGCGCGAGAGGGCGTGCGGTAACGCCGGCCCTGGAAGGGAGAGGAAGCGGGATGGATCGGGGCAATCGTGAAGCTTCACCCTGGTGAGGGAGATCGAAGGGGGAAGGCACCGCCCCGGCGAGGCGGCGGCAAGGGAGCTTGAGAGGCGCGCGGAGGAAGACAGGGGCATGTCATTGCAGTGAGTCCCTCGCTGGGCGCGCGAATATCCGGCCGAATGGACGGCACTGGACGTGAGCGGGAGCGATGCGGTCGAGGAGCGGGGACGTGGTGGCGATCGAGAGGCCTCAACGCCTTGGCAGGAGGTCGCGCAGAGCCCGGCGCGAGGGTTTGCCCAGTAGGGTGCGTGGCATCTCCTTCAGGAAGGTCACGCGGTGCGGGCACTTGTAGTAAACAAGGAAACCGCGTGCGTATTCGATGAGCTCGCGCTCGGTGGCCTCCCGGCCCGGAACGGTCACCACGAAAGCGTGCACCACCTCCCCCCGTATGGGGTCCGGTTCTCCCACCACTGCCGCCTCCGCCACCGCCGGGTGCCTCTCCAGGATCCGCTCCACCTCCGAGGGGTAGAGGTTAAAGCCGCCGCTGATGATGAGGTCTTTCTTGCGCTCGACGATGTACAGGTACCCGTCCTCGTCCAGGTAGCCGATATCGCCGGTGTGCAGCCACCCGCCACGTAGGGCTCTTTCGCTCTCCTCCTCGTCGCGCAGGTATCCCTTCATCACGTTGGGACCGCGCACGGTGATCTCGCCCGGGCTTCCCGGGGGTAGCTCGTGCTCGAACTCATCCCTTATCGACACCTCTACGCCTTCCAAGGGCAAGCCCACCGACCCCGCCTTGAAGGGTATGAAGGGGGTCTGGCAGCTCACCACGGGAGAGGCCTCGGTGAGTCCGTAGCCCTCGTAGAGGTATACGCCGAATTTGTCGTGGAACGCCCTGAGCACCTCTAGGGGAAGGGGGGCGGCCCCGCTCTGCAACCGCAACCAGCTTTTAGTGTTGTAGTTCGGGGCGTGGGGATGGTTCAGGAGCTGTATGAACATCGCCGGAACGCCCGGCATGGTGCGCACGTGGAACCTTTCCGTGTAAGCGAGGACCTTTTCGGCGTCGAACCAGGGCAGAAGCACGCTCCTCATGCCGCACAGAGCGGGGAGCAGGGAGGTGGTGAGCCCGAAAGAATGGGACAGGGGCAGGGCGGAGAGCGCCGTCTCATCCCTGGATATGCGATTGGAGGCGGCGATGGCGCGCACGTTGCTTCCGATGTTGCCGTGGGTGAGCAGCACCCCCTTGGGCTTGCCGGTGGTGCCCGCGGTATAGAGGAGTGCCGCGATATCCTCGTCGCTCAATGCCGGGCGGTTCTCGATGGCCTCCGGCTGGTCCGAGATCAACTCCTCGAGGGAAAGCGTCCCCGCCTCCCTCTCCTTCGATACCAGGATCACGCGTCCATGCGAGTAGTGCGCGGGGGAGGCGAGCTTGATCTTGGCGAGAAGGCCCGGGGTGGTTACCAGGTAGGAGGCTCCGGAGTGCTCCACCATCCACGATAGCTCCTCGGCGCTGATGAGGAACATGGTGGGACAGAGGACGATGCCCATTCTCGCGCAGGCGGTGACGAGGGTGAAGAAATCGGGGCTGTTTTCCATGTGCGCGAGCAGCACGTCCCCCGGCGCCATTCCCAGCTCGCGGAGGGCGTTGGCGATACGGCAGGACCTGCGGTCGAGCTCCAGATTAGTGTAGGAGCGTTCCTCGTAGAAGAGGATGTCGAACTCCGGGAAGGCGCGCACGGCGTTATCGAGGATATCCGTGAGCACGCTCATTCTCCCGATCCCCCTTCACCTCGTGCCGGCTATGGGTGCGGCTGAATTGATCGCCCACACCGGCGTTCGGTTCGGCCGCCTCGGCCGTCCGGCGATACGGTTTTCATGATCGCCGGCCCGCATGGCGCCCATCCCCCTCGGCCTTCTGCATTGCCTCGACGATCACTCGGGCAAATACGTCCCAGCCAGGCGGTGAGCTTCTTTCGCTCCTCCCGGCGACACGGAAAAAGACATGTTTTCCACGCTGCAAATGTCCTGCTTTCCCTGAACGAAAACCATTCTACCACCGCCGTGAGGCTTCGTGGGCGCCCAACCCCTTTCCGGCCCCCGGCGTTTCCCCGCCTCGGGAGCCCGCGTGGTCCCTTTCCGGCCGGTCGTGGACGATATAATGGTTCGACTGGTGAGGACGAGGATAACAAGGATATATGGAATCCACTCCCGCCCTGCTTCGTGGGCGCGATACCCCTTTCCGGATCTTGCTCTCGGGGGCTCGCATGATCCCTTTCCGGGCGGGCCTTCGTCGCTCGCGGACGGCTGCCCCCATAGGTTCGGGGTTCAGGTATTCCTACCTTATACCGTGGACTTCCATCAACTCGTCGCTCGCGGATGGCTGCCCTCATTGGTTCGGGAGTCGAGATGCCGGGAACAACCGATTCCCCGTGGGTTGTCGCGCAGCCGGAAGGAAGGTAACCTGATGGAGGCGAAGGTATTATCATATGATAGAGGGCGGTTAAACCGGTCTTATTCTTGTCGGGAGGAAGGAAATGGCTTTTTTCGCGCGGCTCTGCAGGGACCATGCCGTGGCGGTGGTACTCGTCTGCCTCATCGTCACCTTGCCGGTGGCGGTGGGCATCTCCTTCCTCGAGGTAAGGGCGGGGCAGAAGGACCTCATACCCAGTAAATACGAGACCTCACGCACGCTGCGCCAGGTCAACGAGCTCTTCGGCGGCACCACCATGGAAACCCCCATGGTGGAAAGCGATTCTCTGCTCGCCTACCCCATGATCAAGAAATTCCTCCTCTTGGAGGACGAGATGGCGGAGGCGATAGGCGACAATAACTACGTCTACATGGAGCACTACCTCACCGCCTTCGCGCGCAACGCACTCGAGGAGGCGAAGAAGCAGTACGGCCCCCTTGTGAGCGATATCGCCACCATACTCAAGTTCGGGGAGGGGACGCAGGTGCCCGATCCGGCCGACCCTTCGCGGAGCAAGCCCTTTGAGGAGGTCATCGAGGACGGCGTTGCCCAGTACCTCTCCAACCCCGTGGCCAGCAAGTGGACGGTGGAGAAAAAAGGCCAGGCGCTGCTCTCCGAGGACGGGAGGTATGCGCAGATCATCATCAAGATCAACCCGGACCTCGATTCGCCCCAGCGCAAGGCCCTGGCGACCAGGATGGAGGATTTCTTCCACGCCTATTTCGAGGGAGGGGAGGCGCCGGCCACCGTTTACGTGAGCGGCGACCCCTCCATCGACAAGGACCTGGAGAACTACGTCTATTCCAGCACCTGGCTGCTGGCGGTTCTCGCGCTCATCGTGCTGGTCACCCTGCTCTTCATCACCTTCCAGAGGTTGACCGACGTGGTCTTACCCCTGGCGGTGATCGTGCTCTCCACCATATGGATCTACGGCCTCATGGGGTGGGTGGGTTACCCGTTCACGGTGATCTCGGCCATCATCGGTCCCCTGGTGCTGGGGATAAGCCTGGGGAACGTGGTCTACATGATGGGGCGCTTCTACGAGGAGTTCGGCATCGAGGGCCGTCCCCGGGAGGCGGCGTACAGGTCCGTGATCACCGTGGGAGTGGCCGTCTTCCTCGCCTGTATCACCACCGTGTTCGGTTTCACCTCTTTCCTCCTCTCCGATTTCGATATCCTGCGGGAGTTCGGGATCATGTCCGGGGTGGGCATAGCGGTTTGCTTCCTGTTCAGCGTGACCTTCCTGCCCGCCCTCATGATCATGCGCGAGGAGAGGAGGCAGCGCAGGGGATACACGGCCCCCCGTGGGGTGGAGATATTCTCTCCCAGCAATAACCGGCGCATCGACCGCGGCCTGGGCGGCCTCGCCTCCCTCTCCCAGCACCGCCCCGGCGCGGTGGTGGTGGTGTACGGCTTCATCGTGCTCATCTGCGTCATGGGCGCCTTCCGCCTCACCACCACCCCGGACCTGCGGGCGCTCGCGCCCCAGGACATCCCCTCGCTGCAGGCGCAGTACCTGCAGGAATCGATCTTCGGCGGAGTGCAGCAGGACGTCATCCTCCTCACGGGAGACGTCATGGAGCCCCGCGCCCTGGCGGCCATGATAAAGTTCCAGGAGAAGATCTCCGCCACGCCTTATTTCAGCGAAAATGGAAGCTCAAGCCTGGGGGAGCTCCTGCGCGATTACCGCGTCGAGATGGGAAAGGCCGGTCCCGAGGACGGCCCGGAGGCCGCGCTTCCCGCTACCAAGGCCGAGGCGGAGGAGACGCTGGCGGAGCTTGAATCGCTCATGGGGTCCCAGGACGGGAAGCTTGTCTCCGGGGACCACCGCGCGGCCCTCATCTCCATTTTCAGCGAAGGAGCCAAGAGCAACCGGGAGATGATGGACAAGGACCGCATCCTGACCGAGGCCGCCGAGGAGGCCTTCGGCGCCACCGCTTTGAGCTGGCGAGTGGGGGGCATCACTCCGCTCACGGCCGACATGCTGGGGAATTTGGTACCCACTCAGGTCTGGACGGCCGTCCTCGCCCTGTGTCTCTCGGCGCTGGTGCTGGTGTTGATCTTCCGCTCCCTGACCTTCGGGCTCGCCACCCTCTCGGTGCTGGTCGCGGGGATAGCGGTGGAGCTCGGCTTTCTGTCCCTCATGGGGTGGACCCTGGACATGATGACCGTGCTCATATCCTCCCTCATCATCGGCATGGGCATCGACTACGGGATACACATCACCCATCGCTTCATAGAGGAATACGAGCCCGGGGAGGTCAGCGTGGCGGACGCTTTAAGGTCCTGCGTGACCAGGGTGGGAAAGCCGCTCCTGGCCAGCGCCGTCTCCACGGCGGGCGCCTTCCTGGTGGTGTCCTTTTCGCGCATGGCGCCCATACGCCGCTTCAGCCTGGTTACGGCGCTTTCGCTCCTGGCGTCCCTTGCAGCGAGCCTGCTGGTGCTTCCCTCCATCATCACCTTGATCGCCAGGCGCCACCTGCTGGTGAGGGAGGGGGCGCCCTCGGAGGCGCACGACCTCACCCCCGCGGGGGCGGACGCCGCGGGAGGCGCCAAGGGCTAAAGGTACGGTCAGCTCAGTTTAAGCAGCCGCGCGAAGGCCTTGCCCATGATTATCTCTATCTCCTCCGGGGTGAAGGAGACCTCCGGGCAACAGCTCAGATCGGGCTCAGTGACCGCCTTGACCCATGTCCCCCACGGGCAGAGCACGTTGAGGTAAGGCCCGTCGGTGCCGAAGAACACCCGCCAGGGGCCCACCTGGTCGAGCACCCGGCGCAACATGCGGTAGAAATCCTGGGGATGGCTGTTGTACCGCATCTGCCAGCCGGAGAAATCGAGATAGATGTTCGGCTTTATCTCCGCCACCAGCAAGGCCTCCTCCCACATGGAATGGGCACAATGGGCCATGATGATGGGAAGATCCGGAAAGTCAGCAGCCACGTCGTCCACGTAGATGGGCTGGGTGAAACGGAACTTCATGGGCGCGGGCTGGCTGCCGGTGTGGAAGAGCACCGGTATCCCGTACTCCATGCACTTCTCGTAATAAGGGTAGGCGGCGGGATCGTAGGGGTAGTAGCCCGTGGTGGGGTGGAGCTTCAACCCCCTCATGCCCCAGTCCTCGACCGCCCGCTTGAAGAGGTCCAGTCCCTCGGGACGGCGCGGATCGATGGCGAAGAAGGATACCAGGCGATCGGGATGGCGTTTCGCGGCCTCGGCCACCATGCGATTCTGGTCCTCGATGGAGACCGGCGGTTCGCCGGTGGCGAGCCCGTAGTCCACGGCGAAGACGCAAGCCATGTCCACCCCCGCCTCGTCCATGTTGGCGACGGTCTTGTCTCCCGTGGTGTCGCTTATCACCGGCATGAGGCTGTCGATGAGCGCCGCCGCGTCGGGATACTCCCCCGTCATTTTCCCCATGGGCGCGGTGGCCACCCTCGCCATGCCGATGAAGAAACTGCGATCGATCCAGTCTTCCGCCACCAGATGCACGTGGCTGTCGATGATCATCGCGCATCACCCCTTTCGCTTGCGAAGCCCTCAGCCGATAGGGAAAGTATATGCCCAAGCCGGCCGGGGATAAAGGGCGCTCCCGGCGCAAGGCATGGAAATGGCATGCGAGCGGTAATAATATGGTGGAAGGAGGCGTTCAGGTTAAGGCAGCGTGAACGTCATCTTCACGGACGGAGGATGCGGCCGGCCACCCTCCGGGATGAAAAGTCCCCCGGAGGGGTTGGCGCCGCGATGTGGGACATGCGGTTTGTGGGATGGCGGTGAGAACGATGAAGGGAGCTGCGAGGAATGCTCGGTATCTACTTCGATGACGGCCTGAAACTGAGGGACGACCTTCCCGATCCCGAGCCCGGCCCGGGCGAGGCGCTGATAAAGGTAATGGCCGCGGGCATCTGCCATACCGACCTGGAGATAGTCAGGGGCTACATGCATTTCAGGGGGATCATGGGGCACGAGTTCGTGGGGGTGGTGGAGGCCGCCGACGATCCCGAGCTGGTGGGCAAGCGGGTGGTGGGAGAGATCAACTGCTGGTGCGGCCTGTGCCCGTTGTGTATCGAGGGGAAGACCAGCCATTGCGCGCAGCGCACCACCCTGGGGATCAGCGGCCGCGACGGAGTGTTCGCGGAATACGTGGCCCTTCCCGTGGCCAACCTGCACGTCGTCCCCGACACCATGCCCCTTTACTCCGCCGTCTTCGTGGAGCCCCTCGCGGCCTGCTTCCGCATCCTGGAGCAGGTGCACATCAACCCCAAGCTGGGCGTTGCCGTGCTGGGCGACGGGAAACTCGGTCTGCTCGCCGCGCAGGTCCTGCGCCTGACGGGCTGCCGATTGCTGGCCATTGGCAATTATCCCCATAAACTGAAGATCCTCGACCGCCTTGGCGTAAGGACAGCCCTGCAGAAGGAGATCGACGGCGGGGAACGATTCGACGTGGTGGTCGAGTGCACGGGGAGGCCGGAGGGCTTCGAGCTGGCGCGCTCCCTGGTGGACCCGGGCGGGACCATCGTGCAGAAGAGCACCTACGTGGAGTCGCTAAACGTGGATATCTCCCGCTTGGTGGTGGACGAGATAAAGGTGGTGGGCTCCCGGTGCGGGCCCTTCGAGCCGGCCATCCGCGCTCTCATGCGGGGACTGGTGGAGGTGCAGGAGCTCATCGACCGAAGGTTTCCCCTGGAAATGGGCCTGCAGGCCTTCGAATACGCCATGAGGGACGAGTCGCTGAAGGTGATCCTGGAGATGAGGACCTACCCGGCGGAAGGCTTGAGGCGCCCCGGCGAGCTTGAGGAAGAGCCGGTCATCTGAGCGGTGGGGACACCGGCGACATCGTTCCTCGACATCCGCGACGAAGAAAGCGTGTCCCGTGCGGGAAGTCCCGTCCCCTGGCCGCACCACGGCGCGTTTTTCTGGCGCGGTGGTCAGAGAAAAGAGGGCTGAACGAGAAGGCATCGCGAGGACATCACGAGGGAGGAAAGTTCATGAGCGTCGAAGGTCTTTTAGCCGTGGCGAGAGGGGAGGCGGAGGCGGACCTGCTCCTCGCCGGGGCGAGGGTTGTGGACGTCTTCCGGAGCCGGGTGGTGGAGGAAAGCGTGGCCGTGCACGGCGGCAGGATAGCGGGCTTCGGGGAAAGGAGGGCGAAGGAGAGGGTGGACCTGGGGGGAGCGTTTCTCTGCCCCGGCTTCATCGACGGCCACGTGCACATCGAGTCCTCCATGGTGAGCCTGCCCGAGTACGCGCGCGCGGTGGTGCCCTGCGGGACTGTCGCCGTGGTCACGGACTACCACGAGATCGCCAACGTGCTGGGCGTGGAGGGCCTGCGCTACATGATGCGCGCGGGCGAGGGTCTACCCCTGGGCGTGTACGTCATGCTCCCCTCATGCGTGCCCGCCACCCCCATGGAGACGGCGGGCGCGGTCCTGGAGGCCGAGGACCTGGTGCCCCTCCTGGAGGAGAAAGCGGTTATCGGTCTGGGAGAGGTGATGAACTTTCCCGGGGTTATAAACGGGGACCCGGAGGTGATGGCCAAGCTCTCCGCTTGCGCCGGACTTCCCATCGACGGGCACGCCCCTGGGCTTTCCGGGGAATCGCTGGACGCGTACATCGCCGCCGGGGTGCAGTCGGACCACGAGTGCGTCTCCGCGGAGGAGGCGCGGGAGAAACTCGGCAAGGGCATGTTCATCTACGTCCGCGAGGGCTCCACGGCGCGGAACCTCGAGGCGCTGTTGCCCATCGTGGACGGGGCTTCCCAGGAACGTTGCCTTTTCGTGACCGACGACCGCCAGCCGGGGGACCTGCTCGGGGGAGGCCACATGGACGCGGTGCTGCGGAAGGCGGTGTCCTTAGGGCTTGATCCCTTGATGGCGGTGCGCATGGTGACCCTAAACGCAGCGAACCGCTTCGGGTTGAGGGGATATGGGGCGGTCGCGCCGGGATTCAGGGCTGACCTGGTCGTCCTGGAGGACCTCGAGGGGTTCCGGGTGAGGAAGGTGTACAAGGGTGGGGTTCTGGTGGCCGAGGAGGGCGCGTTCCTGCCCGAGGTGGAGCCCGGTCCACCCACGCCGGGAAGCATGAACATCGCCTGGGAGAAGGCGGGTGGCATCGCCGTGCGGGCCGAGGGAGACGAGATGCTGGTCATCGGGGTGGTGACGGACCAGATAATCACCCTGAAATTGCGGGAGAAGCCCAGGGTTGAGGATGGGGTTGCGGTGAGCGACCCCGCCCGGGACCTGCTCAAGATATGCGTATTCGAGAGGCACAGGGGCACCGGCAACGTGGGAATCGGCTTTATCAAGGGATTCGGGCTCAGGGAGGGAGCCCTGGCCTCCACGGTGGCTCACGATTCCCATAACCTGCTGGCGGTGGGCGCTTCGGACGAGGAGATACTAGCGGCGGCGCGGGCAGTGGAGAGGATGGGTGGCGGCCAGGCGGTGGTGCGGGGAGAAAGGGTGCTGGCGGAACTCCCCCTGGACGTGGCGGGCCTCATATCTACCCTTCCCCTGCACGAGGTGAAGGAACGCGTGATCTCACTACAGGACGCGGCGCGGTCCCTGGGCTGCCCCTTGCCGGAGCCCTTCATGACCCTTTCCTTCATGGCCCTGCCGGTGATCCCGGAGCTGAAGATCACCGATAAGGGCCTGTTCGACGTGGGTTCCTTCCGCCACGTGCCGCTTTTTTCCTAGGGCGGCGGCCGGCGCGGGAGGCGGGAACGCATGTGCGACCAGCCGCGCGCGAGGTTGAGCAGGCCGGCCAGGGCGATGATCCCGGCGGTGAGCAGGCGGAGGTTGCGCCCGCGGGAGAGGAAAGCCGACGCTTCCTCGACGGCCCGGCGCAACGGGTCAAGGAAGAATCAACATCGTCGCCGATTCGGGAGGGGTTGTAAGGCTCAGGAATCAGGCCGGCGCGGGAGGCGGGAACGCATGCCGACCAGCCGCGCGCGAGGTTGAGCAGGCCGGCCAGGGCGATGATCCCGGCGGTGAGCAGGCGGAGGTTGCGCCCGCGGGAGAGGAAAGCCGACGCTTCCTCGACGGCCCGGCGCAACGGGTCAAGCGATGAGCCCATGTCGTCGCTGAGGTGGGTGAAGGTGCCCAACTGCAACCGCGCCGACTTGACGCCTGAAAGAACCTCCTCGAGCGTTTCGGCCGCTTCGCCGCCCCTCAAGCGGCCCATGAGCTCCGACATCCCTTCCTCCTCTCCGGAACGCCGCCCAGGGCTTACAACCATCAATTCTATGCCGGGCGCCCCTTTTCGCCCAGGCGTTACCCCGGAGATGGCCCTGTGATATACTTTTAGCGCCGCCGCCGGCGGCCGTCCTAAGGGGTATTTCACGGACAGCTTTTCCGTCACATCGGAGGTCCTTGGCGCTAAAGGAGGTAGGAATGGAGATCAAGAACGTCTTCGTAGTAGGTTCAGGCCTCATGGGGAGCGGCATCGCTCAGGTCAGCGCCTTTGCCGGTTACAAGGTGAAGATGCATGACGTGGAGGAGAAGTTCACCGCTAAGGGCATGGAGGCGATCAAGGCCTCCCTGGGGAAGTTCCTCTCCAAGGAGAAGATAACCCAGGAGCAGCACGACGCCGCCCTGGCCAATCTCTCCACCACCACCAGCCTCTCCGACGCGTCCGACGCCGACCTGGTGGTTGAGGCGGTGTTCGAGAAGCTGGAGGTTAAAAGCGAGGTATTCAAGACGCTCGACGAAGTGTGCCCCGAGCACACCATCCTGGCCACGAACACCTCGGCCATCCCCATATCCTCCATCGCGGCGGCCACGAAACGCCCGGACAAGGTGGTGGGCACGCATTTCTTCAGCCCCGTGCCCCTCATGCGCCTGTGCGAGATCATTCGCGGGCTGCAGACCTCGGACGAGACCATGGAGGCGGCGGAGAAATGGGCGCAGTCGGTGGGCAAGGAAACCGTCCGCGTGCTCAAGGACCACGCGGGCTTCATCGCCAACCGGCTCTATCTCCCCATGGGCATGGAGGCCGCCAGGATGCTCGAGGCGGGAGTGGCCACGCCGGAGGACATCGATAAGGCAATGCGGTTGGGTTACAACCTTCCCATGGGACCCCTGGAGCTAGCGGACATGACCGGCATCGACGTGCTCGCCAACGCCTGCATGGCCATCTATAACGATACCGGTGACCCCAAGTACTATCCCCCGCCGTTGATCCACCGCATGATAGCCTCCGGGCTGCTGGGAAGGAAGACGGGCAAGGGATATTACGACTACTCCAGCGGCAAGCAGGAGAGCTACTGGAAGGTGTGAGAACGGACCGGAAACGGGGTTGCTGTGCGCGAGGACAGGGGAGAGGTCGTCGTTGAGAGAAGGCCCCCGGCGGGATGGGTGGTCCTTTCCCGACCCGAGCGCATGAACGCCCTCTCGCCCGAATCGGTGCGCGTCCTTTGGAGGGCTTTGAGTGAGCTCGAGGCCGACCCGGAGATCAGGGCCATAGTGATCACGGGCGCCGGAGAGGCTTTCTGTGCGGGAATGGAGCTGGCCGGGCTGGAGGGCGGGACTCCCCTGGCGGCGCGACGGCGCTGCCGCGAGGTGCAGGCACTCACGGGACGTATCTCCGATGCTCCCCTCCCCGTGATCGCCGCCGTGAACGGGGTGGCGTTGGGAGCGGGACTGGAGCTCTGTCTAGCCTGCGATTTCGCCCTAGCGTCCGAGCGAGCCATGTTCGGTTTCCCCGAAACCAAGTTGGGCATGATCCCCTGCGGCGGCGGCACCCAGAGGCTGGCGCGCCTGGTCGGCTTGCGCAGGGCGGAGGAGCTTGTGCTCACGGGGCGCGTCCTGACGGCGGAGGAAGCCGGAGACTGGGGCCTGGTGAACCGGGTGACCGGAGAGGGCGCGCTTGAGCGGGAGGCGGATGAGCTGGCGCGAAGGCTTGCATCCTGCGGAAAGCTGGCCCTTTACCAGGCTAAGCGCTGCGTGAGACACGCCCCGGATATGGGCCTCGAGCGCGGGCTTGAATACGAGGCGGAGTGTTTCGCCACCTGTTTCTCGAGCGGTGAGCCAACGGCAGCCCTCAGGGGCTACGCCGCGCAGGCGGAGGCCGGAGGGAAGGAGGATATTCCTGCCTCGACGACGTCTGGAGGAAGCGAGGGTTCACATGCCGCCGCGAGGGAGGAGGCGGGCAGGAGGGAGAGCGGGGAGGAAGACGACATATTCGAGTAACTCCGCGTGGTCAGCGGGGTTATCTACCTCGGTCGGGAACGCGAAAAGCCGGCGTGGTTCGCGGTCGTTCAGGACAGGCCAAAACCGAAACGTTGAGTAAGGGCAACGCACGGCGCGTCCGTGGCGCCTTGCCATGATGCCGGCCTTTGGGCGCGGAAGCCAACGGTTGCCTTTTGTCCCTGGAGGGATAGACATAGCGGGAGGTTGCATGGAGTTCAAGTACCTGTTGGTGGAGACGGACGGCGAGGGCATCGCCACCATACGGCTCAACCGTCCCGAGGCCAGGAACGCCCTCAACCTGGAGCTCATCGCCGAGCTGGGAGAGGCGGCGGACATGCTGGCCAGGGACGAGGCCGTGCGGGCGGTGATCGTTACAGGCGGCGAGGAGAACTTCGCGGCCGGAGGCGACATCAAGGAGAT
Organism: Actinomycetota bacterium; assembly: GCA_013178005.1. Classification (GTDB taxonomy): domain Bacteria; phylum Actinomycetota; class Geothermincolia; order Geothermincolales; family RBG-13-55-18; genus Solincola_B. The sequence goes on from JABLXL010000002.1 coordinate 47,155, forward strand.
GTCGGGCAAGTACGCGCCCGATATGCTGAACGCGTACGGGGCCGATCTTTCCGGTTTCGAGAAGATCGAGCGCATACCCAAGCCGGTGATCGCCGCGGTGAGCGGCTACGCCCTGGGCGGAGGCACGGAGCTCGCCCTGGTGTGCGACATGATCGTGGCCTCGGAGACGGCCGTCTTCGGCATGCCGGAGATCACCCTGGGCATAATCCCTGGCGCTGGGGGCACCCAGAGGCTCCCCCGCCTCGTAGGGCCCAACCGGGCCAAGGAGATGATCTTCACCGGGTCCTTCTACGACGCCCGGGCATGCCTGGAGATGGGCCTGGTGAACAAGGTGGTGCCGGTGGAGGAGCTCATGACGGAGGCCAGGGAGCTGGCGAGGCGATGCATCCGCAACGGGGCCGTGGCGCTGGCCTGCGCCAAGGCGTGCGTAAACGAGGGGATGAACCTCGACCTCTACTCCGGGCTGGCATACGAGCGGAAGTGCTTTTCCCTGCTCTTCTCCACCGAGGACCAGAAGGAGGGCATGGCCGCCTTCAAGGAGAAGCGCAAGCCGGAGTTCAAGGGCCGCTGAACGCGCGGCGGAGCCTGAAGGAACAAACCCAAGGCGCCCCTTTGCCTTATCCGTATGTTCGAAGGGAGGAACACCACGTGATCTCGTTTGAGTTGAGCGAGGAGCAGAAGGCCATCACCAAGGTGGCCCACGAGTTCGCCGAGAAGGAGATCCGCCCCGTGGCGGCGGAATACGACGAGGAGGAAAAGTACCCCGAGCAATTCATCGAAAAGGCCTTCAAGGCCGGCATGACCTACCTGTACGTTCCCGAGGAATACGGCGGCCAGGGGATGGATTTCCTCACCGCCTGCCTGGTCAACGAGGAGCTCTCCTGGGGATGCTGCGGTTTTGCCACCATCCTGGGGGCTAACGGCCTGGGGGTCACCCCGCTCCTGGTTGCGGGCACGGAGGAACAGAAGGAGAAGTACCTCTCGGACCTAACCTCCCGTCCCTCGCTGGCCGCCATGGCGCTCACCGAGCCCGATGCCGGGTCGGATGCGGCGGGGGTGAAGACCAGCGCGGTGCGGGATGGGGATGTATACGTGCTCAACGGCACCAAGTGCTTCATCTCCAACGGCGGCATCGCCGACCTCACCACCGTTTACGCCGTCACCGACCCCTCCAAGGGAGTGCGCGGTCTCTCCTGTTTCCTGGTCCCCAAGGGGAACCCCGGCATCAGCGGGGGCAAGAAGGAGCGCAAGATGGGGGTGCGCGCCTCGGTCACCTCGGAGGTCATCCTCTCCGACTGCCGCGTGCCGGTCGAGGACCGGCTGGGCGAGGAGGGGGAGGGCTTCAAGATCGCCATGAAGACCCTGGACAAGGCGAGGGTGAACGTGGCATCGAATTCGGTGGGCATCGCCCGCGCCGCCTTCGAGGCGGCGGTGGATTACGCCAAGCAGAGGGTGCAGTTCGGCCGTCCCATCGCCGAGAACCAGGCCATCCAGTTCATGCTTGCGGACATGTCCATGGAAATCGAGGCCGCCAGGCTCATGTACATGAAGGCCGCATGGCTGGAGACCCAGGGGGCGAACTTCACCCGCGAGGCGGCCTACGCCAAGACCTTCTGTTCGGACATGGCCATGCGCGTGACCACCGACGTGGTGCAGGTCTTCGGCGGGTACGGGTACATGCGCGACTACCCGGTGGAGAAGTACATGCGCGACGCCAAGATAAACCAGATCTGGGACGGCACCAACCAGATACAGCGGATCGTGATGGCCCGCAGCATCCTGGGAAAATGACCGGGTCCGCGCACGGGCGGTCCCCGTCGGCCCGGGAGTCCTTGACGGGCGGGAAGAGTTGCGCACATTATGATGCATGTGAGCCGGGCAGCAGCCCGGCGGCATGGTCCGCGGCGCCCCGCGGATGAGATGCGCGGGGCGCGCGAGAGTGAGCAGACAGGGAGGGTTCTCCACGGAGAAACGGATGAGGCAAGAGGAGGTTGAGCATGGACTTTGAACTCTCTCAGGAGCAGAAGGCCTTCTTCAAGGAGGTCAAGGAGTTCGCGGAAAAGGAGATCGCGCCCTTCACGGAGGAATACGACCGCAACAGCGAGTTCTTCTGGGATGGCTGGAAAAAGATGGGAGCAATGGGCCTCCTGGGCCTTCCCTTCCCCGAGGAGTACGGAGGGTCCGACGCGGGGGCCCTGGACACCGCCATCGCCATGGATGCCTTCGCGGCGGGGGGAGGGGACGCCGGCGTGTCGCTTTCCTGGGGTGCCCATACCATCATCGGGGGCGTGCCCATCTGGGTGATGGGAAACGAGGAACAGAAGAAGAAGTACCTCCCCGGAATGTGCAGCGGCGAGAAGGTGAGCTGCTTCGGGCTCACCGAGCCGGACGCCGGTTCCGACGCCGCTTCCCTGAAGACCACCGCGGTGCGGGACGGCGACGAGTACGTCATCAACGGCTCCAAGATGTTCATCACCAACGGCCCCATCTGCGACCTTTGCATCGTGATGGCGGTGACCGACAAGGAAAAGGGCGGCGCGGGCATCAGCGCCTTCATCGTGGAGCGCGACACCCCAGGCTTCGAGGTCAGCCGTGAGCTGGACAAGATGGGCAACCGCACCTCTCCCACCGCCGAGCTGGCCTTCAACGACTGCCGCGTCCCGGCGGAGAACCTGCTGGGAGCGGAAGGCGAGGGTTTCTACGGGGTGGGCAAGGCCACCCTGGAGTGGGAGCGTGCCATCATGGTGGCCCCGGCGGTGGGCGGCATGGAGTGCAACATCAACCGCTGTATCGAGTACGCCAAGGAGAGAAAGCAGTTCGGCAGGCCCATCGGCAAGTTCCAGGCGGTGGCCTTCAAGATCGCGGAGATGAAGTGCCTTCTTGACGCGGCTCGCCTCCTGGTCTACCGCGTGGCCTGGATGAAGGACCAGGGCATCCCGGCCATGATGGAGGCCTGCGTGTGCAAGCTCTTCGTCACCGAGAGCGCTTTCAAGGTGGCCAACGAGGCGGTGCAGATCTTCGGAGGCTACGGCTACATCCGCGAGTACCCGGTAGAGCGCACCCTCAGAGACGCCAAGCTGGGAACCATCGGGGCCGGCACCTCGGAGATCCAGAAGATGATCATCAGCCGGCTGCTCATGGGCAAGTTCTAGCGACCGGGCGAGGGCGGGGGTTCGCCGGGCGTGCGCGTGACGGTGCGTCTCACCGGGATCATCCGGCACCATGCCGGGGTCAAGGAAAAGACGTACGAGCTACCCGAGGGAGCGGTCGCCGCGGATCTGCTGCACCGCGTGGGAGAGGACCTCGGCCACCGCATGCCGCGCCAGTTGTGGGACGCGGACGAAGGGCGCTTCCACCCCATAATCAAGGTCTCACGCCGCGGGACCCCGTTCCTCGAGGATGGCGACCCCTTGAGGGACGGGGACGAGGTGTATGTCATCTCCCGCATGGCGGGCGGGTAGGGAACCCCGGCGCCCCGCCCCGGCGGAATCGCCGGGCCGGGAGGCGAAGGCGTCAAGGCGCCGCCGGCTTTCCGGACGGCGCGAAGCGTCCATGTGTGCGGCGCGAAGCCGGAGGATCCGTACGGAGATGTCCTGGGAGGGGTACGGAGCGTAGGGAGGCGTGATGAGCGATTACGACGCGATCGTGGTGGGCGCGGGCATCGCCGGCCTGGGGGTGGCCACGCAGTTGCAGCAGGCGGGCAAGAAGACCTTGCTCCTGGAGATGTACCCCAAGGCGGGGGGGCGCATGCAGTCCTACGACCTGCCCGGAGGGTACCGCGTGGATATCGGGCTGCACATGATCGAGATGGGCAAGAAGGGGTATTGTCACGAGCTGGGCACGCGCGTGGGCAAGGAGTTCGAGTGGGCCGCTTTCTCCGTCACCCTGGACCTCTACGAGGGGGGGAAGTGGCAGGACATGCAGACCTTCATCCAGCTCACCGACGAGGAGAAGACGAGCTTCATAGAGCTCATGAAGGGCATCGCGGAGATGGGCGAGCCCGACTTCAAGGCATGGGACAGCCGCTCCTTCGACGAATGGCTGGACCGCAACGGCCTCACCGGCAGCCTGCGCGAGGTATGGGAGAACATGAGCATGATCATGACCACCATACCCGACGCCAGGGAGCAATCGGCGGGGGAGTGCCTATACATCGCCAGGGAGGCGTTGATTAAGGGCAGGGCGGTGCTCATCGCCGCCTATCCCCGGGGAGGCATGTGGGGCGTGATCGGTCCCCTGGTGGACGCGTTCCAGGAAATGGGAGGAGAGCTCAGGCTAGGAGCCCGCGTGGAGCAGGTGGTTTTCGAGGGCAGGAAGGTCGCGGGCGTGAAGGTTGCCCGCAGGGGATCCAACCCCATCGCCAAGGAATGGCGCTTCGTCTCCACCGACCTGGTTACCGCCCCCCTGGTGGTGCTGGCCCTTCCCATCTGGCACCTGGACAAGGTGCTTGATTTCGACCGCCGTTACTCCCCGCTGCCGGGTTGGTGGTTGAAGCGCATCGAGGACATCAGGGGGGAGAGGACGGGGCTGCTGGGCTACATCATCGCCACCCGCAGGCCTCTGTACGAGCGCACGGTGTTCATGTCCGCGCTGAAGTCGCCGCGCACCGGGCTGCCCCTGCAGGCCTTCGCGCCCACCGCCTTCGATCCCGGGGTGGCCCCGCCCGACCGTTACCTGCTGGTCACCGACAACGTCGCCGAGCCCTGGGAGCTGGAGGACAAGTTCAACCTGGCGCGGCTCATGGAGCAGCACTGGGAGGACGTGAAGGAACTCTACTCCTTCGAGGACGGGGAGGTTGAGTTCGCCGTTCCCTACTACACAACCGGGTGCGACGGCCTGGCGCGCAAGCCGGGACTAACCGGGGATTTCAAACCGGACGTGCAGGCGCCCTCCGTGGACGGCCTCTTCTTCGCGGGCGATACCTACCTGGGCAGGGGGCTGGCCATAGAGGGGGCGTCACGGTCCGCCATTCTCTGCGCCGAGCGCATCCTGGGCTGAGGGCCGCGCGCGGAGCGCCCTCCCGTTCCGGCCGCGCGTGCTATCATGGGGAGCGTGTTCCCGAGTTCCTGCGAGAGGAAAGGAGATGCCTCGAAGGTCATGTCCCCCGGGAGGCGTAAGCTGCGCGTGTTGATCGTCTCTGATGCCTGGGGATTCGGGCTCATGGAGACCAGGCCGCATCCCCTGTGGCAGGTCCGCTACTGGGCCATCCGCAACAAGGCCCTCCTGGTGCCCGAGTACGGGGCCATGTACATCGCCGCCTTCCTCAAGGGAAGGGGCTTGGACGTCGAGGTCGTCAACCTGGTAGCCGACGTCTTCGAGGACGAGTCCTGGTTCAGGGAGGTGGAGGAGGGGTTGCCGGAACACGCCCCGTCCACCGCTCCCATCGGGAGCGGGGAGGCGATGACGCGCGCGCGGGAGAACCTGGAGGCAAGGGTCAAGAGTGCACAGCCGGACGTCATCCTCTTCCCCATCTCCATCTATTACATAGCCTTGCACGCCCGCGAGATGCTGAAGCGCTTGCGGGAGCTGGCGCCCGGAGCGGCCCTGGTGGCCGGCGGTGTGTATTCCACCATGCATCCCCAGGAGATCATGGACGACGGAGCCGCGGACTTCGTAGTGCGGGGAGAGGGGGAGTGGACCGCCCTGGAGCTGCTGCGGGCCCTGGAGGAAAGGGGATCGAACGCGGACTTCTCCGGCATCGCCGGCCTCAGCTGGCGAGACCCCGACGGAGGGGTGGTGCATAACCCGGACAGGGAGCGGGAGAAAAACATCGACCTCTTCCCCCACATCTATACCGTCTCCGAGGAGTTCGCCATCGGTAACCGCTACCGCATCCTGAAATCCCTGAACCCCCTGGACGACTACATCCCGGGAGGCGGGTTCCTCACCTCCCGCGGCTGCCCGGAGGAATGCACCTTCTGCCTCGACCCCGCGGTCTGGAAGAGGAAGACGCGGTTCCATTCCCCGGGGTACGTGCGCGAGGTTCTGGATTACTGCTGGGGAAATTTCACTGCGGGCGAGAGGAGCTTCTACTTCGGTGACGCCACCTTCGCCCTCAACCGCCCGCGACTACGGGCGCTCCTGGAGACGGTCCGGGAGTTCCCCTTCACCTACCACATCCAGACGCGCGCCGATTCGCTCACCCCGGAGGTGCTGGAGGGCCTGCGGGAGAGCAACTTCGGGAGCGTGGCCATCGGGGCGGAATCGTTCGATGACCGCATCCTGCGGGAGGTGGTGAAGAAGCGCACCACCAGGGAGGAGATCCTCGGCGCCGTGAGGGCGGTGAAAGCCCACGGCATGACCCCCATCCTCACCTTCATCGCCGGCCTGCCGGGGGAGAGCCGGGAGAGCATGGAGCGCACGGTGGAGATCCTGCGCCAGGAGGGGATTACCGAGGCGACCTTCTTCCCCCTGGTGGTCTTCCGGGGCACCGCGCTTTACCGCACCTTCCTGGAGACCTTCGGCGAGGAGGAGCGGGAACGCCTGCGCCTCAATCCCTGGTCGGAGGAATTCTGTTTCGCGGGCGAGGAGTTCTCCTCCATGCAGGAGCTCATCGACTATACCCAGACGCTCAACGACGCCATCCGCGCCTGAGTCCGCGCGCCCCCTCGACCCACAGCTTGATGCGCGGGCGAGGAGTTCTCCTCCATGCAGGAGCTCATCGACTATACCCAGACGCTCAACGACGCCATCCGCGCCTGAGTCCGCGCGCCCCCTCGATTGGCGCGCTTTCGCGGGTGAGGATATTATAGGAGTAGAACACGGAGCACGTTGCCGAGTTTACGGGAAGGACGCTTCGCCGGGGAGTGAGGGAAATGAACACCAAGGAGTTGAGGACCTTCGCGCGCAGCAGGATCTTCTCCACTTTCGAGGAAAGGGCCGCCAAGGGGGGTTTCGACCGCGGTTTGTGGAGGGAGATGGCGGAGTCAGGGGTCGTCGGGATGGCCCTGGACAAACGGTACGGCGGCGGGGGAGCCGGGATGGGGGAATTCGTGGAATGCGTGTCCCTTCTCGCCGGCGAGGGCCTTGACCTGGGGCTGACCCTGAGCCTGATCGATCATGTCGTGCTCTGTGCCTACCCCCTGCAGGTCTTCGGCTCGAAGTGGTTGAAGGAGCGCTACCTGCCCCCGCTGTGCAAGGGCGACTGCATAGGGGCGGCGGCGGTTTCGGAGGATGACGGCGGCGGGGACCCGAAACGCATGCGGAGCTCGGCGGCGCGCGCGGGAGACGGCTATACCCTGAGCGGGGTCAAAGGACCGGTGACCAACGCCCCCGTGGCCGACCTCTTCCTGGTGGTGGCGGCCACCGATCCCGGCGCGGGGAAGGACGGGCTTTCCGCTTTCCTGGTGGAGAGGGCGGCTGGCGTGCGGGTGGAGGAGCTGGGGCTGGGATTTCTTCCCACCTCTCCCCACGGGCGCGTGATCCTGGACGGGGTGCGGGTCTCCGCGGATCACCTCCTGGGGGAAGAGGGGTGGGGGCACGAGAAGATCTCCCGCTCTCTCTTCATCTGGGAGAGGAGCGCCTTGATCCCGGTAGTGGTCTCGTACCTCGAGCGCTGGCATCACCTGGTGGTTTCCAGCCTGGACCCCGAGGGCATCTCGCCCGATTTGCGCACTCTCCTGGCCCGCAGGAAGGTGGAGCTCACCGCGTACCGCGCCCTTGGTTCCCGACTCCTGGAACTCACCTTCGGCGAGGCGGAGAACGGGCGCGAGCGCCTGGAGCTCCTGCTCTTTTTCGGCAAAACCCTGCCGGAGTGGGTGGAGAGCATGCGCGCCGCGGTGGAGGAGGCCAGGGTGCCGCTGGACGAGACCCTGCGGGCCATGGACCGTGACCTGCGCCTCCTGGAGGTGGGCGGCTCACTTCTCGACTGGCAGTTCCAGAAACTCCTTTTCTGAACCTGCATGGTGCGGAATCGTCCCGGCGCGCTTCCCGGTCTTAAGAAGTCCCTGAAGACTTCCCCGTCATCCTGACAGAGCAAGCAAGTTCGGCGGGGAAAAGAGTCGGTCCTCCGGGCGTTCAATCCGTGAACCATGTTGCCGGGTCCGTTCTCCGCATGCGGAATCGTCCCGGGGCGCTCTCCGGGTTGAAGAAATCCCGGGAGCCCTCCCAGTCATACTTACAAAGCAAGCAAACAAGATAGTTGGGGAGGGAGAAGTATCCTACCGATTAAGCCGGATTATACGGCGCTACGCTTGCCTTAACTTGGGTCAGGGAGCGCTTTTTGCTAACCTGTTAAGTGACGGGCGTCATTTCGCCACGGAGCGCGCGGATATATCCTGGCGACAGGAGCAGGCGTGTTCTTCGAGGCCGGGCGGGTCCGGCCGGAACCCTGGGAGGTGCGGAGAGGATGAGGGAGAGCGAGGTCATATCGCCCGAGCGGATATGGCGTGCGTCGGACAAGCTCACGCCGCGGGTGCGCAGGCTGCGCGAGGAATATTATTCCATCGAGGAAAGGCCGTACTTCCGCAACGAGGTCATGCCCTTCACCACCGGGACGGACTGGGACGTGGTGTGGTCCCCGGTGAACTGGGGCATCATCCCCGAGCTGGTGCCCTTCATGGGGGCTTTCTCCGAGTCGTTGCGCGCATCGGCCCGCGTGGTGGACCTGCCGGACGGCTTCTGGGGGCGTTCGCTGGTCATGCGGAAGGCCCTTTTCTTCCGGGAGGTATGCCGCCGCCACCTGCCGGTGCGTATCCTGGAGGGCGAGCTCATCGTGGGAGGCCAGTTCAACACCGCGCTTTCCAGGTGCCTGAACCGTCGTGAGGCCAGGAAATGGAAGAAATCGGTGGATAAGTGGTGGAAGCGGGCGGCGGAGATAAACGAGCTGGGCATCGGCAACGCCGGAGCGGTGCCGGGCCACCTCATCCCGGATTATCCCCGCGTGCTCAAGTCCGGCTTCTCGGGCATCCGCGCGGAGCTCGCGGAGATGCTCGCGAAGGTCGATGACGAGGCCCACGCCGATTTCCTGCGTGCCCTCATGGAATGCTGCGATGCCGCGCGGGAGATCGCGGCGCGCTACGCGGAGGAGGCCGACAGGCTTGCGGAGTCGGAAGCGGACGCGGCCAGGGCGGAGGAGCTGCGCGAGATAGCGCGCATCTGCCGCAAGGTGCCCTGGGAGCCGGCGGAGACTTTCCACGAGGCACTGCAGGCGCTGTGGTTCACGCACATGCTGGTCATGGCCGCGGAGTCCTATCCCGGGGCGGGGCTCTCCCACGGGCGCTTCGACCAGTACATGCTTCCCTATTACCGGGCCGACCTGGAGGCCGGGAGGCTCACGCGCGAGCGGGCTAAGGAACTGCTCCAGTGCTATTGGATAAAGCACAATTACGCCTATGACTTCCAGTGCCGGGTGATGAACAACCAGGGTATCAACTCCGGCTTCGGGCAGCTCATCACCATCGGGGGGATAAACGCGGACGGAAGCGACGCCTCCAACGAGCTCACCTGGCTGATCCTCGAGGTCATCGAGGAGATGAACATGCTCGAGCCCAAGCCCAATATCAGGCTGCATCAGGGGACCCCGGAGCCGCTCCTGCGCAGGGTGGCGGAGATGATCTCCGGGGCGCAGGGCTCCCCCTTCCTCATGAACTTCGACGAGAACTCCATGCGCGGGCTCGCTTGGCAGGGTCTGCCCGAGGACCGCCTCTGGGATTATGCCCCCGTGGGATGCCTGGAGAACACTCTCCAGGGGGACGACCGGTCCGGCACCGTGGACGTCAACGTCAACCTGGCCAAGGCGGTGGAGCTGGTTTTCTTCCGCGGCCGGGACGCAGCAACCGGAAGGCGCATCGGGCCGGATACGGGCAGGGTGGAAGACCTTTCCACCTGGGAGGATTTCAAGGCCGCCTTCGAGGCCCAGATGAAGGCGCTCATGGACCACATGCTCTCCATCAGCGACGAGGCCGACCGCATCCGCTCCACCTGGGAGCCCACCCCCTACCTCTCTACCCTGGTGGGGGGTTGCGCGGAGAGCGGTAAGGACATCACCCAGGGAGGGGCGCGCCACAACTACATCACCGTGGAGGGCGTGGCCTTCGCCACCGCGGCGGATTCCCTGGCGGCGGTGAAGAAGCTGGTTTACGAGGACGGCAGGATCAAGATGGATGATCTTTCCAGGGCCATACGGGAGAACTTCGAGGGCCACGAGGCGCTGCGCCAGACCCTGATCAACAAGGCCCCCAAGTACGGCAACGACGACGATTACGCCGACGAGGTGGCGCGATACCTCTCGCGGCTGTGGACGGTGATGGTCAGCGAGCGCGTGTCCCCGGCCACCGGTAGGAGATACCGCGCCGGTTACCTCTCGTGGAATTACTGGATAGCCTTCGCTCCCGGCACGGCGGCCACGCCCGACGGCAGGAGGAAGGGGACCTTCCTTTCCAACGCCATCGGCCCCGTGGACGGGACGTGCCACAACGGCCCCACGGCGGAGCTCCTCTCCGTGGGCAAGATGGGCCTGGAGACGGCGCCCAACGGCGCCTCCCACACCATGAGCTTCAGCCCTTCCATGCTGCGCGACGAGGAGCACGTGTCCAAGCTCATGGCCTTCCTGCGCGCCTACGGCGAGAAGGGAGGCACGGCGCTGCAGGTGAACGTCATCGACCCGGAGACCCTGCGCGAGGCGCAGCGCAGGCCCGAGGATTACCGCAACCTGCTGGTGCGCGTTACCGGATACAACGCGTATTTCGTCATGCTGGGCCGGGAGATGCAGGATGAGATCATCGCGAGGGAATCCCATGAGCTCTGAGCCGGACGCCGTGACCGGGGTGGTCTTCAACCTGCAGCGGTATTCCACCGAGGACGGCCCCGGCATCCGCACCACCGTTTTCCTCAAGGGATGCCCCATGCGCTGTCCCTGGTGCCATAACCCGGAAGGCCTGGCGAGGGACCCCCAGTTGGTCTGGTACGAGGTGCGCTGCATAGGAGCGCACGACTGTCTGGCCGCCTGCCCGCGCGGGGCCCTGACCCTAACCCCCGAGGGCATGGTGATCGACAGGGAGCGCTGCGACGCCTGCGGGAGGTGCGAGGAGGCCTGTCCCGCCGCCGCCCTGGAGGTCATCGGAAAGGTGAGGACGGTTGAGGACGTGGCGGCCGAGGCGTTGAGGGACCGCGTCTTCTACGAAAAGTCGGGGGGAGGGGTGACCCTCTCCGGGGGGGAGCCCGCGCTGCAGTTCGACTTCGCCCTCTCGCTCATGCGCAAGCTGCGCGACGAGGGGGTGCACCTGGCCCTGGACACCTGCGGCGGGGTGAGCTGGGAGAGGCTGGGGCCCCTGGTGGAGCTCGCGGACCTGGTGCTGTTCGACCTCAAGGTCATGGACGCGGAAAAGCACCGCGCCTACACCGCGGTCCCGCTAGCGCTGGTGCTGGACAACGCGCGCGCCGTGTCCCGCGCCGGAAAACCGATGTGGGTACGCACCCCGATCATCCCCGGGTACACCGACGGCGAGGAGAACGTGAGGGCCATAGCCCGCTTCATCAGGGACGAGCTTCCCGCCGTGGAGAGGTACGACCTGCTTGCCTTCAACAACACCTGCGACGCCAAGTACCGGCGCCTGGACATGGTCTTTCCCCTCGCCGGGGAGGGGCTGATAGCGGAGGACTGGATGGCCCGGCTTGCCGAGGCGGCCGAGGACGAGGGTCTGAGCATCGCCCGCTGGTCGGGGGCGACGGCGAGGGCGAAGGGGGGATGAGGGATGGAGATGCCCAAGGAGGTCCTGGACCTGTTCGCGGAGGAGATGGCCGCGAAGTTCCTTGCCACCGTGGATCCCGAGGGAAAGCCCAACGTGGCCCTGATCGTGACCCTGCAGCCTCCGCCGGACGGCAGGCGCGACAGGCTCATCTTCGGTGAGTTCCTGATGTGGAAGAGCAAGGAGTACCTGCGGGATAACCCCAGGGTGGCCGCGGCGGTGGTGAACACCAAGCTGCGCATGGCCTCCCTCACCGGCGACTTCCGGGGTTTCGAGAAGACCGGTCTCTACAAGGACGCCCTTGATTCCTCTCCTCTCATGCGCTACAACGCCTATTCCGGAGTGAGGGCCGCCGGGGTGATCGACGTGCGCGAGGTGTGGCCGGCGCGCTCCGCGTCCATGGCCGCGGTGCCCCTCGACTTCCTTCGCGTGAGGGCGCACCGGCGGGTGGAGGAAAACGGCTCGGTGCCCGTTCCGCCCATGGTGCGGGAGAAGTTCGTCAAGCTCACCTCGGTGAAGGCGCTGGCGGTCATGGGCGATGACGGTTACCCCCGCATATACCCGGTCATGGCGGCCTCGCCGGCGGGGAGGGGGGGATTCGCCCTACGCGTGACCTCGTACAATCGCGAGCTCGCCCAGGTGGAGGTCCCGTGTCCGGCGGCGCTTTGCGTGCTCACCTTCGACGTCAAAAGCTACAAGGTTAAGGGCGAACTCCATCCCCTAGGCCGCAGCACGATGCTCTTCCGCGTCAAGGAGGTCTATAACGCCATGCCTCCCCTGGCCGGAGACCTCATCGTATAGAGACACGACTCTCCCCAAGGCCTCCCTTTTTCCGCCAGGTCAAGCGTCGATATGTTGCTCGCTCTTGCCCGCTTCTTCCGGAAAAGCAAGCAACAAGCGAAGACGCGGACATATTTCGCTTTCAGTAATTGCCGAGGAGGCTGAAGCCGGGAAGGTTGAAGGGGAACTTGGCTCCCCGCTTCACTCCCAGGGCCACCATCTTCGCCAGGCGCTGCGGCCCGATCAGCCTGAGTTGAGACTCGAGCAGGCTGACCTGGGGCCTGATCTTGTACCAGACGTGTTTTTTAAAAAGGAAACCCGCCTTGAAGCCGCGGTTGAAGCGCTCGAAGTCCTCAAGCGCCTTCGCCCGGTCATATACGGCCATGGCCGCGACCTTGCCCGAGACCAGCGCGCCGAGGATGCCGAACCAGAAGAAGGGGTCCATGGCGCCGCTGATGGTGCCGCATAGGATGAGATCGCGGTGGAAGAGGCGGGGGTTGTCGGGGGCCGCGATGGGCACGGCGCCGGAGACGTAGCGCCATTCCCGGTGCTCCACCCCCTCGTGGTGGACCATGAAGTCGCTGTATTTCCTGAGAGCCGCCCGGTCTATGGGGCGAATGGAGAAGAGGAGGTCGAAGTAGAAGTTATTGCACGAGCTGAGGTAGCCGTATTCGCTGATGACCTCGTCTATCCAGATCCAGGAGATGTTGCTGAAGCCTATCTCGCCGCGGGATATCCAGCCGTACCAGCGCAGGTAGGGGATGTCCAGCATCTCGTAGACGCTGGGGGTGAGCCCGCAGGCCACGATGGTGTTCTCGGGCAGGTTGGGTAGGTCTTCCTTCCTCAACGGGGAGTCGAACTCGAACTCCACGCCCAGCTTGACCGCCTCGTCGTAGAGCAGGGTGTCCAGGCTGGTGGGCCGGTTCCCCCTTTCCACCGTGTACATGTCCAGTTCATCCACGGGGGCCTCCAGCACCGTCTCGTGGAAGTAGAACGGGCAGCGCGCCAGCCGGTGGAAGACGGAGGAGAGGTCGATACCCACGTATTCCGAGGTGCGCTCCACGTCGATGCCGGTGGTGTGGGTGGAGGGGTTGTAGATTGAATCGCCCCCGTACCCCTTCTCCCTGTCGTGCACCACCACGCCGTAGCCCTTGCGCGCCAGGTCGATGGCGGCCACCAAGCCGGACATGCCTGCGCCGTAGATGGTGACGTCCGCTTTGCTCGCCAAGTCTTCCTCCTTTCCCTTGCCCCTCCCGGACGCGGCGTCGCACGCCGTACACATATTAACATTTATGTATCCCTGGGGGCAGCGCTAAGAATAGGGTCGTAAGAATAGGGTCGTATCTTGAATTTTTCCTCGCTCTGCTTAAGCGTGGCTCTTCGCCGCAAAGCGTTGGCAATACGCTTCGACTCCTAAGAATGGGGTCGTATCTTGAATTTTTCCTCGCTCTGCTTAAGCGTGGCTCTTCGCCGCAAAGCGTTGGCAATACGCTTCGACTCCTGTTTTCAACCCGTGCCTGGAGCTCAACCACCGGTTATTTCTCGGCCAGCGTCGAGCCCGTCCGTCTTTTCCGCCCGCATTCCCGGGAGAAGAACCAAAATCCTTAATATGTCCGTCTGTCGCTCATCTGCTAAACACAACAGAAAAACAGCCTTATGACCGCTTGCATTGGCCGATGGCCCTGGCCTCCAGTCCTCAGGCCGATGGCCAGCCTTGACCCCGAGGCCTACTGCTCAGCTGCTTAACACACCAGAAAAAGCGGCCTTATAACCGCTTTAATTGGCCGATAGCCCCGGCCACCAGTCCTCAGGCCTATGGCCAGCCTTGACCCCGAGGCCTACTCAGGCCTATGGCCAGCCTTGACCCCGAGGCCTACTGCTCAGCTGCTTAACACACCAGAAAAAGCGGCCTTATAACCGCTTTAATTGGCCGATAGCCCCGGCCACCAGTCCTCAGGCCTATGGCCAGCCCCGACCCCCAGGCCTAAGGCCCGAGGCGGGGAAGGGGGGAAGAGGGGTATATAATCTTTGCGGGGCCGGTGTGGGCTTGCGCGCCTTGCGGTGGGAGCATGGCGATCTCACCGGAGGCCTGCGGGGTTGAGAGCAACGGGGAAAGGGCGCGGACGCGACCCCCCGTACGCAGCCGCTGGTCGTGACGGTCAAGATAGAGAGGAGGAAGATACCCTGGAGGAGAAGGAGGGATACCGGCTTTCCAGGCCGCGCGCCAGGCGCGGGTTGGAGGAGGAGATCGCGCGTTTCTCCCTCGGTTATGCGCTCGGCGAGCGGGAGGGGTTGGTGGGTGTCTCCGCGAGGGGCCGGTTCCACGGGGACGTGGACGTGGCCTCCGTGAAGGCAGGCATATTCTCCGGGTCCATCGCGCCCGGCGACGAGGTTGAGGGTGAGGCCGTCGCCTCCGCCTACGCGGCGGTGTACATGCCGCGCGCGCATTATCCTCAGTACGTGCTGGGGGAGATGCGCGCCGCCCTCAGGCGCGGGGAAAGGGAGCCCGCGGCATCCCCGCATTTTCTTCCCGTCAGCAGGTTGCCCGCGTACCCGGATGGACGCAGGGCGTGTTTCCTTTATCCCCTTGGGAAAAAGGCATTCGACCGGCCGGATTTTCCCGCACACGTAAGGGACGTGCTTACCAGGGATTACCAGCGTCTACCGGTCCTCGTCCCTCCTGGCGTCGATATGCCGTCGGGTAGGGTGCGCTTTCGCGGCCGGCTCCTGCAGGTGGGGCGGGAGGTCGCCCACCGCCTGGCGGGGCTGGGTGACCGCTCCTACGAGTCCTATTCCTTGCGGGGGATGGTTGCCTTTCTTGAGCCATCCTGGATCGGGGAGGTGGACGGCGGCGTTTCCCTGCGCGGTTCCCTCTTCGCCGAGGCCTCCCTCCCGGTGGAAGTGTCATGGGATGAGGCGGCGGGCGCGCTGGAGAAGGCGGTGCGCATGTCGGTGGAGGGGGTGTTCCCGCCCTGCGAACGGGAAGACGAGCCGAGGGCCGATTGCGCGCTTCCCCACGGCGGCTACCACGTCACGCGTTTCCGCAGGCGCCTTTTCGCCGTGGTCTACGACCCGGTGATCGCGGTGTTTCGCGCGCCGCGCCTCCTGGGCATCTACCTCCCCTGCGACCTGCCGCGGGAGGAGGACGCGGCCGAGGCTTCGTTCGCGGCCTTCCTGGCGCGGTTGCGTTCGGCGCTCGAGGAGGGGCTGGGCCTTGCCGAGCCGGTGCAGGTGGAGATGGCCCACGACAACACCCTTTCCTGGGCCCGCGAGGGAGGAGCGCTGCGTGGCCCAGAATTCGCGCGGGCAGAGGAAGAGCACGCCTTCCTCGCCCCCACCCTGCGCTGGCTACGCGGCGAACCGCTGCAATAGCGACCGAACACTAGAGCCTGGATGTGCGCCAATTCCCGTTGAAAACCGTCTTGCACTGTGGCTCGAAACCCTTATGCTCGATGGCCATACCGGAAACGGCGGAAAGGGTTTCGGCGCCGAGAGTATGGCATGTTCACGGGGTACATGTCGTGGGATAACCGTCCGTCGGCGTTCGCGGTTCGCGCTGGCGATCAGCGGCCGGCAAGGGACTATTGGTCAGAGCCCCGGTCGTCCCTTTTTCTCTTTTTTTCGGGGACGACGAACACGCCGCCCTCGGGGTGACCCTCTCGGGCCTCCCAGAGCTGGATGGAATCGGTGGGGCAGGCGGCGGCGCATTCGCCGCAGTTGGTGCACTTCTCGTAGTCTATAGAGGCGAAGCCGTTGCTCACGTGGATGGCGTCGGCGGGGCACACCTTCTCGCATTTCTTGCAACCGATGCAGGCCACCTTGCATACGCTCAAGGCCTTCTTTCCCGTGTACTGGCACTTGCAGCGCACGAATACGGTGGCTGACGCGGGCACCATCTGGATCAGGTCGCGTGGGCACACGTCTGCGCACAGCCCGCATCCGGTGCATTTCCTCACGTTGACGTGCCTTATGTGCTCCTCGTCGAAGGTGATGGCGTTGACGGGGCACACGTTCGCGCAGTCCTCCAGCCCGAGGCACCCGAAGGGGCATGCCTTGCCTCCGCCGGAGGCGATCTCGGCCGCGCGGCATGAGTTCACGCCCTGGTAAATGGCGCGGATGGGCGAGAGAGACTTTCCGCCCCGGCAGTGGATATGGGCCACCAGGGGCACGAGGGAGCCGACCTCGACCCCCATGATCCTCCCCACCTCCGCGGCCACGTCCGGCCCTCCCGCCTTGCATACGGTGACGGGGGCATCGCCTTTCACCACCGCCTCGGCGGCCGCCTCGCAGCCGGGGAGGCCGCACGCTCCGCAGTTGGAGCCCGGCAAGGCCTCCAGTACCTCGGCTACACGCGGATCCACCTCCACGTGAAAGCGTTTCGAGGCCACGGCGAGGATGGCTCCCAGCAGGGCCCCGAAGCCCGAGAGGGCTATGGCCGCTTTCCAGATCAGGGACCAGTCCATCCGTCGCTCCTTTATAGCTATCCTATAGTCCGAACATGCCTGCGAATCCCATGAAGGCCAGGGAGAAGAGGGCGGCAGCGATGAAGGCGATGGGCACGCCGCGGAAGAACTTGGGAACGGGCGCCAGGTCGAGGCGCTCGCGCATGGCGGCGAAGATGATGAGCACCAGGGAGAAGCCCACCGCCACCCCCAGGGTATAGACGACCGATTCCAGGAACCCGTAGTTATAGGCGATGCTCAGCTTGGTGAAAAAGCCCGGCTTCACGCTCTCGGTGGCCGCGGCGAGCACGGCGCAGTTGGTGGTGATGAGGGGAAGGTAGATACCCATGGCCCGGTAGAGGGGTGGGCTGGTCTTCTTGATCACCATCTCCACGAACTGCACCAGACTGGCGATGACCAGGATGAAGGTGGGGATGTACAGGAACTGCCCCACCCCCAGGGGTTCCAGGGCGTAGTTCCATGCCAGCCAGCTCACCGAGGTGGCCATGACCATGACGAAGATGACGGAGATGCTCATACCCAGGGAGGTCTCCAGGCTGTTGGAGACCCCGAAGAAGGGGCAGAGGGCGATGAAGCGGATGAGCAGGATGTTGGCCACGATGGCGGCGCCGAAGAAGAGCAGGAAGTAACGCCAGGCCTCATGCATCGCTCATCCCTCCTTGACTTCCGGCTTGCGGCGCTGCTGGTACCACTGCAGCAGCGCGGACAGCAGGGCGAAGGTTATGAACGCGCCCGGGAAGAGGATGAGGATCACCGGCATCTTGTCCGTCCCCAGGCTGATTATGGTCCGCTTGAACATCACGATCTTTCCGGTCCCGAAGAGCTCGCGGAACACGCTCATGATAAGCAACACGCAGGTGTATCCCAAGCCTATGCCGAGGCCGTCCATGGTAGCATGCGCGACCTTGGCGCTGGAGGCGTAACCCTCCGCACGCGCCAGGATGATGCAGTTAACCACGATGAGGGGTATCCAAACCCCCAAACGTTCATATACGGCGGGTATGGTTTTCAAGGTGAGGTCCACGATGGTCACAAAGGAGGCGATGACCACAATGAAGATGGGGATGCGGACCTGGTCGGGTATGAAGTTCCTGATAAGGGAGATGATGATGTTGGAGCAGGTGAGCACGAAGATGACCGCCATCCCCATGAAGATGCAGTTCTCCACCTTGGTGGAGATGGCCAGAGAGGAACATAAGCCCACCATCAGGACCAGGAGGGGATTGGTGGTGATGAAGCCCTTGATGAACTCGCCCCAGAGCGTCCTCTCCTTTTCCATATTCTTCCTCTCCTAGCTCCGCTCCTGCAGATGGCGCCAGATGTCCAGGGCCATATTCACGCCGTTGGTGATGCCCCGCGAGGTGTAGGTGGCGCTGCTCACGCCGTCCACGTTCTCCCCCAGGGTGAGCGGGTCGGGGCCCTTGCCCTCGAACTGCCCCAGAAAACTCGGGTTCTCCGCCGCCACCGCTCCCAGACCGGGGGTCTCTTCGTTGGTGACCACCTTTATCCCCGTGACCTTGCCCTCAGCGTCGACGCCCACCGCCATGGTGATGAAGTTGTATCCCTTGCTTTTGAGCACGAAGGCGTAACCGATGACGTTGCCTGATTGATCGAGGCCTTCGAAGGCACCGCTCAGGTCGGGGAAGTCGCCCTGCAGGGACGATAACAGCTCGGGGTCCTCCTGCGGGCGCGCCTCGATGGACGAGAGCACTGTCTCGGCCGCCTCCGCCCGTTGCTTGTGCTCCTGTTCGTCGATGCGCTCCTTAACCACGGTGTAGGTGAAGCCCAGGCCCACCGCGGCCACCGCGCAAACCAGGAAAAGGCGAAGGCCAAGGTTCAATATAATCCTGGTCATGAGGAATGCACCTCCTTGGCCTCCCCAGCCGATCCATATCTTCTCGGCATGATGTAGCGGTCGATCAGCGGCACCAAGGCGTTCATGAAGAGGATGGCGAACATGACCCCCTCGGGGTTGTTGGACCAGAAGCGCAGCAACCAGGTGACCACCCCGAGTCCCACGCCATATACCACCTTGCCTCTCCGGGCCAGCGGGCTGGTGGTATAGTCCGTGGCCATGAAGATAGCCCCTATAAGCAAGCCTCCCGCCAGGGTGTAGAAGAGGGGATCGCGCCCGGTGATGGCGGTCAGCACCGCCACCGTGCCCACATACGTCACGGTTATCCTCCACCCGATGACCCTGGTGGCGAGGAGGTAGATGCCGCCCAGTATGAGCAAGAGCGCAGATACCTCGCCCAGGCAACCCCACGGGTTGGCGAGAAGCAGCGGCTTGTAGTAATTCGAGGCGAAAAGCCCCTGGGGAGCCTTGGCCGCGCCGTCGTAGATGTATTTCATGGCCGCGAGCGGCGAGGCGCCGTTCACGATGTCCACTGTCCCCTCGATGGCTTTGTGTGTCGCGGTGTTGGCGATGCCGATGGCGGCTGACTTGGCGTAACCCGTGGCGAAATAAGCCGGCCAGGAGACGAAGGCCACCGCGCGTCCCACCAGTGCGGGGTTGAAGATGTTGTGGCCGAGCCCGCCGAACATCTGTTTTCCGAGGATGGTTGCCGCCAGGCCCGCTATTCCCGCCACCCACCAGGGCAGCCTCGGGGGGAGGGTCAGGGCGAGCAGCAATCCGGTGAGGATGGCGCTGCAGTCGTCGAGGGTCACAGGGATGCGCCTTCCCTTCTGCATCACGAAGTCCCCGAGCGCCGCCCCGGCGATGGAAGCGGCGAGGACCCACAGGGCTGACAGGCCGTGGATCACCAGCGCGTATATGGTCACCGGGGACAACGCGACGATGACGTGGCACATGATGCGGCGGGTGTTGATAGGGTCCCTGATATGGGGCGAGGTGGATACGATGAGCTTGTGCTCATTCATCTTTTCCCGCCTCCCCGCTCTCGCCGACCGCCTCTCGCCTCTCCGCCTCGCGCCTGTCCGCCTGCTGCTTGCGGCGCGCCAGTTCCGCCTTGCCGGTCTTGATGAGCTGGACCAGGGGGTTCTTTGTGGGGCAAGTATAAGTGCAGCAGCCGCACTCTATGCAGTCCTCGATGTGCAGCCTGTGCAGCAGGTCCCACTTCTCGTTGTGGGCATAGGACCCCAGGTAGGTGGGTATCAAGCCCATGGGGCATACGTCCACGCAGCGGCCGCAGCGTATGCACACGGGCTCGGCGGGCACGCTGTACCCCGTTTCCTCTCGGGACAGGGCCAGTATGCCGGAGGTTCCCTTTATCACCGGCACCTCCATGGTGTGCTGGGCAAGCCCCATCATGGGCCCGCCCATGATCACTTTGCCGGGAGGCTCAGTGAATCCGCCGCAGGCCTCCACGGCGTGCGCGAAGCTCGTCCCCAGCGGGACCAGGAGGTTGGAGGGCTCCCTGACCACCGAGCCGGTGACGGTGACCACCCTCTCCACCAGCGGCATCCCTTGAGAGAAATACTGCGCGATGGCGTGGGCGGTGCCCACGTTGTTCACCACCACACCCACGTGCATGGGCAGGCCTCCCGAGGGCACCTCCCGGCGCAGCAGATTGGCGATGAGCACCTTCTCGGCCCCCTGGGGGTAACGAGTCCGCAGGGAAGCCACCTCGATCCCCGACCCCCGGGCGGAGGACTCCATGGCCTTGATGGCCGCGGGTTTGTTGTCCTCGATGGCCACGATCCCTCGTCGGGCTCCCACCGCCCGCATGATGATACGTATGCCCTCCAGTACCGAGTCTGGCTCCTCGAGCAAGAGGCGGTAATCCGAGGTGAGGAAGGGCTCGCATTCCGCCCCGTTGAGGATGACGGTGTCGATGGGGTATTCCCCGGGAGGGCTCAGTTTCACGTGGGTGGGGAAAGCCGCCCCGCCCAGCCCGACTATGCCCGCCGCGCGCACCGCCTCGCGTATCCTTTCCGGCTCCATGTCCTCCCAGGGGCCGGGCGGCTCGAGGTTGGGATCGCGCCTGTAGCTACCGTCGTTTTCGATGATGACCGCGAGCACTTCGCCACCCGCGGGGTGGGGTTGGGGGGCCACCCGGGCCACCTTGCCCGAGACGCTGGAATGGATGGGAGCGGAAACGAAGGCCTCGGAATCCCCGATCACCGTTCCCACCAGCACCTCGTCGCCCTTTCCGACCCTGGGGACGCAAGGCGCCCCGATGTGCTGGCGCATGGGGATGGTCACGGTGGCAGGCGCCTCGATCCTCCTGATCTCCTTGCCCGCCGAGGGTTCCTTCGAGTCCGAAGGGTGCACGCCTCCCCTGATCCTGTACAGAAGGCCGCTTGTCCTTCCCATGGCTCCTTCTAATCTGTTCCGGACCCCTCCCTGCCGCGTCCACCTGGGCGCGGGTAAAAAAATACCAGCGATAATCTAATCCTTGGCCGTTCTTTTGTCCAGAGCTTTTTCCGGTTTGTAGTCCAAGATCGGACGCCGGGAGGACAAAGCCTGGAAGCCGGAACCCTAGTCGGCCCGATGAAAACGGCCTCTTGCGGGAAGGAGAACCAAAGACCTTAAAGTCCAGGGCTTTGGCCACAAGTCATCGCGAAGAAGGCCCTCTTTCGCGGGACGGCGCCAGGAGCGCTCAAGCACGTTGTCCGGACACCGGTCGACCCAACCAAGAAAGGCACCTGTTGGGAAAGGAGATCAACAGCGCGCAAGCCTCGAGGCCGTATTGCTTATCATCTTCTTATGCCATTGGCCCACTTGCGGGACCCAAGGGATCTCCAGGTTGGGGCCAAGAGCCGGAGATCGAATCGTTCCAACGGCCCAAAGGCCGTCCGCCCCTCCTGCCCCTCCTGGGCGGACCCCGTGCGGAGCGGGCGTGAGCGCGCTAGACTTAGGTCATGGAATGCAAGGCGGTCGTGGCCGAGATAAAGGGCGGGCGCGCCAGGGTTCGCGTGGCGCGGGTGAACTGCGCGGAATGCGGCGGGTGTGGCCTACTGGCGCGCGACCGCGATCAGGTGATGGAGTTCACGGCTTCGGCGCGCCCTGGTTTGGAGGAGGGGGACGTGGTGATCCTCGAGGTCCCCTCGAGGCGTCTTGTGCTGTCCTACCTGGTCATTTTCGGTCTCCCGGTGCTGGGCATGATCGCCGCCTATCTCGCGGCGATGGCCTTGACCTCTCTGGCGGGAGCGGGCAACGGGGGGATCGCGGTTACGGCTGCAGTGGCGGCCGGATGCGCTTTTCTGTGGGTGGGGGTTAAACTGGCGGAGCGCGCGGGTTTCTCCCCGGTCATAGTGCGCGTGCTTGGAAGGCAAGGGGAGGACGCTTCGAGCCGGATGGGAGGTGGAGCGGAAGGCGGCGGGGTGCTTTGACGAGCAGGCCCCCGATCTTGTTTGCCGCCAGGGGAGTGGATGGCATGGTGAGGCCGACGGTGTGACGCAATTTTGGACGGCGATCCCTTTCCAGGTGCGTCGTCTCTCTATCGGTCCTCCAGCCGTGAGCTCGCCTCGGAGAGGATGGCTTCGACGGATGGCTTGTCATCGGGGTAGGAGAGGACCTCCGTTTCCAGGACATCGCCCACGCCCCGCCCTTCGGAGTGGCGTTCCAGATACGCGTCGATCTTTCCCCGCAGCCGGTTGTGACATACTTCCGCGCCCTCACGTCCCACGTTGGGAAGGATGACCAAGAACTCGTTGCCCATCCTTGCCAGTTCGTCCACGGAACGTGTGTCGTTCTTAAGCACGGAGATGCTCAAGTCGCGCATCACGTTCACGCCTCGCTTGCGTTGCTCCTCGACGAATCCCCCCTCAAGGGAGAAGCGGATGAGCGAGAAGGGTGTTTGGTAACGGTCATGCTCGTTGATGTGTGTCTCAAGCTCCCGGGCGATGAACCTCTCGTTGCCGATCTGGGTTTCGTCGTCCACCAGGTCCTGGTTTTCCATCTTCACGAAGAAGTACCGGAACTGGGTCCTGATGTGGTTGCATAGAAGGGCGAGAACGCCATAGATCAGGAGCTTGATACCGGCAAGTTCCAGCGCCGTGCCGTATCCGAAATCCCCCTTGAAGGCCAAGCGCGCGGCGGTATACACAGCAATACTGAAGAGGAATCCGCCGGCGGCGCCTCGCTTTCCGCCGTAGAGGCTGGAGACGATGACGGCGAGCATCAGCAGGTGGCCCATGATCTCCACCCCGTCCGTCTTCTGTATGGCCATGGCTACGGCCATGGCCGCCACCGCCACCGTGATGACCAGAACGATTATCCGCTCGAACCTCGCGTATCGCATTAATACCCCGCCCCTTTCAAGCCATACAGGACCTCAGGCGCCGAGGCCCTCCTCAGATATCCGTGTGGTACTCGCACCAAACCTCTCCGGTCGCGGGATCGTAAGCGTACTCCTCCCCCGATTCTGGGCACTTGAGCCCCTTCGCGTTCTCGATGAAGTCGGGGACCAGCTCGTCCAGGTCATCAGGATACCCTTCGTGATATGAGTAGTAGCATAAAAGCTGCTCCCTGATGATCTTGAGGTTGCCGCGGCAGACTGCCTTCCTGCTGAGACTGGTGGAAACCTCGTAAGAAGCCACGGCTATGCCCACCAGGATGCCGATGATGCCCACCACGATCAGCAACTCCACCAGGGAGAACCCCTCTTCCCTTCCCAAAGACCTGGACTTTCGCACCATCCCTCCCCGGACTGTTTTCTCTTAACAACACCATCGGTCACAAGCACTTTCCACTTGAGATTGCTGGCACTGCAGGCCCTGTGAAGCGAAAGATCGCAGTGTGGCGGGGACCGCCTTGCCGCGGCACCGCGCTTTCGCGCCGAGCATAATTAAATAAATACGGGTCGCGTAGGCCGTTGGCAAGGACTGCCATTCTCCGACTCCCACAATATTTTTCCCCATGGCGGCCTGGGATACAGGCATGATCAAAGCACTGCAAAAGAGACCGGTCGCAGCAGCTCACCCACACCACGCCGCAGGAGTCGCATTCCCCCGTGAAATTGCCTGCGACGGAGGGCTTGCAAGCGGGAAAACGGACAGGCCACCCTAAACGCGCCGTATATTTTGGGTATGGCGTCTCTTTGAATGGAACTTCTCCGTCCGGCTCCCTGTGACAGTATTCTAGTCCAAGGGTAATGCACTGATGTCCGCGCCCTTTCACTTTTGTCCGCACGGTTCACGGCATACATTCGCGTACCGTGGTTTGAGGACAAAGCGTTTCGTCGAAAAGGTCTTATCCGCCCGGTTCCCTGCGCCCGTCTACTCGTCCGGGGTTAAGGGTATAATGGATGGCGAGCGAAAGGACGGTGCGAGCATGCTGGAAAATGCCGGGGCGACGGAAAAGGGAGAGGTGGTCTCCAGCCCCCACGTCTTTTCGCCGCGCAAGGCCTTGTCCCGCGAGGACGAGTTGATGGGGGCGGGGGCGATAATCATCGGCGCTTCCTTCCTGTACCCCCATGTGAAGGGATTGCTCGAGGCCGTGACCCCGGGATGCCTTTTCCACCGCCTCACGGGGCTGCCCTGCCTGTTTTGCGGGATGACCCGCAGCTTTGCGGCCACTGCAGGCGGCCGCTGGGAGGAGGCCTTCAGGATGCACCTGCTCGGCCCGCCCCTCTTCGTCCTCGTGGCCGCGCTGACGGCGCTTCTCTTGATGGAAAAGGCCTTGACGAGACGTCTGCTGCCCCGTCCTGGAAAGGCTTTCCTGAAGGGAGCGGCATGGGGCTTCCTGGTATTGCTGGTGATGGCGTGGGTTCTCCGCCTGGCGCTTTTCGGCGTCAACGTCTAGGCTGGATGCATATGGTCCACAGGGAAGAGCGAAGCGGCGGAGCGGGAGGCGGGAAAGCTCCGGTGGACCGGGCAACGCTCCCTCGGGATGTTGGCGATGCTAGCGATGCAAGGATAGACGGATATATGATGGATGGCTGCGCGTGATGCGGAGAAGCGCCGGGCTTGCCGACATGGATGAAAGAGAGGAAGAAGGGGAAAACCAGGGACGGGCCGGCAGGAGGCCCCTAACGGCGTGAGGAGGTTTTAATGGAAGGAACACCGTACCCAGCCCAGGCGGGGTCCGCGTTGGAGTACAACGTGGCCGCGCGGACGAGCACCGATTTCATCACCGACCCTGGGATGGCCATCCTGCTCTCCATCGTCACCTGTGGGATCTACGGCATGTACATCATCTACAAGCTGGTGCAGAGGCGGGACGAGCACTTCAAGCGCATGGCGGCGGTGGCCGACTCCGCCGTGGCGCAACTGCGGGCCAAGGCCCAGGGACGGGAGGACCTGGTAGGCCAAGAGCTCGCGCAGCTGGAGCAGATACGCATGCGCATGGCCACCATGGCGGCGGAAAGGGGGGCGGCGATCTGGCTCCTCATCTGTATCTTCACCGGCATCGGCTCCTTAATCCTCTATTACCTGCTCATGAAGGATTACGTGGAGCACGATGCGGTGGAGGCTCATTTCTTCACCGTCATGAGCGCGGCCTTGGCCAAGCTGGGCTTGGCGGGACAGGCGGGCCAAGCCATGCCCACCGTGCCCCAGCGCGAGTTCGTGACCTTCCTGTTGTTGAGCTTAGTGACCTGCGGCATCTATGGCTTTTACTGGATGTACGTGATGATCAAGGATTTCAACGATCACTTCATAGCCCAGGTCGCCTGGGAGGATTTCCTCCTCACCGCACTGCGCTGATCGGTAGAGGTTATGTACACGCCGGGCCTTCCTGACCGTTGGGTATAAGGCGCGTCTCCAGGCTGCGCTGACCGGTAGAGGTCAAGGGGGGCGGCAGGCCTGCGTGCGTAGGTCCAGGGGGCCCTTGCCGCCGGCGCTCGTGACTTGAGCCGGAGTGCGAGACATGCTGCGCCGGGTGTCCGCTTTCCCAGGATTCACACGTCAGGCGCTTACAGCTTTAGCCATAGCGCCAGCCACCCCACCGCCGCGAGGATGGCAAGGGCGGCGAGGTCGCCCATCCCCGGACGGGATGAACGATAGCGGGAACGCCCGCCACCCCCGAAGTAGCCGCGTGCCGCCAAGGCCGTGCCCAGCTCCTCGGCATCCCGGAAGCAGGCCGTGAAGAGCGGCACGAGCAGCGGCAGAAGCGAGCGGGCTCTCCGCAACAGGTTACCGCTGGAGAAGTCCGCCCCCCGCGCTTCCTGAGCCCGCGCGATCTCCCCGGCTTTACCGAGCAGCACGGGCAGGAAGCGGAGCGCCGTGGTGAGGATCATGGCCGTCTCGTGCACCGGAAAGCGCAGCGGGCGCAGGGGGGCCATGAGCCCCTCCAGGCCCGACAGGAGATGCACGGGGTCGGTGGTCATGGTCAGCGCGCAGATGGCCACCGCGGCCAGGGCTAGGCGCATGGAATATACCACGCCGTTCTGTATGCCGGTGTTGGTGATGGAGATGGGCCCCCATTCCCAGAGGACCCGGCCGGGCGAGAACAGCAGCTGGGCGAGGGCGGTTACGGCCAGGAGGATGAACACGGAGCGCAGGGAGGCCAGCAGCTGCAGGGGAGGGAGCTTGGCCAGGTAGACGACGAAAAGCGTGAACGCCAGGAGGACGACGATGCCGGAGGGTCGCCCGCAGGCGAACGACAGGGCGATGAGGCCCGCTGCCCCCGCGATCTTAACCCGGGCGTCCAGGGCATGGACCGGCGAGGGCATGGGGTAATACCTCCCGATGCCGACGCGGTTGAGGTCCCTCATCGCTCCCCTCCTCCCAGTGCCCGGGCTATCAGCGCCGCGGCCTCCCGCGGGGAGGTCGCGCGCGCCGGCAGGTCCAGGCCTCGTTCCCGTAGCAGATCGAGCAACCGCATGGCGGGAGGGGGGATCAGACCCGCCTGCGAGAGCAGGCGGGCGTTTGCGGCGGCGGATCCTGGGTCTCCGGCATTGACGATGCGCCCCCCCGCGATGATCTCAACGCGGTCCGCCAGCGCCTCCACCTCCTCCCAGTCGTGGGTCACCACCAGGATCCCGATGCCTTCGCGTTTCAGCTCCGCCACGAGGCCGTGAAACAGCCTGCGCCCCGGGGCGTCGAGTCCCGAGGAGGGCTCGTCGAGGAGCAGGAAGCGCGGCTTCATGGCCAGCACCCCCGCCAGCGCGGCGCGGCGCATCTCGCCGTCGCTGAGGGTGAAGGGCGAGCGCATGGAGTAAGTATCCGCATCGAGGCCCACCATGCCCATGGCCTCCCGCACCCTTTGCGAGAGCGCCCGGCCGCGCAGTCCCCGGTTGCGCGGCCCGAAGCCCACGTCCTTTTCCACCGTTTCCGCGAAGAGCTGCCTTTGCGGAGACTGGAAGAGGATCCCCACCGCGCGCCGCAGGCGCCGCACGCCGGAAGGGGAGTCATCCACGCGGTGCCCATCGAGGAGTACCCTTCCCCGGGCGGGGGCGAGCATGCCCGCGGCTATGCCCAGGAGGGTGGTCTTCCCGGATCCGGATGCGCCCATGAGGCAGACCGTTTCCCCTTCGGCGAGGGAGAGGTCCACGCCGTCCAGCGCCGCCCGGGCCATGGGGGTCCCGGGAAGGTAGGTGAAGCCGACTCCGTCCAGGGTTATGCCCACAGCGAAGCGAACACCTCCTCGGCGCTCAGCGGCATCCGGGGCACCTGCAGTCCCCGCGACGCGAGTTCCCTCGCCAGCTCGAGAAGGGGAGGCGTCTCCATGCCCAAATCAACGGCGGGACCGCCCTCGGCGAACAGCTCCTCCGGGTGGCCGAAAAAGGCCACGGAGCCGGAGGAGAGCACGACCACGCGGTCGGCCGCCAGCAGCTCGTCCGCGTGGTGGGTGGCGTGCACCACGGTGAGGTCCCTCTCGTCACGCAACCTCCTTAACAGGGAAAGAGTCTCCATGCGCGCGCGCGCGTCCAGCATGGAGGTGGACTCGTCCGATACCAGGATGCGCGGCCGCATGGCCAGGGCGCCCGCCAGGGCGACGCGTTTCTTCTCCCCCTCCGAGAGGAGATGGGGCTCGCGGTCGCGCAGCTCTATCAGCCCCAGGGTCTCCAGGGCCTCTTCCACCCTCTCCGCTATCTCCTCGCGGGAAAGCGAGAGGTTCTCGGGCCCGAAGGCGATGTCGTCCTCCACCGTGGGGCCGACGATCTGGTTGTCGGGGTTCTGCATCACCAGGGCCACGCGGCTCCGGATGAGGGGTAGGTTCACGCTTGCCGAGGTGTCCAGCCCGCATGCCGTCACCCTCCCCGTGGTGGGCAGGAGCAAGGCGTTCACCATGCGGCAGAGGGTCGACTTTCCGGAGCCGTTGTGTCCCGCCACGGCGAGGATCTCGCCTTTCCCGACCTCGAGGGATATATCCCGCAGCGCCGTTTTGCCTTCCCTGCCGGGATACGCGAAGTTGACCCCCTCGAAAACGATCGCAGCGGAGACCGATGCGTTGGAGCCCAGTTCAACCCACCTCCAGGGGCAGCGTTCTTCCCAGGGCCATGGAGAGTCGGCGGGCGGTCACCCCGATGAAAAAGCCCGTGGGCAGGGCGATGAGGAGAAGGTAGGGCAGGTAATATCGCAGACCGGGGAAACCCACCAGCAGGATGGCCACCCCGAGTTGGGCGGCGTTGTGGGTGACGGCGCCGGCGATGCTGATCCCGGTCAGGCTTACCAGGCGTGAAGGGAGGCGGTAGAGCGCCGCCATCACCAGGGTCGCCGCGGTTCCCGCCGCGGTGCTGATGGCCAGGCCCACGAAGCTTCCGCGCAGCAACCCCCCCAGCAGGCATCGCAGGAGGTTGACGGCCAGCGCCTCCACGGGGCCGAGGAAAACCAGGGCGGCCACCGTGGCCAGGTTGGCCAGCCCCAGCTTCGCGCCGGGGAGGGGGAGGATGGGGGGGATAGCGCCCTCGATTATCTGCAACACCAGCCCCAGGGCAACGAGCATCCCCAACTGTCCCACCAGGTAGGACCTTCGGTCCGCGGGCGGACGAGCGGGACGGTTAGCGGTTGACGACATCCGGCCCCCCCTCGCCCGACCTTATCTCGATGACCACCCGGTTGGGCAGGCATACGATGCTTTCCCCGGGCTGGGATATCCAGCCGGAACGCACACACACCTTGTCGGGGCAGGCGGAGTCGAGCATGCGCACCCTGCCGTCGCTTACCTGCACGTAGCTGGTGCCCTGGTATCCCTCCACCGCCAGCTCCTCGCTCTCGCTCCGCAGCGACAAGGTCTTCACCGCCCTGCCGTTCACGCTGACCACCGCCTCCAGGGAGGAGCCGGCACCCGCCTCGGTGATGCCCTGCGCGATGAGCACCGCGCACAGCGCCGCCACCGCGAGCACGATAACGATGTCTCCGGGCGCCCACCAGCGCCCTATGTGCGCGTTTCCCGCCGCTCTCCTCGACTCGCGGCCCAACCCCCGACCTCCTTCGGCGTTTCCTTTCCGGACGGTCGCTTTCTCCCCATATATTAAATGAAAGGGACGCGCCCGGTCTTCAGTGGGGCTCGTATGGCGTCAAGACACATACGGGTTCCCACTCCGGCCCGGGAGCGCATATAATCTCACCTATGGACGTGAAGGAAGCCAACCTGGTCTTTCACGACGAGACCAGCCGCGAGTACGACAAGAAGTGGGCCATCCGCTTCGACGACGACATGGCCGACTTCGTGCTCTCCAAGTTCGAGCTGGGCCTGGGCGGCCCCTTTCCGCGCGGCGTGCGCGTGCTTGAGATCGGCTGCGGCACCGGGTACGCCATGCTTAACCTGGGCCTGGCAGGGGTGCTGGACGAGGCCTGGGGGTGCGACATCTCCCAGGGGATGCTCGATGTCTGCCGCGACAACGCGGAGAGCCTCGGCATACGGGTGCATCTGCAACAGGCGGACGCGGAAAGCCTTCCCTACGAGGATGAGTCCTTCGACCTGGTCATAGGCCATGCCGTGCTGCACCACCTCCCGGACCTGGACGCCTCGCTGCGCGAGATACGGCGCGTGCTGCGCCCGGGAGGGAAGTGCGTGGTGGCCGGGGAGCCCTCTGTGAAGGGGCACCAGCTGGCGAGGGTGGCCAAGGCCATGGCCTCCGCGGGGATCAAGGCCTACGCCGGCCTGGGGGGCAGGCTGGGGAAGCGCAGGATAAGCCTGCGCCGCTACGACGCCTCCGGCAACCCCCAGGACCACGAGCTCCAGGAGCTCGAGTTCATGGTGGACATCCACAATTTCCGCCCCCGCGAGCTTTGCGAGATGGCGCGCAAGGCGGGGTTCTCCACGGCGCGTTGCGAGTCCGAGGAACTGTTTTCCAGCTTCATCGGCTGGATGATCCGCACCGTGGAGGGGAGCGTGAGCGAGGAGAACATCAGCGACCGATGGCGTTGGGGAGCCTATAACACCTACAAGAGGGCCCGCGCCCTCGACCAGATGCTATACCGCTGGTTGCCCAAGGACTGGTTCTACAACCTCATCCTTTACCTGGAAAAATAATCCATGATGGACAACATGGTCGAAGCCCTGAGGGAAGTCGGCAAGGGATCCGGGTTCCCCGAAAAGCTGGAAGGGAGGCCGCGGGGCTGGAGGTGGCTGGTGCGCACCTTGCGCTTCATCCGCGAGAAGCGCATGTACGGCCCCCGTTACTGGCGCTTCCTCTACCGTTTCCTGCGCTTCAAGCTCCTGCACCCGCGGGTGAAGACGGAGGGGTTCATCTTCCTGCCCCGCCGCTACCAGGTGGTGGTGAAGAAGGGCGCCAGCATGCGCATCGGCCGCTGGGTATGGATCGGCACCAACAACGCCCTGCGCTGCCACGAGGGGGAGCTATACATCGGTGACAACACCATCTTCGGCACCGACAACACCGTGAACTGTTACGCGGGCGTGTACATAGGCCCCGAGTGCCTCTTCGCCGACTCCGTTTATATCGTGGATTTCGACCACAACTACTGGGATCCCGTCATTTCCATCCGCTCCCAGGGCATCACCAAGCGCCCCATACGCCTCGAGGGCGATATCTGGGTGGGGGAGAAGGTGTCCATACTGCGCGGGGTCACCGTCGGCCGCGGATCGGTGATCGGGGCCATGAGCCTGGTCAACCGAGACGTCCCTCCCTACGCGGTGGTGGGAGGGGTGCCCGCGCGGGTTTTAGGATGGCGCCCCCGTCCAGTGCCTTCGGAGATCGACGAGGGCGGCGTAAAAGGTGAAACGGACGATGCCTCCGGCGCCCGGCGGGACCCCGGGGGCTGCATGCGCGCCTGACGGCGTAATCGCGATGGTGCGCTTGTTCGTCGGCGGTTTGAGCAAGGGCGTCTATAGGCTGGCATGCATCAGGTCGGCAACGCGGAGAGCAGGGGTTATGAGCGCGCGGAGGCGCTTGGTGCGGGGCGGGCCGGCGGGAAACCGTGCGGAGCGCATGCGTCTAGTTATTTATGCGCACCGGATGCGATGGTCGTTGTGAGGCGCTGAAGCTACATGAACGGGGCTTGTCGCATGGTTTTATTGTTTTATAGCCGATCGTTGCGGCCATCCACGGCACGAAGCGGGTGAATCGTTATGGCCGAAGATGGGGAGAGAAAGGAAGGCTTTTCCGCACCCGAGATCAGGCGAGACCCCCTGAGCGGCGCCTGGTCCATACTGGCGACGGGACGCTCGCGGCGCCCCGGGGCGGTTCCGGGCGCTTCCCGGGAACCCGCCTGCCCGTTCTGTCCCGGCAACGAATCCATGACCCCTCCCGAGGTTTGGTCCGCGGGCAGGAAGGGGAGCGCGCCCGACACGCCGGGCTGGGAGATCAGGGTGGTCCCCAACCTCTATCCCGCCCTGGTACCCGAGGCCGGGGAGAGGGGGTGGAGAAAAAGCTCAAGAGTGGGGATACCGGCCCAGGGAGATCACGAGGTCATCGTCCATTCTCCGGAGCACGGGCTCTCCCTGGGAGCCATGGACGCGCGGAGGGCGGCGGGGCTCCTGGGGGCCTGGCAGGCGCGCTACCGACACTTCGCCGCCATGGCCCGCGTCCGCTATGTCCAGGTGATCGTCAACCACAAGCGGGAGGCCGGGGCGTCCCTGGAACACCCCCATGCCCAGGTCTTCGCCCTGCCCGTGGTGCCGCGCGCAGTCCTCGACGAGCTGCGCGAGTCCCGGCGCAGGGCGGGCAACTGTCCCCTATGCGCCGAGGCGGAGGAGGCGCGCGAGGACGACAGGGTGGTGGCGGAAAACCGGGCATGGAGGGCCTTCGTCCCCTACGCGGCGCGCGCGCCCTTCGAGCTGCGTTTCGCCCCCCTCCGGCATGCCGGCGATTTCGCGGCCGCCGGACGGGAGGAGCTGGCCGGCCTGGCTGACGTGCTCACCCGTTCCCTGGGAGCCCTCTCGAAGCTGCTGGGAGATCCGGCCTACAACCTGTGGGTGCACGCCGCCCCCTGTGATGGCAAAGACTACCAGCATTACCACTGGCACCTGGAGATGATACCCCGCATCGTGATCAGCGCCGGCTTCGAGCTTGCCACCGGGATGTACCTCAACATCATGGAACCCCGGGAAGCGGCGCGCCAGTTGCGCGTGAGCGCCGGTTAAGGCCGACGCGCGCAGGCCGCGGGGTCACGCGCGTTCGGCGCCTTCGCGGCGCCGTTCGCGTTCTCGCCCGGGCCTCAGCAACCCCGTGACAGGAGCTGGAAGTCGTGGTATGCGCGCAGGGCGAAGCAGGCGGAGGTGGGAGTCAGGTAGGCGGGTATGCCCGCCGCGTGCAGCTTCGCGGCATGGGGCGCGGTGAAGGCGCTGGGGAAGAGCACCGAGACCAGGGGCTTGGAAAGCGAGTCCCTGGCCTCCAGCATCTCCTGGGTGATGGCGGCGATGAGTCCGATATCGCCGTCGCGGGAGGCGGGGGCGGAGCCCACGGTCATCAGGATATCCACGTCAGGGTCGCGATCCAGAATCTCCAGGGTCTTACGGTAATTTCCCGCAACCACCGCCCCGAAACCCAGGTCCACCGGGTTGGCGAAGGAGGTTCCCTCGGAGGGAAGGAAGGAGGCCAGCTCGGAGCGGGTTTCCTCGCCGAGGGGGGCCAGCTCCAGCCCGTACCATTCGACGGCGTCCGCGCAGTTGACCGCGAGGCCTCCGGGGGCGCTTACGATGGCCACCCGCTTGCCCGTGCAGGCGGGGAGGTGGTAGAGGGCGGCCGCGCAGTCCAGCATCTGCGCCAGGTCGCGCACCATGATCATCCCCGCCTGCCGCGCCGCTCCCACGAGGATCTCCGCGTCCCCTCCCAGGGCGGCGGTGTGGCTGGAGGCCGCCCTCTTTCCCGAGGCGGTGAGGCCGGTCTTGAGTACGATGAGGGGCTTCCTGCCCCGCATCTCGCATGCCACGCGCAGGAAACGGCGGGCGTCGCGTATCTCCTCCAAGTAGGCGAGGACAAGGGATATGCGCGGGTCCTCGCTCATGTATTCCAGGTAGTCGGCGCAGTTGAGGTCGAGCTCGTTGCCGCTGGAGACGATCTTGTCGAAGAGCAGGCCGCGCTCGAGGCCGGTGACGTAGGCGATGCTGGACAGGGACCCGCTCTGGGAGATCATTCCAGCACTTCCCTCGGTAGGGAACATGCCGGCGAAGAGGGCTATCCGGCCCCGGGAGGAATAGACGCCCATGCAGTTGGGCCCCACCAGGCGCAGCGCGCTCCCCTGGATGGCGCGACGTATTTCCTCCTCCAAAACCTTGCCTTCCTCCCTGCCCGTCTCCGAGAAACCCGCGGTGTTCACGATGCATCCTCTCACTCCCAGGGCCGCGCACTCCCGCACCAGAGGGGGAACGGAGGCCGGCGGGACCGCCAGGATCACAAGGTCGGGTATCTCGGGCAGGCTCGCGAGGTCGGGATAGCAACGGCGGCCCAGGATCTCGCCGTGCCGGGGGTTGACGGGATAGAGGCCCCCCTGGAAACCCATGTCTCCGTAGGCGCGCAGGAAAAGGGTGCCGGGGTTGTCCATGCGCTCGGAAACCCCCACGATAGCGGCCGAAGAAGGGTGGAAGATACGGTCGAGGCTTTCCTTGAGTCGCTCGTCCATGAGCTAGCCGCCCTGTGCGCTCTCTGGCAGGGGAGGGCACACGTGCAGGGCGCGCGGGCGGTACTCGTATTCCCTGACGGAGCGCTGGTAGACCTCCATGGTGTGGCGGGCGATGCGCCCCCAGTTGTATTTTTCCCCGATGAACCTCTGGGCGTCCTCGGTGAGGCGCCGGGCCAGTTGGTCGTCTGAGAGGATGCGGATCATGGCCTGGGCCAGCGATTCGGGGTTTCCGGGCTTGAAGCACAGGCCGGTCTCCTCGTGCACCACGATCTCCTTGAGGCCGCCGGTGTCGGCCACGATCACCGGGCTTCCCGCCACCATGGCCTCGAGCACCACCATGCCGAAGGGCTCGTAGATGCTGGGGACGACGGTGATGTCGGCGCACTTGTAAAATCTCACCAGTTTCTCGGAGTCCACGAAACCCAGGAGCTTGATCTTCTCTCCCAGGCCCAGCTCCTCGATCATCACCTGCAGGGCTCGCGCATGCGGTCCCGTTCCCGCCACCAGGAAGCGCAGGTCCGGGAACTCCCTGAGTACCATGGGCATGGCCTCTATCACCGTCTGCACGCCCTTCTCGTACACCAGCCTGCCCACGAAGAAGATCATGCGCGAATCCGGCTCCACGAACTGCCTGCGGATGCGCTCGGTATCGGCGTCGCAGCGGAACAGCTCGTACTCGATACCGTTGGGGATGACCGTCACCTTGTCCTCGGGCAACTCGAAGATGCGCGTGACCTCGTCCTTCATGTAGTTGCTGCAGGTGATGGTGCGCACGCTCTCGAAGGTGAGCCACCATTCCACCTGGTGGATGATCTTGGACATGCCGGGCGGTATATGGCCCTGGTGGCGGCCGTACTCGGTGGCGTGGATGGTCGCCACCAGCGGTATGCGGTAGGCGTGCTTGAGGGCGATCGCGGCGTGGGCCACCAGCCAGTCATGGGCGTGTATCACGTGCACCTTGCCGATCCTCTCGTTGATGATGGGAACCGCCCTTTCCAGCAGGGCGACGTTGAACTGCAGCGTCCAGGGCACCCATTCATCCTGGGGGATCTCCGGCGGGTAGAGCGGCACGCGGTGGATGTGCACGCCGTCCGCGTGCTCGTAATCGGGCGCGCCGGGAGCGTCCTTGGTCACCACGTGGATGTTGACCCCCATGCGGGCGAGGTTAACCGCCAACTGGTGCACGTGCGTTCCCAGCCCCCCGATGATCCTGGGCGGGTACTCCCAGGACAGGATCAGCGTGTTCAAGGTTATCCCCGTTCTCGCGCGTTCGGGTTTACCGGCGCATCCCCATGGCGTTTCCGGTCAAACCCCTCCGGACGGTCAAGCACATCGCTTTCAAGCAGGAATATTTTAATAAATGGTTTGAAGTATCGCAATATACCCGCATGTGGGGTCGTGTCTTTACTTTTTCATTCCGCCGCTTCGTAATACAAACACCCAACCTCATCCCGGAATAAAAAAGTCAAGACACAACCCGGGTCAAGACGCGACCCGGTCGCATACCCGCATGTGGGGTCGTGTCTTTACTTTTTCATTCCGCCGTGGCGCATGACGAACACCCAACCTCATCCCGGAACAAAAAAGTCAAGACACGACCCGGGTCAAGACGCGACCCGGTCGCATACCCGCATGTGGGGTCGTGTCTTTACTTTTTCATTCCGCCGCTTCGTAATACAAACACCCAACCTCATCCCGGAACAAAAAAGTCAAGACACGACCCGGGTTCATACCCGGTCCTAAAGCCAGGGGTCGAGGGTGAGCCAGGAGAAGGGGTTGTCGGTGTTCTCGAGGAAGGCGAGTTTCTCCTCGTCCATTCTTCCCGTGAGGGCCATTTCCAGCAGGAGGTTGAAGCGCGCGCGGTGTGAGGACGCGCGGTCGCGGGCGTATGCGGCGGCCTGGTCGCGCGTGACCATGAAAGGCCAGTCGCTGGCCTGCAATATGAGCAACTCGCGAGCGGCCTGCAGGAGCGCCCTTTCACGCGGCGGCTCTCCAAGCGCCTCGCACGTCATGCAGGCCAGGGCGTCGCCGAACTCCATCTCGGACAGGTGGACGTATTCCAACAACTCGCTGGTCTCGCGGTTGACCCAGGTGGAGAAGGTCCCGTCCACGTTCCATGCGGTCATGCCGACATGCAGCCGGCGCGGTTTCGACGCCCGCGCCTCGCCGGCTATGTGGCCGGGAAGCACAGCGTCGTCCTCGAGAAGCGCGAGAACGTGGCGCAGCCACAGCGTCCCCTCCAGCCACCAGTGGCCCATAAGCTCGGTGTCATAGGCGGCAAGGATGAGTGTAGGCCCCCGCCTGGACCGGCAACTGGAAGCGATTTCCTCCCCGCGGCGGCGCATGTTTTCCACGAAGTGACTTGCGTCCTCGGACGCCTGCGCCACGGCGTTTTCCGGGCGGTAAACGTCCTTTTCGTCCAGGGGGGTGGCGGGAGAGGTCACGCGCCAGTACTGGAAACCGTACCCGTCGTAGTCCCGCTTCGCGTACTCACGGTAGTTGCCGCCCGCCGGGTATCCTCGCTCAGTCCACACCAGGTCATGCGCCAGGGGATCGCGGGCCAGGGCTATCAATGACGTGTCTCCCAGCAACCTTGGTTCCCAGGTAGGCCGGATGCCGCCTTCCTCAGGGACCGCGGTGTGGTCCAGTACCACGTAGGAAAGGGGAGGCGCGAAGCTCGAGAGCAGCTCGTCGAGCCCCGGGGTGTAGGCGCATTCGGGGAGCCAGAACCCCTCCGGGTCCCTGCCCAGGACGCGGCGGTAGGACTCCAGGCCGATGGCCACCTGGGCCCTGCGTTGGGGTTCCGAACTCAAGGCGGGGAGCAGGGCGTGGGTGGCCGCACTTGCCAGCACCTCCACCCTTCCCGTCGCCGTGCCTTCCCTGAGGACCTCGGCCATCCTGCCCCTGAACCTTTTTTCGAAAGCGCCCAGGAGGCGGGAATAATGCTCCGCGAAGCGTCTGGCCAGATCCCCGCGGTTGTCATCGCCCAACCCGCGCATGCGCTCCACCTCGTTCCGGGCCTGGCGCGCCTTGTTCTCGAGGTATCCCGCCAGCCGATCCTGGAGGTAGGGGTCGTCGAGCTGTTCCCACAGGATGGGGGTCAGGGTGAGGGCAAGCCTTCCAGGTTGCTTGCCGGCCGCCAGATCCTCCACCAGCTTCCAGATGGGGAGGTAGCATTCCGCCCACGCCTCGAGTATCCACTCCTCGCCCACGGGCCAGTCGCCGTTGCGCCTCACATAGGGCATGTGAGTGTGGAGGAGAAGGACGACCGGCACGGGCATCTCACTCCTCCTCGTCGCATGCGCCGGCGGCGGGTTTGGTCCCGATGGCTATGAAGTCCAGCGCTTCCTCCAGGGATGTCACGCGCACGCGGAAATCACGCTCGCGGATGGAGGGGATGAAGAGGGGGCGGTAGAAGAGCCTCTCCAGCCGGGGCGGCATGTCCAGGCAGAACTGCGAGAAGTTACGGCGCGCGATGAGGTCGTGCAGCCGCAGCTTGCGGGCATGGAAAATCCCAACCAGCCTCACCTCCGCGAAGAAGCCGCGCATGAAGGAGAGGAATTCGCGCGCGTCATATTCCACGATATGGAATGGGTTTACGGGCTTGTCCGACCCCGGGGAGATGATCAGGCGGTTGGGGGTGCTGATGGCGCAAACGCCGCCCGGAGTGAGCACCCTGGCCGCCTCGCGCATGAAGCGTTCGGGCTCGTGGAGATGCTCTATGACCTGAAGGGAGCAGACCAGGTCGAAGGAGCGGTCCTCGAAGGGCAGCGAGTATATGTCGCCGTAGTGGAAACGCAGGTTGGGGCGCCGGTAGGTACGCCGGGCGTGGTATATGGCCTCGGGCGCCAGGTCGACCCCCACGGCCTCTGTGGCGCGCGAGGCGAGGAGGTCGGTGCCGTATCCCTCGCCGCTGCCCAGGTCCAGCGCGCGTTTTCCCTCCGCGAGCGGAAGGAGATAACGGTAGGCTACGAGGTGACGCTGGAACCAGTAGTTCTCCTCCCTCACGCCGGGTAGGGTCCGCTCTCCCGTGAGGATGAGAGGGGGGTAGTGGTCGGCCGGCAGGTCGGAGGTGTCCACGTTTCTATCCATCGCGCCGCCCGTTCCCATGGTCTCGACCGCCTGGCGCCGTTGCCTCCGGCGCGACTTCGCGGGGGCGACGGGGTGGTCCCGGAAAAAGGCCGGCATGGCAGGCAGGGCGGGATGGTAAAAATAGGAAAGAAGGCAGGTCACAATTACCTTCAGTTGTAAAGGAGTCGAGCCAGCAGCGATAACGCGTGGATTCGATGGGGTTCGGTTGGGATATTTGATACGCCGCTCCATGTTTTCCGCAAGCAGTGGATTGGTCCAAACTCCACCTCTCGTCTCGCTTCCGGCAGGGACACGGGTTTGCGATCGCATCCCCACCGCGTCGTGCAGGTTTGAGTCCCGTCGTTCCGGCGGTTCCGCGGGGGCCTTCATGCCATTCTTTTCTTTATTTCACTAGGTCCAGTACGCGCTTGAACTCCTCGCCGTCCGCGCGGCGGGTCACCTCGTAGATGAACGCCTCCGAGGTGACGACCTGAGCTCCAGCCTGGCGCATGCGTTCCAGGGCGATCTCGTGATCCTCGCGCTTTCGGGTCCCGGTGCCGTCGGCCACCACGTGGACCTGGTATCCGCGGTGCAGAGCGTCCATCACCGTCTGGCTTACGCAGATATGGGTCTCGATGCCCGTGACCACCAGGCGTTTCCTGCCCGTCGCCAGGAGCGCCTCCTCGAACTCGGGAACGCCGAAGCAGCTGAAGACGCGCTTCAGCACCGGGTTGTACTCGGCAAGCGCCGCCTTCACCTCTTCCACGGTGTAACCGAGGCCCTGCGGGTAATGTTCGGTGAGCACCACCGGGAGCTCGAAGATGGCGGAGAATGCGATCAGGCGGACGATGGTCTCCACCACCTCCTCGCGGTTGTGGATCATCCTGACCAGCTTCTCCTGTGGGTCGATGACCACCAGCACGCTGTCCTCGGCGTTGGCCAACGCGGGATGTCTTTGCATCTTCCCTCCTTTCGGGCGCCTCGCGCCGCGTTTCAGTCGCTGTCCT
The DNA here is from genome assembly GCA_013178005.1 of Actinomycetota bacterium. Taxonomy (GTDB): domain Bacteria; phylum Actinomycetota; class Geothermincolia; order Geothermincolales; family RBG-13-55-18; genus Solincola_B. Next base: position 86,041 of record JABLXL010000002.1, read on the forward strand.
TCGCCGGCCCCTCCAGGTACTCGTCCACCAGGCGAGATACGTGGATGGCTGAATTGAAGGCCGTGTCCCCACCCGTCCCCTCTGCCCTTGTGGTGTCCCCGCAGAGGAAGAAATTGTCGATGGAGGGGATGACGAAATCGGGCCTGTCCTCCCCGGTCTGGCCGGGGCGGGGCAGGAACCCGTCCACCATGGAGAGGCGCATGGGGCGTTCCCATTCCACGACCTCCCATATGCCCGGGAACATCTTTCCCAGCAGGTCCCGCAAGCGCTCCTCCTCCTGCCTCGCCTTCTCCTGGTTCTTAACCCAGGGCAGCGGCAGGGGGTAGTACCAGGAGAGGAGTTGCTTGCCCTCGGGGGCCATGGAGGGGTCGATATTGGAGGTGAACTGGCCCATGGTTACGGGCTCGGAGGTCACCAGGAGGCCGTCTTTGTCGCTCACCTTCTCCTTGAGGCCGACGTCGAGGGATATGCCCGCCGTGGGCACCAGTTCCCTCGCGCTTTTCACGAACTTTATCGGGAGGTCTTTGCCCCCGAAGAGGTCGGGCACCTCCTGGACGGGTATGGCCGAGATCACTGCGCGGGACGAATAGGACGCCGCGTCCGTCTTCACCTGGCTCACCACTCCCTTCTTGAGCATGAGGCGGTTCACCTTGGAGGAGGTCATGATCTGGCCGTTCTTTTCCACCTCCTCCCGAAGCCCTTCGACGATGGCGCGCGTGCCGCCCTTCGGGTATCCTACCTTGACCTTGGCGCGCAGGGCCTTCTTGAGGAAGGCGGCGAATTCCCCCGCGGAGGAATGCCTGAGGTCCGGGGCGATGATGCCTATGCCCGAGAGCACGCGCATAAGTTCGAGGGTCTCGGGCGACTTGCATCCCGAGGTGAGCTCCTCCATGGAAAGCTGATATTTCCGGCTTGGATTCCCGATCACCAGCTTCACCAGGTAGCGCGCGGCGCTCAGCTTGGCGGAGAAGGGGAGCAGGGGCGATTTGAAGATCTTGCCGACGTTGTTGGGAAGGGGTTGGAAGGAGCCCTCCCTCCAGAGCTCGGGCTCCCCGGGGGAGATGAACTCCAGGTCTCGCCCAATGCGCCGGAAGACCGCCGCCGCCGCGCCATCGCCGGCGAAACGGTTGGCGTGCAGCCCGTATTCCACCGTGTACCCATCCCTTTCCTGGTATCCTGCCCTGCCCCCGATGTTCCTCGACTTCTCGAGCAAAAGCACGCGGTATCCCTTGTGTGAGAGCAAGGCGCCCGCCGACAGGCCGGCGTATCCGCCGCCGATGACTATCACGTCGTAATCCATCTCAGCCCCCTTGTCCTCGTTCCGAGCTGCACGAGCCGCGGGCCCGCCGGACGCTCCGGCGCCGCCGTTCGAGGAATATTAAACCACATGGCTCCCGCCCCAGGAACGCCGGGATCCGGACAGCGGGAAAGAGCTGTAGTGAACAAAGCCGCGTTCTTGGCCCTCAACGACGGGCGTGGTTTATACTATTCCAGGTTGACGTGGACCGGTCTTGTTGGCCGTGAGAAAAGTCGAAGGGCGATGCGCGCCGAAAGGGTTTATTTCTACGCCGATAGCCTGGAGCCCATAAGGCTCGAGGGCATCCTGGAGATGCCCGAGGACAGGCCCAGGCCGCCGGCCTGCATACTGTGCCACCCCCATCCCATCGGCGGCGGGTCCATGCACGTGCCCCTGCTGGAGACGATGTCGGAAACCCTCTCCGCCCGTGGTTGGGCCTGCCTGCGCTTCAATTTCCGCGGCGTTGGCCGGAGCGGTGGCGTCTCCACGGGCGGGCTGCGCGAGGTGGAGGATGTCGAGGGCGCCTATGCCTTTCTGAGCGAGCGGGATGATGTTGAAGCCGAGGATATCTCCCTGGTGGGATGGTCCTTTGGCTCCTGGGTGGGCTTGCGGTGGGCGGTGAAAGGGGGGCGCTGCCGCAGGGCGGCGCTGGTGGGGCCGCCGATGGTGGGGTTCGATTTCTTCACTTTCCTCGAACGCGAGGATGCGGCGATCCCGGAGGAATGCCTGTTGGTGGCGGGGGATCGCGACCAGTTCTCCGACACGGATAAACTGCGGCGGCTGGCCGAGCGCATGGGGGCCGACCTGCATGTGTTGCCGGGGGCTGACCACTTCCTCTTCGGGCGCGAGCGGGAGGTGGCGGAGGTCGTGGCGGAGCACTGGGCTGCGCGCTGACGGGAAGCCGCTCGCCCTTGGGGTCACGGGTTGCTCTACCTGCAAAAACGCTTTTTCGACGCGCCTGGTTCCCGTTTGCAATACCCGGGGTGAATGGATATAATACTTTGGACGCTCCGAAAGGAGCGATAACGCCTTCCGCGCGTGACGAGGACTTCACCGGGGACTCAGAGGTCTTTGGATACAGGCCTCGGGCCTTCGGTTAAATATATGTCTAAAAACGGCCTTGCGGCTGTGAAATGCGGTGAAGGAGACGCCCGAAAACCGTCAACACAGGAAGAGGAAAGGAGTTGCAGCATGGTTCCGAGCGACCTGGAAATCGCGCAAGCGGCGGAGCTCCTGCCCATCATGGAGATCGCCAAGAAGATGGGCCTGGAGGAAGACGAGATCGATCTCTACGGCAAGTACAAGGCCAAGATCGACTTCGAGCGCTTCCTGGAAAGGGTGAAGGACAAGCCTAACGGCAAGTACATCGACGTGACGGCCATCACCCCCACCCCCCTGGGAGAGGGCAAGACCGTGACCTCCATTGGCCTAACCGAGTCCCTGGCCAAGATCGGCAAGAACGTGGTGCTCGCGCTGCGGGAGCCCTCCCTGGGCCCGGTCTTCGGCATCAAGGGCGGGGCCGCCGGCGGGGGCTATTCCCAGGTGGTGCCCATGGAGGACCTCAACCTCCACTTCACCGGGGACATCCACGCCGTTGGGGCGGCCAACAACCTGCTGGCGGCGATGATCGACACCAGCATCCTGCTGGGCAACCCGCTGAACATCGATCCCTTGACCATCTCCTGGAGAAGGGTGGTCGACATCAGCGACCGCGCCCTCCGCGACATCGTCATAGGACTGGGCGGGCGGGAGAACGGCTACCCGCGCCAGACCGGCTACGACATCACCGTGGCCTCGGAGGTAATGGCCATCCTGGCCCTGGCAACCAGCCTCAAGGACTTGAGGGAGCGCCTGGGCCGCATCGTGGTCGCCTATACCTACGACGGAAAGCCGGTGACCGCCGAGGACCTCAAGGCGGCGGGCGCCATGACCGTGCTTCTCAAGGAGGCGCTCAAGCCCAACCTCATCCAGACCCTCGAGCATAACCCCTGCATCATGCACGCGGGACCCTTCGCCAACATCGCCCACGGCAACAACTCCATCGTGGCCGATTACGTCGCTCTGAAGTGCGGCGACTACGTGGTCACGGAGTCCGGTTTCGGCGCCGACATGGGGGCGGAGAAGATGATGAACATCAAGTGCCGCTATTCCGGCCTCACCCCGGATTGCGTGGTCATCACCTGCACCATCCGCGCCCTCAAAATGCACGGCGGCGCCTTCGAGGCACGTCCCGGCAAGCCCCTCGACGAGGAGCTGGTGAAGAAGGAGAACATGCCGGCGCTCGAGGAGGGCACGGGGAACCTCATCAAGATGATAGAGAACATGAAGCTCTTCGGCCTCCCCGTGGTGGTGACCATAAACAGGCGCACCACCGACATGGACAAGGAGATCGAGCTGGTCAAGAAGCTCGCCGAGGAGGCAGGCGTGGTGGCCTGCTGCCCCATCGAGGTATGGGCAAAGGGCGGCGAGGGCGGCAAGGAGGCCGCGGAGGCGGTGGTGGCCGCCTGCGACCAGCCCAAGGACTTCAAGTTCCTCTACCCCGACGACGCCTCCATCAAGGAGAAGATCGAGGCCATCGCCACCAAGATCTACGGGGCGGACGGGGTGGACTACACCCCCCTCGCCGAGCAGAAGATCAAGCAGTACACCGAGGCCGGCTACGACAAGCTGCCCATCTGCATGGCAAAGACCCATCTCTCCCTCTCCCACGACCCCAACCTCAAGGGCGTTCCCAAGGGGTTCCGGCTTCCCGTGGTGGACATCAGGCCCTCCATCGGTGCCGGGTTCCTCTACCCGCTTTGCGGCGCCATGAGGACCATGCCCGGTCTGCCCAGCCGTCCGGCGGCGGTGGACGTGGACATCGACGAGAACGGGAGGACCATGGGGTTGTTCTAATAGGCGGCCCCGAATACATGTGACGATGGAACGATACCCCGGTCCAGCAGGGCCGGGGTATCTTCGAGCGGGGGAATCAATGCGGAGGCCGGGAATTGGCGGATGAAAACTGCAGGGTGCTCTTCCTGCCCGACAATAGGTTCGTGACCGTCGCCAGGGGCGAGATCCTTCTGCGCGCGGCCATGGACGCGGACGTGCACATCAACGCCTCATGCGGCGGCTCGGGGTCATGCGGCAAGTGCCGGGTGCTCATCGAGGAAGGGGAGGTGGAGCGGGAACCGAATCCGAAGCTGAGCGAGGCCGAGGCCGCCAGGGGTTACGCCCTGGCCTGCCAGACCCGCGTGCTTTCGGACCTCAAGGTCACCATCCCTCTGGAGTCACGCATCGGGGACAAGCGTATCTTCGAGCGCGCCGAGCCCACCCCCGCGCATGGTTACCTCCTCTCGGCCGCGGACTGGGAGGAGCGCCTTCCCGCATGGGAACTGGATCCCCCGACTCGCAAGTACCACCTGGTGCTGCCCCAGCCTTCCCTCGACGACAACGCCAGCGACGCCGAGCGCATCAAGCGCGGCCTGGCGGTGGAAGCCGGACTGCGCGACGTGGTCATCGATTACCCGGTGCTGCAACGCCTGCCCAACATGATCCGCCAGAGCGACTGGGACATCACGGTGACGGTGCTCGATTCCGGCGAGGAGCTGAGGGCGGTGCGCATCGAGCAGGGCGACACCACGGAGAGGCAGTCGGCCATCGCCATCGACGTCGGCACCACCACCATCTCCGCGGAGCTCATCGACCTGCGCACCGGCGAGGTCACCGCGCGGGCCTCCGACTACAACGCCCAGGTGGCCTTCGGGGAGGACGTCATCACCCGCATCATCTACGCCATCCGGGGAACCGGGCTGGCTAAGCTGCAGTCGGTGGTGGTGGGAACGATATGGAACCTCATCAAGAGCCTGGTGGAGCAGGCCGGGATCGAGTACTGCAATATCACCCACGTGGTGATCGCGGGCAATACCACCATGACCCACCTGCTGCTGGGCCTGAACCCCAAGTACATACGCGAGGAGCCCTATATCCCGTCGGCGACGTTCTTCCCCTGGATAAAGTGCTCCGACATCGGGCTGCGCATCGCCGCCGGCGTTTACCTGTATGCCCTTCCCTGCGTTGCCTCCTACGTGGGAGGGGACATCGTCGCGGGCATGCTTGCCTCGGGGATCTTTAACACCGACAAGCTTACCCTGTACATCGACATCGGCACCAACGGGGAGATGGTCCTGGGCAACCGCGACTGGATGCTCTCTTGCTCGTGCTCGGCCGGCCCGGCCTTCGAGGGAGGGGGTGTCAAGCACGGCATGCGCGCCACCAACGGCGCCATCGAGCAGGTGCGCATCGACAAGATAGGGTACGAGCCCATGATCATCACCGTGGGCAACCGCAAGCCCATCGGCATATGCGGCTCGGGGCTCATAGACGCCCTCTCGGAGATGTTCCTCACCGGGGTTATCAACGAGAAGGGCAAGATAAACACCGACCTTCCCACGCCGCGCGTGCGCAGGCGCGAGGGAGGAGCCGAGTACGTGCTGGTGTGGGCGGAGGACTCCGCCACGCGCCGCGACATCGTCATCACCGAGGTGGACATAGACAACCTCATGCGCGCCAAGGCGGCGGTATACGCGGGCATAGAGATCCTCCTATCCTCCATGGACATGGACGTTTCCATGATCGATGAGCTGCTCATCGCGGGCGCGTTCGGCCGCTACCTGGAGGTGGACAAGGCGGTGACCATTGGATTGTTGCCCGACATCGGTTACGAGAAGATCAAGTTCGTGGGCAACGGTTCCCTGCTGGGCGCGCACCTCTCTGCCCTTTCGCGGGAGATGCTCAACAAGGCCAACGAGATCGCCCACCAGATGACCTACCTCGAGCTTTCCATGAACCCCGCCTTCATGGAGCATTACATTTCCGCCCTCTTCTTCCCCCATACCGACCTGAATGCTTTCCCCAGCGTGAAAGAGAAGCTGGAGGCCTACCGCTCGGTGCAGAGGATGGCGGCCCGGGATAAGGTCGGAGAGGAGGGATAGTAGGATGTCCTACGTCATCGCGGTTTCGGGCAAGGGCGGCACGGGCAAGACCACCTTCGCGGCGCTCTCCGTGGCCTACCTGGTGCGGGTCACGGGAAAGGCGGTGCTGGCGGTGGACGCCGACTCCAATGCCAACCTGGACTACGCCCTGGGCACCAGGGTCGAAAAGACCATCGGCGCGGTGAGGGAGTACCTCACCGAGAACATCAAGAACATGCCCGCGGGCATGTCCAAGGAGGTCTGGGTGGAGACGCTCCTGCAGCAGGCCCTGGTGGAGGAGAAAGGGTTCGACCTCATCTCCATGGGGAGGCCGGAGGGCCCCGGGTGCTACTGCTACCTTAACAACATCTTCCGCCGTTACCTCGACCTCATGACCGGTCGCTACGACTACGTGGTCATGGACAACGAGGCGGGAATGGAGCACCTCTCGCGGCGCACCACCACCGGGGTGGACGTGATGTTCATCGCCTCCGACCCCACGGTCAGGGGGGTGCAGACTGCCCTGCGCATCCGCGACCTGGCGCGGGAGCTTAAGCTGGACATCAGGCGCATGGCCCTGGTGATATCCAGGGTGCGGGACGGCCTTCCGGAAAACCTCCGCGGCATCGCGGAGGAGGGAAACCTGGAGATCGCCGGATGGGTGCCCGACGACGACCTGCTGCGGGACTACGACGAGTCGGGGAAGGCGCTGACGGATCTTCCCCAGGAGAGCCCCGCCCGGAGGGCGATCGAGGGGATACTGGAGGATTATGTCAAGAGGTGAAGCGCGGGGCGATTCAGGCGGCCGCTTGCGCCCGGGCCGGCCGGCATGGCGAAAGGTTGGAGACGCGGAAAACGCCGGGAAGGCCGGGGATCGAGGGGGCCGCAGTGCTCGTGAGTGACAGATGGCATAAACCTGGAAACGAAGGGAAATTAGTGAGATAATCATAATTTGGACCGGGGAGGTCTGACGATGTACGTAGAGAAGCCCATGATCGTATTTCTGGACAAGCTAGCCTCCAGGTCGCCGGAGCCGGGCGGTGGCTCGGTATCAGCCCTGGTGGGCGCGCTGGGAGCCGCCCTGGTTTCCATGGTGGGAAACCTGACCCTGGGAAAGGAAAAATACGCCGACGTCCAGGACCAGGTGGAGGAACTTCTGAAATCATCCGAGAAGGCCCGCGATCAGCTTCAGGGTTTGATCCAGAAAGACACCGAGGTATACGCGGACGTTTCCGCCGCTTTCAAGATGCCCCGCGACACCGAGGAGCAGAAAGCGGAGCGCGCGGCCCGCGTGCAGGAAGCGCTGAAGCTCGCCACCGAGGTGCCCTTCGAGATCGCCGAGAAATGCCTGGAGGTGGCGCGCCTGTCGGAGACGGCGGCCGAGATAGGCAACGTGGGAGCCGTGAGCGACGCCGGGGTGGCGGTGCTGCTCGCGGAGGCCGCGGCCCAGAGCGCGGCCCTCAACGTGAAGATAAACATCAACGGAATCGAGGACGTCGCCTTCTGCGAAGGCAAATGGTCGCGCATCCAGGAGATCCTTGAGGAGACGGCGGAGCTCCGCGACCGCGTGGTGAGAGTCACCTACGAGAAGCTGGGCTGATTTCCCGGCGAGGAAAGGAAAGGAGCGAGGGAAATGACGGTGGTCATCGATTGCGTAGCCATCGGCGACGAGTTGATGAAGGAGATCATCGCGGAAACCGAGGCCCTGAAGGCAAAGGGCATAACCCCCGGTATCGCAACCCTTCTGGTGGGGGACGATTTCGGAGCCAAGATGTACCGCGGGCAGGTGGAGAAGTTCTGCGAGGAGGCGGGGTTCGCCTACATCAACGAGAACCCCCCCGCGGACGTGAGCGAGGAAGAGGTGGTAGAGATCGTCAAGCGCCTCAACGCCGACAAGGCGGTGAGCGGGATACTTCCCTTGCGCCCCTTCCCGGAGCACATCTCGGACAGCGCGGTGATCAACTCCATCGACGTGAACAAGGACATCGACTGCTTCCATCCCTTCAACATGGGAAAGCTGGCCCTGGGCGAGCCCACCTTCCCTCCCGCCACCCCCTCGGCGGTGATCGAGATCCTCGACCGCTACGCCAAGGAAGTAAAGAAGATGGATCCCAAGGATTTCTACGAGGGGGCCGAGGTGTGCGTGGTGGGACACTCCAACATCGTGGGCAAACCGGTGGCCTTCCTCATGCTTAACCGCAACGCCTCCACCACCGTGGTGCACGTTTTCACCTCCATGAAGGGCAACCTGGAGAAGCACACCAAGGCCGCGGACATCCTGGTGGTGGCGGCCGGCAAGGCGGACCTCATCGGCCCCGACCAGGTGAAGGAGGGGGCCATCGTGGTGGACGTGGGCATCAACCGCGTCAAGGTGCTGGACGAGAAGGGCGAGCCGGTGCTCAACGAGAAGGGCAAGCCCAAGACCAAGACGGTGGGCGACGTCTCCTTCGACGCGGTCAAGGACATGACCGAGGCCATCACCCCGGTCCCCGGCGGAGTGGGCTCGGTGACCAACCGCATGCTGATGAAGAACGCCCTGCGCGCCTGCAAGCTGCAGCACGGCCTGGAATGACGTCCGACAAGGTTCGCGGAAGCGGATAGTAATAATATTGATCACGGCGGTTATAAGCAGCGGAAAGGAGAGAAGAATGGCATTCAATCTACCGACGGAGACGGCCAAGGGCAAGGTCCGCGAGGTAGAGCTGGGAGCCGGCGACAAGGCAAGGAAGGTGGGAGGAGAGAACGTGCTCCCCTTCCACCTCTGGGAAGGTGAGATGCCCAATAGGCCCATCGTCGCCGCCGAGGTCTCCGACGAGGTCGGGGAACTGGTGCCGGCGCTGGAGAAGGCCCTGGGCGAGGTGAAGAACGACCCCGTGGCCTGGGCCAAGAAAGCGGTTGAGGAGTGGGGCGCGGACGCCATATTCCTCCTGCTCACCTCAACCGACCCCAAGGCAACCGACGCCCCCGCTGAGCAGGCGGCGGAGACGGTGCTCAAGGTGGAGGAAGCGGTCAACGTCCCGGTGATCGTTTACGGCACCGAGGATCTGGACAAGGACGCGGAGATCGCCAGGGTGGTGGCCACCAAGGCCGAGGGCAAGAACCTGCTCATCGGACCGGCCAAGGAGGAGAACTTCAAGAAGGTTGGCGCGCCCGCCATCGGCTACAAGCAGACGGTGGCCGGCATGACCCCCATCGACGTCAACCTGGCCAAGCAGCTCAACATTCTCCTCACCAACCTGGGCATGGAGGCGGAGAAACTGGTCATCGACCCCACCACCGGCGCCCTGGGCTACGGCCTGGAGTACACCTACTCGGTGATGGAGCGCCTGAAGATCGCCGGGCTTTTCCAGGACGACTCCATGACCCAGATGCCCATGCTGGCCAACATCGGCACCCAGGCCTGGAAGACCAAGGAGGCCAAGAGCTCCGAGGAGGAGTACCCGGAGTGGGGCGACCCCGAGAAGCGCGGCATCATGTGGGAGACCATCACCGCCGTGGCCCTGCTCCTGGCCGGGGCGGACATCCTGGTGCTCAGGCACCCCGAGTCCATCCGCCTGGTGAAACAGCTTATAGCCGACCTTTCGGGCTAGGCTTTCATATATAAAGGAGGTTCGGGAAGAACCTGAATCCGGATTCCACAGGAGGAACAGCACTCATGGCAGAACTGGAGGAAATGACGGCGTGCGAAGCCACGCTGGAAATGCTTAGAAAAGCCAAGGAGGAGGGGCAGGAGACCGCCTTCGACCGCGTGCAGCAGCAGAAAGGGTGCGCCTTCGGAGAGGCGGGAAGCTGCTGCCGCATCTGCAACATGGGACCCTGCCGTATCAACCCCAAGAAGCCCGACGAGAGCCGGGGGGTATGCGGAGCCAACATCGACACCATCGTGGCGCGCAACTTCGCGCGCATGGTGGCGGGGGGTTCCTCCGCCCACTCCGACCACGGGCGAGCGGTGGCCGAGACCCTGATCATGGCCGCCAAGGGCGAGACGACGGACTACCAGATCAAGGACCGTGTCAAGCTCCTGGAGGTGGCGGCGGACCTGGACATCGAGATCGGCGACAGGGACATCAACGACATCGCCCTGGAGGTGGGCGAGCGATGCCTGGCCATGTTCGGGCAGCAGGAGGGCGAGCTGGCCTTCGCCCTGCGGGCGCCCGAGAAGCGCAAGGAGATATGGCGCCAGCGCGGGGTCTTCCCGCGCGGCATCGACCGCGAGGTGGTGGAGGTCATGCACCGCACCTCCATCGGGGTCGACCAGGACTATGAGAACATCCTCAAGGGCGCCGAGCGCTGCGCGCTTTCCGATGGGTGGGGCGGCTCCATGATCGGCACCGAGCTGCAGGACATCCTCTTCCAGACCCCGGTGCCCCTGGAGAGCAAGATCAACCTGGGCGTGCTCAAGGAGGACGAGGTCAACATCATCGTCCACGGGCACGAGCCCATCCTCTCGGAGATGATCGTGCTCGCCGCCAGCCTGCCGGAGATGCAGGAGAAGGCGGAGAAGGTGGGCGCCAAGGGGATCAACCTCTCGGGCATCTGCTGCACCGCCAACGAGGTGCTCACCCGCCACGGGGTGCCCATCGCCGGCAACGTGCTGCAGCAGGAGCTGGCCCTCTTGACCGGTGCGGTGGAGGCCATGGTGGTGGACGTGCAGTGCGTGTACCAGGGCATCGGGCAGATAGCCAGTTGCCTGCACACCGACATCATCACCACCTCCCCCAAGGCCAAGATGCCCTACGCGAGGCACATCGAGTTCCACGAGGACCATGCCCTGGACATCGCCAAGGAGATAGTCTCCGCGGCCATCGACAACTTCCCCAAGCGAGGCAAGGTGAGCATCCCCGAAAACACGGAGTCGCTCATCGCCGGCTTCAACCACGAGTACATCAATTACATGCTGGGCGGGAAGTACCGCGCCTCCTACCGCCCCCTGAACGACGCCATCATCGACGGCCGCATCCGCGGCGTGGTGGGCGTGGTGGGCTGCAACAACCCCCGCGTCAAGCACGACGACATCCACGTCAGGGTGACCAGGGAGCTCATCGCCAACGGCTGCCTGGTGGTTATGACCGGATGCGCCGCGCAGTCGGTGGCCAAGGCGGGGCTCATGCTCCCCGAGGTGGCGCGCGAGATCTGCCCCCAGGGACTGTGGGAGGTCTGCGAGGCGGTGGGAATACCGCCGGTGCTCCACGCCGGTTCATGCGTGGACAACAGCCGCATCCTCATGTCCCTCACCGCCATGGTGCAGGAGGGCGGCCTGGGCGACGACATCAGCGACCTGCCGGCGGCGGGTTGCGCTCCGGAGTGGATGAGCGAGAAGGCCATCTCCATCGGAGAGTACTTCGTGGTTTCTGGAGCGGCCGTGGTCTTCGGAGTGAGCTGGCCCACCCTGGGCTCGAAGAACGTGACCGAACACCTGTTCGAGAAGTACAACGAGATATACAAGAACAGCTGGCACTTCGAGCCGGACCCGGAGAAGATGGTGGGCAAGCTCCTCACCCTCATCGATAGCAAGCGCGAGGCCCTGGGCATATCCGCCAAGCGCGAGAGGGTGCTCTACGACATGGCCATGAGGAGGGAGTTGGAGATCTAATGAGTAGGATAATCGCAACCGCGGCAATCAAGGGGGCCTACAAGGAGGTGGCCGAGGCCGAGCGCGTGTTCAACGAGACGCTCGAGTCCGCCGGCGCCACCGCGAAGGTGGAGCTCCCCAACACGGGCTATTACCTGCCCATCATCTACGCCCTCACCGGCCACAAGGTGGAGAAGGTGGAGGACATGGCCAAGGCCCTGGAGCTGGCCAAGGACCTGTTGCCGCCCGTGCCGAAGGCAAGGCACTGGGTGCCCTACCTGGGGCACGCCCTGGACGCGGGCATCGCCACCCTCTTCGCCGGGGAGATCATCGAGGGATGCAAGTACGTCACCAACCCCCCCGTGGATGACCTCTGGCTGGGGGCGGCCGACGACGTGATCATGCGCGAGCGCGGGGTGGAATTCGTGGACGGTTCCGCCCCCGGGTTCTGCGCCCTGGTGGGCCGCGCCTCCACGCCGGAGATGGCGGACCAGATCGTGGTGGAGCTGCTGCAGAAGAACCTCTACGTGTGGATCTCCGGCCACGTGGACGGAGAGAGCATCGCCGAGCAGCTCCAGCAGGTGGACCGCCAGCTCGGTTGGGACACCCGCATCGTGCCCTACGGCAAGGAGATGTCCTCCGCGGTGTACTCACTGGGGTTCGCCGCCCGCGCCGCCATGTCCTTCGGCGGCGCCCAGCCCGGCGATTTCACCAAGATCCTGCGCTACAACAAGAACCGCATCTTCGCCTTCGTGCTGGCGCTGGACTACGTGGACGAGCAGAAGTACGCCTACGCGGCGGGGGCCATAAACTACGGCTTCCCCACCATCGCCAACACCAAGATCCCGGACATTCTCCCCACCGGAGTGTGCACCTACGAGCACGTGGTGGGAAGCGTCCCCGAGGAGGAGATCGTCCAGAAGTGCGTGGAGGTAAGGGGCCTCAAGATCCAGATCGCCGAGATCCCCATCCCCATGGCCTACGGCCCCGCCTTCGAGGGCGAGGTCATCCGCAAGGACGACATGTACGTCCAGTTCGGCGGGAACATCACCCCCGCCTTCGAGTACGTGACCATGCGGGAGATGGACGAGATCACCGACGGCGTCATCGAGGTGGTGGGTCCGGAGATCGACGACGTCAACGAGGGCGACGCCCTGCCCCTGGGCATCGTGGTGGAGGTGGCCGGGCGCAAGATGCAGGAGGACTTCGAGTCCATCCTTGAGCGCCAGATCCACCACCTCATCAACGGCGCCGAGGGCATCTGGCACATGGGCCAGCGCGACATCGTGTGGACGCGCATCTCCAAGAAGGCCCAGGCCAAGGGGTTCAAGATCCGCCACTACGGCGAGATCATCCACGCCAAGCTGATCAACGACTTCCCCTCCATCGTGGACAAGGTGCAGGTGACCATCTACACCAACCCCGAGGACGTGGAGAAGTGGCTGGCCACGGCGCGCCAGGCCTACCGTTACCGCGACGAGAAGACGGCGGGGATGACCGATGAGTCGGTGGACACCTTCTACTCCTGCACCCTGTGCCAGTCCTTCGCCCCCACCCACGTGTGCATCATCTCGCCCCAGAGGCTGGGGCTGTGCGGCGCCTACAACTGGCTGGACGGCAAGGCCGCCTACGAGATCGACCCCACCGGACCCAACCAGCCGGTGAAGAAGGGAGACTGCACCGATCCGGTGAAGGGCGAATGGCCGGCCATCAGCGAGTTCGTGAAGGAGAAGTCCGGCGGCAACGTGGAGAACGTCAAGATGTACACCATGATGGAGGACCCCATGACCTCGTGCGGGTGCTTCGAGTGCATCGTGGCCTTCCTGCCCATGTGCAACGGGGTGATGATCGTCAACCGCGAGTATTCGGGGATGACCCCGAGCGGCATGCCCTTCTCCACCCTTGCCAACTCGGTGGGCGGCGGCAACGTCACCCCCGGGTTCATCGGCATCGGCAAGGTGTACATCACCTCCAAGAAGTTCATCTCCGCGGACGGGGGCTTCAAGCGCATCGTGTGGATGCCCAAGGAGCTCAAGGAGACCCTCAAGGAGCAGCTGGAGAAGCGCTGCCAGGACGATGACGTCAACGACCCGGACTTCATCAACAAGATCGCCGACGAGGATGTGGGCACCAGCGAGGAGGAGATCCTCCCCTGGCTGGAGGAGAAGGGACATCCCGCCCTCACCATGGACCCGATGCTGATGTAGGAAAGAGGGGGGCGCGTCCCCCCTCTTCTTGCGACATAACGAGGTGGGAATACCGCTGATCAAGTAGGAAGGAGAAGGAGATGGGACTTTCGGGCTTGGATATCTTCAAGAAGCTACCCAAGACCAATTGCAAGGAATGCGGCTTCCCGACCTGCCTCGCCTTCGCCATGAAGCTGGCGGCGGGACAGACGGCTCTCGACGAATGTCCCTACGTGACGGACGAGGTAAGGGCGGAGCTGGCCGAGGCCAGCGCCCCTCCCATCCGCGGGGTCACCGTCGGAGTGGGGGATGAGGCCTTCAAGGTGGGCGAGGAGCTGGTGCTCTTCCGCCACGAGAAGACCTTCTTCAACCCCGCGGTCCTGGGCGTCTTGGTTAGCGACGACATGGACGACGCCAAGGTGGACGAGCTCTTGAAGCAGGCGAATGAGTGCGAGCACGAGCGCGTGGGCGTGATCCTCAAGGTAGGAGCCATCGCCGTAAAGGCCGCCTCCGGTGACGCAGGCAAGTTCAAGGCCCTGGTGGAGAAGGTGAAGGGCGCCACCGCCAAGCCCCTCATCCTCATGGCCGAGGACGTGGAAGTGATGAAGGCGGGAGTGGAGGCCGCGGGGGATTCCCGGCCGCTGCTCTATGCCGCCACCGAGGCCAACGCCGACGCCATGGGCGCGCTGGCGAAAGAGAAGGAGCTCCCCCTGGCGGTGAAGGCGGAGGACCTGGACAAGCTGGCGGAGCTCTCGGAGAAGCTCACCGGCATGGGGCTCAAGGACCTGGTGCTCGACCCCGCGCCGCGCAAGCCGGGGGAGACCTTCAAGGACCTGGTGGCCATCCGCAGGGCGGCCCTCAACCAGAAGTTCGCCGCCTTCGGGTTCCCCACCATCACCTTCCCCTGCGAGGAGACGGACGACGAGCTCTACGAGACCGCCCTGGCGGCGATGTACATCTGCAAGTACGGAGGCATCGTGGTGCTATCCCATGCCGAGCAGTGGAGGATGTATCCACTGCTGGTGCTGGGACTGAACATATATACCGACCCCCAGCGCCCCATGGCCGTGGACTCCAAGTTCTACGAGATCGGGGCCCCGGACGAGAACAGCCCGGTGCTGGTGACCACCAACTTCTCCCTCACCTACTTCATCGTCTCCGGCGAGATCGAGGGGAGCAAGATCCCGGCCTGGCTGGGCGTGGTGGACGTGGACGGGCAGTCGGTGCTCACCGCTTGGGCGGCGGGCAAGTTCGTGCCCGAGACCATCGCCAAGTTCATCAATACCTCGGGCATCGCGGACAAGGTAAAGCACCGCAAGCTGATCATCCCCGGCTACGTGGCCCAGATCTCGGGCGAGCTTGAGGAGGAGCTGCCCGACTGGGAGATCGTCATCGGCACTCGTGAGGCCGCGGACATCCCGGCCTTCCTGCGCCAGTTCTCCACCACTTGAGCTCGGGCTCGTGGCGGGAGCGCCATGGCCGGCGAGCATGTAGCCGCCAAGTCGGGGCTAGGACCATGCCGCCGGCCGGGCATGCGATATAGACGCAGAACGATCACAGTACGGAGGAGGAACGCGAAAGATGATCATCACCACATCGAAGCCCTTCGAGGAGGTGCTCAAGGAACTCGAGGGCCAGGACAAGGTGTTCATCGTCGGCTGCGGCTCATGCGCCACCACCTGCGAGACGGGTGGGGAGCCGCAGGTGGCCGAGATGAAGGCCAAGCTCGAGGCGGAGGGAAAGACGGTGACCGGCACCGTCGTTTACGAGGAAGTCTGCCACGAGCTCAACACCAAGCGGAAGTTCCGCGAGAACAAGGAAGCGGTGGAGGCCGCCGACGGCTTCCTGGTCATGTGCTGCGGGGCGGGTTGCCAGTCGGTGCGCGAGGCTACCGAGAAGGAAGTGCATCCTGCCTGCGACACCGTGTTCCTGGGCAACATCCTGCGCCAGGGGCAGTTCGTGGAGAAGTGTTCCCTGTGCGGTGACTGCGTGCTCGAGGACTTCGGGGCGATCTGCCCCGTGACCCGTTGCCACAAGGGCATCCTCAACGGACCCTGTGGCGGCACCGACGAGGGCAAGTGCGAGACGGACAAGGAAAAGGACTGCGGCTGGACCCTCATCTACAACCAGCTTGAGAAGTTGGGCAAGCTCGACCGTTTCAAGCGCATCTACGGCCTCAAGAACTGGCAGGCGAGCATGAAGCCGGGCCGGGTGATCTTCGAGCGCAAGGGCGAAGGGGGTGAATAGCATGACTCTGCTTTTCGACAAACACGCCAAGCCCAGCATCCAGGAGGTCATGGAGTCCGGCAAGTTCCTCATCACCGGCGAGATCGGGCCCCCAAAGGGCACGGACATCGACGAGATGATCCACCACATCGACCTGCTCAAGGACAAGGTCCATGCCATGAACATCACCGACAACCAGTCCTCGGTGATGCGCTATCCCTCCCTGGGCACGGCCCTGATCATCCTGGAGCGCGGTGGTGAGCCCAACCTGCAGGTCACCTGCCGCGATCGCAATCGCCTGGCCATCGAGGCCGACCTGCTCTTCGCCTACACCCGCGGCGTGCGCAGCGTGCTCTGCCTCACAGGGGATTCCGTCCCCGTGGGAGACCACAAGGAGGCCAAGGGCGTCTTCGATTGCGAGAGCGTGCAGCTCCTGCAGATCATCCGCAACATGGAGGAGGGCCGTGACTCGGGCGGCAACGAGCTGCAGGGCGGCGTGAAGTTCTACAAAGGCGCCATCGTCACCCCTGAGGCCGACCCCATCGAGCCCCAGATGCTCAAGTTCGAGAAGAAGATCGAGGCGGGGGCGCAGTGGTTCCAGACCCAGGCCGTCTATGACATGGACAACTTCAAGCGCTTCATGGAGAGAGCGCGCAAGATCAACGACAAGGTGAAGATCTGCGCCGGCCTGGTGCTGCTCACCTCCATGGGCGCCATCCGATACATGAACGCCAATGTGCCTGGTGTATTCGTCCCCGATAACCTGGTCAAGGAGATGGCGGATGCCCCTAAGGGCGAGGCCCTCAACACCGGCATCAGGATCATGGCGCGCCAGATCCGCCAGTGCATAGACGAAAAGCTCTGCGACGGCGTGCACATCATGGCCATCGGGAAGGAAGATGTCGTTCCCAAGATACTGGAAGAGGCCGGGGTGGACATCACCAAGATGTAACACCGAAAGCGATCAGCCGCTATCGGTGACGCATAAAGGGAAATGGGGTCAGGGTAAATCCTGACCCCACCCTACGGGGTAAAGGCGAGCGTCGTTGGCGAGCAGCCGCGCCCCTCGGAGAGGGAACGCGGTGCCGGGGATATGGAGAGGACTTTGGCGTGGTGAGCTGGAAGCCTCGTATGATGGCCACGGCGATAGGAAGCCTGCCGCATACCGACGCCCAAAAGGCCTGCGAGATCACCCTCGAACATCTGCGCGATGCACCGGCATGGCCGCAGCTCCCTCACCGGGATTTCCGGGAGAACATGTACGCCCAGTACAGCGAGGGCTTGCCGGGTGTGGTGGTGGATGCGGAGAAGCGCAAGGTCTTTTGCGACACCGCGCGCGACCTGCTCCCCGCCGTTGAGGAGGTTTTCAGGGCTTCCCTGGAGGGAGACCTCTCAAGGGGGGCCATAGGTGAGCAGTACGCCGCCGGACTCCATGCCTTCGCGGAGAAAGTGAGGAGGGAGGGGAGAAAGTACCCCCTCCTCAAGGGGCAGGTGACCGGGCCTATCAGCTTCGGTCTCACCGTTCTTGACGAGAATAACCGGCCCATACTCTACAACGACGATCTTGCCGAGGCCATGGTGAGGCTGCTCAACCTCAAGGCGCGTTGGATGGAGGCGTTTCTGAGGGGAACGGGCGCCGCGGAGGAGATACTCATCTTCTTCGACGAGCCCTATCTGGTGTCGGTAGGCTCGGCCCTGGTGAGCGTTAGCCCGCGGCAGGTGGTGGACTCCCTGCGCCTTTGCGGCGATGGATTGACCTGCCTTACCGGGGCGCACTGCTGTGGTAACACCGACTGGCCCCTGCTCTTCCAGGCCGGGGTGCAGGTGGTGAATTTCGACGCCTACGGGTATATGGAGAGCATGGCCCTCTACCCTGAGGAGCTGACTTCCTTTCTTGAGGAGGGAGGCGTGTTGGCCTGGGGGCTGGCGGTGAACGATCCTCGCATCGATTCGGAGACGGTTGACAGCCTGGCCCGACGTTTCGAGGAGGGAGTGGAACTCCTGGCCTCGCGCGGCGTGCCCGGGGAACTCCTGCGGGAACGGGCGATGATCACGCCCTCCTGTGGGTTGGAAGGGGTTACCACGGCGCAGGCGGAGCGGGCATACGAGATGGTTTCGATGCTGGCCGAGAGATTGCGCCAGGCATGAGCGAGGACGGACGGGAGAAGACATTGGAGAGGGAAGGAAAAGAAAGGCAGCGGGTCCGCGAAAGGCATAACGACGAGCGCATGCCGCGCTGGCTCCACCGCCCCATCCAGGCGGACAGGGGTATGCGCGAGGTGGATGCGCTCCTGCGCAGGCTGGACCTGCACACCGTTTGCGAGAGCGCCAAATGCCCCAACCGCATGGAATGCTTCTCGCGACGTACCGCCACTTTCATGCTCCTGGGCGATACCTGTACCCGCAACTGTGCCTTTTGCGGCGTTGCCAAGGGGGTTCCCGCCGCGCCGGACGCCGGGGAGCCGGAGCGGGTGGCGGAGGCGGCCGCGCAACTGGGCCTGGAACACGTGGTCATCACCAGCGTCACCCGTGACGACCTCGGGGACGGAGGGGCATCCCTTTTCGCCGCTGCGGTGCGTGCCGTGAAGGCCCGCCTTCCCGGGGCCACGGTGGAGGTGCTGACGCCGGATTTCCGGGGCGACCTACGGGCCCTTCGCCTGGTGCTGGGTGCGGGACCGGATATCTTCAACCACAATCTGGAAACGGTGGAGGGGCTGTACGAAAGGGCGAGGCCGGGGGCCGATTACCGCCGCTCTCTCGCCCTGCTCGAGACGGCCAAGAACGAGGGCATGGGGGTGAGTACCAAGAGTGGGATAATGGTGGGGCTGGGCGAGACGCGAGAGCAGTTGCGGGCCCTGTTCCGCGACCTGGCGGAAGTGGGTTGTGATATGCTGACCATCGGGCAGTACCTGAGGCCGTCGCGTGCCCAGCTGAAAGTGGACAGGTTCCTCTCGCCGCGGGAGTTCGCGGAACTGGCGCGGGAGGCGGAGGAGGCGGGCATACCGCTGGTGGCCTCCGCCCCTTTCGTGCGCAGTTCCTACCGGGCGGGAGAGCTTTGGCAAAGCGCTTGTATGTAACAGGTGTGAAGATCGACGGGTCGATCGCGAGGTGAAGACGAGGAGGAGGAAAAGATGCTGATCATCGGCGAGAAGGTCAACGTGATGATGAAGAAGATCGGCGCCGCCATGAAGGAGTTCGACAAGAAGCCCATCCAGGAGATGGCGCTTCTGCAGGTCGAGGGTGGGGCCAACTGGCTTGACATCAACCTGGGGCCTGCTACAAAGCAGGGGCCTGAGCGCATGCGCTTCGTGGTAGAGGCGGTACAAGAGGTCACCGACGTGCCATTGGCCCTGGACACCATGAACATCGAGGCCATGAAGGCGGGACTGGAGACGGTGAAGGGCCGTGAGGTGATGATCAATTCCATTTCCTCCCAGCCCGATCGCATCGCCGCCCTCATGCCCATGGCCGTCGAATACAACGCCTGGGTAGTGGGGCTGGTACTCAACGACCAGGGCAACGTGCCCCGTGACGCCTCAGAGAGGGTGGAGGTCGCCTACAACATCATCATGGCCGCCCAGGAGCATGGGATCCCCTTGGACAAGCTGCTCATCGACCCCATCGTCCTCCCCATCAGCGTCACCCAGGACCAGGTTCACGCGCTCATCGACGCCATGGACATGCTGCAGGGCGTGTTCGCGGAGTTCGATCCCGCCCCCGGCACCGTGGTAGGACTTTCCAACGTCTCCAACGGCGTACCGGACGAGTCCCTGTGCAGCCTCCTTAACCGCACCTTGCTGGCGGTGCTCATGGTCAAGGGGCTGACCGCGGCCATCGTGGACCCCAACGACGAGGCGCTCATGGGCGTAGTGAACAAGAACGAGGAGTACCAGATAGTGGAGAAGATCGTCAACGGCGAGGCCGTGGACGAGAGCGATCCCCTCACCATCAAGCTCCTCAAGACCTGGCGGGTGCTTACGGAGGAGACCCTGTACGCCCATTCCTATCTCGAACTTTAGTCGTTTAGTAGCTTGCGAGGGCCGGGGCGCCGGCCGTGGCCCTCGCACGTACATGATGGAGGCAGGAGAGCGGGGAGCGCGGGCCGAAAAAGGCATGGCGTGGATGGTGAGGATTCGTCCCGATATGGGCCGGAGATGACGGAAGTCGGCGCCATGGCCATGCATAAGGGCCCGAGGAGGCGAGGCTTTCTCGAGTCCCGACGTCCCGTGCATCCTCGAGGTGATGGACGGCATGGTGAACGGGCCCACCACCGAAGACATCTAGGAGGGGTGAGGAGACGGCGCACCGCGCGATGGCGGGCCGGGTCGGCGTGGATTTGCCGTACACGGCGTGGGATTGCTGCCGGGCCGCATGCGGGCGGGGACGCTACGACGCACATGCGCCAAGCGATCCGCGAGCGCTGACGCCTTGCCTTGAGACGTATGGGCGGGTTGAGATCCTCACGTGACGGTGATTGCCGTGGATGTGTGGGGCTTTCGATCCCTGGATACGGCGAGGTGGATTGACATGAATGAAGAAGCCTGTCAGTGCAAGCAGAGGTTCGCGGATGTGAACGACCTCGGTCCGCTGGAGGAGATCCTCGAGCGCTACCGTGAAGAGAAAGGGGCACTCATACCCCTGCTGCAGGACGCCCAGGAGGCTTACGGCTACCTGGACGAGAAGATCATGCGCGCCCTGGCCAGGGGCGCGGGCTACCAGCTCAGCCAGGTCTACGGCGTGGCCACCTTCTACACCCAGTTCAGGCTGGAGCCCATCGGAGAGCACCTCATCCGCGTCTGCCACGGCACCGCCTGCCACGTGGCGGGGGCCGAGCTCATCTCCGAGGAGATCTCCAACCTCCTGGGGATCAAGGACGGGCAGACCACCGAGGACATGAAGTTCACCCTGGAATCGGTGATGTGCGTGGGCGCCTGCTCCCTGTCTCCCATCATGATCGTGGACGAGGACACCCACGGCAAGCTCAAGCCCGCCAACGTGCGCAAGGTGCTCAAGCGTTACATGGGCGATACCGGGGAGGCGGAAGAATGAGCGGCAACGGCAAGGCCAAGCTAGTCCTGGGCTACGGCACCTGCGGTATCGCCGCCGGGGCCAACGCGGTGAAGGAGGCCCTGGAGAGCGAGCTGGCTAGCGGGAAATACCCCGCATTCCTGGACATCGCCGGCTGCATGGGCTTTTGCTTCCGCGAGCCCATCGTCGAGGTCACCACCCCGGACGGGAGGTCGGTGGTCTACGGAGACCTCACCCCCAAGCGGGTGCCCCAGCTCCTGCAGGCGCTGGCCGCGGGCGAGGTCATCGAGGACTGGGTGGTGAGGCGCTCCGATGACCCCGCCGCGGGAGAGGGGGACTTCCTGGCCAACCAGCACCGCATCGTACTGCGCAACTGCGGCAACATCAACCCCGAGAGCATCCAGGAATACATCGGAGCCGGCGGGTACGAGGCGGCGCGCAAGGCGCTCACCTCCATGACCCCCGAAGAGCTCATCGACGAGGTCTCCAAGTCCGGCATCCGGGGCCGCGGCGGCGCGGGTTTCCCCACCGGCACCAAGTGGGGCTTCGCGCGCAAGGCGAAGGGCGACCAGAAGTACCTGGTGTGCAACGCCGATGAGGGCGACCCGGGCGCCTTCATGGACCGCAGCGTGCTTGAGGGCGACCCCCACTCGGTCATCGAGGGCATGATCATCGCCGGCTACGCCATCGGGGCCACCCAGGCATATATATACTGCCGCGCCGAGTACCCCCTGGCCCTGAAACGGCTGGAAATCGCCATCGCCGCCTGCCACGAGATGGGCTTCCTCGGCAAGGGCATCTTCGGCACCGACTGGGACTTCGACATCAAGATCAAGAAGGGGGCGGGAGCCTTCGTATGCGGCGAGGAGACGGCGCTCATCGCCTCCATCGAGGGCAAGCGGGGCATGCCGCGCCCGCGGCCGCCATTCCCCGCCAACGAGGGGCTGTGGGGAAAACCCACCAACATCAACAACGTGGAGACCCTGGCGGCCATCCCCTGGATCATCGCCAACGGCGGGGATAAGTACGCCTCCATAGGCACGGAGAAGAGCAAGGGGACCAAGGTCTTCTGTCTGGCGGGAAAGATCCGCCGCAGCGGCCTCGCCGAGGTGCCCATGGGATATACCCTGCGCCAGGTCATCTTCGACGTCGGCGGGGGGGTGAGAGAGGGCAAGGAGTTCAAGGCGGTGCAGATGGGAGGCCCCTCCGGGGGGTGCCTGCCCGCCAGCCTCCTGGACACCCTGGTGGATTACGAGGCCATCACCGCCACCGGCGCCATCATGGGCTCCGGGGGCATGATCGTGGCCGACTCCTCCACCTGCATGGTGGACCTGGCGCGTTACTTCCTCTCCTTCACCCAGGAGGAGAGCTGCGGCAAGTGCGTTCCCTGCCGCATCGGCACCAAGCGCATGCTGGAGATCCTTGCCCGCATCTGCGAGGGGAAGGGAGAGCCGGAGGATATCGAGAGGCTGGAGACCCTGGCCGGGGACATCAAGGCGGCCAGCCTTTGCGCCCTGGGGGGGACGGCCCCCAACCCCGTGCTCACCACCCTCAAGTACTTCCGCAACGAGTACGAGGACCACATCCTGCGCGGCAAGTGCACCGCCGGGGTGTGCCCGGCGCTGATCACCGTGATCATCGACCAGGATACCTGCACCGGCTGCGGGGCATGCGCCAAGGTGTGCCCGGTGGAGGCCATCAGCGGGGAGAAGAAGCAGCCCCACTCCATCGACGCCGCAAAGTGCATCCGGTGCAAGCTCTGCGTGAGCCGCTGTCCGGAAGAGGCCATCTACACGGAATGAGGAGGTCGGAATGGAGCAGGTTCGTTTGACCATAGACGGCAAAGAGGTCGTGACCACCTCCGACCGTACCATCCTGGAGGCGGCGAGGGAGGCCGGGGTACGCGTCCCCAGCCTCTGCTACGAGGAGCGCATGGACCCCTACGGCGCCTGCCGCATCTGCCTGGTGGAGGTGGAGGGCGCGAGGGGGCTGCTTCCGGCCTGTTACACCAAGGTCACCGACGGCATGGTGGTGCGCACCGCCACCGAGGACCTGGCTCGCATCAGGCGCACCATCCTGGAGCTCATCCTCTCCGACCACCCCAAGGACTGCATGACCTGCGAGAGCGCGGGCGACTGCGAGCTGCAGGACCTGGCCTACGAGTACGGGGTGAAGGAAACGTCCTACAAGGGGGAGGAGCACCACTACGAGGTCCTGGCGGATAACCCCCTCATTGAGCGCGACTACGACAAGTGCATCCTCTGCGGGCGTTGCATCCGCATCTGCCGCGAGGTGCAGGGCGTGGGGGTCTATGATTTCGTTAACCGCGGCTTCGAGTCCGTGCCGGGGATACCTTACGGAAAGCCCATGACCGAGTCCCCCTGTGAGTTCTGCGGGCAGTGCGTCTCCACCTGTCCCACCGGCGCCATTATCTCCATCCCCTCCAAGGGCAAGGGGCGCTCCTGGCAGGTGGAGAAGGTGAGGACCACTTGTCCCTACTGCGGGTGCGGGTGCCAGCTCGACCTGCACGTGCGCGACGGAGAGATAATCGAGGTCTCCTCGCCGGTGATGGTCGGGCCGGGCGAGGGCAACCTGTGCGTGAAGGGGCGCTACGGCTACGGTTTCGTGCATCACCCGGACCGCCTCACCCAGCCCCTGGTGAGGAAGGGCGGAAAGGGCGGCGAGCTGGTCCCCGCCACCTGGGAGGAAGCCCTGGGCGCGGTGGCGGGCCACATCCGCAAGGCCATGGACGAGGGGGGGCCGGATTCGGTGGCCTTCCTGGCCTCGGCGAGGTGCACCAACGAGGAGAACTACCTCATGCAGAAGCTTGCCCGCGCGGTGGTCGGCACCAACAACGTCGACCACTGCGCGCGTTTATGACACAGCTCCACCGTCGCCGGTCTGGCGACAGCTTTCGGGAGCGGGGCCATGACCAACTCCATCGACGACCTGGAAAAGGCCGATTGCATCCTGGTCATAGGGTCCAACACCACCGAGGGGCATCCCATCATCGGGCTGCGCATCAAGCGCGCGGTGATGAAGAACGGCTGCCGGCTCATCGTGGCCGAGCCGCGCCACATCCGCCTCTGCTATTACGCCGGGCAGTGGATACGGCAGAAACCTGGGACCGACGTCGCCCTGCTCAACGGGATGATGAACGTCATCCTCTCCGAGGGGCTGGCGGACGAGGACTTCATCCG
Source organism: Actinomycetota bacterium (assembly GCA_013178005.1). Classification (GTDB taxonomy): domain Bacteria; phylum Actinomycetota; class Geothermincolia; order Geothermincolales; family RBG-13-55-18; genus Solincola_B. The sequence goes on from JABLXL010000002.1 coordinate 110,505, forward strand.
CGAGCGCACCGAGGGCTTCGAGGAGTTCAGGAAGACGGTGGAGCAGTACCCTCCCGAGAGGGCGGCGGAGATCTGCGGCGTGGAGGCGGAGGAAATCAGGCGCGCCGCCCGCACCTTCGCCTCCGCGGAGAGCGCGGCCATCGTCTATGCCATGGGCATCACCCAGCACACCACCGGGGTGGACAACGTCCTCAGCCTGGCAAACCTGGCCATGCTCACCGGCAACCTGGGCAAGGAGGGCGCGGGGGTCAACCCCCTGCGCGGCCAGAACAACGTGCAGGGCGCCTGCGACATGGGCGGGCTTCCCAACGTCTTCACCGGCTACCAGCCCGTCTCCGACCCCAAGGTGAGGGAGAAGTTCGAGGCGGCGTGGGGGGTGGATTACCTGCCGGGAAATCCCGGCCTGACCCTCACGGAGATGACGGACGCCGCCCACCGCGGGGACGTCAAGGTCCTCTATATAATGGGCGAGAACCCGGTCATCTCCGACCCCGACATCAGGCATCTCAAGGAAGCCCTGGAGAGGGTTGAGTTCCTGGTGGTACAGGATATCTTCCTCACCGAGACCGCAGCCTACGCGGACGTGGTGCTGCCCTCGGCTTCCTTCGCGGAGAAAGAGGGCACCTTCACCAACACCGACCGCCGCGTGCAGAGGGTGCGCAAGGCGGTGGAGCCGCCGGGGGAGGCCAGGGAGGACTCCTGGATCATCGCCCAGGTGGCGGCGCGGCTGGGCTATGACATGGGTTATATCTCAGCGGAGAAGGTGATGGAGGAGATCGCCTCCCTCACCCCATCCTACGGCGGCATCTCCTACCAGAGACTGGAAAAGGAGGGCGAGCTGAGGTGGCCCTGCCCGGACGCGGAGCACCCGGGAACGCCCATCCTCCATGTGGGGAAATTTACCAGGGGCAAAGGCCTTTTCAGCGCGGTGGAATACAAGCCGCCCGCCGAGGAGCCGGATGAGGAGTACCCCTTCATCCTCACCACGGGGAGGCTGCTTGCCCACTACCATACCGGGAGCATGACCAGGAGGGTGGAGCCCCTCAACGAGCTGGTGCCGCGCAACCGGGTCTGGATCAACCCCGCGGACGCCGAGAGGCTGGGGGTGGCGGACGGAGACGAGGTGGGCCTGCAGTCGCGGCGCGGCGCCATAAAGCTGGAGGCCAAGGTGACCAGGAAGGTGTCGGAAGGAGTGGTTTTCGTCCCCTTCCACTTCGGGGAGTCGCCCGCCAACGCCCTTACCAATTCCGCCCTGGACCCGGTGGCCAAGATCCCGGAACTCAAAGTGGCCGCGGTGCGGGTGCTGGCCGGAGAGGACGCGAAGGGCGTGACCTACGATATGGCATGAGGCGCGCCGGCGGCGAAATGATCGCGATGGCCGCCTGTTCGTGCTGACCGCGGCGGCGCGGGATGGTAGAATAGTTAGGGACTGGGGCACGAGGAGAGCGAGATAAGGTCTAACCGTCAAGGTCTGGTTCCATGAAGGGGCCGCGAGGATCGTAGAAACGGGAGAGATGCCACATGAATCTATACCATAATCTCGTGAGGACCGCGGAGAAGAACCCCGATGCCACGGCCCTGTACTTCGGGCACGAGACCATTTCGTACGGGGAGCTGCTGGCCCGCACCAACCGCCTGGCCAACGCCCTGCGCGAGTTGGGGGTGGACGGGGACTCCAAGGTGGCCATCCTCTTGCGCAACGTGCCCGAGTTCGTGATCTCCTATTACGCCGTCCTCGCCCTGGGGGCGGTGGTGGTCCCCTTGTGTTACATGTGCCTGGCGGAAGAGGTGGAGAAGATCGTCTGCGACTCCATGGTGGAGACACTCATCACCAACTTCGAGTTCGACGACCTGGTAAAGGACCTTCAGGCTTCCATGTGTTCCCAGATCAGCCGCATCATCGTGAAGGATGCCCCGGAACTGGAGGGCGTGATCCAGTTCGAGAAGCTGGTGGAGGGAAAGGAGACGGAGTTCACGGCCGTTGAGCGCTCCGACGACGAAGTGGCGGCCCTCCTCTACGCGCCCACATCGTCGAAGGTGGTGAGGGGTTGCATGCTCACCCACGGCAACCTGGGCTGGAACGCGCGCACCATCGCCGAGAAGTGCGCCATGGACGAGAGCGACGTGGTCATGGGGGTGCTGCCGTTCTTCGCCGCCTACGGCCAGAGTTGCGTGATGAACGCCTCCATATACGCCGGCGCCAGCATCGTTATGCACGAGTCCTTCATCCCCGGCGAGGTCCTGAAGTCGCTTCAGCACGAGCAGGCGACGATCTTCTTCGGCGTTCCCACCATGTACGTGTACATCCTCAACCACCCCCTCATCTACCAGTACGACCTGGGGTCGGTCAGGCTGTGGTTCTGCGGCGGCGCGCCCTTCCCGCGCGAGGTCATGGACCGCTGGAACAACGAGCTGGGCTCGAGGATCTACGAGGGCTACGGTCTCACCGAGGCCGCGCCCCTGGTCACCATGCAGCCCCTGGAGGGCCCGTACAAGGTGGGGTCCATCGGCAAGGCCCCGGAGGACCTGGAGCTCAAGGTCATCGACGAAGAGGGCAACGAGCTGCAGCGCGGCGAGGTGGGAGAGCTCATCGTGCGCGGGCCCAACATCATGAAGGGCTACTACAACAAGCCGGAGGACACGGCCGAGGTGCTCAAGGACGGGTGGCTGTATACCGGCGACATGGTGTATATGGACGAGGACGACTATGTGTTCATCGTGGGGAGGAAGAAAGACCTCATCATCCGCGGCGGGTTCAACATCTACCCGCGCGAGATCGAGGAGGTGTTGGTGAGCCATCCCCTCATCTCGGAGGCGGCCGTGGTGGGCGTTCCCAATAAGTACCTCGGCGAGGAGGTTAAGGCCTACGTGAAGCAGAAACCGGGCTCCAACCTCACCGAGGAGCAGGTGCTGGAATACTGCGAGGAGCGCTTGCCTTACTACAAGACGCCCAAGTTCGTGGTCTTCGTGAGGTCCTTCAAGAAGGACCCCTCGGGTCAGATCCTCAAGGAACTCATAGAAGAGGAGTGAGGCCATGCCCGCCGCGGCGCTCGCGTCCGCGGGCGAGTTCGCCACGTGGATACGGCCGCCTCGCCTGGGGGCGGTGCGGGCGCCGCGTTCGTTCTCCCGCATGACCGAGGACCGTGTTTGAACGGCACCGTCGTCGATGACGTCCTGAAATGGCTCATGCCCCTGTTCCTCGACTGGGGGTACCTCATCGTCTTTGCCGGGGTGGCGCTGGAGAGCTTCTTTCTCACCGGCTGGATAGCGCCCGGCACCACCGTGGTATTGATCGCCTCCTTCTATTCCGCGCACGGGGCCATGAACGTCTATATGGTCTGGGCGACGGTGGTGGTATCGGCCCTGCTCGGAGACAACCTCGGATTCCTGATCGGCAGGCGCATGGGCAGGGAGCTTGAGGACAGGTACCGCGGCAAGCCGCGCTTCTCCAGGGGCATGGGGAGGGTGCGGCGCTTCTTCTCGCGTTACGGGGCCGCCACGGTGCTCTTCGGTCGCCTTTTGTCGGGGGTGGACGCCTTCATACCCCTGGCCGCGGGGAGCGGCGGGATGCCGCGCGCGAAATACGTGCTCTACGACGTGCCGGCGATCGTGCTGTGGTCGGGATTGCTCTGCGCCCTCGGCTATTTCCTGGGGGAGAACTGGAGGGCCATCGACAGGTTCATAGGGAGCTTGGGCTGGGGCCTCCTTCTTGGCGTCATCCTGGTGTCCCTCGTCGTCCTCGCCGTGAAGAGGGGCCGCGGCAAGTCCCGGCCCGCGGCTTGAGGGAGCTCGGGGTCCTCCGTAAAACCGCCTGCGCCGGGGTCGCCGCGCGGGATACCGGGGCGTGCAGGCCCTGGCGCTTTCTTCTTTACGATTTGTCTTTTTGCTCGGCCACGGGCGATATGTTGTGTTTGCCTGGAATGGTGGTCGTGTCCGCACTTTTCTGTCCCGAGGAGATGACGCGTTTTGCCTCCGTTAGCTCCTTTGCTCAGCTACGATCACCTTGCTCATTAAACCTGGGGTCGAGCCATCGCTTTTAGGTTCCGAGGGGGCAGCGCGCATCCGCCCGGCGGGCCGCTGATGCCGTATCGTTTGGGCAAAAGCTCTCCGGGTTGGAGAAGGCCGGGAGGCCGCCCCATCATCCTGGCAAAGCAAGCTAATTCGACAAGGGGAGAGGGGCGATCTTTCCCCGATGTTCGATCTGGGCGATATGGTGCTACGCCCGGTCTCCGCCACGATTTACAGCGTTTTCGGGCGTGTGATAAAATGACGCAAATTTTCAGGCTGTTCTGGTGTTCTCAGGGGTGCATACGCAGTAGCCGACGGGGGATTGGACGTTGACCGGAAGTAGCGACGTTCGCAAGAAGGCCCTTCTTGCCTGCATCCTCTTTGCCTTCTGGGTGATCTTCACCGCCACCGTGGCCCTGTACGACCTGGTGCTGGGGGCGATCTGCTCCGCCTTCGTGGCGGCACTCACGGTGGCCCTGCTGGGCCGGGCGCTCGATCCCCGCATAACCCCCATGGTGCTGCTGCGCCTGCCGGTGTTCATGGTCCGCCTGGTCTGGGAGATCATCAAGGCCAACTACGACGTGGCCAAGATCATCCTCAATCCCAGGCTCCCCATCGATCCCAGGATCGTGGAGTACCGCACCTACCTGCCCGACGACCTTCCCCGCACCGTTTTCTCGGACTCCATCACCCTCACCCCGGGAACGGTGACGGTGGAGCTCGAGGGCGACGTCCTCAACGTGCACTGCCTGTGCCCCTACCACGAGGAGGGGCTGGCGGGACTGGAAAAACTGGTGGCATGGCTGTTCGGGGTGAAAAGGGATGGATGATTTCCTCACCGTGATCGCGCTCATCGTCAGCCTCAACGCGGTGATCTGCCTCTACCGCGCGGCGGTGGGGCCCACCACCCAGGACCGGTTGCTGGGGGTGAACATCGTCGGCACCAAGACCCTTGTGGTGGTGGTGCTCATCACCTTCATCCAGGCGGAGAGCTTCTTCCTAGACGTGGCCATGGTCTACGCGTTGCTGCTCTTCGTGGTCACCGTGGCCCTCTCCCGGTACCTGGAGGCCGAGGGATGGAAGGAGGCGGGATAGGCATGGCCAAGGACATCGTGGCCGGCGTCCTGTGCTGCGTGGGCACCTTCTTCTTCCTCCTTGGGACCACCGGGCTCCTGCGCATGCCGGACATCTTCACCCGCCTGCACCCCTCCACCAAGTGCGACACCCTGGGGGCGTGTTCCATCATCATCGGGCTCGCGGTTTACAGCGGCTGGTCGTGGGAGATGCCCAAGCTCGTGGTCATCGCCTGCTTCCTCCTGCTGTCCAGCGCCACCTGCGGGCACGCCATCGGGCGCTCCGCCCTGCGGAGGGACATCGGGTACTGGCGTAGGAAGGGGACGGAGGTGGAGGATGGGGACGGCGCTTAACCTGGTTTTCATCGCTTTGCTGGTGGCCACGGCCCTCCTCGCCGTCTTCGCCCGCGACCTGCTCGCGGCGGTGATCATATTCTCCGTTTACAGCCTGATCATGGCGCTGATGTGGCAACGCCTGCAGGCGCCCGACCTGGCCCTGACCGAGGCGGCGGTGGGGGCGGGGGTGACCACGGTGCTCTTCGTGGTCACCATCTTCAAGACCCGGCGCAGGGAGGAGGAGGAAAAGGAGTGAAGAACCTCCTGGCGCTGCTCTTCATCATCGCCCTGGCGGCCTTGCTCCTCTACGTGGCGGCCAACATGCCGCCCATGGGAGACCCCGACAATCCCACCGCCACCCACGTCATCCCCCGCTACCTGGAGGGGGCCGAGAAGGAAACCCATACCGAAAACGTGATCACCGGCATCATCCTCAATTACCGCGGCTACGACACCATGGGGGAGGTGACGGTGATCTTCAGCGCCCTGGCGGCGGTGCTGGCGGTGCTGGGAAGGGAGAGGCGCGGTCGCATCCATGCCTACGTGGACCGCTCCACGGTACCCTCCTCGGTCATCGTGCGCACCATGGTGCGTTTCCTGGTGCCCCTCATCGTTCTCTTCTCCGTCTACACCATCCTGCACGGGGAGATCTCCCCGGGCGGGGGGTTCCAGGGAGGGGCGATCATCGGGGGGAGCATGATCGTCTTCACCACCATCTTCGGGCTCTACGAGTCCTCCCGCCGCATCCCCCAGAAGGTCAGGTTTCCCCTGGAGGGGTCGGCGGTGGTCACCTTCTTCCTGGTGGGCGTGCTGGGCATGGTGGGGGGAGGGAACTTCCTCACCTACGCCTGGCCGAGGGTGGCGGCGGGGTTGCAACCCGCGCTGGTCACCTGGCTCACGGTGCTGGTGGAGATAGGGATAGGCCTGGGAGGGGCCATGGTGCTGACCTCCATCCTCTTCTGCATGATCCGTGAGGAGGAAGAGATTGCGGTTGTTGCATAATTACCATTACGCCGCGGCCATGCTGCTCTTCTGCATCGGCCTCTACACGGTCATCGCGCGCCGCAACATCATCAAGAAGCTCATCGGGCTGAACATCATGGAGACCTCGGTCTTCTTCTTCTATATCTCCCTGGGTTACCTGGACGGGGGGATAGCTCCCATCAGGACGGGGGGAGCCGACCCGGCGCGCATGGTGAACCCCATACCCCAGGCGCTCATCCTCACCGGCATCGTGGTGGCGGTCAGCGTGACCGCGCTCGCCCTTTCCCTGGTCATACTGCTCTACCGCCAGTACGGCACCCTGGACGTGGACCGGCTGTACCGCGACGAGGACGGGGGGACGCACGGAGGTCCTTCCGGGGAGGACGCGCCGTAAATGGGTGCCTACCGACACTTCCCCATACTCATGATCACCGTTCCGCTGGTGTGCGCGGTGCTGCTGCCTTTCCTCGGGTACCTCAGGGAGAGGTGGGTGCCCCGGGCCGCCCTCGTTCCCCTGTCGGTCTCGACCCTGCTGGGCCTGTTGCTGGTGGGCAAGATACCGGCCCAGGGGTACCTCAGCTACCACCTTGGGGGTTGGGAGCCGCCCTTCGGGATCGAGATCCGCGTGGATTACATAGGGCTTTTCCTGCTCCTGGTGGTCTGCGGCATATCCCTGCTGGCCATGGTCTTCTCGCCGCGCTACATCGGCAAGGAGGTGTCGGGAGGCAGGCTCACCGCCTATTACGTGCTCTTCCTGCTCATGAGCGGGGCCATGCTGGGCTTCGTGGCCACGGGCGACGTCTTCAACCTCTTCGTGTTCATGGAGATACTGGCCCTCACCTCGTATGCCCTGGTGGCCATCACCGGCAACCGCAACGCGGTGCGCGCCGCCTTCAAGTACCTGCTCATGGGGGCGCCGTCGTCCATCATGGTGCTGCTGGCGATAGGCCTGCTCTATTCCGCCACCGGCTCCCTGAACATGGCCGACCTGTCGGCGCGCATCGCCGAATCGGGCTATACCGAGGTGCTGGTGGTGTCATTCATCCTCTTCGTGATCGGCTTCGGGGTGAAGGCCGCCCTCTTTCCCCTTCACATGTGGCTTCCCGACGCCCATTCCATAGCTCCCTCGCCCATCAGCGCCATGCTCTCGGGCTTGCTGGTGGAGGTGTCCGCCTTCGCCCTGTTGCGCCTGACCTTCTCCGTCTTCACGGCGGGCAACGACGCTATCATCGGCGGGACCTCGGAGGCGGTGAGCGTCTTCGCCGCGGCGGCGGTGCTCTACGGCGGCATCATGGCCATCATGCAGAAGGACCTCAAGGTGATGATCGCCTACTCCACCATCAGCCATATCGGGTACATATTCCTGGGCATCACCTCCTTCACCAAGGAGGGATTGGCAGGCGCCATGTACCACATGCTGGACCACGGCCTGGCCAAGGCCTGCCTCTTCCTCTGCGCGGGGTGCATAATCTACGTGAAGGGCTACAGGAGGATCGAGGACCTGAAGGGCGCCTGGAGGCAGATGCCCTGGACCTGTTTCGCTTTCTCCGTCGCCGCCATCTCGGTCATCGGCATACCCCCCACGGCGGGTTTCATCAGCAAGTTCTACCTCATCTACGGCAATTTCACCGCGGAGCGGTGGCCCTACGCGCTGGTGCTCCTGGTGGGGGCGATCCTGGCGGCGGTCTACTGCCTGCGGGTGATATATTACATGTTTTTCCAGCCGGATAAGCGAGGCGCATGGGAGGAGGGAGGCGGCGACGCCCCGGCGTCCATGCTCGCGCCGGTGTGCCTTCTCGCCGCGGGCACCCTCTTTTTCGGCGTCTTCTCGGGACTGATCATAGATTCGTTGCTGAAGGCGGCCGCCTTCCTGCTCTGAGACAAAGGGGGTAGTCGATGCCGGACAAGAGTGCTTTCTCGGTGATCCCGCTGGTGGCGGTCCTGCTGCCATGGTTCTCCCTGGTGGTGATCACGGCGAGCCCGAAAAAGGCCCGCGGTCTGCGCCTGTGGCTGTGCGCCCTGGGGGCCCTGGCCACCTTCGGGGTGGTGTTGTCCCTCCTCCCGGGCATCCTGGACGGGAACACCTACACCATCAAGCTGGCCAGCGTGGTGGAGGGCCTGGAGATGCGCCTGACCGTGGACACCCTGGGGTACTATTTCTCCCTCATCCTGGCCTTCCTGTGGCTGCTGGCCACCGTCTATTCCATATCCTACATCGACCACAAGGAGAACCGCTTCTTCGTCTTCATGGCCCTGTGCGAGTCCTTCCTCATCGGCTGCGCCTTCTCGGCCAACATGTTCACCTACTTCATCTTCTACGAGCTCATGACCTTCGGTTCCTACCCCCTGATCATCCACGAGGAGACGGCCATGGCGAGGCGCGCGGGCTACAAGTACCTGGTGTACGCCATCAGCGCCGGCACGGTGCTCTTCTTCGCCATCGTCGCCCATTACTTCTGGGGCGACGGCCAGCTCGGCTTCGGCTCCTACGGAGTGCTCAGCCTGGAGTTCGCGGGCCGCGCGGCGCTCATGACCGTTTTCTTCACCTACCTGGCCGGGTTCGGGGTCAAGGCGGCCATCATGCCCCTGCACGGCTGGGTGCCCGACGCCCACCCCGCGGCGCCCTCACCCGCCAGCGCCCTGCTCTCGGGCGTCATCCTCAAGGCGGGGGCCTTCGGCATCATACGCGTGTGCTTCAACGTCTTCGGGGTGGAGTTGATGCGGGACCTGAAGGTCCACGTGGTCATGGCGGTGCTCGCCTGCATCACCATCGTGGTGGCTTCCGTCTTCGCCCTGACCCAGGACAACCTCAAGCGAAGGCTGGCGTATTCGAGCATCGGGCAGGTCTCCTACATAATCCTCGGCCTCTCCATGCTCTCCCACGACGGCGCGCTGGGAGGGGTCATGCACCTGACCCACCACGCCCTCATGAAGGGCTGTCTCTTTCTTTGCGCCGGGGTGATCCTGGTGAAGACGGGGAAGAAGAACATAAGCGACATGAAGGGAATAGGGTACAAGCTTCCCATCACCATGATCTGCTTCTCGGTATGCGCCCTGGCCATGATGGGCACGCCGCCCTCGGTGGGATTTATTACCAAGTGGCTGCTGGGGAGCGGGTCCCTGGAGGCGGGGTTGCCGGTGTACGTCATCGTGCTCCTGGTCAGCGCCCTGCTCAACGCGGCCTACTTCCTGCCCATCATCTACACCGCGTTCTTCCGCTGGGAGGGAGACGAGGCGGAGGAAGGCGAGGAGCATCACCGCCCCAAGCTGGCCTTCGGAAAGGAGGCGGACCACGAGATGGTGGTCCCCATCGTCATACTGGCGGCGCTGGTGGTCATCGTGGGCATCTGGGTGACGGTGCCCGGTTTCCCTTATTCCTTCGTGAGCAAGGTGGTGGGGATCATCTTCCCCTGAGGCGGTGAGGTACGGGTTTGCACGAGGAAAAGGCGGCGATTCTCGCGTTCTCGGCGCTCCCCGCCGTGTCCGTGGCCCTGCCCGTGCTGGGCGCGGCCTGCGCGGCGGCGGCGGGGGAGGCGCGTTCCCGCCTGCGCAACTGGGCCGCGGTGATTTCGTCGGGCGCCACCCTGGTGGCGGTGGCGGCGTTGCTGGCGCGCGTCCTTTCGCAGGGACCGGTGTACTTCAACCTTGATATCATGCGCATAGGCGACCGCTTCGTGGGGAACCTGGAGGTGGACGCCATGGGTGCCTTCTTCGCCTTCTTCGCCTCGCTTCTGTGGTTCGCGGCCTCCATGCATGCCTTCCGTTACATGGACCACGAGCACAAGCGCACCCGTTTCTACCTCTTCATGCTCCTCACTGAGGCCGCCACCCTGGGCGTTTTCATGGTGCAGGATTTCTTCACCCTCTACCTCTTTTTCGAGGCCATGGGGTTGCTGGCCTACCTGCTGGTCATCCACTCCGAAACCGAGCGTTCCCGCGCGGCGGCGACCAAGTATATATGCATGACCGTGGTGGGCGGGCTGAGCCTGGTGGGCGGCATCTTCCTCTACCTGGGTTACGCGGGCACGGTGGCCTTCCGGCCCCTGGCGGAGAGCGCCTGGCTGGCGGGACCCTTCAAGGTCGTCGCCCTGGTGGGCCTGATCGCGGGGTTCGGGGTGAAGGCGGGCATGGTTCCCCTGCACATCTGGCTTCCCGACGCCCACCCCGCGGCGCCTTCCCCCGCCAGCGCCCTCCTTTCCGGGGTGATGATAAAGGCCGGCGCCTACGGCATCATCAGGACCTTGCTCTCCTTTTTCCAGCAGCCGGCGGCGCACGCGGGAGAGGCGGCGGAGGCGCACGGGGCGGCGCATGTCGCGGGCGGCCTCGCCTCCGACGTGCAGGCGTTGGGGATGGTGGTCATCCTCGTGGCCGTGGCCACCATGTTCATCGGCATGCTGCTGGCCCTGGTGCAGAGCGACATCAAGCGCACCCTGGCCTATTCCAGCGTGAGCCAGATGGGATACATCCTTTTCGGGGCGGGGTGTCTGGCCTACCTGGGCGCGGAAGGGCCCATGGGCATGGGTGGAAGCCTCTACCACGTGCTCAACCACGCCTTCTTCAAGGGGTGTTTCTTCCTCGCGGCCGGGTCCATCCTCTTCCGCGCCCACGAGCTGGACATGTTCAAGCTGGGAGGCCTGTGGCGCCGCATGCCCGTCACCGCCTTCTGCTGGTGCGTCGCGGCCCTGGGCATCATGGGCATCCCGCCCTTCGGCGGCTTCGTGTCCAAGACCCTCCTGCACCACGCCATCCTTGAATCACACCATCTCGCCGAGGCCGGGCACCTGGGCACGGCCGGCCTGGTCAAGTTCGCGGAGATAATGTTCATCATTACCAGCGGGGGCACCATCTGCTACATCACCAAGATGACCTATTACACCTTTTTCCGCCGCCCGCGCGGAGAGCACGCCCACCACGTGGAGCACGTGCGCGAGGCTCCATCATGGATGCTGGCGGGCACCGCGCTGCTGGCGGCGGGGGTGCTGGTCAACGGCCTCTTCCCCGGCCTGCTCCTGCGGCGGCTGGTGGGGCCGGTGGTGGGGACGGTCCCCGGCTTCGACGCCCACGTGGCCGCCCACCTCTCCGAGGTGCCGGTATACATATGGGCCAACATCAAGGAGATCCTGGTCCCCTTGGCCATCGGCCTGGGACTCTTCCTGCTGGGCGCGTGGCCGGACCTGCTGGGGGCGAGGCGGCGCGGGCCGGACCTCTTCCGCTTTCGCCTCCCCCGCTGGATGGGAGTGGATTACTGGTACGTAAGGGGGGCCAGGGGTTCGCTTGCCCTGCTCTTCACGGGAAAGCGCCTTTACGCTCCCGTGAAGGAGGGGGTGGTGAGGGAGGCCAGGAAGGGGGCCGCGGGGGTGGTGCGCGCGGTGCGCGACGTTATCTACCCGAGCCTGACCACGAAGCCCATGCAGTGGGTTAAGGCGCAGTCCTTGAGGTGGTACCGGGAGGCGCGCACCGGGGTCCTGCCGAGGGTGAGGGAATACCAGGGCGACCTGGCGGTGGGGGCGCTGGTGATCGCGGTCTCCCTGACCCTGTTCCTGATCATGCGGCTGCTCTGAGGGCGGCATGGCTAGAGGCCGTCATGCCGGCGTGGAGGCGGGAAACGCGGGCGTTCAGCGGCGCGGGCGCTGGTGCGTGTCCCTCCCATGACCGCCTGGCGGTATAGAATTATTAAGTACGGCAGATGGATGAGCGGGTAGGCATCGAGGGTGTCTGCGAGGTGAGCTGAAGGCCATGGGCGTGGGTATCGGCTTGTGGGCGGTGAGGGCGGCGGAAAACGGCCTGGCCCGGGATTTCTTCGCGGTGCTGGTGGCTGCCGTGGCCGGGATCGCGGTGATCTTCTACGCCGCGGCCTCGGACCTCTTCGATCTGAAGCTGTTCAAGTTCGACCCTTTCTCCATGAGGGTCCCGAAGGAAGCGAGGGTGGAGTACTGGTACACGCGGGCGGCGCGCTGGTTCGAGGCCTTCCTGGCGGGAGGGGGTTGGAGGTACGCCAAGGCGAAGAAGCAGGCCAAGGTGCGCATTAAGGGGGACTGGCGCCGCCTTCGGCGGGAGACCAGGCGCATGCTGCCGGAGGCCGCCAGGCGGTTGAACCGCGACATCGCCCTTGGGGCCCTGGCCATCGCCGTCGTGCTGGTGGCGCTGCTCATCTTCAGCCTGGTATGAGGTCCCGCGCCGGAGGGCGTGGGCGGTAAGAGCCTTATAAGGGGGTTGCGCATGAGAAAGGGACACGTATCGCTTCTGGTGCTGCTTGCCTGTGTGTTATTGTTGTTGGGAAGCCTTTCTCCCGCCCTGGCGCAGGGGGAGGGCGAAGCGGATGGCGGGGGAGGCGGCACCGTGCGCCTCATCGTGACCATAGCCGTCATCTGGCTGGCCATTATGGCCGCGGTGATCACGGTGGTCGTGGTCACGCGCAAGAAGTCCGGGGAAGAGGAAAGGGAAAGCCGCGAGGGTTAGGGGCGCGGAAGATAAGGAGTGGTAAAACATGGAAGACAGGATAGGCCTCGTGTCGAGGTGGTTCGTGGCGCTTACGGTCGTTTTCATCCCCCTCTCCATCCTGGTGCTCATCTCCGGTTCATGGGGGGCCAACTTCCTCTCCAGCCAGTGGACGCGCTACCTGCTTTTCGCTTCCTGGGTCGCGCTCACCGTGTCGCTGGTGGTGGGGGCGGGGAACACCGTGGTCTTCATGGCGGAGGATAAGGAGGAAGATGAAAAGAGCCCCCGCGTGGTCGCGAGGGGCGAGGACCCGGAGGGGGAGAAGGAAGGCGGGGAGGAAACACCGGCCCCCTCGGCCTCGCGAGGCAAATCCTCCAATATGAGCTACAACCTGCTCCTGGTGCAGGTGGCCACCTTCCTGGTGGGCGTGGTGCTCTACGTGGCCTTCATATCCTGGATGCTCCTTCCCAAGATCGTCATGAACGCCTATTGATCCTCGATGGGAACGGGAAAATACGCCCATCGCTTCTACCGGGAGAGCATGCACGCGGTGGGCCTGGTCCCCTTCCGCGTGGTGCTGGCAGAGAGCGACCTCTATATCTTCGCGCGCCGCGACCTCTCGGAGCAGGCGCGCCTCTCTCTTTCCCGGCACCGTTCCGACCTGGAGGGCTTTATCGCCCGCCAGCCCCTCTTCGCGTCTTCTTTTCGTCCCTACCAGGTGCCCGATGACGCGCCGGCGGTGGTGAGGGCCATGGCGGAGGCGGCGGGTCGCGCCGGGGTGGGTCCCATGGCCGCGGTGGCGGGCGCGGTGGCGGACATGGTGGGTGGCGACCTGGCGCCGTTGAGCGATGAGATCATCGTGGAGAACGGCGGCGACATACACATGCGTTCCGCACGCCCGCGCAGGGTGGGGGTGTTCGCGGGCGACTCCGCCTGGAGCGGCCGGCTGGCGTTGAGGGTCGGTCCCACCCCCCCGGAGGGGATAGGGATATGCACCTCCTCCGCCACCGTGGGGCCGTCCTACAGCGCGGGGGCGGCGGATTGCGCCCTGGTGGTGGCGGAGAGCGCCGCCCTGGCCGATGCCGCGGCCAGCGCGCTGGGGAACCGCGCCAAAACCCCGGAGCGCATCGAGGAAGCACTTGATGCGGTTTGCTCCATAGAAGGCGTGACCGGTTGCCTGTTGATAATGGGCGAACACCTGGGCGTCCGTGGCGCCCTCGAACTCGAGTGAGCGACTAAAGGCCTTGCTCAGGGACGCTCAGGGCAGGCTGAGCGAGGACACCTCCGCGGCGCGCCGCCTGCGTTCCCGGCTGAGGCGGTAATAGAAGCCGCCCGCGACCTCCATGACACGCCACAGGTTCGTGGCGAATGGAACCTTTAACGCCCAGCGCCCGCGGCGGGCGGCGCACGAGCCGGTTTTTCGAGCGGGGTCGAGGGCGACCTCGGATGCGATAACCCCCTCCTCGTCTTCCAGCTGGGCTTTGACCGTGCCGTCGCTGTCGGCGATGGCCGAAAGGCCTGGAAAGCTAGAGGTCTGGGTGAGGAAGGGCAGGCCGGGCATGGGGGACACCCAGGGGCCGCACTTGTTGGCGAACACCGCCGGAACCCCGAGCATCGAGGCGTAGAAAGGGGCCATCTCCTTCAGGACCCGGTTGAACGCGGCGACCGCCGAGGCGGGGAAGAGGGGGTTGGGCATGGGCGATGGTGCGGAGTGGGGCATGAGCATAAGGTCGATGGACCGGGAACACAGCTTCCCGGGGATGTAGGCCAGCATGTTCTCGTAGCATATCCCGATCCCGATCCTGCCCAGCTCGCAGTCGATGAAATGCGGCCCGTCCTCGCCCCGGGTGAAGAAGGCCTCGGCGCAAGCGGGCGTGCGCTTCCGCACCTTCCCGGCTTCCGACCCATGCGGGTCGACGAGGACGAAACTGTTGTAGAAGTCCTCGCCCTGCGCCTCAAGGTAGCTCGTGCCCAGCCACACGCCCAGCCGGCGCGAGGTGTGGCGCAGCCACTGCATGGTCTGTCCCTCCGCGGGCTCGGCCGCATCCCATATCTCGCGGGAGAAGATGTATCCGGTGGGCATGAACTCCGGGAACAGGATGAGGGATGCCCCTTCCAGAGCCGCCCTCTCCGCCAGCCGCGTGGCTCGTTCCAGGTTGCCCGCTATGTCGCCGTTCCTGGACTCCATCTGGACCGCGGCCACCTTGAGCGTTCGCGCGCCTTCCTTCATTCATGTGCTCCTTTCCCGCACGGCGTTAAGCGTGAGAAGGCAAGGGCTGCGTAATTCTTGTCCTGGGCCGTTCCCTGCGCAACCCATACGATATCCCCGACATAAGAGTATATCCCTCTCCGTTCATCGCCGTCACGCGCGAGAGCCCATGCCGTTATGGCGCCGAGACAGGCGTTTCCTGGCTCTTCCTTGGCTCCGTCCCCTCACGCATACCCCGTCGGAAGGCACGGCGACGCCCTTGCCTGTCGCTTGGCTTGGGATGGATGGTATATTTTACAGGTAAAGCAGGTTACGGGAAAAAGCGGGGGATAAAGGTGGCCTCGGAGTTGGAACGGGCGGCGGAAAGAGCGGCAAGGCTCCGGGCCGAGCTGAACTTCCACGCCTACCGCTACTACGTCCTGGACGAGCCTGTGATATCGGACGAGGAATACGACCGCATGATGAGGGAGCTCCAGGAGATCGAGGAGCGCCACCCGGAGCTGGTCACCCCCGATTCTCCGACCCGCAGGGTCGGGGCGCCGCCCGACCAGGCGTTCCAGCCGGTAAGGCACCGCTCTCGCATGATGAGCCTAGACAACGTCTTCAACCAGGAGGAGCTGAGGGCGTTCATACAGCGCGTGGAGGGGCAGGTGGGGGAGACGGATTACATATGCGAGTTGAAGATAGACGGAGCCGGAATAGCCCTCACTTACGAGAACGGGGTCTTCGTGCGCGGCGCCACCAGGGGGGACGGCGTAACCGGGGAGGACGTGACCGCCAACCTGAGAACGGTGAAGTCGCTCCCCCTGCGGCTCCTTAACGAGGACCAGGTGGGCTTCCTGGAGATAAGGGGAGAGGTCTTCATGCCCAAGGAGTCCTTCGCGGAGTTGAACCGCCAGCGCGAGGAGGAGGGCCAGCCCCCCTTCGCGAACCCGCGCAACGCGGCCGCGGGTTCGCTTCGGCAGCTCGACCCGCGCGTCACGGCGTCGCGGAACCTGGACCTCATCTGTTACGAGATCGGCTACATCGAGGGCAAGTCCTTCCGCACCCACGGTGAGGTGCTGGAGCAGATCGCGGCCTGGGGATTCCGCGTCAGCGAGCACTGGCGTCACGCCGCGAACGCCGGGGAGATAGCGGAATTCTGCCGGGAATGGATCGAGAGGCGGGACGAGCTAGCCTACGAGGTGGACGGCGCGGTGATCAAGGTCAACCGGCTGGACCTGAGGGAAAGGCTGGGCGCCACCAGCAAGGCGCCGAGGTGGGCAGTCGCCTACAAGTTCCCAGCCGAGGAGAAGACCACCCGCCTCCTGGACATCGAGATAAACGTGGGGCGCACCGGGGCCCTGACCCCCACCGCCGTGCTGGAGCCCGTTTTCGTGGGCGGCTCAACGGTGTCCCGCGCCACCCTCCACAACGAGGACGAGATCAGGCGCAAGGGCTTGAGGATCGGGGACGTGGTCCTGGTGCACAAGGCCGGGGACGTTATCCCCGAGGTCATCAAGCCCATAGTGGAGTTGCGGGACGGCACGGAGAGGGAGTTCGTCATGCCCGACCGCTGTCCCGCCTGCGGGGGCAAGGTGTACCGCCCCGAGGGAGAGGTGGTGGCGAGGTGCGTCAACGTCGATTGCCCCGCCCGCCTCTTCGAGAGCGTGCTGCACTTCGGCTCCCGGGGGGCGATGGATATCGAGGGCCTGGGACCCGCCACCATCAACGAGCTCATGGAGAAGGGATACGTGCGCACGGTGGAGGACCTCTATTACCTCACCGAGGAACAGCTGTATTCCCTCACCGGCTTCAAGGACAAATCGGTCGCCAACATGATGGAGTCGATCGAAAGGAGCAAGGGGCGCCCCCTCTCCAGGCTGCTCTTCGCCCTGGGCATAAGGCATGTGGGCGCGCACCTGGCGGAGGTCCTGGCCCGCCGCTTCCGTACCATGGAGCGGCTCATGGAGGCGGACGAGGAGGAACTGCTCTCCATCGAGGAGGTGGGCCCGGCCATCGCCGAAAGCGTAAGGGCTTTTTTCTCGGAGCCCCGAAACCTCCAGCTCATCCGGCGCCTCGAGGAAGCGGGGGTGAACATGGAGGAGAGGGGGGCGGAGGAGGAGACCCGCGACCTGGAAGGACTTACCTTTGTGCTCACAGGAGGCCTGGATTCCATGACCCGGGAGGAGGCGCGCCAGGCCATCGAGGCGAGGGGCGGTCGGGTGAGCTCCAGCGTGAGCAGGAAGACCGATTACGTGGTGGCGGGCAAGGACCCGGGCAGCAAGTACGACAAGGCGGTGGAGCTGGGGGTGAAGATAATAGGAGAGGAAGAGCTACTGGGGATGCTGGGCGAGGGCCGACCCCCTGCCTTATCGGCCCATGAAGGTGAGGGGGACGGAGAGGGGGAGAGAGGAGCGAGATGATCGAGAAAAAGGACGTGGAGTACGTGGCGTGGCTGGCCCGCCTGGAGTTGAGCGAGGAGGAGATCGAGAGGTTCACGCGCCAGCTCGGGCAGGTGCTGGAGCACGCGGAGAAGATCAAGTCCCTGGACACGAGCGAGATCAGGCCCACGTCCCACCCCCTGCCGCTCAAGAACGTGATGCGCGAGGACCTGGTGAAGCCCGGCCTCACCCAGGAGGAAGCCCTTTCCAACGCGCCGCGGGCCGAGGGGGGGTATTTCGTCGTGCCGAGGATCATATAGGCGTCCGGGAGGTTGGGGATGGCGCCGTACGTGCTGGTGGCCTCCGCGGCGACGATGCTGATCCTGGCGATCTGGATCAGGCGCTTCGGCGGCGCGCGCGGCGAGCCCGCCCGGTACCTGGTGGTATGGCTGGCGCTGAGCGTGGCGGCCTCCCTTGTTATGGCGGCGAGCCTTTGGGTGAAGGACGAGACGGTCGCGCTCTCCTTCGCCGCCGCCGCGCGTTCCCTGGCGATGATAGCCGCCTTCGTGGTCTTCATCTTCACGCGCTCCTTCAGCCGCGGCCCCGATTGCGCGCTTTACTTCTGGTCGGTTCCCCTGCAACTCGGACTGGCGGCCAACATCCTCAACTGGGAGAGCATCTACCGCCTGGAGGCCGGGGCCTGGGTGCTGGACGCGGGCGATTCCTTCGCCATCACCATCGCTTCCGTGACCATGATATATTCCGTCCTCGCCGTAGCCTATGCGCTGATGCTTTTCTATACCCTCAAGAGGGAGGGCAAGGAGGAGGAAAGCCGCCGGACCCTGGTCATGACCGTGGCCCTGGTCCTGCTGCTGGCGGCCGGATCGGTGAGGGGCATGGCCGGAGGCATCCTCGGCCATGCCGTTAACGCCGGGTACGTCGGCTACCTGGTGGGAGTGCTGTTGCTGGTATGGGCATTCCGGGTCCCCCTGGCGCCCAGGGAGCTTTGAACATGGAAGGGAAGGGAAATTGGACAAACTCTACGCCATGAAAGCATGGGAGTTGAAAAGCCTGCTGGAGCGGCGCGAGGTCTCCGCCGCCGAAGTCCTCGACTCCGTCCTGGACCGCATCGTGGAAGTCGAGGGCAAGGTGCGTTCCTATATCACCGTCACCGAGGAGGAGGCGCGAAAGGCCGCCGCTGCCGCAGACGCCGCCCGCGCCAGGGGCGAGGACGCGGGGGCGGCGGCGGGAGTGCCCATGGCGGTGAAGGACGTGCTCTGCACCCGCGGGGTGCGCACCACCTGCGGATCGCGCATGCTCGAGAACTACCTGCCCGTATACGACGCCACGGTGGTGGGGCGGTTGCGCGCGGAGGGGTTGACCATGGTGGGCAAGGCCAACATGGACGAGTTCGCCATGGGCTCCTCCACGGAGAACTCCGCCTTTTTCCCCACCCGCAATCCCTGGGACCTGGGGAGGGTGCCCGGGGGGTCGAGCGGCGGATCCGCGGCGGCGGTGGCTGCGGGAGAGGCGGTGTGGGCGCTGGGCTCCGATACCGGGGGCTCCATCCGCCAGCCCGCTTCCTTCTGCGGGCTGGTGGGGTTGAAGCCCACTTACGGGCTGGTGTCGCGTTACGGCCTGGTGGCCTTCGCCTCGTCCCTGGACCAGGTGGGCCCCATCGCCCGCGACGTGAGGGACTGCGCGCTGCTGCTCTCCCTGCTGGCCGGGCACGACCCCCTGGATTCCACCTCCCTTCCCGGCGAGGTCCCGGACTACCTCGCGGCCCTGGGGGGCGGCGTGCGCGGCCTCAAGGTGGGGGTGCCGCGAGAGCTGGTGCAGGAAGGCCTCACCGCGGGGGTGAGGGAGTCGCTGGAGAACGCCCTGCGCCTGCTGGAGGAGATGGGGGCGGAGGTATCGGAGGCCTCCCTGCCGAACCTCGACTACGCCCTCAGCGCCTACTACATCATCGCCCCCGCCGAGGCCAGCTCCAACCTCGCGCGCTTCGACGGGGTCCGCTACGGGCTGCGCGTAGAGGGCGCGGCGGACATGCTGGAGATGTACGGGCGCACGCGCGCGGCCGGCTTCGGGCCCGAGGTGAAGAGGCGCATCATGCTGGGCACCTACGCACTCTCGGCGGGGTACTACGAGGCCTATTACGGGCAGGCCCAGAAGGTGAGGACGCTCATCATCATGGACTTCGAGGAGGCGTTCCGCCGCTTCGACGTGCTGGTGAGCCCCACCTCTCCCACCCCCGCCTTCGGCCTGGGGGAGAAGGTGGAGGACCCCCTCTCCATGTACCTCTCCGACGTTTGCACCATACCGGTGAACCTGGCGGGCATCCCCGCCGTGAGCATCCCCTGCGGCCTGGACGAAGGCCTTCCGGTGGGGCTTCAGATCATGGGAAAGGTGCTGGACGAGGCCAACCTCCTGCGCGTGGCCCATGCTCTGGAGGAGGCGCTGGAGTTCCGGGCGGAGCCGGACCCCGCGAGGGGGGTGGGAAGATGAGCGCGTACGAGGCGGTGATCGGGCTGGAAATCCACGCGGAGCTAAAAACCAGCTCCAAGATGTTCTGCGCCTGCGATGCTTCCTTCGGCGGGGAGCCCAACAGCAGGACCTGCCCGGTATGCCTGGGCTTGCCGGGGGTGCTGCCGGTGCTCAACCGCCAGGCGGTGGTCCTGGCCACGCGCCTCGCCCTCGCCCTGAACTGCGAGATAGCGCCCCACAGCATCTTTCACCGCAAGAACTACTTCTATCCCGATATGCCCAAGAACTTCCAGATATCCCAGTACGACCTCCCGCTGGGGGTCGGCGGCCACCTGGAGGTGGAGGCGGACGGGGAGAGTTTCCGCGTGGGCATCACCCGCGTTCACCTGGAGGAGGACACCGGGAAGACCGTGCACGTGAGCGAGAGCGGTCGCATCCACGGCTCGGAATACAGCCTGGAGGATTTCAACCGCGCGGGGGTGCCCCTGTTGGAGATAGTGACCGAGCCTGACATCCGCACCCCCGAGCAGGCGCGCGCCTTCATGCAGGAACTGAAGAGCATCATGGAGCACCTCGAGGTATCCGACTGCAGGATGGAGGAGGGGAGCCTGCGCTGCGACGCCAACATATCCCTGCGCCCCGCCGGGAGCACGAAACTCGGGGTGAAGACGGAGGTCAAGAACATGAACTCCTTCCGGGCCCTGCAGCGCGCCCTGGCCTACGAGATTGAGCGGCAGGAGGGAGTCCTGGAGTCGGGCGGCGAGGTCAACCAGGAGACCCGCCACTGGGACGCCGACGCCAACGTCACCACCCCCCTGCGCACCAAGGAGTACGCGTACGACTACCGTTATTTTCCTGAGCCCGACCTGGTGCCCCTGGAGCTGGACCGGGAGTTCATCGCCTCCGTAGAGGCGACCCTGCCGGAGCTGCCGGCGCAGAGGAGGAGGCGCCTGCGCGAGGACTACGGGCTGCCCGCCCACGACGCCGTGATCCTCACCTCGTCCAAGGCCATGGGGGATTTCTACGAGGCGGCGGTGGCGGCGGGAGCCGATCCCAAGGCGGCCAGCAACTGGATGATGGGGGAACTCTCCGCTTATCTCAACGCCAAGGGCATGGAGATCGAGGAGGTGCCGGTATCCCCTGCTCAACTCGCCGGGATGATCAAGCTGGTGGAAAAAGGCACCATATCGGGAAAGATCGCCAAGTCCGTGTTCGAGGAGATGCTGGAGAGCGGTCGGAGCGCGGAGGAGATCGTGGCGGAGCGCGGCCTCACCCAGATCAGCGACGAGGGCGAGCTCGACGCGGTGGTGGGAGAGGTGATTAAGGAGAACGCCTCCGTGGTCGAGGACTTTCGCAAGGGAAAGGAGAAGGCCGTTTCCTTCCTGGTCGGGCAGGTGATGCGCAAGACGCAAGGGAGGGCCAACCCGCAGCTGGTCAACGATCTCCTGTTACGCAAGCTGCGCGGAGGGGATTGAGGCTTGCCCGCCACCGCAGCGCCGATAGGAGGCGCCGAATTGATCGCCGCCGAATGGGGAGGCGAAGCGCCTCGCCGGAAAGAGGGGTCTGGCGCGGAGGCAATGATTCCGTCCGGGGTCGGTAATCGGCCGCCTTTTAGGGGAAGTACGCGGGTCGGACGTTGCCGGGCGAAGGGAGGCCCCGTGTTGGCGAAAGACGAAAGACGGGCCGCCCTCTCTGGGTACCGCGTGTAGATAAGGACGGGGAACGCTCGTTATAGCTTTAGGTGAAGGCGTCTCCAGCGGGCGCTGTCATCAGGCGACGGGGATGGAGACGGGGACGCATTCGGCACGACTATGGTGCGAAAAGGAGGAGATGAAATGGACGAACCGACCCAAGGATTCTGTCCGGGTTGCGGTAAGCCCGTGAAGGGAGGCGCCTCATTCTGCACTCATTGCGGAACAGCCCTTGGGGCCCAGGGCGGGCCGCCGCCGGAAGCCGCCGGAAGCGCAGAGGGCGCAGCCGCCGCCGGCACGGCGCTGGCGGAGGAGGCGGTTTCCGCGCCCATGCCCCCCACGGGGGCGCCGCCGGTTCCCCCGGGGGCTCCCCCGTATGCGGCGCCTGGAGCCGGTGGCGTGGGGGGAGAGGCGCCGATGCCGGGAGCCGCGCCCGCGCGGAAGAGCAAGGCCCCCCTGGTCGTCGGGATCCTGGGCGGGATCCTGATCGCGGGAGGCATCGCGGTGCTGGTGCTCTGGCTGACGGTGTGGAGGGGCGGCGCCGGGGGGACCGGGAACCCCGTGGCCCTGGCGGAGAAATATATCTCCGCCATGGAGAACGGCGACGCCAAGGCGTACATGGACTGCTTCGAACCGGGATTTTTCAAGATGGAAGATAATCCCATATTTAAGGATATGGACATCGAGAAGATGATCGAGATGACCTTCGAGATGTCCGAGATTGACTTCCAAGACGTCGCGCTGGAAAAGAAATCGGAGAGCGGGGACAGGGCGGAGGTGGTCACCACGTCGGGGAAGCTCAAGGCCTCGGTGATGGGTTTCGAGCAGGAACACGACCTCGCTGATGACCCCCTTATCTTCAAAATGGTCAAGAAGGACGGCCGCTGGTACCTGGTGGATGATCCCATGCCCGGCTCCATGAGCACGGAGTTCGATCTCGAGGACATGGACCTCGAGGACATGGGCTTTGAGGACGAAGATCTCGAGGAGATGGAGGACTTGAACCCGGAGGACTTAGAGGAGCTGCTTCCCGAGGACATGAACCTGGAGGACCTCGAGGAGTTCCTTCCCGAGGACCTCGACCTCGAGGAGCTGGAGAACATGAGTCCGGAGGAGTTGGAGAAAATGCTCGAGGACCTGGAGCGCATGCTGGAGGAGCTGCCCGAGGAAGGGACCAGCTCCTGAATCGTCCCGTCACGAGTGGGGATCGTCCGGAGCGTGTCAGGCTCCTGTGGGGCCTTCGCCCGGAGGCCGAATCCTCGGGCCATGCTTGAAAGTCGTCTTTGAGGCGATGGAAGATGTGCGAAACGGGAGCTTGAGGGTCTGCTAGCCCGGTCATGCGGAAAATCGTTTTAAGGTAATGGAAAACGGGGGCGGAAAGCCCCCGTTGCGGTTCCCTTCCCTCTATAGGACGATTATTCCGAGACCAGCTTCTCGTAGGCGGCGGCGTCGAGCAGGTCTTCCACGCCGGAATCCTCGGCCAGCTCCACCTTGACCATCCAGCCCTGCTCGTAGCAGTCCTCGTTGATGATCTCCGGCGCCTCCACCACCTCCTGGTTGACCTCGATGATGGTGCCGTTGACGGGGCTGTACACGTCGGATACGGATTTCACCGACTCGATCTCGGCGTAGGGCTTGCCCGCCACCACCTCCGTGCCCACGGCCGGCAGCTCGAGGAAAACGATCTCGCCCAGCTGGTCCTGGGCATAGTAGGTGATGCCCAGGGTGGCGTTGTTGCCCTCGATCCTTGCCCAGCAGTGCTCCGGATGGTACTTGAGATCCTCGGGATACATCGGCTTCACCTCCAGGTAGCTCCGATATGACTATGCCATAATAACGCAACCCGTTCGCGCACGCCACACCCGTCACTTGCGCGCCGGAGCAGCGTGGATGGCGCGGTCGTGGGCCGCCTCCGCCGCCTCCATGACCGCCTCCGCCAGGCTGGGATGCGCGTGCACCGTCTTTCCTATCTGGTCCGCGGTCACGCCCACCTGTATGGCCAGGGCGATCTCGTGGATGAGGTCTGAAGCGTGGGCGCTCATGATCTGGCAGCCGATGACCTTATCGCTCTTGGCGTCCACCACCAGCTGCACGAAGCCCTGGCCCTTGCCCATGGCCAGCGCCTTTCCAAGACCTCCGAACATGAAGCGCCCGATGCGCGTCTCGATGCCTTTTTCCTCCGCCTTGGCGGGGGTGAGGCCCACGCTGGCTATCTCCGGCTCGGTGAAGATGCACGCCGGCACGACGTCGTAGTTCATCACCGAATCCTCTCCCATGGCGTTCTCCGCCGCGCAGATGCCCTCGAAGGAGGCCACGTGGGCGAGGAGTATGCCGCCCACCACGTCCCCGATGGCGTAGATGCCGGGAACGCTGGTCTCCATGCGCTCGTTCACCACTATCTCCCCGCGCTGGCCCATCTCCACGCCTATCTCCTCCAGGCCCAGCCCCTTGGAGTTCAAGGAGCGGCCGATGGAGACCAGGAGCTTTTCCGCCTCCAGCACTTCCCCGTTGGAGAGCCTCGCCTTGACCCCGTCGGGACGGTATTCCACCATCTCCTCGATGGTGGTCTCGGTGAGGATCTCGATGCCCTTCTTGTTGAGGATGCGCTTCATCTGCTGGGCCACGCGCTCGTCCTCGGTGGGCAGGATGCGAGGCATGAGCTCAACCATGGTCACCTTGGTGCCCAGGGCGTTGTAGATGGTGGCGAACTCCGACCCCACCACGCCGCTGCCCACGATGATCATGGACTTCGGTATCTCGGTGAGCTCCAGTCCCTCCGTGGAGGTGAGGATGGCGGGCTGGTCGAAGTCGAAGGTGGGAAGGCGCGCCGGCTCGGAGCCGGTGGCGATGATCACCTTCTCCGTCTCGATGTCGATCTCCCCCTCCTCTCCCTGCACCTTTACCAGGTTCGGGGAGGCCAGGCTCGCCGCTCCCTTCACCACCTCCACCTTGTTGGCCTTCAAGAGCTGCGCGATGCCGTTGCGCAGCTGGGCGCTTATCTTCTCCTTGCGCTCCACCATCGCCTTGAGGTCGGGCACCGGCTCGGAGACCTTGATGCCGTACTCGCCCGCCTCCTTGATGGTCTCCAGGGCCTCGGCGCAGGCGAGGAGCGCCTTGGTGGGTATGCAGCCCCAGTTGAGGCAGGTCCCACCCAGCAGGTTCTTCTCCACCAGCACCACGCCGTCGCCGAGCTGGGCCGCGCGGATGGCCGCCACGTAGCCGCCGGGCCCGGCGCCGATGACCGTGAGCCTCGCCTTTTTCGTCTCTGCTGCCATGTCTTCCTCCTTCGAACGTAACTCGCGTGCGATGGGTTAACCGCCCGGGCGGTCGAAAACGTCCCGGCATATTTTATCACTATAATGTGGATCGAGGCGCAGCGGCGAAAACAAAGAGTTGGGCGGCGGTTCCCCGGAAGGACGGGGCCTCCGCGGCGTCGCTTTGCCGGGAAAACCGCGGATCCGAGCTTGGCGAAAGGCCTCGACGTATCCGATAATGGAAGCCGTATCCCAGGGTGGGGAACGACCCCCGCCGGGAGCGACGCCCGGCGGCGGGAAGGAGCAAAGAGAGCGAGGAGGAGAGAGCGCCGATGGGAAAGACCATGGCGGAGAAGATATTCGCCGCCCACTGCGGAAGGGAGGTCGCCGCGGGAGAGCTGGTGGTGGCGGAGGTGGACTTCATGATGGGGCAGGACGGCACCTCGCCCCTGGCCATCAGGGCCTTCCGGGAACTCGGGGGCTCCCAGGTGAAGGACCCGTCTCGCGTCGCCCTGGTCATCGACCACAGCGCCCCCAGCCCGCTGGAGGGGGTGTCCAACCTCCACGCCATGATGCGGGACTTCGCGCGCGAGCAGGGGGTGGGACTCTACGACGTCGGCAGCGGGGTCTGCCATTGCCTGTTGCCGGAGCAAGGGCACGTGGCGCCGGGAGACATCGTGATCGGTGCCGATTCCCACACCACCACCTACGGGGCCATAAACGCCTTCTCCACCGGCGTGGGCTCCACCGACCTCGCCGCGGCCATGCTCACCGGAAAGCTGTGGTTCAAGGTGCCCGAATCCCTGCGCCTGGAGCTTCGCGGCAAGCTGCGGGAGGGCGTTTATTCCAAGGACGTGGCCCTTTTCCTGGCGGGCGAGCTGACCGCCGACGGGGCCACCTACATGGCGGTGGAGTACGCGGGCGAGGTCATCTCCTCTTTGAGCGTGGAGGCGCGTTTCACCATCTCCAACATGGCGGTGGAGATGGGGGCAAAGGCGGGAATAATGGAGGCGGACGAGAAGACCCTGACGTGGATGAAGGGCAGGGTGTCCAGGGCGTTCAAGCCGGCGGAGCCGGACCGGGACGCCCGCTACCGCGAGGTGAGGGAGTTCGACCTCGGGGACCTCGTCCCCATGGTGGCGGAGCCGCACCGCGTGGACGCCGTCCGCCCGGTGGAGGAGGTCGAGGGGACGCCCGTCCAGGAGGCGGTCATCGGCACCTGCACCAACGGGCGCCTGGAGGACCTGGAGGTCGCGGCGCGCATCCTGGCGGGACGAAGGGTGAGCCCGGAGGTGCGCCTCATCGTGGCGCCCGCCTCGCGCCAGGTTTTCATGGAGGCCATGGAGAAGGGGATTGTGCGGGCCCTGGTGGAGGCGGGAGCGGCCTTCGTCACCCCGGGCTGCGGCCCCTGCGTGGGCACGCACAACGGGGTTCCCGCCGACGGCGAGACGGTGATTTCCACCGCCAACCGCAATTTCAAGGGCCGCATGGGAAACGCCAACGCCTTCATCTACCTGGCGAGCCCCGCCACGGTGGCGGCGAGCGCGGTGGCGGGCAAGATAACCGATCCCAGGCGCATGCTGTGAGTGTCACGGAGGAGTCGTGATATGAGCAAAGGGATGATCCTCAGGGGCAGGGCCCACGTGTTCGGCGACGACATCAACACCGATTACATCATCTCGGGAAAATACAAGTTCAAGACCCTGGACATGGACGAGCTGGCCTGTCACTGCATGGAGGACATCGACCCCGATTTCTCGTCCCGGGTGAAGCCGGGGGATTTCATCGTCGCGGGGAGCAATTTCGGGTGCGGGTCCTCGCGGGAGCAGGCGCCGCTGGTGATCAAGCATGCCGGGGTGGGCGCGGTGCTGGCGAAGTCCTTCGCCCGCATCTTCTTCCGCAACGCCGTGAACAAGGGCCTGCCGGTGGTGGAGTGCGACACCTCGGGGATCGAGAGCGGGGACGAGCTTGAGGTGGACCTGGCCGGCGGCAGGGTAGTAAATATTACCAAGAAGACGGAGGTCGTGGTCGTGCCCCTGCCCCCGGTGATGATGGACATCCTCACCGAGGGCGGTTTGACAGAGTACCTTAAGAACCACGGAGGTTTCGAGCTATGAGAAGGGTGACGCTGATACCGGGGGACGGGATTGGGCCGGAGATCGTGGAGGCCTGCCGGCGCATCATAGAGGCGGCGGGAGTGGAGATCGAATGGGACGTGCAGAGGGCCGGGGCCGAGGTCATGGAGGAGTACGGCACCCCACTTCCCACCCATGTGCTCGAATCCATCCGCGCCAACAAGGTGGCCATGAAAGGCCCCATCACCACCCCGGTCGGCTCGGGCTTCCGCAGCATCAACGTCGCCCTGCGCAAGGAGCTCGACCTCTACGCCAACCTGCGCCCGGCCAAAAGCATCGAGGGCGTGCGCTCGCCTTACAAGGATATAGACCTGGTAGTGGTGAGGGAGAACACCGAGGACCTCTACGCGGGCATCGAGCGCCGGGTGGACGAGGACACCGCGGAGAGCGTCAAGCTCATCACCCGCGGCGCCTCGGAGCGCATCTGCCGTTTCGCCTTCGAGTACGCCAGGCGCGAGGGCAGGCGCAAGGTGACCGCGGTGCACAAGGCCAACATCCTCAAGTTCACCGACGGGCTCTTCCTGGAGGTGGCGCGAAAAGTGGCCCAGGACTACCCGGACATCGAGTTCGAGGACCGCATCGTGGACAACATGGCCATGCAGCTGGTCCAGAAGCCCCATATCTACGACGTGCTTGTCCTGCCCAACCTATACGGCGATATCATCTCCGACCTCTGCGCAGGGCTGGTAGGGGGGCTGGGGGTGGCGCCCAGCGCCAATATCGGCGACGAAATCCAGGTCTTCGAGCCCGTGCACGGCAGCGCCCCCAAGTACACGGGGATGAACAAGGTCAACCCCACCGCCCAGATCCTCACCGGCGTGCTCATGCTCCACTACCTGGGGGAGGAGGAGGCGGCGCGGCGCATCTACGAGGCCACCGCGGCGGTGATCGCGGAGGGAAAGACGGTCACCTACGACCTGGGAGGGGACGCCGGCACCTCCGAGATGGCCGACGCCATCATCGCCAGGCTCTGACAAGCCCTGAAGCCGGTACGGCGGACGGGCGGCGGACCCTTATCCGGCTTCGTTGGAACGCGTCGCCGGGAGAAGGAGATGGCGCCGCACCGTCAAAGCGCCGTGGCGCACGGCGGGGCCGGTGCACCGCGTAGTGAACCGGGACAGGGTGTTGGCATACGGGTTGATATGCTGTAAATTGGTTTTAGCGATACAAACAGGGTGTGTGGCCAAGGATGGATGGTCTCGGTTGAAACCCGTTTCCGTGCGGGGAGACCGTCGCAAGCGTAGCGCGCGGGGTAGATAACGGACCGGTTCCATCGACCCATCCAACCCGGGAAGCAATGCTTGGATGTTTTTCGTTTCCAGGTGGAAAGGAGGGCGCGATGAAACCGCGTGTCCGTGTACGAAAGTATCTTTGCTCGTTCTTGTTCATGCTCTTGATCTCCCAGTTGCTCGTCCCGGGCGGCGCCCTTGTGGCCGCGCCGGGGGACGTCGTGCGTTGCTCGGTGTCCAGCGGAGGGGTGGAGGGGAACGGCCACAGCTCTCGATGCAAGCTCAGTTCCGACGGCAGGTACGTGGCCTTCGAATCCGAGGCCAATAACCTCGTCCCCGGTGACGGCAATAACACGTGGGACGTATTCCGCAAGGATCTGCAAACCGGGGCCATCGTGCGCTGTTCAACGGATTCTTCGGGGGGGGAGGGCAACGGGTCCAGCTACACCCTGTCGATCAGTTCCGACGGCAGGTACGTGGCCTTCATGTCGCAGGCCACCAACCTTGTCTCCCCCGCTACTTCCAATGTTGGAAACGTATTCCGCAAGGACCTCCAGACGGGAACGACCGTGCTCTGTTCCACCAGTTCCGCGGGAGTGGAGGGAAACGCATTCAGCGGATCCCCATCCATAAGTTCCGACGGCAGGTACGTGGCCTTCGAAAGCTTAGCCACCAACCTTGTGCCCGGAGACACCAACGGACAGCGCGACGTGTTCCGAAAAGACCTGCAGACCGGGGCCATCGTGCGCTGTTCTACGGATTCGCTGTGGCAGGAGGGCAATGGGCTCAGCAGCGGCTCCTTCATCAGCTCGGACGGTACGCATGTAGCGTTTTATTCCTACGCCTCCAATCTCGTGACCGGTGACACCAACGGGACATCCGATGTCTTCCGCAAGGATGCGCAAACCGGCGCCGTGACCCGCTGTTCCACCGACTCCGCGGGTGGGCAGGCCAATAATAGCAGCATAACGCCCTCCCTCAGCCCCGACGGAAGGTACGTTGTTTTCGCATCCACCGCCACGAACCTGGTGTCCGGGGACAACAACGCAATGGATGACATCTTCCGCAAGGACATACAGACCGGGGCCATCGTGCGTTGTTCCACCTCATCCGGAGGAGGCGAGGCGGATGCCAACAGCAGCGCTCCAAGCATCAACGCCGATGAAAGATACGTGACCTTCCTGTCCGCCGCTACGAATCTGGTTTCGGGTGACACCAACGGGGAACAGGACGTATTCCGCAAAGATATCCAGACCGGAGCCACCGTGCGCTGCTCCACGAGCTCGGCCGGGACGCAAGGGAATGGCGAGAGCGATAACCCCTCGATAAGCGGAGATGGAAAGTACGTCTTGTTCAATTCCCTTGCCACCAACCTGGTCGGTGGGGACGGCAACGGCAAGAGCGACGTGTTCCGCAAGGAGCTTGCCCCCCCGCCTCCCGCCATCACCTCCATCGCCCCCGATAAAGGGGAAGCGGGAACGGAGGTGACCATAGCCGGTACGGATTTCGGCGATAGCCAGGGGAGTTCCTACGTATCCTTCGGAAGCGTCCAGGCCACCCAGTACCTCTCCTGGTCGGACACGCAGATCAAGGTGAAGGTGCCCGCGGAGGTGTCCGGCACGGTGGGGGTGACCGTGACCACCGGGGGCGGGACCTCCAACGCGGTGGAGTTCACGCTGAAAGAGGTGCCCCAGCCCCAAGCTCCCGCCATCACCTCCATCGCCCCCGATAAAGGGGAAGCGGGAACGGAGGTGACCATAGCCGGTACGGATTTCGGCGACACGCGGGGAAGTTCCTACGTATCCTTCGGAAGCGTCCAGGCCACCCAGTACCTCTCCTGGTCGGACACGCAGATCAAGGTGAAGGTGCCCGCGGGGGTGTTCGGGACGGTAGAGGTGACCGTGACCACCTCCGCAGGGACCTCCAACGCGGTGGAGTTCAGCAACACCACCACCTTCTACTTCGCCGAGGGCTATACCGGGGAGGGATTCGAGGAGTGGTTGTGCCTGGGCCAGCCGGTGGACGCCCCCCTGGACGTGGAGGTGACCTACCTCTTCACCGACGGCTCCACCCAGGTGGAGAACTACACCGTGCCCGCGCTCTCGCGCCTCACGATATTCGTGAACGACACCGTGGGCGAGGGCAAAGAGGTCTCGCTGAAGTGCGAGGCGGACTATCCCTTCGTCGCGGAGAGACCCATGTACTTCAACTACGGGGGAGCGTGGAGCGGGGGCCACGACGTGGTGGGGGCCACCGCCCCCTCGGACACCTGGTACTTCGCCGAGGGATATACCGGACCCGGCTTCGAGGAATGGGTGTGCGTGTTGAACCCCGGGGACGCCCCGGCCGACCTCACCTTCCGTTTCCAGACCCAGGAGGAGGGGGAGAAGACGGTGGAGGATCTCTCCGTTCCCGCCCATTCGCGCCGCTCCTTCAAGGCCAACGACCTCCTTGGAGGAGGGGCTTACCAGACCTCGCTAAAGGTGGAGTCCACCCAGCCGGTGGTGGCCGAGCGCCCCATGTACTTCAACTACTCCGGCACCGGGGGCTGGAACTGGACCGGGGGCCACTGCGTGATGGGGGTCCCGGAGCTCGCCAGCGATTACTTCTTCGCCGAGGGCTACACCGGATCCGGCTTCGAGGAGTGGATCACGATCCAGAACCCCGGAGAAGATCCCATCTCCATAGAGGCCACCTACATGATGGGCACCGGCGCGGTGAAGGAGGAGATCTACGACATCCCCGCCAAAAGCCGCTCCACCATCTACGTGCCGGACGTGGTGGGCGCGGATCAGGAAGTATCGGCGCGCCTCACCTCGCCCTCGCCCTTCCTCGCCGAGCGCCCCATGTACTTCAACTACATGGGTACGGGGGGCTGGGGATGGACGGGAGGGCACTGCGTGATCGGCACTCCCGCCGCCGCCAGGGAGTGGTTCTTCGCCGAGGGCTACACCGGATCCGGCTTCGAGGAGTGGCTGTGCATACAGAACCCCACCGGGGACGATGCCTCGGTGACCATCACCTACTACCCAAGCGAGGGCACTCCCATAGTAAAAGAGCCCATAACCGTGGCCGCCAACTCCCGCCATACCGTCTTCGTCAACGCCCACGCCGGGGCGGACCTGCAGATCTCGGCCGAGGTGGTCTCCACCAAGCCGGTGATCTGCGAGCGGCCCATATACTTCGACTACAAAGGCTGGACGGGGGGGCACGACGTGGTGGGGTATGCCCCGTAGGAAAGAGGTCAATGAAGGGAAGAAGTGGGAACGCCGCCTCTGCCACAAAGCCTGCCTTGTCGGGAGGGCACGACGTGGTGGGGTATGCCCCGTAGGAAGGTCGGTCGATGAAGGGATGGAGAACGTTGCCTTGAGCGGGCATTAGTTCCCGCTGGAGGAAACGACGCAATACGTGAGAACGACGCGTAGGAGCACGAAAGGCAAAGCCCCAAAGCCCGCTTGACGGCTTTGAACAATATCTAAATAATACAATCTATAACCGCGGCTCGGGCATGGCGCCGCTTTTCTTATCGGGAGGAAATAAATGGAACTCATCAGCGATACCGCGAAAAAGGGCGTGCAGAGGGCGCCCCACCGTTCCCTGCTCAAGGCCATAGGCTACACCGACCAAGAGATAGGGCAGCCCTGGGTAGGGGTGGCGTGCGCGTTCAACGAGGTCATACCCGGGCATACCCACCTGCAACAGTTGGCCGAAGCGGTCAAGGCGGGCGTGCGCATGGCGGGCGGTACCCCCATGCAGTTCGGGATCATCGGCATCTGCGATGGCATAGCCATGGGGCACGCGGGCATGCGCTATTCCCTGCCTTCCCGTGAGAATATCGCCGATTCCGTGGAGCTCATGGCCAGGGCCCACGCCTTCGACGCCCTGGTGCTGGTCACCAACTGCGACAAGATCGATCCCGGGGTGCTCATGGCGGCGGCGCGCCTCAACCTCCCCGCGGTGGTGGTGAGCGGCGGCCCCATGCTTGCGGGACGCCACCGGGGCAGGGACGTGGACTTCATAACCGTCATGGAGGCGCAGGGCGCGGTGGAGTCCGGACGCATGGAGCCGGAGGAGCTCGCGGAGCTGGAGGAGCTGGCGTGCCCGGGCTGCGGGAGCTGCGCCGGGCTCTTCACCGCCAACTCCATGAACTGCCTCACCGAGGCCATCGGCATGGGCTTGCCGGGCAACGGGACCATCCCCGCCGTCCATGCCCAGCGCCTGCGCCTCGCCAAGCAGGCGGGGATGGCGGTGATGGAGATGCTGCGCAAGGGGCGCAGGCCGCGGGACATCATCACCCCGGCCTCGCTGCGCAACGCCCTGGCGGTGGACATGGCCATCGGCGGCTCGTCCAACACCGTGCTCCACCTGCTGGCCATCGCCTACGAGGCCGGCGTGGAGCTTGACCTCAAGACCATCCAGGAGGTGTGCGACGCCACCCCCAACCTGGCCCGAATCAGCCCGGCGGGGGAGGGGCGCCACCACATGCAGGACCTGCACGAGGCGGGCGGGATCCCGGCCGTGATGGGAGAGCTTTCCAGGAAAGGGTTGCTCGACCCCGAGGTCCCCTGCGTGGCCGCGGACCGCATCGGGGAGGTTTTCGAGGGCAGGACCACCCTTAACCCCGAGGTGCTCAGGCCCGTCGACGACCCCTACATGCCCACCGGCGGCCTGGCCATCCTCTACGGCAACCTGGCGCCGGAGGGGGCGGTGGTGAAGCAGTCTGCGGTGCCGGAGAACCTGCTGCGCCACCGTGGCCCCGCGCGGGTCTTCGACCGCGAGGAGGACGCGGTGGAGGCCATGCTGTCCGGACGCATCCGGGAGGGGGACGTCATCGTGGTGCGTTACGAGGGGCCGCGCGGGGGACCGGGCATGCGCGAGATGCTCAACCCCACCGCCACCCTCGCCGGGATGGGCCTCTCCGACAAGGTGGTCCTCATCACCGACGGCCGCTTCTCGGGGGGATCCCGCGGGGCGGCGGTGGGGCACGTGTCCCCGGAGGCGGCGCAGGGAGGCCCCATCGCGCTGGTGGAGGAAGGAGACGTCATAGAGTTGGACATCAAGAACCGCCGCATCGAGGTTGAGATAGACGACGCCGAGCTCAAGCGCCGTGAAGCGGCGTGGACGCCTCCTCCGCCCAAGGTAAGCGAAGGGGTGCTGGCCGAGTACGCCCGCAGGGTCTCCAGCGCCAGCCGGGGGGCGGTAAGGCTGCGTGATTAGAGTATGGGAAAAGGCGTAAAGGTGGGATAGGGTGAAGATAACGGGAGCCAAAGCGCTGGTAAGAAGCCTCGAGGAAGAGGGAGTGGAGATAATCTTCGGCATACCCGGAGGTGTTCTGCTGCCCGTTTTCGACGAGCTGTTCCACTCCAGGATCCGCAAGGTGCTCACCCGCCACGAGCAGGGAGCCGCCCACGCCGCGGACGGCTACGCCCGCGCAACCGGAAGGGTGGGGGTGTGCATGGCCACCTCGGGCCCCGGCTCCACCAACCTGGTGACGGGTATCGCCAACGCCTTCATGGACTCCGTGCCCCTGGTGGCCATAACCGGGCAGGTGGCGACGAACCTCATCGGCACCGACGCCTTCCAGGAGGCTGACACCACCGGCATCACCATGCCCATTGTCAAACATAATTACCTCGTCAAGGACCCGGCCGATATCCCCGACGTGGTGCAGGAGGCCTTCTATATCGCCTCCACGGGAAGGCCGGGGCCGGTGGTCATCGACCTGCCGGTGGACGTGTCCCGCGGCGAGCTTACCTATCGCCGGCGCGAGCACCCCACGTTGCGCGGCTACAGGCCGACCTACAAGGGCCATAAGAAACAGATCAGGCTGGCCGCGCAGGCCATTCTGAGAGCCCGCAACCCCGTGATCTACGCCGGGGGCGGGGTTATCACCTCCAACGCCGCGCCGGAGCTGAAAAAGCTCGCGGTGGACAACCTCATTTTCGTCACCCACACCCTCATGGGCAAGGGGGCTTTCCCCGAGACCCACAAGCTCTCCCTGGGGATGCTGGGGATGCACGGCACGCGTTACGCCAACTACGCCATGTGCGAGACGGACCTCATCGTCGCCGTGGGGGCGCGCTTCGACGACCGCATCACCGGCAAGCTCTCGGAGTTCGCCCCCAAGGCCACGGTGGTGCATATAGACATCGACCCCGCGGAGATAAGCAAGAACGTCTATGCCCATATCCCCATCGTGGGGGACGCCAAACAGATCCTGCGCGAGCTGAACGCGGCCATCAAGGAGATGAAGGGGGAGGTGGAGACGCCGGACCGCGGGGAATGGAACCGGCTAATATCCGAGTGGAAGGAGAAGTATCCTCTCACCTACGACAAGGACACCGGGCTCAAGCCGCAGTACGTGGTGGAAAAGATCTACGAGGTCACGCGTGGCGAGGCCATTATCTGCACCGAGGTGGGACAGAACCAGATGTGGGCGGCCCAGTTCTATCCCGTGGAAAAACCGCGCCGCTTCATCTCCTCGGGAGGCCTGGGGACCATGGGGTTCGGCTTCCCCGCCGCCATCGGGGCCCAGCTCGGCAAGCCAAAAGAGCTGGTCATCGACATAGCGGGTGACGGGAGCTTCCAGATGACCGTGCAGGAGATGGCCACGGCGGTGCTGGAGGGCGCCCCGGTGAAGGTCGCCATCCTCAACAACGGCTACCTGGGAATGGTGCGGCAGTGGCAGCAGCTCTTCTACGGCCGCACCTATTCCTGCTCGTGCCTGGAAAGGGAACGCGACTGCCCCGACTTCGTGGCCCTGGCGGAGGCTTACGGCGCGAAGGGATTACGCGTAAGGGAGGCCGAGGAGGTGGAGCCGGCCCTGGTGGAGGCCATAGAGGCCGATTGCCCGGTGGTCATCGACTTCCGCGTGGAGCCGGAGGAGAACGTCTATCCCATGGTGGCGCCCGGAGCACCCCTCTACGACATGATCGGGGACATGCTCTACCCGGTGGAGAAGATCCACCCGGAAAAGGCCGAGGAACCCTTCCTCTAGGGGGTGATGGGGATGAAGCACACGCTTTCCGTGCTGGTGGAGAACAAGCCCGGCGTGCTGGCCAGGGTGGCGGAGCTCTTCGCGCGTCGCGGCTTCAATATCGAGAGCCTTGCGGTGGGAACCACGGAGAAGCCGGATATATCCCGCATGACCATCGTGGTGGACGTGGCCGAGCACTCCCTGGAGCAGGTGCGCAAGCAGCTTCACAAGCTGATCAACGTTATCGAGATAGTGGATCTGGATCCCGAGGCCTCGGTGGCCAGGGAGATGGTGATGGTGAAGGTCAAGGCGGATACCTCCAACCGCTCCGAGATCATCGAGATCGCGGACATCTTCCGCGGCAACATCGTGGACGTGTCCAGGGAGAGCATCACCGTGGAGGTGACCGGAAACGCCTCCAAGCTCAGCGCCTTCGAGGACCTCGTGAAGCCCTACGGCATCAAGGAGCTGGTGAGGACGGGGAAGGTCGCCCTCCCACGCGGCAAGTAATAGGGGTCAGGGCTGGCCATCGGCCTAAGGCCTGGGGGTCAGGCCAAGCATGGAAAAGGGGTCCCCTTGACACGGGGTCAAATCCCGGGCTCGGAACCGAAGTAATAGGGGTCAGGGCTGGCCATCGGCCTAAGGCCTGGGGGTCAGGCCAGGCATGGAAAAGGGGTCCCCTTGACACGGGGTCAAATCCCGGGCTCGGAACCGGTGGTTGATCCGACCGGGACCCGGGATCCAAATCGGGACCGAGCGATAGAGGCAACGATAGGGACAATATCTGACGTAGGACAAGGGTAGAGGAGGTAGGAAATGGCGGAGATTTATTACGACAAGGACGCGGATCTCTCCCGCCTGGACGGGAAGACCATCGCGATCATCGGATACGGAAGCCAGGGGCACGCCCACGCCCTCAACCTGCGCGATTCCGGGCTCAAGGTGGTGGTGGGGCTGCGCGAGGCCGATCCAGACCGCCCCAGGGCCACGGAAGCGGGGTTCGAGGTCATGGGCATCGCCGAAGCCGCCGCGGCGGGCGACATCATCGTTATGCTGGTTCCGGACCAGTTCCAGCGCGAGGTCTATGAGAACAGCATCAAGGCGGGCCTGAAGGAGGGGAACGCGCTCTTCTTCGCCCACGGCTTCAACATCCATTTCAACCAGATCGTCCCGCCGGAGTGGATCGACGTCATCATGGTCGCTCCCAAGGGGCCAGGCCACATGGTGCGGCGCGTGTACGAGGAGGGGAGCGGAGTCCCGTCCCTGGTGGCGGTGTTCCAGGACTATACCGGGCAGGCCTTGGAAACGGGCCTCGCCTACGCCAAGGGGCTGGGGGCCACCCGCGCGGGCGTGATCAGGACCACCTTCGAGGAGGAAACGGAGACCGACCTTTTCGGTGAGCAGTGCGTGCTCTGCGGCGGGGTTACGGAGCTCATCCGCGCCGGTTTCGATACCCTGGTGGAGGCGGGGTACCAGCCCGAGATAGCCTACTTCGAGTGCCTGCACGAGCTCAAGCTCATCGTCGATCTAATCTACGAGAGCGGAATATCCTACATGCGCTATTCGATAAGCGACACGGCGGAGTACGGCGACCTCACCCGCGGAAGGAGGATCATCACCGAGGAGACCCGCGCGGAGATGCGCCGCATCCTGGAAGAGGTCCGCAGCGGCGAGTTCGCCCGCGAGTGGATTCTCGAGAACCAGGCGGGGAGGCCGGTCTACAACGCCTTGCGCCGCAGGGACGCCGAGCACCTCATCGAGCGCGTGGGCAAGGAGTTGCGCTCCATGATGAGCTGGCTCAAACGCGGTTAACGGCGACTTTCGTCGCTCGGGCGAAAGAGGCGGCGCCGGGTGGGCGCCCGCGGGCGGATCGCCGCGCGCAGGACGCAACCCATGGCGCGGGATATTTTGCTATTATTAGAGGACATAGCCCGGTTCAGGGCGAACGTTCCCCATGAGGGGCCATCGCCCCGGGAATGTTTGCACAAGCAATCATCGCAAGGAAGACGAGGGTGGAGGTTACCCTGAAAACGCTTGGAGGCGGGAGACCGAACCACAGGAGGGCGGGATGATACGCAAGGAATACCTTATGACGCCGGGCCCCACGCCCATCCCCCACCAGGTGAGCCTGGCGCAGGCGGAGCCCATGATCCACCACCGCACGCCGGCCTACACGGAGCTCTTCGTGCGCATGGTGGAGGGCTTGAAAAAGGTGCTGTACACCTCGAACGACGTGCTCACCTTCGCGGCCTCGGGGACGGGAGCCATGGAGGGGGCCGTCGCCAATTGCTTCAGCCCCGGAGACCGGGTGCTGGTGGCGGCGGGAGGGAAGTTCGGCCAGCGCTTCGCGGAGATAGCCAAGGTATACAAGCTGGACGTGGAGCTCTACGAATATCCCTGGGACGAGGCGGCCGACCCCGAGGTGATTGCGCGCCTCTTGAGGGAAAAGCCCGATATCAAAGGGGTTTTCCTGACCCACAGCGAGACCTCCACCGGGGTGGTGAACGACGTCAAGGCCGTCGGGGAGGCGGTGAGGGAAACGCCCGCCATCCTGGTGGTGGATTCCATCAGCGGCGCCGGGGCCCTGGAGTTGCGCACCGACGACTGGGGCATCGACGTGCTGGTCACGGGGTCCCAGAAGGCCCTCATGACCCCGCCCGGCCTGGCGGCGGCGGCGGTGAGCGCCAAGGCCTGGGAGCTCATCGAGGCCGCCGATTCACCCGCCTATTACTTCTGCTTCAAGAAGGCGCGCAAGAAATATAATTCGGACAGCCCGGAGACGCCCTACACCCCCGCCATCGGGCTGGTGAAGGCCATGTCCGAGGCGGTGGAGTTGCTCCTGGCGGAGGGCATGGAGGCGGCGTGGGAGAGACACCGGACGCTTGCCCTTTGTACCAGGGAAGCGGTCAGCGCCATGGGCCTCGAGCTTTTCCCCAAGGTCCTGGAACGCGCCTACGCGGTCACCGCGGTGAAAGCCCCTGAGGGAATCGGCGGCGGCGATATCGTGAGGCACATGAACCGCGTGCACGGTGTGATAATCGCGGGCGGCCAGGACCGCCTCAAGGGGAAGATATTCCGCATCGGGCACGTGGGGTATTACGATTTCTTCGACATGGCGGTAGCCCTCTCCGCGCTCGAGATGACCCTGAAGGAACTGGGCTTCGACCTGGAGCTCGGATCGGGACTGGCGGCGGCCGAGAAGACCTACCTGGAGATGGCGCGAAAGTAGGCGGCATCATTCCCGGACCGCCGCTTGGTTCGGAAGTCGGCGCGGAGGGCTTGCCGGCAGGTTAGGATGGAAAGTCCTCCCCGGTTCATATGGATACCGGGTGCGGGGTTTGGCGATGGAAGACGATCGCGAGAGAAAAAGCGAGTGGTAAGAATAGGCAAGGTCCGACGCAGAGGGAAGGAGGGCTGAGAATTGGCTCGCGTCCTGGTCAAGGAGAAGATCGCGGAGAGCGGAATAGAGCTGCTGCGCAAGGATTTCGAGGTTGACTACCTCCCGGATATGAGCCGCGAGGAGCTCCTCGGACGCATCGGCGAATACGAGGCCCTCATCGTGCGCAGCGCCACCCGGGTGGACGAGGAACTCATCAGGGCGGCGGACCGCATGAAGGTCATCGGCCGCGCCGGCGTGGGAGTGGACAATATCGACGTGGAGGCCGCGACCAAGAAAGGGATCATGGTCATCAACGCCCCCCAGAGCAACATCATCTCCGCCGCCGAACAGACCATGGCCCTGCTCATGGCCCTGTGCCGCAACATCCCCGAGGCGGTCAACTCGCTGCGTGGAAAATGCTGGGAAAGATCCAGGTTCGAAGGCGTGGAGCTCTACCACAAGATCATGGGCATCATCGGCCTGGGGCGCATAGGCACCCTGGTGGCGCAGCGCTGCCTGGCCTTCGGCATGCGCGTGGTGGCCTTCGACCCCTACGTTTCCGAGGAGAAGGCGAGGAAGCTGGGAGTGGAGCTGGTGCCCAACCTCGACGAGCTCCTCGGCCAGGCGGATTTCATCACCGTGCACCTTCCCAAGACCAAGGACACCTATCACCTCTTGGGAGAGGCGGAGTTCGCTAAGATGAAGGACGGGGTGCGCGTGCTGAACGTTGCCCGGGGAGGCATTATCGACGAGGACGCGCTGCTGGCGGCGCTGGACTCCGGCAAGGTGGCGGGGGCCGCCCTGGACGTCTTCGAGAACGAGCCGGCGACGGAATGCCCCCTGGTGGAGCACCCCAATGTAATAGCCACTCCCCACATCGGGGCTTCCACCCAGGAGGCGCAGGACCGCGCCGGGACCATGATCGCGGAGTTCGTGAGCGCGGCGTTGAAAGGCGAGTTCGTTGCCAACGTGGTCAACCTGCCGGTGCCCGCGGAGGTCGACGAGTCGGTGCGGCTTTTCCTCCCCCTGGCGGAGAAGCTCGGCCTGCTCCTCACCCACCTGGTGGAAGGCCACGTGGACGAGATCGAGGTCGAGTACCTGGGCGGGCTCGCCGAATACGAGACCGGCGTGCTCACGGTGGCGGTGCTCAAGGGCTTTTTCCAGAAGATCGTTTTCGAGCCAGTGAACTACATCAACGCCCCCCTGTTCGCCAAGGAGCGCGGTATCGCGGTGAGGGAGACGAAATCGGAACAGACGCGGGACTACGTCAACCTGGTCATGGTGCGGGGGCGTCGCGACGGGAACGAGGTGGCGGTGGGAGGCACCCTGGTGGGGCTTTCCAACGCCGAGCGCTTCGTGCACGTCTACGAATACGACATAGACCTCGGGCCCTCGCAGTACATGGCCTTTTTCCGCTATGATGATGTTCCGGGGATGATCGGCAAGATCGGGACCATCCTCGGCGACCACGACATCAACATCGCCCACATGCAGGTGGGAAGGCGCAAGATAGGCGGAGAGGCGGTGATGGGCATCAACGTGGACGTCCCCATCCCGGACGAGGTGATGGAGGAGATCCGGGCGGTGCCGAGGGTCAAGGATTGCAAGTTCATCGTCTTGTGGTGATTCGTCGGGGGAGGAAAAGGTCATGGCGGAAAGGATATACATCTTCGATACCACGCTGCGGGACGGCGAGCAGGCCCCGGGCATCAGCCTCAACCAGAGGGAGAAGGTGGAGATCGCGGAACAGCTCGCCCGACTGGAGGTGGACGTTATCGAGGCCGGCTTTCCCGTTTCCAGCCCCTCTGACTTCGAGGCGGTTAAAGCCGTCGCCAAGACGGTGAAGGGCCCGGTGATCTGCGCCCTCGCCCGCACGGACCGCAACGATATCGACTGGGCGTGGGAGGCCTTGATGTACGCCGAGAGGCCCCTCATCCACACCTTCCTCTCCACCTCCGAATACCACATGAAATACCAGCTTAAAAAGACCCCCAAGCAGGTGTTGGAGATGGCGCGGGAGGCGGTCGCCTACGCCCGCAAGTACGTGGACAACGTGGAGTTCTCGGCCATGGACGCCACGCGTTCCGACCCGCAGTTCCTCTACCAGGTGTATGCCGCCGCCATCAAGGCCGGGGCCACGGTGATAAACGTCCCGGACACCGTGGGATACGCGCTTCCGGACGAGTTCGCGGCCCTGGTTAAGGGGATCATGGAGAACGTGCCGGGCATAGAGGACGTGACCGTCAGCGTGCACTGCCACAACGACCTGGGCCTGGCGGTGGCCAATTCCATAGCTGCCGCCAAGGTGGGCGCCAGGCAGATAGAGTGCGCCGTGAACGGCCTGGGAGAGCGCGCCGGGAACGCCTCCCTGGAGGAAATCGTGATGATCATCAACACCCGCCGCGACGCAACCGACATGACCACCGGCGTGAACACGCGCGAGATCTACCAGACCTCGCGCCTTGTCTCCATGCTGACCGGCTACAACGTGCAGCCGAACAAGGCGGTGGTGGGGGAAAACGCCTTCGCTCACGAGTCGGGCATACACCAGGACGGAGTGTTGAAGCACCGCCAGACCTACGAGATCATGAGCCCCGAGGACGTGGGGCTGGTGGAGTCGGAGATCTACCTGGGCAAGCACTCCGGCCGCCACGCGCTCAAGGCCAAGCTCGAAGAGATGGGGTTCTACCTGGACGATAAGGGGCTGGAGCGCGCCTTTATTCGCTTCAAGGAGCTGGCGAGCAAGAAGAAGGAGATCTCGGTCAAGGACGTCGAGGCCATCGCCCTGGACGAGATCCGCACCCTGGAGGAGCTCTTCCAGCTGGACTACATGCAGTCTTCCTCCGGCACGGGGGCTATCCCCATCGCCGCGGTGAAGCTCTCCCGAGAGGGCAAGAGCTACGAGGCCACATCCACCGGCGATGGACAGGTGGACGCGGTGTGCAAGGCCATCCTCAAGGCCACCAAGGTGAGGGCAAAGTTAAAGGCCTACCAGGTACAGGCCATCACCAAGGGCCTGGATGCCATGGGCGACGTGACCATAAAGCTGGACGTGGAGGGACACGAGGTGGTGGGACGTGGGGTTAGCCCCGACATCATCGAGGCCAGCGCCCGCGCCTACATCAATGCCATCAACCGCGCGGTGCAGAAGGGGCTGCTGGAGAAGAAAAAGCTCGCCCTCAAGGCCAGGTCCTCGGGTGCGGCGAAGAAGACGGCGGCGAAGAAGCCAGCTTCCCGGAAAACAGCCGCGAAGAAGCCCACCAAGAAAAGCAAGGCTTGAAGCCTCCCGCAGGTGAGATCCCATGGGAATGACCATCACCGAGAAGATCCTCGCGTCCCACAGCGGCAGAGACGAGG
This sequence comes from Actinomycetota bacterium, assembly GCA_013178005.1. GTDB lineage: Bacteria > Actinomycetota > Geothermincolia > Geothermincolales > RBG-13-55-18 > Solincola_B. Next base: position 152,421 of record JABLXL010000002.1, read on the forward strand.
TGCGACCGGGAGAGCTTATCAATGCCCGCGTGGACCTGGCGCTTGCCAACGACATCACCGCGCCGCTGGCCATCGAGGCCTTCCGCGCCATGGGCGCCGAACGGGTGTTCGATTCCGCCCGCGTGGCCCTGGTCCCGGACCACTTCGCCCCCGCGCGCGACATTGCGGCGGCGCAGAATTGCGCCATGATGCGCGAGTTCGCGCGCGAGCAGGGACTGGAGAACTACTTCGAGGTGGGCAGGGTAGGGATCGAACACGTCCTGCTCCCCGAGGAGGGCCTGGTGCTGCCCGGCGACCTGGTGGTGGGGGCTGATTCCCACACCTGCACCTACGGCGCCCTGGGAGCGTTTTCCACCGGAATGGGCTCCACGGACCTGGCCATGGCCATGGCCCTGGGGGAGGTCTGGCTGCGCGTCCCCGAAAGCATGCTGTTGGAGTACGAGGGCGAGCCCGGGCCATGGATCTGCGGCAAGGACCTCATCCTGCACACCATCGGGGCCATCGGGGTGGACGGTGCGCGCTACCGCGCCATGGAGTTCCGCGGCCCCGCCATCGATTCCCTGTCCGTGGAGGGCAGGCTCACCATGGCCAACATGGCGGTGGAGGCTGGGGCCAAGAACGGCATCTTCCACGTGGACGAAAAGACGAGGGCCTGGCTGGAGCGCAGGGCGCGCCGGGAATACCAGATATACCAGAGCGATCCCGACGCCGAATACGTGGAGCGGTTGCGTTTCGACGTCGGCGGACTGGAGCCACTGGTGGCCATGCCTCACTTGCCCTCAAACGTAAGGCCGGCTTCCGAGCTGGGGGACGTGGCCGTGGACCAGGTGGTCATCGGCTCCTGCACCAATGGGTGGCTCGAGGACATGGAGACGGCGGCGGGGATACTGGAGGGCAGGGAAGTCCATCCCCACGTGCGCTGTATCGTCTTCCCCGGGACCCCCCGCATCAAGAGGGAGATGATACGCAGGGGATGGATGGATGTTTTTCTGGCCGCGGGGGCGGTGGTGAGCACCCCCACCTGCGGCCCCTGCCTGGGCGGCCACATGGGCGTGATAGCGGCGGGCGAGAGGGCTCTATCCACCACCAACCGCAATTTCGTGGGCCGCATGGGACACAAGGAGGGCGAGGTCTTCCTGGCGGGTCCCGCGGTGGCCGCGGCGACGGCGGTCACGGGGAGGATAACCGACCCCAGGGAGGTGATGGGGGGATGACCGGAGCGGTGCTGGAGGGGAACGCCTGGCGGTACGGCCGCGACGTGGACACCGACGTCATTATCCCCGCCCGCTACCTCACGGCCACCGACGAGCGCGAGCTGGGAGCCCACTGCCTGGAGGACCTGGACCCGGATTTCTCGACGAAGGTGATGGAAGGCGACATCATCGTGGCGGAGGAGAACTTCGGATCGGGCTCCTCGCGGGAACACGCCCCCCTGGCCATCAAGGGGTGCGGGGTTTCCTGCGTCATCGCCTCCTCTTTCGCGCGCATCTTCTACCGCAACGCCATCAACGTGGGACTGCCCATCCTGGAGTGTCCCGAGGCGGTGGAGGGCACGCGGACCGGCGACCGCCTGCGCGTGGACCTGGAAAACGGTACCATCGAGAACCTGTCCACCGGGAACGCGTACCGGGCGCAGCCCTTTCCCCCTTTCATGCGGGAGATCATCGCCGCCGGCGGGCTGGTGGGATACGTGAGAAGACGGCTGGGAGCGGGTTAGGCTCGGTCGCAGGGAACCATGGATGCAAGAACGGTCCTTGCGCGTGGAAAGGGCCGCGCTGCAGATAAAGTCGAGACGATCGGAGGAGAGAGAGGATGTACAGGATAGCGGTGATTCCCGGGGACGGAACGGGTCCCGAGGTCACGCGCGAGGCGGTGAAGGCCCTGGAGGCGGCCGCCGAGAGCGCTGGGTTCGATTTCCAGGCCGACACCTTCGATTACGGGGGTGACCGCTACCTGGAGACGGGGGTGGTGCTCGCCGACGACGAGCTGGAGGGGCTGAAGGCCTACGATGCCATCCTGCTCGGCGCCATAGGGCACCCCGACGTGAAACCCGGCGTCCTCGAGCAGGGCATACTCCTGCGCATACGATTCGCCCTCGACCAGTACATAAACCTCCGGCCGGTAAAACTGTACCCGGGCGTTGACTGTCCCTTAAAGGACAAGGGACCCGAGGACATAGATTTCGTGGTGGTGAGGGAGAACACCGAGGGTCTTTATGCGGGCACGGGGGGTTTCCTCCGCAAGGGGACCCCGGACGAGGTGGCGGTGCAGGAGAGCGTGAACACCCGCAAGGGGGTGGAGCGCTGTCTTCGCTTTGCCTATGAATACTGCCGGCGCCGCAACCGGGGGCGCAAGCTCACCCTGTGCGGCAAGACCAACGTGCTCACCTACGCGTGGGACCTCTGGGAGCGCGCCTTCAACGAGCTGGCGGAGGAATACCCCGACATCGCCACCGATTACGCGCACGTGGACGCCATCTGCATGTGGTTCGTGAAGAATCCCGAGTGGTTCGACGTGGTGGTCACCGACAACATGTTCGGGGACATCATCACCGACCTGGGGGCCATGATCCAGGGCGGCATGGGCATCGCCGCCGGCGGCAACATCAACCCCGAGGGCACCTCCATGTTCGAGCCCATAGGCGGGTCGGCCCCCAAGTACACGGGAAAGAACGTCATCAACCCCCTGGCGGCCATATGCGCGGTGCAGATGATGCTCGACCACCTGGGGGAACGGGAAGCGGCGGCTATGATAGAGGGCGCGGTGATGCGTGTATGCGCCCATGACCTGGAATCCTTATCCGCAGGCCGCATGGGAAAGTCCACTACGGAAGTGGGGGATCTTGTCGTAAAATACATCAGAGAGCAGCGGGGATGAGGCGACGGGGGGAATCGGAGCGGAGGTAGTTGCGTATGCCCATACCTGAAGTTGAAAAGATCTGGATGGACGGCGAGCTGGTGGATTGGAAGGACGCCAAGATCCACCTGCTCTCGCATTCCCTGCACTACGGATCGGGGGTCTTCGAGGGGATCCGCGCCTACGAGACCCCGCGGGGAGCGGCGGTGTTCCGCCTCACCGACCACATGCGCAGGTTGTTCCGCTCGGCGGCCATCTACCGCAAGCCCATACCCTTCAGCCTGGAGGAGCTGGTGGAGGCCACCAAGGTGGTCATCCGCGCCAACGGCCTCAAGAGCTGCTATATCCGGCCCATCGCCTTCCGGGGTTACGGGGAGATGGGGCTGCACCCCATGGCCGCGCCGGTGAACGTGGCCATCGCGGTCTGGCCCTGGGGAGCGTACCTGGGCGAGGAGGGGATAAAGAACGGGGTTCGCGCCAAGGTCTCCTCCTTCCGGCGCAACGACGCCAACACCATCCCCACCGCCGCCAAGGCCACCGGGCAGTACCTGAACTCCATCCTGGCCAAGATGGAGGCGGTGGAGGCGGGGTACGACGAGGCCATCCTGCTCAACCTGCACGGGCACGTGGCCGACGGCGCGGGGGAGAACATCTTCGTGGTGAGGAACGGCGTGGTCTTCACGCCCCCGACCTCGGCGGGAGCCCTGGAGGGGATCACCAGGGACTCGGTGATGCGCATCGCCGAGGACATGGACATCCCCTGCAGGGAGAAGGACCTGGTGCGCACGGACCTCTACATCGCGGACGAGGCCTTTTTCACCGGCACAGCGGCCGAGGTGGTGCCCATTAGGGAGATCGATGACCGCGAGATCGGCGACCCCGGCCCCATCACCAGGCGCATCCAGGACAAGTTCTTCGAGGTGGTGGAGGGCAAGGACAAGGCTTACGAGCACTGGCTCGAGTACGTGGATTGAGGCGGCGCGCGCGCCGGAGCACCACCGGACATCGCCTCGCGGGGAACGCGATCGTCGGCTTGGCTCGAGCGCGGTGCCCGAGGGAGTCCGCGCAATGCCGTTTTGGAAAATAGAGGAAAGTGAAGCCATGGCCCATTGCGGCATGGTCAGAAATAGAGCGGTGGCTCATGGCGGCGGATTTAGGTGAGAGATGAGCGCTGAAAACATAAGGTTATACGACACCACGTTGCGTGACGGCGCCCAGCGGGAAGGGGTATCCCTTTCCGTGGAGGACAAGCTCAAGATCCTACGGCGGCTGGACGAGTTCGGAATCCACTACGTGGAGTGCGGCTACCCCGCGTCCAACCCCAAGGACGAGGAGTTCTTCCGCCGCCTGGCGCGGGAAAGCCTCAAGGGTGCGGTCCCGGTGGCCTTCGGCTCCACGCGCAAGGCCATGATCGGCACCGACAAGGACCGGGGCCTGGAGGAGCTCCTCCGCGCGGAGACCCCGGCCGTGTGTATCGTGGGCAAGAGCTGGGAGCTGCACGTGCGAACAGCCCTGCGCACGCAGCTGGAGGAGAATCTCTATATGATCGCCGACAGCGTGGACTACCTCAAGCGCCACGGCCGGGAGGTCATCTACGACGCGGAGCATTTCTACGACGCCTACAAGGGCAACCCGGATTACGCCATGAAGACGGTGAGGGCCGCGGTGGAGGCGGGCGCGGACTGGGTGTGCCTGTGCGACACCAACGGGGGGGCCATGCCCTGGGAGGTGCGGGAGATAACCGCCGCGGTCGCGCGCGAGCTTTCCGTGCCCCTGGGCGTGCACGCCCACAACGACGGGGAGTGCGCCGTGGCCAACAGCCTGGTGGCGGTGGAGGAGGGCGTCACCATGGTCCAGGGCACGGTGAACGGCTACGGCGAGCGCTGCGGCAACGCCAACCTCTGCTCCATCATCCCCGCCCTGGTCCTGAAGATGGGCCGGGAGGCCGTGGACGCCGAGAGGCTCAAGGGCTTGACGGAGCTCTCTCACTTCGTGAGCGAGATCATGAACATAAAGCCCGATTCCCACCAGCCCTACGTGGGACAGAAGGCTTTCGCCCACAAGGGGGGCATGCATGTGAGCGCGGTGATGCGCGAGCCGGAGACCTACGAGCATATCCGGCCGGAGTCGGTGGGTAACCGGCAACACATAGAGGTCTCGGAGCTCTCGGGTAAAAGCACCATAATCATCAAGGGCAAAGAGCTCGGTTACGACCTGACCCAGAGTCCCGAAAAGGTGCAGGAGATCCTGGACCTGGTCAAGGAGATGGAGCACCGCGGCTACCACTTCGAGGCCGCGGACGGATCCTTCGAGCTGCTCATGCGGAGACATCTCGGCCTGCACCGGGTCTTCTTCCGCCTGGAGAGCTTCCGGGTGATCATGGAGAAGAGGGAGGACGGGAAGGTGGTCACCGAGGCCACCATCAAGGTGCACGTCAGGGGAAAGCGCATCATCGCCACCGGAGAGGGGAACGGCCCCGTGAACGCCCTGGACAACGCGCTGCGCCTCGCCATCGGGCGGGCTTACCCGGAACTGGACGACATCGACCTCGAGGACTACAAGGTGCTGATCCTCAACCCCGAGAAGGCGACGGCGGCGGTGACCAGGGTGCTCATCGAGAGCGGCGACGGTGAAAAGACCTGGGGCACCATAGGGGTGTCCGAGAACATCATCGAGGCCTCCTGGCAGGCCCTGGTGGACTCCATCGAGTACGGCCTCCTGCACAAGAAGGCCCAGCCCGATTGAGGGCCCGGACTCGTCTCCCCCTCGCCGGGGGTTATAAGGTAATTTATGGCAATGCATCCGAGTTGCCTCGTTTCGGCTCCTCGCCGGGGAGAGCGGCCGGGTCGATGGGCGGGCGGCCCCATTCCCGTCCCCGCCTTTGCGCGGCGGTCCGCTGCGGGAAACCGGCGGGGAATGGCGGAAGCGTAGCGTCCGCGAGGGGAGGGAGAAGCAAGCCTTTGGCCCCTCTAGGGGAGACGGGATGAAAATCACGTGACTTGAAGGAGCGCGGGGAGAGATGCGCGAATGAGAGGAGCGATGACCGACCGAGGGGAGAAGGGATGAAAATCGCGCGGTACAGGCACAAGGGCCATATCTTCTTCGGGGTGCTCGAGGAAAACGTCATCCACGAGCTGGAGCGCACCCCCTTCCTGGACGTGAAAAGGCAGGGAAGGAGTTACGCGCTGGAGGAGGTGGAGCTGCTGCCCCCGGTCTTTCCCCAGAAGATCATCGCCGTGGGCCTCAATTACCGGGACCACGCGGAGGAGTTCGGCATGGAGATGCCCGACGAGCCCGTGCTCTTCATGAAGCCGCCCTCCTCGCTGCTGGCGCACGGAGGCGAGATCGTCTACCCGGAGATGAGCAAACGGGTGGATTACGAGGCGGAGCTGGCGCTGGTCTGCGGCGCGGAATGCCGCAACGTCACCCCCGCGGAAGCACCCTCCCTCATCCTGGGTTACACCTGCGGCAACGACGTGACCGCGCGGGACCTGCAGGCGAAGGACGGGCAGTGGACCCGCGCCAAGGGCTTCGATACCTTCTGCCCCCTGGGCCCCTTCATCGAGACGGACCTCGACGTCTCCGACCTGAGGATAGAGCTCAGGCTGAACGGAGAGACGCGCCAGTCATCGACCACCGCCAACATGGCCTTCGGCCCTGCCGATCTCCTGAGCTTCGTCTCCCGCATCATGACCCTGTACCCCGGCGACGTGATCATGACCGGAACCCCCTCCGGGGTGGGGGAGATGTTCCCGGGCGACACCGTGGAGGTGTTGATAGAGGGACTCGATCCCCTGAAGAACACCGTCGTCGCGGCCTAGCGGTCGCCCCCGCGGGCATTAGCGCGCAAGGACCCCCGCTGCTGGGCGGGGAAAAGCCGGGGGCGTCCACGCGAGGGACATGAGCCGGGAGCCACGGTGAGAAGAGGGTCGTCTCCTCGCTATTCTATTCCGTCGTTTCGCAAGTCAGGCGCGCATATCCTTTCGGAACAGTAGCGTATAAAGATTTATGTCTGGTCTCCTTATTAGAGTGGTAGCGTAAAAGTAATCGTGTCTGGGTGGCTCTGGACAAGAACCAGGGCAATTAAATGGCCTTCCCCTTCTATTCTTTACGCTGCCTTCAGAACAGGAGAATGAGGACACGACCCCGATTCCAGGCACACCCAATATGTCTAATATAGCTGCGCAATGGGACCAACCCGAAACGCGTAATTTTCGAGCCGATAAGGAAATCGATCGTCTTTCCGATAAATGAAGCGCCTTTTCGCGTGTCGGAGCAAGGAGGGGCATGCAGCTGTACTACAAGCGCTCGCTCAAGCTGGCTCTGGCGGAGAAACGCCTGTGGCCGGCGGGCTTGCTGGCCGCGCTGGCCTTATCCGAGGCGTGGTGGGTCGTTTTCGGCTGGGGTCCGGAGTTCCTGGGCGAGAGATGGAGAAGCGCGCTCGCGGGGCGCCTGGGGGACGCGTGGGCGCTCGTAGCCTTCGCGGCGGCGGCTGTGGCCGCTTTCGCCGTCACCAAAGCCCTGGGGTACATGGCGGAGATGGTCCTCGTGCGCCAGGTCGCCGACGGGGAGGAGGGCCCTGTCCCCGATTTCACGGCGGCTTTTTCGGCCTCACGTGGCCGCTACCTCTCCCTGGCCGCCGCGCTGCTCCCCTGGGATATCCTGCGCACCGGCCTAATCTACTTGCCCGCCGCCGGCATCGCTCTCTGGGAACGATGGGACCCCCACCTGGATCACGTCTTCCTCTACATATTCGCGACTTTGCTCTGGTTCGCCCTCCTCGCCGCCGCCGCTTTCCTCTTCGGGGTCACGGCCACGCTCGCGGGCCGACTGGCCCTCCTGCACGGTCAGGGGGCACGGGCGGCCTGGGGCGGCGGCTGGAAGCTCTTGCAAAGCCAAACCGCCGGGTGCATTGCCGTATGGCTACAGGCCTTGGCGGCGGACATCGCCTTCGTCGTCCTAGCCTGGCCCTTATCCGCCCTGGTTCCCTGGGCGGTGGGGCTCGCGGTTCGCTCCATCGGCCCTGCTCCCCTTAGGGGACTCATGTACCTCGGGGCATACGGGCTCTTCGCCGCCGCGCTCATCGCCGGGCAGGCGCTGGTGCAGTGTTACAAGTCGTCCCTCTGGACCTTCACTTACATCGAGCTGGCGCGAGGGGAGAACCATCGCATCTCGTAGATACCGGTGACGCCCCACCGGCGATTTTTCAAATGATGACGCCTTGTGTTCGAATATACAGTTCACCGCATTAAACGGGCTTCATCGGAAGGGGGGAGCGGGCAACGGCAAGACGCGGAGATTTTTCTCCACCTTCGCTATCCGCTCGAAATCCCTGTCCTTATGCAGGATGACCAACCCGTGTTCGATGGCGATCTGGGCTATCAGGCAATCGATGATTCCCCTCAGGGTGATCCCGCATTTCCTGCAACGTCGGTAGAGCATTGCGGCGGAGACATACGATTCCACCCCCTTGAGGCTATAGATCGGGAACTCCATGAGGTTCCGCTTCACCGCCCGGAAGTCCCTGTCCGATCTGATTCCCTGCAGGACCTCCGCGAGTATTATGTCGGCCAGGCAGACTTCTTCCTCCGCACTTATCAATCCGCGCAGGACGAGCCTGTGGGGGGAGTCGACGCCGCGAAGGAAGTCAACCCAGACGGAGGTATCAACCAGTACCAAGACGGGACGCCCTCCATGCGTCGAGATCGCCTTCCCACTCCACCTTGCCCTCCAGGGCAAGGATCTCCTTGCGCTTTTTCCTGGCGACAAGGTCGCGCAAAGCCAGGTCGACCAGCTCCTTCTTGGTCCTTGCGCCGGTAAGCCTGAAGGCCTCGGCCACCAGCTCGTCGTCCATCACTATATTGGTTCTCATCTTCACCACCTCTATACACATAATATTAGGCAATAATGTGTATGGCAATTCCAGGCCGTGTGCCGAATGGTGCCGTCCTGCCAACTCGAAATCCGAAACAGCTCCATTCTAATGGCAAGGAATGACAGGACCGGATGCAGGGAGTCGGAAGCTCCTGTCCGGGCATATAGGAAAGTGGAATGCTAAGTACGGGATGTGAATGCGGGATCTTGCGCAGCAGAAGGATTCCCGTCCGCGGGCTGTGATATCATTTTTTGCATCACTTGACCGTCTGCGTTAAGAAAGGAGATCCATTTTGCGCCTGCGTTTCGCCCCCAGCCCCACCGGATACCTGCACGTGGGGGGAGCGCGCACCGCGCTTTTCAACTGGCTCCTGGCGCGCCGTTCCGGGGGCTCTTTCATCCTGCGCATAGAGGACACCGATCTCTCGCGCTCCACCGAGGAGGCCATCGAGGCCATCATCCGGGACATGCGCTGGCTGGGGCTGGACTGGGACGAGGGCCCGGAGGTGGGCGGAGAGCACTGGCCTTACCGCCAGACGGGACGCGTGAACCTTTACCGCCGCGCGGCCGAGGAGCTGCTGCGGGAAGGCTCCGCCTACCGTTGCTTCTGCCTTCCCGAGGAGCTTGCGGAGCGCCGCGAGAGAGCCGTCAAGGAAGGCAGGAGCCCGATGTACGACCGGCGCTGCCGCTCCATATCGCCCGAGGAATCGCTGGCGATGGCGAGGGAGGGAAAGCCCTTCGCGCTGCGCTTCGCGGTGCCGGAGGGGGAGACGGTGGTCCGCGACCTGGTGCGGGGCGAGATCCGTTTCCGCAACGAGGAGATCGAGGATTTCGTGCTCCTGCGCAACGACGGCTCTCCCACCTATAACCTCGCGGTGGTGGTCGACGACCTGGACATGCGCATCACCCACGTGGTGCGGGGGGACGATCACCTCCCGAATACCCCCAAGCAGATCCTCCTCTACCGCGCCCTGGGGGAGGAGGAGCCGGCTTTCGCCCATCTCCCCATGATCGTGGGCAGGGACGGCAAGCCCCTTTCCAAGCGCCACGGCGACGTGGCGGTGGGCAGCTTCCAGGAGCGGGGATTCCTGCCCGACGCCATGGTCAACTTCCTCGCCCTGCTGGGCTGGTCGCTGGACGATTCCACCACCATCATGGACCGGGACACCCTGGTGGCCGGTTTCAGCCTCGAGAGGGTGAGCTCGAAGCCGGCGGTGTGGGACGACGAGAAGCTGCTGTGGATGAACTCGCAGTACGTCATGGCCATGGACGCCGAGGAGCTGGCGCATGCTCTCATGCCCTTCCTCGCGAGGGCTGGCCTGGCGGAAGGGGATGACACCGAGGCCCTGGAGAAGATGAGGCGCATCGCCCCCCTGATACGCGAGCGCATCAAGGTGCTCGCGGATGCCGTCCCGCTGGTGGCCTTCTTCTTCCGGGAACCGGAGGCGGAGGAGGAGGCGCGCGAACTGTTGGTGGGAGAGGAGAACAGGGCTGTCCTGAGGGAGACGGGCAAGAGGCTCCTGGAGCTCGAGGGCTTCGACGCCGCGGCGCTGGAGTCGGCCCTGCGCGCCATGGCGGAGGAGATGGGGGTCAAGCCGCGCAAGGCCTTCCAGCCGGTGCGAGTGGCGTTGACCGGGAGCAAGGTCAGCCCGCCCCTTTTCGAGTCCATGGAGATTCTGGGGCGGGAGACTTGCCTGCGGCGCATAGCCCGTTCCCTGGAGGAAGGCGGCATGGAGAAAGGTTGAGGCGGGAGAAAACCGAGCGGGGAGGGAGGCCATGCAGTTGCGCTGGTTGGGAACGGCCGGATTCGAGATTATCAGCGGCTCCACCTCCATACTCATCGACCCCTATCTCACCCGCAACCCCGAGGCGTTCCCGCGCCAGGAGCTGCGGGCGCGGGACTTCCCCGGCGCCAATGCCATACTGCTCACCCACGGCCATTTCGACCATGTCTACGACGTGGCCGAGCTGGTGGAGGTGAGCGGCGCGGAGGTGCACGCCTCCGCGGATGTCTGCCATATGCTGGCCTCGAAGGGAGTTCCCTGGATGAGGATGCGCCCGCACTGGGGAGGCGAGGTCGATGAGGTGGGACCCTTCCGCTTCACGGCCGTGCCGGCCCTGCACGTCGTCTTCGACGCGCGGCTGGTCCTCAACACCTTGTGGAAGTGCCTGCCGCGTTTCATCGAGCTGGCGCGCCTGGGATCGATGCGGTACCCCGGCGGCCAGGTTCTGGGCTGGTATATACAGGTCGAGGGAAAGCGGCTTTTTCACCTGGGAAGCGCCAACATGCCGTGGAACCTGGGCGCCGAGGTGGACGTTTTCATGGTGCCGGTGCAGGGAAGGACGGACATCTGCGAGGTAGCGGCCGAGCTGGTGCGCAGGATCAGGCCGCGCGTGGTCATCCCGCACCACCACGACGACTTCTACCCGCCCCTCAGCCGCTACGTGGACCTGGGCCCCTTCAAGGAGGCGCTGCGGCGCATGGGGCTGGACGTTGAGGTTCGGGAGCCGGAGCTGAACCGACTCATGGAGCTATAGAGAGGCGGAAACCCCACGGCGGCAGCGGCTAACGGTTAAGTCGTTTGCGATCCCGGGCTTGCGTTCCCGGGCAAGCGAAGGCCTTGCGGTGGCCGCGGCTTTTCTTTAAAGGCATAAGAGCGTTGCCCATCCGGATGTTGGGGAGTTGGTCTCATGGCGACCGAGGCCGGCTTTCCCGAAAGTGAGCGTGCCGCCCGGGCCGCCGGAGGCTCCGAGAGCCTAATTGGTGATATTAGGAATGAAAACGTTGCCCATCCAGATGTTGGGAGGCGCAAGCCCCATGGCATCTGTGGCCGGCTTTCCCGATGCGGGGAGCGCGCCGCCCGGGCCGCCGGAGGCTCCGAGAGTTAAGCTGGTAATATGTGGAATAATGCGCGAGGTTGCTTTCAGGTTCCAGGCGCATGCCGGTTGCCTTCCAGGGCAGGATTGAGACGCGATCCGCGGGCGCGAGTCGCGCGTTTTGACTGAGTAACTGCGCTCGTGGATAATGGGGATCGGCAGGAAAAAAACCGATGTGAAGGGGTGTAATAGAGGGCAAGGCTATGAAGACGAATTCGTTTTCCATAAAGGGCTAGGACCAGGTGCGAAAGGAGAAATAGAGAACAGGTATTTACGGCTGAGATGAGCGGTTTGTTCGCTGAGAGCTCGGACCAGACATGGAGGGGTGAAATGGAGAACAAGTCTTTCAGGGCCCTGGTGGTGCGTGAAGGGGACGACAAGTCCTTCACTCGCGCCATAGAGACGAAGAGCATCGAGGAGCTTCCGCCGGGAGAGGTGGTCATCCGCGTGCGCTACAGCTCCGTCAATTACAAGGACGCCCTCTCCGCCAGCGGAAACCGCGGCGTCACCAGGAATTATCCCCATACCCCAGGCATCGACGCCGCGGGGACGGTGGAGGAGGACGCCGGCGGACGCTTCTCCCCCGGCGAGGAGGTGCTGGTCACGGGGTACGACCTGGGCATGAACACCTCGGGTGGCCTGGCGGAATACATACGCGTCCCCGTGGACTGGGTGGTCAGGCTGCCGCAAGGGCTTTCGCTCCGCGAGTCGATGATCTACGGCACCGCAGGCTTCACCGCGGCCCTGTCCGTCCTCAAGTTGACCGAGGCGGGGGTGAAACCGGAAGCGGGCGAGGTGCTGGTCACCGGGGCCACTGGCGGAGTGGGATCCATCGCCATGCGCATCCTGGCCAAGATAGGGTTCAGCGTGGTCGCGGCGGCCGGACTCATGGACGAGGCGGAGTTCTCCGAATACGAGGCCAAGCTCAAGTCTCTGGGAGCTGCCCGCGTTATACCAGCCTCCGAGGTGGACGACACCTCGGGAAAACTCCTGCTCAAGGGCGTATGGCCGAACGCCGTGGACACCGTGGGGGGGAATATCCTGGCCACGGTGGTGAAGTCGACCGCCTACGGAGGGGTTGTGACCACCTGCGGCAACGCCGCCGGACACGAGCTGGATCTCAACGTCTACCCCTTCATCCTGCGCGGCGTGAGCCTGCTGGGCGTGGATTCGGTGGAATGCCCCATGGAGCCCCGCCTCAAGGTTTGGGAGAAGCTTGCGGGAGAGTGGAAGCTCGACAACCTGGAGGAGATGACCACCGAGGTGGACCTTGACGGGGTGGAGGAGAGGATCAAGCTGCTCCTGGAGAAGCGCTCCAAGGGCCGCACCCTGGTCAGGCTCTAAGGGGCCAGGTCTTGTTTGTTGCTGCTCCAGAGGGTACTCGGTGACGTGCGGCAACACGACAAAGGCCCGGTTACCCCGTTATAGGTAGAAGGCTTCCGCGGACATTGAGCCGGAAAAGCCCTTATGCTATCATAGCCACGGACAGTCCCTGGGGGATCGTCTAATGGTAGGACGCGAGACTCTGGATCTCGTTGTGAGGGTTCGAATCCTTCTCCCCCAGCCAGAATCGAATATCGAATGCGTGGCGCATTAGTCTAGTTGGCCTAGGACGCCGCCCTCTCAAGGCGGAGATCGCGGGTTCGAATCCCGCATGCGCTACCAGGATCAAGCTGGGGCTTTGCAAAACGCAGGCCCCAGCTTCTTTTGTCTCGCTGCCGGATCTGCTGCCGAGCCGTCGGGTATTCGTTATAGAAAGCAAACGCCCGCTTTTCCCTTTGTTATGGGTTCGGGACCAGGCATCCTCTCAGAAAACCGGCATCCCTTTCGACATGACCTGTTGAAGGAACACGTTGGCCTCGATCTCCTCGGCCGGCACGACGGTATTGAACACCAGGATATCCGATGCCACAGCCCGGTCGATCTCGGAATGATTGTGCGGGACCATTCCCTGCCCAAGCGCTCCTGTGGCACTACCACCAGGATGTCCAGGTCGCCTTTAGAGTGTGTGTTCTCATCTGCGAAGGAGCCGAAAACCACTACCCTGACCGCGCCCATTCTTTCCGGGTGCGTAAGCAGGCGTTCCAGGGAGGACTGCAGTAGTTCCTTCCTCTCGGGTTTTCTTCTCGCGATCTCGTCGATATCCAACATCGCCATCACTGACCCCCAAGGTGACTTTCCCGATATCTACAATACCGCAATGAAGACGCAGAGAGCTTAAGGCCCGTCCGCGTGCCTGAAATGCCGCCGTGATATAAGATCATTCTCGAAAATGGTATACATTACCATATCATGGAATATTATTCTATATTTGAGACCTGCCCCACAGCATTAATGCAATGAGCATTTTCGCCCGATAAAAAGCAAAACGGCTTGCGTTATAGAAAGGAGCAGAAAATGGGTAGAAAGACGGCGATGGTTTTCGTGTTGTCCGTTGTCCTGGCCTCGGCGTCTGCCTTTGTTCTCTTCGGATGCGGCAAGGCAGCGGCGAAGCCGGAGATCAAGTCCATAGAGCCCGATAGCGGATCTCCGGGCAGCGAGGTGGTCATCAAGGGAGGAGGGTTCGGGTCCTCGCAGGGAACCGGTGTGGTCTTCTTCAGCGGAAAACAGGTGGAGGTGGTGGCGTGGTCGGACACCGTCATCACGGTGAAGGTCCCCGCGGATATGGCCGAAGCCGCGTACGGGGTCAAGGTGGAGACGGACAAAGGCGCCAGCAACGAGGTGGAGTTCAAGGTCACCGGAAAGACCTCCCAGGCCCCGAAGATAACCTCGCTGGAGCCGGAGAGCGGCAAGTCCGGGGATGAGGTGGTGATCAAGGGCTCCGGGTTCGGGGCGTCCCAGAAGGGCGGCGAGGTGCTCTTCGGAACCGGCGTCGCGGAGGTGAAGAAGTGGTCCGATACCTCCATCACCATCGTTGTGCCCCCCAACCTCGGCAAGAACACCTACGGGGTGACGGTCAAGAACGACGCCGGAAAGAGCAACGAGGCCATCTTCAAGATCGGCAGCGACGAGGAAAAGTTCACGGAACAGAAGCAGGCCATCGTCGATTACCTCAAGGCGCAGGGGCAGTCAACGGCCGGGTCCGACCAGTGGACGGTTGCGCTGGTCAAGCGCAGCTCGCAGGATTCCAACTGGGAAGTGCTCAAGGTCACCGTTCCTGGAGGCAATTCCTTTGAGGCGGTCTTGATTATGAACAACATGCTCGGGGGCTGGGAGTGCCTGAAGACGGGAGCCCCCCCCTGGAGCGGGCTGGAGTTCAAAGGCGAACCCATCCCCTCGGATATCGTGAACATGTGAGCCTCCCGGCGCCGAGCCGCCGGCTGCGTGAAAAGCAATCCCGGCCCGCCCCGCGCGAACGAGCGGGGCGGGCGCGGCTTGAAAACGCGCTGCGCCCTCATGGGTATGCGGGGCGGGGATGGTGGCGGCGGGCTCGGGGTGGACGCGCGCCCACCGCCATGACTGTACGGGACCTCGCGGCGCCTCGACCCCAAGCCCCGACGAATCGCGGGCGAAGCCGGTTTCAAAAGCGAAGAGCTTCCCGTTATGGAGCGCGCGGCACCTCCCTACATGCCCCCGCGCAAGCCATGGCGCTTCAGAGCCTCCATGCGGGACAAGCGCGTGTCCGATGGACGGCTGCGACCATCCGGTTAGAGGGGCAAAGCGTCTCTCCTTGCGAAGGGAGGCGTCGGCCCGTCCGTCGATTGCCGTGCCCGTGAGACCGTGATATGCTGAAGGCGCAGGGCTCCAGGAATGGTGAAATATGGCAAGGGGAAGAAGGTCGGGAATCGCGCTGTCCCTGGCCGTCGCGGCGGTTTTTTTATCGCTGGCGATGTCTACCGGCGTGCCCGCGTCGGCAGCGGGTCGATCCCGGGGGCATGAGAGGGTCGGCCTCGTGGAGGCGCTATCCGGGGGGATGAACCACTACTACGGGAACCTGCACTCACACACCTCCTATTCCGACGGCACGGGCACCCCGGCGGAGGCCTTTGCCTGGGCCAGGGACACGGCAGGCTTCGATTTCTACGTCATCACCGACCATGCCGAAAGCTTGACCGAAGAGGAGTGGCGTGATACCGGCGTCCAGGCCGATGCCTTCGACCGGGCGGGGGAGTTCGTGGCCCTGAGGGGTTTCGAATGGTCGCATAGCGTTGACGGGCACCTCTGCGTCTTCGGCACCGGCGATTTCACTGACGCTTACGAGACCTCCGACCTGGATTCGTTCTACGCGTGGATAGACGAAAGGGATGCGGTGGCCCAGTTCAACCATCCCGCGCGGTTCGAGACCCATTTCGACGGTTTCGTTTTCCGCGAGGATGTCTCGGACAACGTGTGCCTGTACGAGACCGGCAACGGTCCCAGCGGCAACAACACCGGGGTGCACCTCGAGCGCTACCCCCTGGCCCTCGACCAGGGATGGAGGTTGGCGCCTGCCGACAACCAGGACAACCACTCGCTTTACGCGTACAGCCACCGCACGGTGGTGGTGAGCCCCGCGCTTACCAGGGACGGCATCTTGCGCGCCCTCAGGGAACGGCGGGTTTATTCCAGCGACGACCCTGATATGGAGGTGGTTTTCAAGCAGGGAGCGAGCTGGATGGGCTCAGTGGTGGGAGGCTGCGGGGACGCCGTCCGCTTCGACGTGGCGGTGGAGGACGACGAGGAAATCGTGAGCCTCGAGCTGGTCTCCGCGGGTGGAGCGGTGGCGGCGAAAAAGGAGTTCGCAGAGGCGGAGGACAGCCGGGCGGTGGCATGGTCCCCTGAAGTCAAGGTCGAGGAGAACGCCTATTTCTACCTCAAGGTCACGGAGAGGGACGAGAACGGAGACGACCCCCTCGGGCGCGGCGAACAGGTCGCGGTGACCGCGCCCATATGGCTCGAGCGCGAGGGCACGAGCTGGTGCCTGGCGGAGGGATGCACCCAGGGAGGATTCGAGACCTGGGTGCTGGTGCAGAACCCCGGCGACGCCCCCGCCCGCGTGTCCCTCACCTTCATGACCGAGAACGGGCCCGTGGAGGGGCCGGCCGCGGAGCTTCCCGCCCGCACCCGCCTCA
>JABLXL010000020.1 GCA_013178005.1 Actinomycetota bacterium
AAGGTGCGGAACATCTCCACCTCGTCGATCCCGCCCATATCCTTGATGATCTTGAATATGCTTTGCGGGTGCCAGGTGGTTATGTCTATGGCCGCGTCCACGCCCGGTGGCAGCACGCGCGGCACGTTCTCGATGAGGCCTCCGCCCGTTACGTGCACGATGCCCTTGACCTCCATCTCGCGCACCAGGCGCATCACGCCCGGGGCGTAGATCTCGGTGGGGGTGAGCAGCTCCTCTCCAAGGGTGGCGGAGAGCCCTCGCAGGCGGTCGGCGGGATCGAAGTCGTTGATCTCGAAGAAGACTTTGCGCGCCAGGGAATAGCCGTTGGAATGGAGCCCGCTGCTCATGATGCCCACGATGACGTCACCCGGCACAATGCGCGAGCCGTCCACGATCCGCTCCCTCTCCACCACGCCTACGGCGAACCCCGCCAGGTCGTATTCGTCTTCCTCCATGATCCCCGGGTGCTCTGCTGTCTCCCCCCCGATGAGGGCGCATCCGCAGCGGCGGCAGCCGCGGGCGATGCCGGACACGATGGCGCGCACTTTCTCCGGGTCCACTTTTCCCATGGCCAGGTAATCGAGGAAAAAGAGGGGCTCCGCGCCGCAGGTCACGATATCGTCGACACACATGGCCACGAGGTCTATCCCAATGGTGTCGTGGCGTTCGAGCATCTGGGCCACCTTGAGCTTGGTGCCCACGCCGTCCACGGAGGAGACCAGCACCGGCTCCTTGTAGCCGCCGAACCCCGCCTCGAAGAGCGCCCCGAACCCTCCCAACCCAGAGAGCACCTCGGGGCGCATGGTTGACGCCGCCTCCTCCTTTATGAGCTCCACCGCCTTAGCCCCCGCCTCGATATCCACTCCAGCGCTTGAGTAGGTCAAGGGGCGGCATTTCTCCTCGCCGTTAGCCGCCTTGCCATCTTCTTCCATCACGGTATCTCCATTCTCTCTCGCTCTCCGGGAAGCAGCGCCACCTCGCGACGCCCTGGGGTGGCCCGCCTCCCTGTAACATGTCTTCGCCGTCCCCGCTCCCACACGCGGGTTTGCCGTTTCCCGCCATCAATCCAACCGTGAAGACATCCCGCTTTCCACGCTCCTTTGTCCCGCGCACCGAACCAGGCCCGCGACCCTTCTCACGGCTCATCCGTCCTGCTCCGACCCCACCCTTTCCTCCTCCAGCCTGCACTTGGCCATCTTCACGTCCTCGGGGACGGGTATGGGGTAATCGCCGTCGAAGCAGGCAAGGCAGAAATCCTCCCGTGGCCTACGGGTCGCCCGCACCAGGTTCTCCATGCTCAGGTAGTGCAGGGTGTCGGCGCCTATGAACTCCCTTATCTCCTCCACGCTGCGGGTGGAGGCGATGAGTTCCTTGCGGATGGCGGTGTCGATGCCGTAGAAACAGGGGTACATGTCGGGGGGAGAGCTGATGCGCATGTGCACCTCCCTGGCCCCCGCGTCCCTGAGCATGCGCACGATCTCCCGCGTGGTGTTTCCCCTCACGATGGAGTCGTCCACCACCACGAGGCGCTTGCCCTTGATGTCGCCCACCAGGGGGTTGAGCTTCAGGCGCACCCCCAGCCTGCGTATGGCCTGGGTGGGCTGGATAAAGGTGCGTCCGATGTAGCGGTTCTTGATCAAGCCCTCCCCGAAGGGGATCCCTGAGGCCTGGGAATAACCTATGGCCGCGGGCACCCCGGTGTCGGGGATGGGCATGACCACGTCCGCCTCCACGGGGGCCTCGTCCGCCAGGCTCATGCCCATATGCTTGCGCGCGTGATAGAGATAGGTGTCATACATGATGGAATCGGGGCGCGCGAAGTAAATGAACTCGAAGATGCACAGCGACGGCTTGCGTTGCTCCATGAAACGCTCGAACCTCAGGCCGTCTTCGTCGATTACGGCCATCTCCCCCGGTTCTACCTCCCGCATGTATTCAGCCCCGATGATATCCAGGCCGCTGCTCTCGCTCGACAGAGCGTATCCGTCCCGGTAGCTCCCCACGCAGAGAGGCCGTATTCCATAGGGGTCCCTCAAGCCTATGAGGCGTTTCTCGGTGAGGATGACAAGGGAATACGCCCCCACGAGGCGGGGCATCACCTCCCTCACCGCGTCCACCATGTCCTCGCGAGCGGAGCGGGCGAGCATTACCGCGATCACCTCGGTATCGGAGGTGGAACGGAAGCGTATGCCCTGCGCCTTCAGCTCATCGCGCAACTCCACGGTGTTGATGAGGTTGCCGTTGTGGGCCACGAAGACGGATCCGCGCCGTCTCGGGACCTGCACCGGCTGCGCGTTCTCCCAGAAAGAGGACCCCGTGGTGGAGTACCTCACGTGGCCGATGGCCATATGCCCCACGAGGTTGTTGAGATCGCGCTCGCTGAAGACCTGCGAGACCATGCCCATGTCCTTGAGCATGAGACTTTCCCTGCCGTCGGTGACGGCTATGCCCGCGCTCTCCTGGCCACGGTGTTGCAGCGCGTAAAGGGCATAATAGGTCAGCTTCGCGACATCGTCCTCATGGGTGCAGATGCCGAAGATGCCGCATGATTCGTTGAGCTCAAACGCCACGCTTCCTCATCGCCTCTCTTCGTTATCGACCCTATATCCTTTTTGTCATGTCCACCGATCGCCGGATCAATCGGCGGGCTGGTTTGCCTTCCTGTTTCCAAGCTCTTGGCCTCGTACCTCGCCAAGGCGTAACCCGAATGGCGCCCTTCGCGCGCGCTCTCCGCGGTCATCCCCGCATGAGCTTCTCCAGGGCCTCCTCCCTCACGCGGTTCATCTCCCTGACTTCCAGGTCTATCCAGTCATTGATGACCAATCTGTCCCCGCCCGTCCTTCCCAGGACTCGCAGGGGAACGCCCCTGGATCCGGCCAGCTCCCGCATGGCATCGAGGTCCTCGTCGCGCAGGGTCAACACGAAACGCGACTGGCTCTCGGAGAAGAGCCAGGAGACGGGCCGGAGCTCCGTCTCCACCTCAAGCCTCGCCCCGATTCCGCCGGCGCAGCAGCATTCCAGGAGGGCTATCGCCGCGCCTCCTTCCGAACAGTCGTGGGCGGAGATGATGATGCCCCTGCGTATGCCCTCGATGCACACGGTCTGCGCCCCCTTCTCCAGGCGCAGGTCCAGGCGCGGCGGTTCTCCCGCCGTCAAACCGTGCAACAGCCACAGGTACTCGGATCCCCCGAGCTCGTCCAGGGTCTCGCCCAGCATGACCACCAGCAATCCCTCATCGGGGAAGGCGATACCAGTTCGATTGGCCACGTTCCCGATGAGCCCAACCATGCCCACGATGGGGGTGGGATAGATGGCGGCGCCGAAGGATTCGTTGTAGAAACTCACGTTGCCGCTCACCACCGGCAGCTCCAGGTACCGGGCGGCGTCCGCCATGCCGCGTACCGCCTCCCTGAACTGCCAGAATATGCCAGGTTTCTCCGGGTTCCCGAAGTTCAGGCAGTTGGTGAAGGCCATGGGGACTCCTCCCGAGGCCACCACGTTGCGCGCCGATTCCGCCACCGCGATCTGGGTGCCGGCATAGGGATCGAGGTATACGTAGCGGGAGTTGCCGTCACAGGACACCGCCAGGGCCTTGCTGGTCCCCTTGATGCGCAGGACCGCCGCGTCCGAACCCGGATAGACCACGGTGTTGAGCTGCACCATGTGGTCATACTGCTCCCAGACCATGCGCCTGCTGCTGAGGTTGGCCCCTCCCGCGAGACGGAGCAGGGTCTCGCCGCAATCCTCCGGGTGGCGCAGCGACGAGGGGTCGAAGGCCCTCGCCTCGTCAAGGTATTCCGGCCGCTCCGCCGGGCGGTCGTAGACCGGGCCGCTGGCGAGGGAGGAGGCGGGAACGTCCACCACCTTCTCGCCATGCCAGTAGATCTCCAGGGCGTCGCCCTCGACGACCTCGCCGATGACCACGGCGTTAAGCCCCCACCTACGGCAAACCCCCAGCACCTCGTCGAGGTGCTTGGGCTCCACTATGGCCAGCATGCGCTCCTGGGATTCGGAGATCATGATCTCGAAGGGCTCCATCTCCTCCCGCAGGGGCACCTTCTCCAGGTAGACGCGCATGCCCACCCCCCCGCGGGCCGCGGTCTCGGAGCAGGCGCACGATATGCCCGCCGCGCCCAGATCCTGCAGGCCCACCAGGAGCTTCCTCTCCAGGAGCTCCAGGCAGGCCTCGATGAGCAGCTTCTCGGTGAAGGGGTCTCCCACCTGCACGCTGGGGCGCTTTTCCTGGCTCTTCTCGTCGAACTCCTGCGAGGCGAGGATGGAGGCGCCGCCGATGCCGTCGCGCCCCGTGCGATTGCCAAGCAGGACCACCGCGTTGCCTATCCCGGTGGCCTGGCCCCGGATGAGGCTTTCCTTGGGCATGACCCCTATGCACATCACGTTGACGAGGATGTTCTCGTCATAGCAGGGGTCGAAATAGATGTCCCCGCCCACCGTGGGGATGCCAAGGCAGTTGCCGTACCCGGCTATCCCCGCGATAACCCCGCCGAAGAGGTAGCGGGTGCGCGGGCTCGCGGGATCGCCGAAACGCAGGGGGTCCAGGCAGGCGATGGGCCGCGCCCCCATGGTGAAGATGTCCCGCACGATGCCGCCTATACCGGTGGCCGCGCCCTGGTATGGCTCCACGGCGCTGGGGTGGTTGTGGGACTCCATCTTGAAGGCCACCGCCAGGCTGCCGCCGATGTCTATGACCCCCGCGTTCTCCCCCGGGCCCTGCAGCACGTAGGAAGCGCGTGTGGGAAGCTGGGCGAGGACCGTTTTGGAGCTCTTGTAGGAGCAGTGCTCGCTCCACATGAGCGAGTACATGCCCAGCTCCACCTTGTTGGGTTCACGCCCCAGGATGCGCACGATGTCCCGGTACTCGTCAGCGGTAAGTCCCAGTTCCTCATAAAGCTCTGCCATGGCTCCACCCTACCCTTTTCCCCGGTAATGCGCCATGATGGATTCCCAGATCACCATGCCGTCCGTGCTTCCCAACAACGCCTCCGAGGCGCGCTCCGGATGCGGCATCAGCCCGAAGACGTTGAATCCCTCGTTGCAGATCCCCGCGATGTTGTCCATGGCACCGTTGGGGTTGGCCTCCTCGCTCACCGTGCCGTCGGGAGCGCAGTAGCGCAGGATGATCCTCCCCTGCTCCCTTAGCTCGCGCAAGGTCTCCGCGTCGGCGGTGTAATTCCCCTCGTTGTGGGCGATGGGGATGCGCAGGACCTGCCCCACCGCGGCGGCGTTGGTCCACGGCGTGGAGGCGTTCTCGACCCGCAGGTCGACGAAACGGCAGATGAAGTGCAGGCAGGTGTTGCGCAGCATGGCCCCGGGGAGCAGGCCCGCCTCGAGCAGGATCTGGAAACCGTTGCAGATGCCGATGACCAGCCCTCCTTCGCGGGCGTAGTCGGCCACCGCCTCCATGACGGGGCTGAAACGCGCGATGGCCCCGCAGCGCAGGTAGTCGCCGTAAGAAAACCCTCCCGGCAGCACCAGGCAATCATAACGCGAGACGTCGGTCTCCTGGTGCCAGACGTAATCGACCTCCTCCCGCAACACCTTGTCGATGACGTGGTAACAGTCCATCTCGCAGTTGGATCCGGGAAAAACCACCACTCCGAATTTCATCTGGCACCTCTCCTCCGGCTCTATTCGCAAGGTTGGCGAGCGTTCAGCGCTCGATCTCCACCCGGAAGTCCTCGATTATGGGATTGGCGAGGAGCCGCTCGCACATCTCCCGCACGCGCTCCTCCGCCTGGTCCGCGTCGATACCCTCCAGCCTCAGGGTGATGTATTTCCCGATGCGCACGTCGGACACCTCGTCGAAGCCCAGCGACTTCAGCGAGCCCAGGGTCGCCTGCCCGGCGGGGTCGAGCACCCCCTGCTTGGGCGACACGAAAACCGATACTTTCAATCCCGTCTCCTCCTCCACTCGCCGCAGGACCTCGGCACCGGCCTACGCGGCCTCGCCCAGGCCCCTCTCATGACGTTCCTCGTCCAATCACCTCGCCCGTCTGCATGCAAAACAGACGGCAAACATCGGGGTCGAACCCATCGCCCGGCATAAGCCGTCCCTCTAGCGCACCGAAGGGCTCCCGCATCTTCTGGCGGGAGTTCGCTCTCACGTGTCCCGAAAATCCAGAACCTCCAGGCGCGAGAACACCTCGCCCAGGTTGCGCAGGTGCCTGTCCAGGTCGAAACACGCGTCCAGTTCCTCTCCGTCCAGGCGGGCGGCCACCTCGGGATCCGAGGCCAGAAGGTCGCGGAAGCTCTTTTCCTCGCTCCAGGCGCGCATGGCGTTGCGTTGCACCAGGGCGTAGGCTTCCTCGCGCGTAAGACCCTTGTCCACCAGGGCGAGCAATACGCTCTCGGAGAAGATCAGGCCGCGGTTGAGCTCGAGGTTGCGGCGCATGTTGCGCTCGTGCACCTGGACGCCCTTCACCACGGAATGGAATTTCACCAGCATGTAATGGAGCAGGGTGGTGGAATCCGGGATGATCACCCTCTCCACAGAGGAATGCGAGATGTCCCTCTCATGCCACAGGGCCACGTTCTCCATGGCAGCCAGGGCGTTTCCTCGCAGGACCCTGGCCAGGCCGCAGATACGCTCGCACATGATGGGGTTGCGCTTGTGGGGCATGGCGCTGGACCCCTTCTGCCCCTTGCGGAACGGCTCCTCCACCTCGAGGACCTCCGTCCTCTGCAGCCCCCTTATCTCCAGGGCGAACTTCTCCAGGCTGCAGCCGGTCATGGCGATGGCGGACACGTACTCGGCGTGGCGGTCCCGCTGCAGGATCTGGGTAGAGACCTCCGCCGGCTTCAAGCCCAGCTTTTCGCATACATACGCCTCGACCCAGGGATCGAGGTGCGCGTAGGTGCCGACGGCGCCGGAGATCTTGCCGTAGCCGATCGCCTCGCGCGCCCTCCGCAGGCGCTCGATATCGCGAGCCATCTCGAAAGCCCATAGGGCGAACTTCAATCCCAGGGTCATGGGCTCCGCGTGCACGCCATGGGTGCGCCCCACCACCACGAGGTCCCGGAACTCCAGCGCCTTCTCCTTCAGGGTGGAGGCGAGGGAACGCGCCTCCCCCAGGATGAGGTCCATGGCGTCGCGCATCTGCAGGGCGAGCCCGGTGTCCAGGACGTCGGAACTGGTCATGCCGTAATGGATGAAGCGGGAGCTCTCGCCCACGTTCTCCGCCACGTTGGTGAGGAAAGCGATCACGTCGTGGTTGACCGTCTCCTCGATCTCGCGCACGCGCTCGGGGTCGAAGGACGCGCGGGACTTTATCTCCTCCAGGGCTTCCCCCGGCACCTCCCCGCGCCGCACCCTGGCCTCGACGGCGAGGATCTCTATCTCCAGCCACTTCTGGAGCTTGTTGCGTTCGCTCCATACCTCGGCCATCTCGGGAAGGGTGTAGCGGGGAATCATGTCCGCATCCCCTCCCCGGACAAGAGGTCTGGGAGCTCGGGGGACAAGGCCATATTACCAACCTTTTCCATTTAAATCTCCCGGCACAAGTCTATTATGCCCCATGCGAAACGCCGTTAACAGGGGCTTTTCACCCTTCGGACATGCGCCTTCTGAATTCCTCCAGGGCCGACGCGACCGCCTCGTACTTCAGGGCCAGCATGGCGCAGGCGAGCAGCGCCGCGTTGGCGGCGCCGTCGATGGCCACCGCGGCCACGGGGACCCCGCGCGGCATCTGGACTATGGAGAGCAGGGCGTCCAGGCCCCCCAAGTCACGGGAGGAGATGGGAACCCCGATCACCGGCAGGGTGGTCATGGAGGCCACCACGCCGGGGAGATGCGCCGCCTTGCCCGCGGCGGCTATGAAAACCTCCACCCCCTCGGACGGCGCCGAGCGCACGAATTCCCTCAATTTTTCCGGCTGGCGGTGCGCGGAGATGACCTCCTTGATCACCTTGACGCCCATCTCGGCGAATATTTCCTCCGCGGGCGCGACCTTTTCCATGTCCGACTTGGAGCCCATGAGCAGGGCAACGGTTGGAGCAGCCATATCCCTCACACCTCCAGTGTTCGCAAAGCTATGTCCCTGCGATAATAGATGTCCTTGAAACCTATCCTCTCCACCGCCCGGTAGGCCCTTTCGCGCGCAGCGGCGAAGTCCGGCCCCAGGGCGCTGACGTTGAGCACGCGACCGCCGTCGGTGAGCACTTCGCCCCCTTCCCCTAATCTCGTCCCGGCGTGGAAAACCACGACGCCTTCCAGGGCACCCGCCTCATCCAAGCCGCTGATGGGGTACCCCTTGGCGTAGTCTCCGGGATAGCCGCCCGAGGCGAGGACCACGGTGACGCAAGCCTCGTCCGACCATTCCAGGCTCGTCCCGGCCAAGCGGCCTTCCACCACCGCCAGCATGGTCTCCACGAGGTCGCTCTTCAGGCGCGGGAGCACCGCCTGGGTCTCCGGGTCGCCGAAGCGCACGTTGAACTCCAGCACCTTGGGGCCCTCGGAGGTGAGGATGAGGCCGGCGTAGAGGATGCCCTGGTAGTGGATGCCCCGCGCGGCCAGGGCCCGGGCGGTGGGCTCGAGTATCTCCCTTACCGCGCGCCGGTAGTCACCGTCGGAGAGGACGGGCACGGGAGAGTACGATCCCATGCCGCCGGTGTTGGAGCCGGTGTCGCCGTCGCCCACGCGCTTGTAATCCTGGGCGGGGGCCATGGGCAGGATGTCCTCGCCGTCCACGAAGGTGAGGATGGAGACCTCCTGCCCCTCGAGGAACTCCTCGACGAGCACTTTCTCCCCCGCCGTCCCGAAGGCGCGGTCCACGAAGCACGCCTTCAGGGCCTCATAGGCGGCCTTGTCGTCCTGGGCGATGACCACACCCTTGCCCGCCGCCAGGCCGTCCGCCTTTATCACGAAGGGGGGCTTGCCTTTGCTGATACAGGCCTTGGCCGCTTCGATGTCCGTGAAGACCTCCGCCCGGCCAGTGGGGACGCCTGCCTCGAGCATGAGGCGCTTGGCGAAATCCTTGCTCCCCTCCATCTGCGCGGCCTCGCGGCCGGGGCCGAAAACGCGCAGTCCGTGGCGCTCGAACTCGTCCGCGATGCCGGCGACCAGGGGGGCTTCCGGCCCCACAACGGTCAGGTCGATCCCCTTGTCCCGCGCGAAGGCCGCCAGGGCCTCGATGTCCTCCGCCTTGATGGCCACGCACTCGGCGAGGGCGGCCATGCCCGCGTTCCCCGGCGCGCAGTATATGCGCTCCACCAGGGGCGACTGGGCGATCTTCCAGGTGAGGGCGTGCTCGCGCCCTCCTCCTCCCACCACCAGTACCTTCATGCAAACCTCCCCGTGTCCGCCCCGACTATATCACTATATTTTATGGACGCCGGTGACAATCCTGCCTCGTGGGGCAACGAAACGGCGATTCCATTCTCCGGCTGGCACGGACACCACCAGACGTTTATGGGTAGCCTTGACGATCCTGCCTGGTGGAACAACGAATCGGCGAGTTGCCATGACGACGGGCGCATCCATCACCGGGCTCCTCCGAAAGGCCGGGTTGGCATTCGCCTCGTCCGTCAAATGGGGACACGGCGGGATAGGCATTCCCGTGAGCAACGGGTACATGAGGTGCGTGGGTTATGCTGGAGAGCGACGCCTCGAATCAGGCCTTTTCGATCACTGCTCGCGTAGAATTCAGGTCAGAGGGGCAGCCCTTCATGGGAAAAGAAGCGGCGAATCGTGCCGTTACTTTTACGATTCGCGAAGTTTGAATACCGGGAGGCGGGTTGTCCTTGAAGAGGATGTCACGAATGGTGCCTCTCCGCTGCCAATTGCGAATGGTGGGCCTCAGAGAGGCAGGTCGTCCTGGAAGAGGAACCGTCCCTGCGAGAGGGGCTCCCCGCCCCCGTCCAGGAGGATGGTCTGCTGCCTCTCGGGCCCCACGGAGACCAGGGATATAGGGACCCCCGAGCGCGCGGAGATGAAATCCAGGTAGTCCCGGGCTTTTTCCGGGAGGTCCTCCAGGCTCCTGGCTCCGGATATGTCGCTCATCCACCCCGGCATCTCCTCGTAGACGGGCTCGCATCGCGCGAAGACCTGCGAGAGCTGGGGGAACTCCTCGAGCACCTCTCCGCCGCAGCGGTAGGCGACGCAGACCTTGAGGCGGTCGAAGCCCGAGAGCACGTCCAGCTTGGTGACGGCCATGCTGGATAGTGAGTTTAGGCGTGCCGCGTAGCGCAGGATAACGAGGTCGAACCACCCGCAGCGGCGCCGGCGACCGGTGGTGGTCCCGAACTCCCGCCCCACCTCCTGCATGGCGTTCCCGATCTCGTTGTCCTGCTCGGTGGGGAAGGGTCCGGCCCCCACCCGGGTGACGTAGGCCTTGGTCACCCCGATCACCTCGTTTATATCCCTGGGCCCGACCCCCGCTCCCGCGCAGGCGGCCCCGGCGACGGTGTTGGACGAGGTCACGAAGGGATAGGTGCCGTGATCCAGGTCGAGCATCAAGCCCTGCGCCCCCTCGAAGAGGACGTTCCTCCCCCTGTCCAAGGCTTCCTTGACGAGCAGCGAGGTGTCCGCCAGGCAGGATCTCAGGCGTTTCGCATAACCTTCGTACGCCCCCGCGATCTCCTCCGCATCCAGGGGCTCGGAATCGTAGGCGCAGGCAAGGAGGCGGTTTCTTTCCTCTACCGCAGCCCTGACCTTCTCCCGGAACCCCGCGGGGTCGGCCATGTCCTGCATGCGCAGCCCCACGCGCGCCGCCTTGTCCGCATAGGTCGGCCCGATGCCCCTGCGCGTGGTGCCGAGTCCCCCACCCCCCCTCCTCTCCTCCATGAGGCCGTCCAAGGCCTCGTGGTAGGGCAGGATGAGGTGGGCGTTGTGGGAGATGCGCAGCCGGTCCGTGTCGACGTCCAGCGACGCCAGGTTGTCCATTTCCTCTATGAGCACCCGGGGGTTGACGATCACCCCGTTGCCGATCACCGGCACGATATGCGGGTAGAGTATGCCCGACGGTATGAGATGCAGTTTGAGGGTTTGTCCATCATACACGATGGTATGGCCCGCGTTGTTCCCTCCCTGGAAACGCACCACCATGTGCATGTCGTCGGAGAGGAGGTCGATGACCTTTCCCTTCCCCTCGTCCCCCCACTGGGTTCCCACCACCACGATCCCGGGCATGAACTATCTCCGCTTTCCTTCCGCTTGTATTTCCGTTCCCCGCACGGAGAACCATTATACCACCTGCGCGGGAGGAAAGTGACGGGAAAGGAAACCGGGCGCGGAAGCATTACTCCAGGATCGAACATTTGGGAGATCGCCCCCTTCTTCACGTCGAATTTGCTTGATTTGCCTGGGTAACGTGTGTTTCCTCAACCTTTTCCACCCGGAAAGCGCCCGCTTGCAGGGCGAACCGTCTTTTTCGGAAGCCCTACCCCATCTTCCCATGGAAACCGCTTGCTTTGCCTGGGTAACGGGGGTTCCCTCAACTTTTTCGACCCGGAAAGCGCCCGCTTGCAGGGCGAACCGTCTTTTTCGGAAGCCGCCCCCTTCTTTCCATGGAAATCGTTTGTTTTAACTGGTTAATGGGGGTTTCCTCAACCTTTTCGAGCCGGAAGGCGCCCACTGAACAGCAAGGCTTATTTAGCCTGCACCCCACGCCCAGCTAGGCAGGCTGGCTAGCCTTACCGGCGGGTTTCGTCGAGGATGGAGCGGGCGACGACGATGCCCGAGGCCGAGGCCTGCACCAGGCCGCGGGTTATCCCCGCGCCGTCGCCGATGGCGTAGAGGCCGCGGACGTCGGTCTGAAGGTCGGGGCCGAGGCCGGGACGGGAGGAATAGAACTTGACCTCCACCCCGTAGAGCAGGGTATCCCTGGAATCGAGCCCCGGGCAGAGGCTGTCCAGCGCCTCCAGCATCTCGAGGATATCGCTGATATAGCGGTAGGGAAGGGCGAAACTCAGGTCCCCGGGGGTGGCGTCGGCGAGGGTCGGCCGCACCGTGGATCGCGCCACGCGGCGCGCGGTGGAGCGCCTGCCCGCCACCAGGTCTCCCAGCCTCTGCACGATTATGCCCTCCCCCAGGAGGTTGGCCAGGCGGGCGATGTACTTGCCGTAGGCGATGGGCTCGCGGAAGGGCTCGGTGAAGGTGGTGCTCACCAGCAGGGCGAAGTTCGTGTTCTCGGTGCGGCTTTCGGCATAGGAATGGCCGTTCACGGTGAGAACCTCGCCGTACCGCTCCACGCAGACCTGCCCGTATGGGTTCATGCAGAAAACGCGCACGCGGTCCTCGAAACGCCGCGAGAAGTAATGTATCTTGGGCTCGTAGAGATCCAGGGTGAGGGGCTCCAGGACCGGGGCCGGCACCTCCACCCGCACCCCGATGTCCACCTGGTTGTTCTGCACCGCGACGCCCAGCCTGTGCATCTCCTCCGCAAGCCAGTCCGCCCCCTCGCGGCCGGGTGCCGCCACCACCCTGGGGGCGGAGATCTCCTCTCCCAGCGCGGTCCGCACCCCGCGCACCTCCCCTCCCTCCACGAGGATGGATTCCACCGCGCAATCGGTCCTGATCTCCACCTTCTCCGCCAGGAAGCCCTTCATCCTCAACAGCAGCTCCCTGCACCGCTCCGTGCCGAGGTGCCGGAAAGGACAGGGGGTGAGGATGAGGTTTGACAGGACCGCCTTTCTCCTCCATTCGTCCACCTTCTCCGCGTCCTCGCCATAGACGCGGCGGGGCGCGCCGAACTCCAGGTAGAGCTGGTCCACGCGGTCGATCAAACCGCGCAGCATGCGCGTGCCCACGTATTCCTCCAGCCATCCCCCCACGGCAGGAGAGAGGGAGAGCTTGCCGTCGCTGTAGGCCCCCGCTCCTCCCCAGCCCGAGGTGATGGCGCAGGTAGCGCAGCGACGGCAACTGCCCGCGCGCGCCGGGCACTCGCGCTTTTCGATGTCCGGGCCCTTCTCGAGCATGAGCACGCGCAGGCCGTCCCTCTTCACCAGCTCAAGGGCGGTGAAGATGCCCGCCGGACCGGCGCCTATGATCACCACGTCATAATCGCTCATCTTCGACCCTTTTCCGTTGTCGCCGACCAGGGCGGCCGCCCGCGGTCCCATGGCCACCGATACTAATATCGGGCGCGGCCGCGCCTTCCATGAGCCGCCGCCCGTCCCTTGTTCGCGGGCTCAACGACGCGACAAGCGAGCCGGCCAAAAGGATCGTGCCCGAATTCCAGGATAACCGAAATGGGGCGTAAACGCAGGAAGAGGCCCGGCGCCTGCCCCGGGCCTTTTCCCCGCTGCGTTAAATCAAAATCTTCCACGAAAGCGCCTGGTAACCGCCTGTTTTTCCTTTTCCGGAGCGGCAAAGCAGAACGGTAGTCATCCAGGGCATCACGGTTGTACCTCCATTCGTGCCCGTCATCCCGCAAGCACAGGACCATGACCCCATGGTCTATGTGAAAGCCGTTGACCTCGATTAAGTAAATTGTTACTCTAGAGTCAAGTGAACGACCGCCGGTAAACTTGTTCAGGGCTATATGTGGAATGGTGCGTTTGCATCCTTTTCATCATGGGGGTGATGAGATGCGGGGCAAGCTGTCTCCAAGGTACCTTTGGTTGGTGTTCGCCTGTCTCCTGGGATTTTTCTCGGCCCTCCTGTTCTCGGGCATGGCGGGAGCAGACGGACAGGCCGGCTGGCATCGGCAGTATTACGACGAGGGCATTTTGATCAACGCCGTATCAGCCGTCGACGAGCACACCTGTTGGGCAGTTGGTACGATAGGCTACGCGACGCCTGCCTCCCTGATCCTTAAAACCGAGGACGGCGGCCTCACCTGGTCCCAGCAGGGACCGTCCTTTCCCACCTCCCTCTACGCGGTCAGCGCCGTGGATTCCGATACCTGCTGGGTGGGAGGGACGAGCCTCATCATGAAGACCACCGACGGCGGTGACGAGTGGACGACACAGGCCTACGCCGAGGGCTACCAGGTCAACTCCCTCTCCGCCGTGGACGCCAACACCTGCTGGGGGGTGGGTATGTCCACGGCCACTTCCGACGGGTTCATCGTGAAGACCTCGGACGGCGTCAACTGGACGTTGCAGCGAGGCGATATCGAGTATCCCCTCAGGGGGGTATCCGCCATCGACGCCGACACCTGTTGGGTCGCGGGGGGAGAGTTCTACGGACAGGGCCTATACAACATCTTCGGTTATACAAGGGGCGGGATATGGAAAACGACCGACGGCGGCGCCAACTGGTCCATGGTCGGGAGCGCCGACCGCGCCTACGGGGACGTATCGGCCATCGACGGGCAGCGCGCCTGGGCGGTTGGATGGAAGACCATCGGTATAGGGTACATCTACACTCCTTACCCCGAGAGCTGCGTCACCGGCGACGGGGGAGCGAATTGGACCGTCACCGGAGCCCCCTTGTGGCCGGGCGCCCCCGCGGGACTCCAGATGATCGATGCGGACAGCGCCTGGCTTGCCGGCAAAGGGGGGTATTCGGCAGGAGGCCCGAACGTACCGGGGTTCATCTACCGTAGCGATGACGGCGGAAGCACCTGGGTGCTGCAGGATAGCTCCATAAACGTGATCTCGGGCGATATATCCGCCGTCGATCCCGAAACCGCTTGGGCGGTCGGCTATACGACATCGTACGACGCGGTGCCTAACGTCTCGGGCCACATCCTGCACACCGGCAACGGAGGATGGCAGCCCGTCCCCTCCCTCCTGTCCATCACCCCGGATTCGGGGATCATGGGCGACGAGGTCACGCTCGCGGGGAGCGGTTTTGGTGTGCGTTTACCTACGTCGAAGGTGGTTTTCGGCGGCGCTGAGGCGGAAATCGTATCCTGGTCGGACGAGGAGATCGTATGCCGCGTGCCCGATAACCTGCCGGTCGGCCCGGTGGAAGTCGCCGTGATGAACAACGGGGGCACCTCCGGCTCCCTGCCCTTCACGGTGGAATACGCCACGGTGATCACCGGGTGGGCGTGGAACTACTGGGAGGGCTACTTGTCCGGGATAGCGGTGGAGCTCTACGGCCTGGACGGAGAGCTCCTGTCGTCCGCCACAACCGGCGACGACGGGCATTACCGCATGGTCACCGCGCTGCCCTCGGGTGGATACAAGTTCTACTTCCACGATCCCGGCGGGGTCTTCGCGCCGGAATGGCACCAGGACAAAGACGATTTCGCGTCGGCGGACGTGATCGAGATCACCGGGGGGAGGTCGCATTCCGTCAACGAGACGATGGGCTACCATCCGCCGGAGATAATGTCCGTAAGCCCCGATTCGGCGACCATCGGAGGTGTGGTGCAGGCGACCATCTCCGGCAGGCATTTCCGCGACGGATGCACGGTGGAGATTGGCGATGCCCCGTCCGCCAAGATCTGCGACGTGTTCCTGGTATCGTCCGAGGAGATAGCCTGCACCATAGACCTCTCGGATTGCCCGACATACGAGGCGGGCCCCAGGGAGCTCCTGGTGAAGAACGTGGACGGACAGACGGCGAGCGTGGCCTTCAACCTCATCCCGGACGCGCCGCTGTCCATCTCCACCATAACCCCCAACCACGGCTTCCAGGGCAACGAGATGGAATACCTGACCGTGTATTGTTCCGGCTTCTACGGCCCCTTCGAGATAATGCTGGTGGCCGAGGACGGCACAGAGTACGAGACCATCGAATACCTGATATCCGAGACCCAGGTCGACTGCTACATATGGCTCGTTGACGTGCCCGTGGGCGTCTATGACGTGGTGATCGAGAACCCCGGCGGGGAGCGGGCCGCGCTGGAGGACGCGTTCTCCGTCCTGGAGAACCCCATAACCGTGACCTCCACCACCCCGGACTACGGCTACATCGACACCTATGCTGACGTGGTGATCGAGGGAGCGGGCTTCCGGGACGGGTTCACCGCCACCCTTAAGTTCGGCAAGGAGTCCGTGATCGAGGCCGAGCACGTGGAGGTACTCTCTCCCACCCGCATGAAATGCATCTTCGACCTCGCCGGCGCCGGGAACTACTCTTACGACGTGGTGGTGACCGATCCCGAGAGCGGCTGCTACGGAAACACCGGCCAGTATTTCACGGCCTTATACACCCCGTACGAGATCTACTCCATAGTCCCCAGCCAGGCCTCCAACCTGTCCTTCTTCCAACAGATAACCGTCGAGGGGAACCTGGGTCCATTTGCCGCCGGCACAACCGTGCAGCTGAGAAAAGGGCCGCGGATCATCCAGGCCTTTTCGCCCAGGAAGACCTCGGATAACGCGATCACCTGCACGGTTCCCTTGTGGGGCGCCGAGCCGGGCGTCTACGACGTCCAGGTGGTCTGCGGGGATTACTCGTATGGAGTGGCGCGCCTCAAAGAAGGCTTCACCGTGACCTCGCCATGCGGGCAGGGCAGCGGCGCCGCGCTGCTCATGCTCGGAGCGGCCCTTGGCCTGCTCACCCTCGCCGCGCCCGCGAGAAGGCGCTGGTGCCGCGCGCGATCCTGAGCGTTTATCTCCGAGCGGTCTCTGTGGCTACCACTCGTACGGAGGTGCGCCCTTGAGGGCAGGCTTCACCGTGATCTCGCCATGCGGGCAGGGCGGCGGCACGGCGCTGCTCATGCTCGGAGCGGCCCTTGGTCTGCTCACCCTCGCCGCGCCCGCGAGAAGGCGCTGGCGCCGCGCGCGATCCTGAGCTTTCTCCAGGTGGTCTGCGGGAATGCGACACGACAGCCACCGCGCTTTCGGGAGATGCCTTATGGATATCGCGCCGTCATGAGCTCCATCAACCGCTTGGGGTAAATCCGGGCAGCATTGCTGACGATAAGAAATTAGCCGTTTTATTCTCAAAACGCGGTTCAAGGCCGGTTTTGCCCGCCCGATAAGGGAAAGGGACGGTGTCATCACCCAGTCCCTCATTACCGGGATAAAGCCGGTGGAGAGAAGTCCGGGAGGGGAAATGACCGAGTTCGCGACATGCGGCACCTGTGGGGTGCCGGAGAGGTTCCACCAGCTCAACACCTGGATGACCGACGGCGATATCGTCCAGGCCACCAATCACGAGGCCCGCATGGCCATGGCGGAATGCGAAAACGTGGATCCCGTGTTCCGCGCCGTCGGCGACGCCATCGGCGTCTCCATCGACCACCTGGTGATAAACATCATCGCGCGGGGCACGCAGCTCTACATGGATTCCCTCATCCCGCCACCGGTCAAGGAGATGATCCGCGGCAAGACGCTGGAGGTGAGGGATTTCGCACAGGGAGTGATGGACCTCTGCCACGCCATCGGCTACGGAAGGTACCGTTTTCTGGATTACCGCTATGAGAACGACGAGGAGGACTTCTGCCGCATCAGCATATACAGGCCTTTCTCCATCCTGGAGACCTCGGGGGCGTTCGCCGGGGTCATCGCCTCCTCGGTGGGCGGCGAGCACTCCGTGACCTACGAGGAGGTCGGCCCGGGCCTGTATGAGCTCACCACTACCTGGACCACCTATCCCGAGGTGCTGAAAGAGCGCCTGACGCTGAGCCAGCACGCGCCGAGACAGGGGGACGTGGACTTCGAGAGATGCCCGGAGTGCGGCATCCCCAGGCTCCTGGCGTCCATGTGCGAGTGGGACATGGAAAACGGCGTCATAAGGAACACGCAAAACGGCTACCGCATGGCTATCCTGAGCCCCGGCCTCATGGACACGGTGTTCGACGCTCTGGAATGGGAGCTGGGGGAGGAGATCCCCAGGCTGGTGGTGAACGCGCAGCGCGCATACGCCAGGGAGGGCTTCCAGCCTATAGATTTCTCGCGGCCCTTGGAGGAGATCAGGCAGCACCTCGCGGTGCGCGGCCTCGGAAACTTGCGCGATTGCGCCATGGGCGAGGGGGGAGCGAACCTGCGCCTGGATAACGCTTGCATGAGATTGCCCCTCGTCGGCCTCTTGCAGGGCAGCTTCGAACGGATCAACGGGGTGGAATCGGAGGTGGAGTGGGAGGTGTCCGGGGAGGACACCCTATCGGTCGAGGTGCGGCCGAGACGTTGACCGCGACCGGGTTTTTGCATCGGGACAGCGGGCGGGGCCGGATCCCTCCGGCCCCCCATCTATACTCAAGACGGCCCGGCGGCCGCGCGATTCCCGTGGCCCTCAGGCCTCCGCGTAAACCGAAGCCCCGGCGCGGGCGAAGGTGAAGTTCCCCTCCGCGTCCACGTCCACCTCGATGAGGCCGCCCGCGTGAAATGCGCGCGGAAAGAAAAACGAGGCGTTCCACCCCCGAGAGCAACACGCACATAAGGCGGGGGGCCGGTGTGGTCCGGCCCCCCATCTATCCTCAAGGCGGCCCGGCAGCCGCGCGATTCCCGTAGCCCTCAGGCCTCCGCGTAAACCGAAGCCCCGGCGCGGGCGAAGGTGAAGTTCCCCTCCGCGTCCACGTCCACCTCGATGAGGTCGCCCTCTGAGAACTCCCCCTCCAGCAGGCGCCGGGCCAGGTTGTCCTGGATCTCCCGCTGCATTACCCGCTTCAAAGGACGCGCGCCGTAGTGGGGATCGAACCCCTCGGAGGCCAGCACCTCCTTGGCGCGGTCGGTCAAGCGGATGTCCAGCTTGCGGTCGGCCAGCCGGGCGCGCAGGTGCTCGAGCTGGATGTCCACGATCTGCTTTATCTCCTCCATACCCAGGGGGTTGAAGACGATAACCTCGTCCAGGCGGTTGAGGAACTCGGGGCGGAAGTGGGCCTTGAGGGTCTCCATCACCGCCTCGCGCACCTCGTCGCGGTCCTTCGCCGCCATGTCGGCGTAGAGGTGGCTCCCCAGGTTGGAGGTCATGATGATCACCGTGTTCTTGAAGTCCACCGTGCGCCCGTGGCCGTCGGTGAGCCTGCCGTCGTCCAGGATCTGCAGCAGCAGGTTGAAGACGTCCCCGTGGGCCTTCTCGATCTCGTCCAGGAGGATGACGCTGTAGGGACGCCGGTG
Organism: Actinomycetota bacterium; assembly: GCA_013178005.1. Classification (GTDB taxonomy): domain Bacteria; phylum Actinomycetota; class Geothermincolia; order Geothermincolales; family RBG-13-55-18; genus Solincola_B. Next base: position 18,919 of record JABLXL010000020.1, read on the forward strand.
CACCGCCTCGGTGAGCTGGCCTCCCTCCTCGTAGCCCACGTATCCGGGGGGAGCGCCGATGAGGCGGGAGACGGTGTGCCGCTCCATGTACTCGCTCATGTCCAGGCGCACCATGGCCTTCTCGTCGTCGAAGAGGAACTCGGCCAGGGCGCGCGCAAGCTCCGTCTTCCCCACCCCGGTGGGGCCGAGGAAGAGGAAGGACCCGATGGGGCGGTTGGGGTCCTGCAGCCCCGCGCGGGCGCGCCTGATCGCGTTGGAAACCTTTTCCAGGGCCTCCTCCTGCCCCACCACGCGGCGGCGCAGCCTCTCCTCCATGTGGATGAGCTTCTCCACCTCGCCCTCCAGGAGCTTGGACACGGGGATGCCGGTCCAGGCCGAAACCACCTCGGCGATGTCCTCGTCGTCCACTTCCTCCTTCAGCATCTTGCGCTCCTTCTGCAGCTCCTGCAGGCGCCGGTTCTCCTCCTCCAGCTTGGCCTGCAGCTCGGTGGTCTCGCCGTAGCGCAGGCGGGCCGCCTTCTCCAGGTCGCCCTCGCGCTCCGCCTTCTGCTCCTCCACCTTCACCTGCTCCAGGCGCTCCTTGAGCTCGCGGATGCGGGAGATGCGCTCCTTCTCCGCCTGCCAGTGGGCTTTCATCTCCGAGCTCTTCTCCTTGAGCTCGGCCAGCTCCGCCTCCAGTTTCTCGAGACGTTCCTTCGAGGCCTTGTCCTTCTCCTTCCTCAAGGCCTGCTTCTCGATCTCCAGCTGCTTGACGCGCCGCTCCACCTCGTCGATCTCGGTGGGCATGGAGTCGATCTCTATGCGCAGGCGCGACGCCGCCTCGTCCACGAGGTCGATGGCCTTGTCGGGGAGGTAGCGGTCGGAGATGTAGCGGTCGGAGAGCATCGCCGCCGCCACCAGGGCGGAGTCCTGGATGCGCACCCCGTGGTGCACCTCGTAGCGCTCCTTCAGCCCCCTGAGGATGGCGATGGTGTCCTCCACGTCGGGCTCGCCCACGAAGATGGGCTGGAAGCGCCGCTCCAGGGCCGCGTCCTTCTCGATGTACTTGCGGTATTCGTCCAGGGTGGTGGCGCCGATGGCGTGCAGCTCTCCCCGCGCCAGGGCGGGCTTCAGCATGTTTGAGGCGTCCACCGCCCCCTCCGCGGCGCCCGCGCCCACCAGGGTGTGCATCTCGTCGATAAAGAGGATGATCTCCCCCTCCGACTCCGTTATCTCCTTGAGCACCGCCTTGAGGCGGTCCTCGAACTCGCCCCGGTACTTCGACCCCGCCACCAGGGCCCCGATGTCCAGGGCCACCACGCGCTTGTTGCGCAGGCCTTCGGGTACGTCGCCCTCCACGATGCGCTGCGCCAGGCCCTCCACGATGGCCGTCTTGCCGGTGCCCGGCTCGCCGATGAGCACGGGGTTGTTCTTGGTGCGCCGGGAGAGCACCTGCATGACGCGCCGTATCTCGGCGTCGCGCCCGATCACCGGGTCCAGCTTGCCGCGGCGCGCGAGGGCGGTGAGGTCGCGCCCGAAGCGCTCCAGGGACTGGTAGCGCCCCTCCGCCTCGGGGTCGGTCACCCGCTGGCTGCCCCGCACCTCGGCCAGGGCCTTGAGCACGCGGTCGCGGTCGATGCCATGGGCGCGCAGGACGCGCGCCGCCTCGCCCTTCTTCTCCTCGGCCATGGCTAAAAAGACGTGCTCCGTGGAGATGTACTCGTCCTTCATGGCGTCGGCCTCGGATAGGGCGGCCTCCAGAAGCGAGGCCAGCCCCGGCGAGATCTGCACCTGACCCACCGCGCCGGTGACCATGGGCATCTTCCCCAAGGCCTCCTCCACCTCCGCGGCCATGGCTGCGGAGTCGGCGCCCAGCTTGGCCAGGAGGGCGGGGATGGTGCCCCCCTCCTGGCGCAGCAAGGCCAGGAGGAGGTGCTCGGCCTCCACGAACTGGTGGTGCCTCTCCCCGGCGACCTTCTGCGCGTCCAGCAGGGCCTCCTGGGCCTTAACGGTGAATTTGTCAAAACTTACCATATATCATCACATCCTTCCGGTGTTATTTCCATGTTATTCCGTGGCGGCGCGCGCCGCGTCCACGGGAGCGCTTCGCGATCAAGGACGCATCCGGTCCACCAACCCGCGGAATGGGTGCGCCTCGCGCCTCAGCACGATCTCGCCCCGGGGCACGGGCACGATGTCGTTGCGGAAGCTCTCGCGGACCTCCCTCACCCTTTCCTCCATCTCGCGCCGCATGCCCTCCATCTCCTTCTCCATGGCGAGCACGCGCTCCCGCATATCCTCCACGCGGCTCCGCAGCTCCAGGATCATCTTCACCCCGGCGAGGTTCACCCCCATCTCCTGGGTGAGTTCCTGGATCAGCCGGCATCTCTCGATGTCCGCCTCGGAGTAGCGCCTTCGGTTGCGCACCCTCTGGGGGTTTATGAGCCCCTTGCGCTCGTAGATGCGCAGCGTCTGGGGGTGCACGTCCGCCAGCCGCGCCGCCACGCTTATCACGTATACCGGCTCATCGCTCGCTCTCTTCGCATCCATATCCCATCACCTACTCCTCCAGGAAAGCCCGCGGACTCTCCTTCTCGAGCTCCTGGAGCTTTTTCAGCAACTCCTTCTCCTTGGCGGTCGTTTTCCTGGGCACCACCACCCGGGCGGTCACTATCATGTCGCCGTGCCCTTTTCCCTTGGGCCTGGGCGCCCCCTTGCCCTTCAGGCGGAACTTCTTGCCGTCCGCCGTACCCGCGGGAATCTTCAGTTTCACCTTGCCGTGCACGGTTGGCACCTCCACGGTGGTGCCCAGCGCCGCCTCGGGGAAGGTGAGCGGGAGGTCCAGCAGAATGTCCGCCTCCTTGCGTTTGAAATACCTGTGCGGCCGGACATGGACGTTGACGTACAGGTCCCCGGGAGGCGCGCCCAGGAGGCCGGCCTCGCCCTTTCCGGGGAAGCGCACCTTGCCGCCGTCGTTTATCCCCGCCGGGATCTTCACTTTAATGTTGCGCGGCATCTCCTTGACGCCCGTGCCGCCGCACTTCTCGCAGGGGCTCTCTATCACCGTTCCCCGACCTCCGCATGCCGGGCACGGCCGGGAGAAGGCGAAGAGGCCCTGGTTCTGAGAGACCGAACCCCTGCCCCCGCAGGTAGGACAGGTCTTGGGCAAGGTTCCGGGCCTGGCCCCGCTTCCCTTGCATTCCGGGCAGGCGCTCTTCGCCGTCACCGTGAGCGGCACGGTGACGCCGGAAAGCGCCTCCTCGAAGGATACGGTTACGTCGGCGGATATGTCCCTTCCCCGGGAGGCCTCCCTCCGGCGCTCCTTGCCGGTTCCCACGCCCATGCCTCCGAAGAGGTTGAAGAGGTCGCCCAGGTCTCCCAGGTCCCCGCTGTAGGTGTAGGTGCGGGAACCCGGTCGCCCGCCGAAGGACCCGAAGTCGAAGGGCCCGAACCCGGGACCGGCTCCTGCGCCCGCGAACATCCCGCCCGCGTCGTACTGCTTGCGCTTCTCGGGGTTGGAAAGGACCTCGTAGGCTTCCGAGATCTCCTTGAACTTCTCCTCCGAGCCCTTGTCCCCGGGGTTGGCGTCGGGATGGTATTTGCGGGCAAGCTTGCGGTAGGCGTCCTTGATCTCTTTCTGGGACGCCTTCTTGTCGACTCCCAACACCTTGTAATAATCCTTGGTCCCGTTCACAACCCATTACCTCTCTAGAAAATGTTTTCCGACGGGGCGCGCCTCCGGCCTTCGCCTGGCGCGCTCCTCCTTGCGCTCCAAAATATCTTGAGCTTGCCGCCCTAGCGCTGGTTTCTCCTCACCGGGCACGCGTCCTTCCGGCCGAAACCTCCGCGACCTGGAAGCCAATTCCAGGTCAAAGATCCGAATCCGTTTCGCACTTGCTCACCGTGGCGCGCGCGGGGCGGAGCAGGCTGCCCTTGTAACGGTAGCCCTTCTGGTGCACCTCCACCACCGTTTCGTCCTCGTGATCGTCGCTCACCACCGCCATAACCGCCTCGCACTCCTCGGGGTCGAAGGGGTGGCCGTGGGGGTTGACCTCCTCCAGCCCTTCCTTCTTGAGAACCTCCATGAGCTGCTCGTAGACCATGGCCACGCCCCGCGCCAGCGCGTCTTCGCGGCCTTCGCACGATTCCAGCGCCTTCTCCAGGTTATCGACGACAGGAAGCAGTCCCGCGATCAGGGAGCGGTTCGCCGTCTCGATGATGCGCGACTGCTCCTTGATCATCCTCTTCCTGTAGTTTTCGAGCTCTGCCTTCTGCCTCTGGGCGTCATCCAGGTACTCTTTCGCCCTGCGCTCCGCCTCCTCGAGCCTTCCCTCGAGCGCGATGACCATCTCCTCCAGGTCCTTCTTCGTGAGGTGGTGCAGCTCTTTGCGGCGCTTTTCGGAGCCCTCGGCCTCCCCGCGCGCCTCCTTCTCGCCGCCGGCGGGCGCCGCCGCTTCCTTTTCCACTTCCTCTTTCCTGCCCTTCTTGTCGTCGCTCATCTCATAACACCTCTCTTGGATCCCCCGCCCTTATGGCTGGGGCTGGACCCTCGCCCAGCCCCAGCTTCCAGGACCTGTCCCGGAGGGGATCATTCCTTCTTTTCCCCCTCCACCTTGATGGGGATCTGCTTGGGCTTGGCCTCCTCCGCCTTGGGCATCTCTATCTTGAGCACGCCGCCGGAGACGGAAGCCGAGACCTTGTCCGGGTCTACCTTGCGCGGCAGCGGTATGTTGCGCTCGAAGTAACCGTAGGCCCGCTCGATGCGGTGGTAGTTCTCCTCCTTGACCTCGTTTGAGAACTTCCTCTCGCCCTTGACGTGCAGGATGTCGTCCTCCAGGGAGATGTCGATATCCTTGGCGTCAAGGCCGGGCAGCTCCACCTCGACGGTGAGCTTGTCATCGCTCTCGTACATGTCGAGGGCGGGCGCCCAGGTGGCCGCGGTCTCCACCGCCGCCGGCGACTCCACTCCCCTGAAGAAGCTGCGTCGGAAGAGTCGGTTGACCTCGTCCTGCAGGTTCATCAGGTCCCGGAATGGATCCCATCTCACGATAGCCATCCTCCTCACTCCTTTCTCCGCGTTTTATTTTCAAGGGGGAGGCGCGTGGCGCCCCCCGCCTTACATCTCCTCGTACTCCGCCTCGTCGATGACCTCGCCCTCGGCCTCCTCGGTGGCTCCGTAACTCCCGTCTCCCTCCGGGCCGACGTGGGCCCCTTCCGCCTTGGCCTGGGCGTACATGTGCTCGGCGAGCTTGTACGAAGCCTGCGTCAGTATCTCCGTCTTGCGCCTGATGTCGTCGATGTCGTTGCCCTTGAGCGCCTCTTTGACGTCCTCCAGCGCCGTCTCGATGGCCTTGCGGTCATCGGGAGAGACCTGGTCTCCAAGCTCGCGCAGGCTCTTCTCGGTGGTGTAGACCAGGCTGTCGGCGTTATTGCGCACGTCCGCCTCCTCGCGCTTGCGCCTGTCCTCCTCGGCGTGGGCCTCCGCGTCCTTCACCATCTTCTCGATCTCCTCCTCGGTGAGCCCGCTGGAGGCGGTGATGGTGATCTTCTGCTCGTTGCCCGTGGCAAGGTCCTTGGCGGACACGTGCAGGATGCCGTCGGCGTCGATATCGAAGGCCACCTCGATCTGCGGCACCCCGCGCGGCGCCGGCGGTATTCCCACCAGCTGGAAGTTGCCGATGAGCTTGTTGTAGGCCGCCATCTCGCGCTCGCCCTGGTAGACCTTGATGTCCACGCTGGTCTGCCCATCCGCCGCGGTGGTGAAGATCTCGCTCTTGCGCGTGGGGATGGTGGTGTTGCGCTCGATGAGCTTTGTGAACACGCCACCCAGGGTCTCGATGCCCAGGGAAAGCGGGGTCACGTCCAGCAAGAGGACGTCCTTGACCTCGCCCTTGAGCACGCCCGCCTGGATGGCCGCCCCCATGGCCACCACCTCGTCCGGGTTTATGCCCTTATGGGGCTCCTTCCCGCCGCAGAGCTTGCGCACCAAATCCTGCACCATGGGCATGCGCGTGGATCCGCCCACCAGGATAACGTGGTCTATGTCCTTGGGCTCCAGGTTGGCGTCCTTGAGCGCCCGCTTGAACGGCCCCACGCACTTCTCCAGCAGGTCCGCGGTCATCTTCTCGAACTCGGCCCTGGTAAGGGTCATGTCCAGGTGCAGCGGCCCCTCGGGGGTGGCGGTCACGAAGGGGAGGTTGATGTTGGTCTGCGTGGTGGTGGAGAGCTCGATCTTCGCCTTCTCCGCCGCCTCCTTCAACCTCTGCAGGGCCATCTTGTCCTCGCGCAGGTCGATGCCGTTCTTGGCCTTGAAGTCGTCGGCCATCCAGTTGATGATGCGCTGGTCCCAGTCATCCCCTCCCAGCTGGGTATTGCCCGCGGTGGACTTGACCTCGAACACGCCCTCCCCGATGTCCAGTATGGACACGTCGAAGGTGCCCCCGCCCAGGTCGAAGACGAGGATGGTCTGGTCGTTCTCCTTGTCCAGGCCGTAGGCCAGGGACGACGCGGTGGGCTCGTTGATGATGCGCAGCACGTTGAGCCCCGCTATGCGTCCCGCCTCCTTGGTCGCCGTCCGCTGGGCGTCGTTGAAATACGCGGGCACGGTGATCACCGCGTCGGTGATCTTCTCCCCCAGGTACTCCTCCGCGTCCGCCTTCAGCTTCTGAAGGATCTTGGCGGATATCTCCTGCGGGGTGTACTCCTTGTCCCCGAGCTTCACCTTTTCCGTGGTGCCCATCTTCCTCTTGATGGACATCACGGTGTTCTCCGGGTTGGTGACGGCCTGGCGCTTGGCCACCTGGCCGACCAGCCACTCCCCCGTCTTGGAAATGGCCACCACCGACGGGGTAGTGCGTCCGCCCTCGCTGTTGGGGATAACTATCGGTTCCCCGCCCTCCAGTACGGACACCACGGAGTTGGTGGTACCCAGGTCGATTCCCACTGCCTTCGCCATTTTCCTCTTCCTCCTTTTTTATTTCATCGCGCTTTATCTCATCATGGTCATATATGAGCGCATTTTTAATATATCTCTTGATAATATTATTGTCAAGACTCTTTACATAAAAATTTATAGCTCTTTCATTGGCCTTGCGTATGCGTGAATTTGCGCGCCAGACCCAACCTCGCTTCACGATGAAACGCGCCGGCGGCGTCGTGCTTCGCCAAGCTCGTCGCGATCTCGCTGATGTACAGGCGCATGCTTCCCAAGCCTTATATCTCGCGACGCAACGCGCTGGCACCGTTGCGCCTCGCTATGATCTGCGCAATCGCTTCCGCGATGCAGGCTGTCGGGTGGCAGGCTTTATCCGAGGGCGGCGTTGACGCCGTAGACGAAGTAGAAGAGCAGGAGGGCGGCGATGGGGTAGACCAGCAGCCCGGCGTTGAACCTTATATGGGGTGGTTTCCACAACAGGTGCATGCCCACGGTGAAAACGATGGCTCCCGGCAGGGACAGGGCGAAGAAGAGCTTGAAGGTCCAGGCTATGGGGAGGGTGAAGTTGTAAACCGTGACGGGGATGAGCAAAAGGCACATGGGAATCATGGCCTTGAGCATGGCGTCCGCCCCGAAAACCACCCCGGAGGTGCGGAATCCGGCCGCCTCGTCGAAGGGCACGTCGTTGGCCACGCTCGGTATATAAAGGGTAGCGGAGAAGAGGAAGCCGTAGGAAAGGGGCCAGAAGCCCGGCCAGCTCGCGGGCAGGAGGGCGTTCCACCCCGCCACGAGCAGGACCACCGCCCCCAAGGCGTTGGTCGCGATGTCCAGCACCGGTTTGGCCTTGAGGCGGAACCAGGGATGGGAGTAGAGGATGCCTAGGATGACCACCGAACCCACCATAAACAACGCGTACCAGGCGTTCACCAGCAGCGAAAACAACACGCATCCCGCTCCCGAGAGGGTAAAGAGGAGCGCCGTCTCGAGCTTTCCCATCTCCCCCGTCGCGAAGGGCTGGTCTGACATGTGCAGGTCTCCCTTGTACATGTCGTTGTGGAGGCGGTCCGACTCCACGTCCGCGTAGAAGTTGAGCGAACTCGAGAAGAACGAGCCACAGAGGAAGCCCAGGTACATCAGGGCTATCTTGTATCCCGATGTCCTCCCACCCTCGGCCGCGGCGGAGGCGAAGCCCAGGGTGGTGGGAAATATGTAGATGAACATGGTCTTGATACGGAAAAGGATCCAGTACTTGCGAAGGTATCTTTCCAGGCGCGGCCTTATCTCCAACTTGCCCTCCTTAAGCCCAGACGTCCTATTCAAGTAAAACAGATCGGGGTTGAGCGTTCAATAACATCATGAACCGAGGCAGGCCAGATATGTGAGAGATCACTCCTTTCTCCTGCATATCTGGCTTTCTTCGCAAGGGAATAGTTGAGTATTCTCCCCTCTCCTTTCTTCTCAGGCCTCCCTACGAAAGAATTTCGGCGATCCCGCCGATCCGCGATGCCCGGTCGTATGCCCCCTCCGCGTCAATGCCTTAGCCCAGGAAACCCTCCGCCTCCTTGAGCACCCGGAAAAAAACCCGCTCCGCCCCTGCGTCCTCCGCGATCCTTGCCACGTCGAGGTTGAAGAGGAAGGTGGCGTTGAGGAGCCGGAAGGAATCCCCCGCCTTGGGGTTGGCCGGCACCTCGCCCCCCAGAGCCTCCCGCAATGCCACCGCGGCCACCTTCCCCGAGACCAGCACCAGGCGCGGCCCGACTATGCGCAGCTCCTCCGCCAGGTACGCTGAGCACCGCTGCACATCCTTGCGATTGGGGCGGCCGGCTGGGCAGCGCAACGCGGTGGAGAGGTACACGGACCGGAGGTCCCAGCCCCACTCCTCACGCGCCCGGGACGACACCCCCTCCCACCATGAACCCCAGGGGTTGGACGAAACCGCTCCCGGTCCCGGCATGCCTGCGAGCATGAAGAGGGACGCGCCGGGCTCTCCCCGTCCGGGTATGCCCCCGCCCTTCCCCGCGCAGCGACCGCACTCGCGCACGGCGCGGCGCAACGCCACCAGGTCAGCCCTCAGCTTGGCCCTGATGGCCGCGGCCGCCTGTCCTGCTCCATCCTCTACACGGTCAGGGTTTGATCCTCCCAACGCAAGGACCCCTCGATGGTTATCCACACCCTTCCTGCAGGGGTCGGCATCCTAACCGCCGCCCCTTTCAACCCTCCCCGGGAGAGGTAATGCGGGTTCGTCCCGCCCCTTCGCCCGACCGTTGCCCCAGGTAAAGCCGGCTTTTGCGGCGACCGGGGCGTCCATGGCCGACCCCTTGCCGTTCCTCTTCCCGACCGCCATACATCATATTGTGGAAATACCATTAATTATTCCACAAAATGTTGACATATCCTATATATATGGTTTAATATAACTCAAAATATACAACATGTGGGCTTAGAGCGAGGAGGGGATGGCTTGCCAGTCAAGGAAAGAACCAGGCCTTACTATTTGGAGATTTCCTATGACGAGATGAGCGACGAGGATCTCATCGCCCAGACCAGGCGGGGGGACTCCCAGGCCGTGGCGTACCTTCTCAACAAGTACCAGTACCTCGTCCACGTCAAGGCCAAGTCCTACTTCCTGGACGGAGCCGAACACGACGACACCATCCAGGAGGGGATGATAGGTCTCTACAAAGCGATACGTGACTACAAGTTCAACGACATCTGCTCTTTTCGCTCCTTCGCCGTCCTCTGCATCACGCGCCAGATCATCACCGCGGTAAAGACGCACACGCGGAAAAAACACAACCCCCTGAGCTGCTACCGCCCCCTTGAGGCCGGCGTTTTCGACGAGAGCGGGGACGTGGTGTACTACGCCGGGGGCAGCATCGGAACCAAGGCTGAGGACCCCCTGGAGATGTTCATCTTCGAGGACGAGGTCACCAGGATCATCCACATCCTGAGGGAGAAACTTAGCGGGTTGGAATGGAACGTCCTCGTTTCCTACCTGGAGGGCAAGAGCTACCGGGAGATCGCCGATGAGATCAAGCGCGACACCAAGGTGGTGGACAACGCCCTCTGCCGCATCAAGGCGAAGATAAAGAACCACGTCGAACCTCTCCTCAATTAAAGCCAGCATATAAGCACTCATTTTAGAAAGTCATGATTAACACTTTACATCTTGTCCCACGCGCCGTCTCAGGTTAAAATCTCCTCGGTCCCTCGAGCGTCGCCCGAGGGTGGAGAATTGATTCACAGCAATTAACGGAGATGTCGCAGGAGCAGGGATGGCACTTAACAGGCACGGTCGGGTCGGCCGTGCCTCGTTTTTCTTTCCGCTTGCAGGAGAACTGCTCAGCACGGAGGTACGCGCCCATAGCTCCCCTTTCATGCGATTCCGGCCATACGATTCGCCGCGACGCGGGGGCTTGCTCACACGGCCAAGATCGAGGTTCCGGCTATACGGCGTCCGCCGCACTGCGGGCGCTTAGGCACAAGGCAATGATCGAGAAAGAAGGGACGGGAGGGAACAAGAGATGAACAAGTGGGAAGAAGAGTACAAGCGCAAGCTCACCACCCCCGAGGAGGTGGCGAAGACCGTAAAGGACGGCGATAAGTTCTTCTGCGGAAGCGGCTCCTGCGCCCCCGACGCCGTTCTGGGCGCCATTTTCGACCGCGCGGAGGAGCTCAACGACGTGGTGTTCGCCGGGCTGATCATGCTCGCGCCCACCTACAAGGTCCTCAAGATGGAGCTCTCGAAGCACGTCCTCTTCAACAACCTCTACGCCACGCCCCTGGACCGCCAGGCGTTGCACGAGGGGATCAGCGTGCACACTCCCTTTCACTTCTCCGACCTTCCGCGCCTCGCCTCCGAGTTCGCCGGTTACAAGAAGGTGATCACGCAGGTGGGACCCATGGACCGGCACGGATACATGTGCGCGGGCGTTTCGGGCAACTTCCTGGACGTCGTGCATACCCTGGACGAACTGGTGGTGGAGGTCAACGAGCACCAGCCTACGGTGCACGGCGCCAACTTCTACCATATCTCACAGGTCTCGGCGGTGGTGGAGAACCACCACCCCCTCTTCGACCTGCCCCCGGACCCCATCACCGACACCGACCGGGCCATCGCTGAGAACATCGCCCAATATATCAAGGACGGCGACACCATCCAGCTCGGCATCGGCGCGGTGCCCAACGCCATCGGGGAATGCCTCCTGGAAAAGAAGCACCTGGGTTGCTACACGGAGATGATCCCCGATGCCATCATGAAGCTCTTCGAGGCGGGGGCACTGGACAACACCCGGAAGACCTTCTTCCCCTACCAGTTCAACGCCTTCTTCGCCGCGGGCTCCACCGAGCTCTACAAGTGGCTGGACTGCAACCCCATGGTCTATTTCAGCCCCATAAGCTACAACAACGACCCCAACAACGTGGCGAAGAACGACAACATGGTGGCCATCAACGCCACCCTTGAGATAGATCTTATGGGGCAGTGTTGCTCGGAATCGCTCGGACCCTACCAGTACAGCGCCACCGGCGGCCAGGTGGATTTCACGCGCGGCGCCTACATGGCCAAGGGCGGGCGGGCGTTCATCGCCACCCACTCCACCACCATCGACAAGAGCACGGGGGAGACGGTCTCCAAGATAGTGCCCCAGCTGAAGCCAGGCGCCACCGTCACCCTTACGCGTACCGACGTCATGTACGTTGCCACGGAGTACGGCGTGGTCAACCTCAAGGGGAAGAGCCTGAGGGAAAGGGCGAGGGCGCTCATCTCCATCGCCCACCCGGATTTCCGTCCCGAGCTCATCCGCTACGCCAAGGACGTCAAGTATTTCGTCTTCCCCGAACACGAGATATTCGACTGAGAAGAACGCCGCGAGCGAAGCGGTTAAGGACGGGGCCGGGTTTCCGGCCCCGTCCGGCCCCGTCCTTTGTTTCGACCGCCGTTTTCACGTTCGTCGCCCGCCGAGAGAAGGACGCCTAGCGCCGGCCTCGGCCAGGCTTCGGGGATAGCGGGTGAAAAAATATTTGCTGGCAGCAATGCGCGGGGCGCCGGCCTGGGAATAGCCATGGGGATGGCGCCGGAGAGGCGGCACATCCCGCATCCTCGATCCCCCGAAGCCGCCCGCGTCTCCCCACGGCCAAGCACGGGAGATCGTGCAAGGTGCCCGTCGGACGAGGGACAATGCGTCCATCCCTGGTGGTTGTTGGGGTATCTCGTCTTCTCTCACGCCTGCGCGGATTTGCCTGTCACGCAATCGCGGGTGCCGCCCAGATTACGGGGCACTACTTCCTCTTCTTTCCAGCGGGTGGCTTGCCCGCGCCGGCACTCCCGGCCTTTCCGGCCTTCGCGCCGCTTTTCGCCGCCTGCCCGCCCGACCGCTTCGCGGGCCGCTCGCCGCGCCCGGGTTCGCCCTTTCCGTCTTTTCCCTTACGCTTCTTTTTACTTTCCTCTTCCAATATACGGTAATAGAGGCGGTTGAAGGCCGCGGCCACGAATGCCGTCCTCCCCCCTTCCAGCAGGGACATGCTCACCAACAAGATGGCGAAGATCAGCCCGGGGCCCGGCACGTAATAGACGGCGAAGGAAGCCCCAAGGAAGAGGGTGCGCACCACAAGCTCCGGCACGATGAACAACACCATCGCGTCTCTGTATCTTTCCTTTATCAACGTATAACTCGCCCGGAAGACCTCCTCGACCCTTGTCCCGCCCTCCAGGCATATCATCTGCGGGACCAGCACGAGCAGCACCATGACCAGGTCGGCGACCAGGTAGCTGAGGTAGAAGTGGACCAGGGTGAGCACGAAAACGCTCCCCGCGCTCACACCCCCGGTGAGGAGAAAGCTCAAGAGCATGCTGACCAGCATCTGGGCGGCCATGAAGGCGAACACCGCCACCACTCCCGTGACCAGGCCCGGCAACAAGGCGGGCCGCGAGCGGGAGCGCATGCCCGCGAAGGCCTTCCGGTAAGCATTGGGCGATCCGCCCTTCGAGTCCCCGTGGTAGAGGAAAACGCCCATGCACCAGAAGAGGAATTGCACGCAGAAGCACACGCTATACCCGGCGAGGAGAAGGAGGATATACCAGCGGGCAGGGGTTCCGGGCACGAGGAAATAGAAAAGGAACACGAGGGGAAGAGCCGAGGCGGACAGCAGCAGCCACATGACCGGGCGCCTCCGGATGTCTTTCGCGGCGCCAAGAATGATCTCCCTCGCGGGTCCCTTTGCGTTGCCGGCCAACGTCCTCTCTTTCCCTCTCGTATGCCAGGCACCAGCCTGCCCGCCTCCAGCAGGTCTCCTCGTCGCGTGCCTGGACCGGTGCCAGGCGCCTCCACCCCAAAGGGAAGCGCTACCTAAAGATAAGCAGCGCCGGACGGAGCGTCAACCAGCATCGCCCATGGCCAACGACCGGCATCATTTACGCCTTCGCTCCCGCGGGCGCCGGGACAGCGGTTATAATACTCGTGTTCTCGCCGCTTGCCGGCGGGCGTCCGGCTGAAGGGCGGGATGAGCCCGGCATGACAACGAGGGCGCGGGAGGGCAACAAGCCGCGGCGGGCCGCCGCGCAGACGACCGAGGAGGTGGCTGCATCGTGAACGGTTCCGAGGGAGAGAGGCAGGCGCAGAAGGTAGGGGCGCTGCTGGGCGGCGTCGTGGCCTTGATCGTTCTGCGCCGCCTGAGAAAGCGCCGCAAGGCGAAAAAACTCCTCAAGCAGCGGGCGAAGGCCAAGGCGAGGCTGGAGAAGCGTCGCCGGAAGGAGCGGGAGACGGCCCGCAAGGAAAAGGGTCGCAAGGGGGAGAAGGAAAGGTCCATGGTGCAGCAGCTGGTGCGCTTCGCGGTCTTCCAGTTCCTCAAGAAGCTCATCATGCAGCAGATCAAGCAGATGGAGGTTGACCTGGGCAAGGGCAAACTCGGCAAGCGAATCGTGGAGGCCGCCGAGGGATCGACCACCTGAGAGCCAAGGACGCGCCCCGGGAGCCGGAGCGGCTTGGATCAGGCCTTGAAGCCCGTGGGCGGCTTGGACTTCTCCGCCGTCTCCAGGATGAGGCGGTACGCCCGCTCGTATAGCTGAAAATAGGCGTCTGCATCTCGGTACCTGGACCGCTCATCCTCGCCCGCGAACTCGAGATACCTGCTGACCAGGTCCAACGCCACCTCCGCCTGGGTCTTGGAGAAAAAACCGTCGGGCATGCCATCCTCCTCCCTCGCAATCCGGTGCTCGACCGCGCGCCGTCCGCGTTTCGCCATCTTCCCCGGGTGTGTAAACGCCTCCACGGGGTGGATTATAATCGTTTCGTCGTCGCGGTTGAACAAGAGCGCGATCTACGGGAGCTGCATGTATCCAGCCCGTGTGCAGTAGGGGCGGGGAATGCGTTCCCCGGGAGGTCGGAACAGGCGCGCGATCTACGGGAGCCATAATGGGAGCATATCTGGCGGTCTTTATCTTTTTCGCCGTCCTGGGGTTGCTGGTGTTCGCCTACGCCCTGAATTTCAGGCACCGCGCCCTGAGGATGGGAAGCGATCACCTGCGCGCCGCCCTCTCCCGCACCACGACCGGCGACGAGGAGGCCGGGCGGGAAGAACTCCTTGAGGCGGCCCAGGAGCTCGACAGGCGACTCGGGCGCACCTTCATTGCTATGGCCGCCCTGCTCATCGCGGACCTGGCATCCTGCGTTTCGCTCGCCCTCACTTCCACGCTCCCCGGGCTCAGCCTCGCCCTCTCCGGCTCGTGCGTCTTCCTGGCGGCCATCGTCACCTCCATTGCCCTGCTGCGCGACATCCCCCGCGCGGCAATAGCCGGCCTGACCGGGGAGGACACTTGAGGCTGCCTCCCTCCGGCGGCCGCTTCGCTTATCGTGGCAACCGGGCCGTTGCCCTGTCATCACTGTGTCAAGGGCGTTTCGATGCGTGGGGAGCGATCCGAAAGATACCTGAAAAGACAGCAGCATCGCCTCGCACCGAAGGCAAAGTGACGAGGCCGGGCCATGCGGTATGTCCAACTCTGTAGGAACGGACATGAAGGCGACCGAAATAACGGGGGAGCGCGGATCGAGACAAGGTGAGCTATACGGGAAATGCCCGGGGTGGAGACCACATCCCTCGCCCTGAAGGCAAAGGGATGAGGCCTGGCCATGCGGTATATTTATTTATAGCCGGATCGGGTTATACCCCGGCGGGATCATGTCTTCCAAGGAGGTTTAGGTGATGCGGAGGAAGGGCTTATTGCGTTTCATACTCGCGTGCATACCCTGGCTGGTCCTTCCCGTGCTCGCCTACTTCGAATGGGTGAAATGGGGCGCCCTTGCCGGCCTCGCGCTGGTCCTGCTCATGTTCCCGCTCATGCCGAGGGGGAGGAGGTGGGGGATCCTGCAGGCCTTCTCCATGCTCTTCTTCCTGGTGGCCTCGGCGGCAGCCTTCGTGCTCGGGGAAGATATCGTCACGCGCATACCCAACCTTCTCGCGGGAGGCTTCGCCTGCCTCACCATTATGGCGGGATACGGCGCCCTGGAAGGCATCCTCTTTCCCGCCCATTACCTCTACCTCGACTACCCCGACACCATGAGGGAAAGCCCCATCCTGCGCCGCGCCATATGGGTCCTGACCTTGGTCTGGGACGGGCTTTTCCTCGCCGGGCTGGCGGCCAACATAGTGGTCATGCTCGCTTTGCGCGGAGACACCTCCATCTCCGTGGCCAGCATCATCTCGGGAGGAATCATCGCGGCGGGTCTGGCGGTCACTCCCGCGCTTGCCGTCATCCTTCCCCGGCGCATGGAATCGGGTCTGGTGGAAAAAGGCCCGTTGGCCGTGAGGTGGGAGCCCCCGGTCATGGTGCCGGGACGGGACCTGCGCGGAAACGAGTTCGATGTGGCGGTGGTAGGCGCGGGCATAGGCAGCCTCGCCTGCGCCTCATTGCTCTCACGCGGCGGCATGAGAGTGCTGGTGGCGGAGAAAGCCCGCCTGGCGGGGGGTTACTGCCAGACCTACAACTGGGAAGGGTTCCCGCTCAACTCCGGGCCCACCATGCTAACGGGGGGGGCGGAGGGCGGCATTCTCCACGGGCTCATCGCGCGTCTGGGCCTGGAGGCCGAGATCCCGATGCGCAGGCTGGAGTGGGGGATCGCCGACGGCAGGATAGCCCTGCGTCTAGGCGGGGGGAGCGACGAAGACCTGGACAAGCTGGGCAAGAAGTTCCCCGCCTGCCGTGACGGATTGCTGCGTCTCTTCAACGACCTGCGCCGTTTCCGGGGCGAGTTCAGGGACCGCCCGGACCCCCTTACCTCTCCCCTCCCGTCGAGCCTGGAGGAATACCACGAGCAATTCGTGCGCCACCCCGTTTCCGCCCTCTGGCAGAACCTGAGCTTCCGGGACATGCTCGAAGAGTACCTTCCGGGGGATCCGCTGGCCACCATGCTCGCGAAAACGGCCTCGCTGCTGGGGGGAGACCCGGACCGATTTCCCGCCTACGAGGGGGCAAGGTTGCTCTCCGCCCTGTTCATAGACGGCGTTTATTACCCACGACGCCATTTCTCCCACCTCAGCCAGAGGCTGGCCGGGTTGGTCCGTGAGGCGGGAGGAGAGGTGCTCACCTCGTGTGCCGCCGAGGAGGTTCTGGTCAAGGGGGAGGGAGCACACGCCGTGCCCATAGGCTTGCGGCTATCGGACGGCGCCCAGGTGAGATCGAGCGTGGTGGTGCTGGGAACCGACCCGCGCCGCGCCGTGCCCGGCCTCGTGCAGCCGCGCCACCTCGGCTCGGAGATGCTCAAGGAGATGCAGCGGCTGCGCGCATCCGATTCCGCCTTCGTGCTTCACCTCATCTTCCAGGAAGACCTGCGCATACCGGAAAGGGTGTTCTATTTCCCGCCCAAGGCGCGCCGTGTACGCACCGGAGAAACCTACATGGCCATAGATTCCATCCTCTTGGCCAAGGAGCCGTGCACGGTGAAGGATAAGCCCGGCTGCGTGCTCATGGCGCGGGTCAACGTCCCCAGCCACTGCTACCACGCCTTCGACGACGAGTCCAGGGGTGCGGAGCTGGGATCGGAGCTGGCCGTGGTGATCAAGGAGGAGATAGCGGCTATCCTGCCGGCGGTGAGAAAGGCAGTAAGGGAGTTCGTAACCACGCCCACCCATTTCAGCCGCCTGACCTCAAACGGCCAGGGATGCGCCTTCGGGTTCGCGCCCCTGGTCACCCAGTGGTACTACCGCCGTCCCGGACCCCGCCTCCCCCTCGCCAACCTGTACCTGGTGGGGGCGTGGAGCCGTTTCGGGGGCGGCGTGGAGGGCGCGGTGCTGAGCGGGGTGGTCGCCGCGCGCGAGCTCTGCGGCGAGAACCCGTACGGCGGGGCCCTGGGCGTCTCGACGCCGGTGGAGAGGGCCGAGACAGCGGAGCCGGACGGCGACGGAGGCAAGAAGGCCTCCCGTGGCCTGCGGCTAAGGCGCGGGAAGAAGCCACGGGGAGAGGACGATGGCGGAGAATGACCAGCGATTCCTCGTCGCGCAGATCTCTGACCTGCACTGCGGAGACCTGCGCTTCGACCGCAAGCTCATGCTGAACTGCGTGAATATCATCAACCGGGAGGCCCCCGACCTGGTGGTGGTGGCGGGCGACCTTACCGTGGAGGGATACAGGGAGCAATTCGAGGAGGCGCGGGAATACATCTCCATGATCGACTGCCGGCGCAAGGTCGTCATCGCCGGCAACCACGACTGCCGCAACGTGGGATACCTCCATTTCGAGGAGATATTCGGACCCCGCATCTCGAGCATCGAGTTCGAGCACGGGGGCGCGTGCGGGGAACACCTGAGCGGGCTGGTGAAAGTGGTGGCGGTAGACTCCAACAAGGCCGACATCAACGACGGCGAGATCGGGAGGCACAACTACGCCTACATCGAGGAGAGGTTCTCCTCCCAGGCTTCCTTCAAGATCTTCGTGCTCCACCATCACCTGGTGCACATCCCCGGCACGGGGAGGGAACGCAACATCGTCTGGGACGCCGGTGACGTGCTCCAGGTGCTTCGCGACCTGCGGGTGGACATCGTGCTGAGCGGACACAAGCACGTTCCCTATGTCTGGCCCCTGGCGCGCATGTATCTGATAACCTCGGGCACGGTGTCCACGTGGAGGACGCGGGGACGCACTCCCCCATCCTTCAACCTCATCGAGATCAGCAGCGAAGAGATAAAGGTGCACGAGGTGTCCTCCGCCGAAGGCACGCGGAGCACCGCCGCCTACCCGCGCTGGTGGTGCCATGAACGCTTCGCAGGCTACACCCATTGAGGGGCCTGGAACCCCTGGCTGTCCACGTATCTACCGGTCCTTTGCCAACGGCTTCGCAGGCCATATACATTGAGGGGAACCGCGGCCTGGGGCCTTCTCCCGCCTTTCCTCGAACCTTCCCATCGGAGCAACGGCGGGAACCTTGACCCCAGGAGTGTTCCTGTGCTTTTACTATTTACCCGACGGGCCTTTTCAGCCTCCCAGTAGGGCGCGGATCTTCTCCAGGAGGTCTCCGAAGACGTAAGGCTTGGCAATATAGTCGGACGCCTTGAGCTCGCGGCCCCTCTCGAGGTCCTCGGGACGGTTCTTCACCGTTGATATGATGACGGGTATGCTCCCGGTCGCGGGGTCCCCTTTGAGCTCCTCCATGATCTCCCACCCGCTTTTTCCCGGCATGAGGATGTCCAGGACGACGAGGTCGGGCTTTCCCCGCCTGCACAGCTCCACCGACACGGAGCTGTCCGAGCAGCACAGGACCTCGTACCCCTCCTTCTCCAGCCTGCGCCGGAGCATCTCCACTATGGCCTCGTTGTCGTCGATGATGGCTATGCGTCCCTTCATCAGGCACCCCCCTCCCGCCTGCTCGTCGCCGTTGCGGCGGCTATATGCATGTCCTTTCCCGATCCGCGATGCGACGTGGTCCTTTAAGGTCATCGGCCCTAATGGCTTGATGGACGCAGGAGCCGAGCGTGCCGGCGGAAGCCTTCCATCCATCACCTACCCCTTGGCGAGCGACCATACCTTCATATTCGGCTTGAGAAACAAAAAGTTGAGGCGCGGGAGCAAGGGGAAGGAGGAGGGGTTTTCCATCGCGCCGTAACCCCGCTCACCCTCCCCGGGTTGTATAATACGCGTAAAGTGGGTATATACTCTTATGCGTTCGACTTCTTATCGCTTGCGCCCGAGAAAAGGGGGAATCTTGAAGATAGCTTTGATCGAGCCCAAGGCACCGGGCGTACACGTCTACGCCAAGTTCAAGCTGCCTCGCCTGGGATTGCCGCTGCTGGGCGCCCTGCTGGAGCGCGAGCTCGGCATACGGCCTGCCATCTACTTCCAGGAGCTCAGCGGCCTGGACTGGGACGAACTCTCGGAGTGCGACCTGGTGGGCATATCCACCATCACCCCCACCGCGCCCGAGGCCTTCTCCATCCTCGAGCGCATCAAGCAGCGCAGCAATACCCCCGTGGTCATGGGTGGGCCCCACGTCACCTTTTTGCCTCTCGAGGCCCTGGAGCGGGGCGCCGATTTCGTGATCAGGGGCGAAGGGGAGTTCTCCTTCCTGGAACTGGTAAGAGTCCTCAGCGGAGGCGGGGAGGGGCTGGAATCCATCCCGGGCCTCTCATACCGCGTAGGCAACCATGTTTACCACAACCCCGAGGTGCCCCGCGTCGAGCACCTCGACGACCTGCCCTGGCCGGACCTCACCCTGATCAGGAACTACGAGAAGATCCGCATCCTGCCCGTGATGACCAGCAGGGGCTGCCCCTATAACTGCAAGTTCTGCTCCGTGACCAAGATGTTCGGCAGGCGCTACCGCTTCCGGGATACCGAGGACGTCCTGGACGAGCTGGAGGCGCTGCACCGCAGCAACCCCCGCGCCAGCTTCTTCTTTTACGACGACAACTTCACCGCGAGGCCCTCGCGCACCAAGGAACTCCTGCGGGGCATGATCGAGCGCGGCATCAAGGCCAAATGGACCGCCCAGGCACGGGTGGACGTGGTCAAGGACGTGGAGATGCTGGAGCTCATGCGCGACAGCGGCTGCATGTTCCTTTACCTGGGGCTGGAGTCCATCAACCCCAAGACCCTGGAGAGCTACCGCAAGGAGCAGACGGTCCAGGACATCGCCGACGCGGTGAAGGTCCTGCACTCCTACCGCATAAGGGTGCACGGGATGTTCGTCCTGGGGTCTGACGAAGACGACCTGGAGACCATCCGCGAGACGGTGCGCTTCGCGCGCGGCCTGAAGATAGACACGGTGCAGTTCCTGGTGCTGACCCCCCTGCCCGGAACCGAGACCTACGAGGAGCTCTGGCGCCAGGGGCGCATCCTGGTGGAGGACTGGTCGAAATACAGCGGCCACCACGTGGTCTTCAGCCCTTCCAAGATGACTCCCTACCAACTGCAGAAGGAGGCGTCCATCCGCTCCATGCGCCGCTTCTATTCCCTCTGGCAGTGCTGGAAGCTGGGGCTGCGCTTCCGCTGGTGGGATTTCGTCATCTACGCCTACGCCCACCACTCCATCAGCCGCTGGCGTTCGCTGAACCGCGAATTCCTCAAGGACCTCAAGCACAAACGCTTCCGCCTGCGCCCTCGAACCCCCTTGCCCCCCATGGGCAATCTCGACCCCAATGCCGGGGGCACCTGATCAGAAAGCACCCATGCCACGAGGGCTCCGCCCGGCGATTATCGGTTGGGGGGAGGAAGAAGCTGTTCTATCTGGAATTATATTTGTAGAATCAATATAAGCATGGGCATGGGCGGGTCAACGGTGCTTGCCCGGGCCCGGATGGACGGGGAATTGGATTTCCGAGCCGAGGTGCTGACTTGGAGCTCAAGGTAGGTTGCTGCGGATTCCCCCAGGCCCGCCAGATCTACTACGAGACCCTGCCCCTGGTTGAGTTGCAGAAGACGTTCTACCAGCTCCCCCGGGTCAAGACGGCCCAGAAATGGCGTCATGAATCTCCCGCCCACTTCGAGTTCACCCTCAAGGCGTGGCAGCTCATCACCCACCGCCCTTCCAGCCCCACCTACAAGCGCCTCACCCACCCCATACCCGAGGAGCTCCGCGATGCGTACGGCTCTTTCAAGCCCACGCCGGAGAACTTCGCCGCCTGGCGGGAAACCATGGAGGTGGCGGTGGCCCTGGACGCGGAGATCGTCCTCTTCCAGACACCGGCCACCTTTACCCCCGGCCCCAAGAACATGGCCCAGATGCGCGAGTTCCTATCCTCTATCAACCGCGGGAGGTTGTGCCTGGCCTGGGAGCCCCGCGGCCAGTGGGACCCCGAGGAGGCGGGCAGGATATGCCGCGAGCTGGATCTCTTGCACGTCGTCGATCCCTTCCAGGGGAGGGAGAAAGCCGGCCATATCATCTACTGGCGCCTGCACGGCATGGGCAACTACCGTCACCGTTACACCGACCAGGAACTGGGCAAACTGGTCACCATGCTGCGCAAGAGCAAGAAGAAACGCGCTTACGTGCTCTTCAACAACATATATATGTGGGAGGACGCCCAGCGTCTCCTGGAGATATGGAGAAAACGCGCCTGACCTGGCCCTGCTTCGACCACCTTCACGCGAGCCCTTTCTCCTTCATATATGCCCTTCATCGACCCGTTCATCGCCTCGATCCCCCTCTCGCGCGCTCAGTCTCCTCCCCAACTCGGCCACGAAAGACCGGGCATCCTCCAGGCAGGCGGCGGAGGTGACCGGATCCGCCTCCACTTCCCCGGAGGAAACGCGCCGGTACAGGTCGGCGACAATGGGGAGTGACCGCTGGTTCTCCTTGCTCAACCCCAGGCGCAGCATGGCCTGCTCCAGAAAAGCCCCCACCACGTCTCGCCAGGAGGAAAGGCCTTCCACGGAGCCCAGGGCCGCGCGCGCGGCGTAGAGCATGGCGAGGAACGAGCTCGCCACGACCTCTCCTCCCATGCCCGCGAGCATGAACTCCCCCGCCATCACCAAGGCCATGTCGGCCTGCTCCAACCAGTCAACCGCCGGGTCGTCGAACTCGAAAACGCCGGTCACCAAGCCTCCCCCGCGACCGTTCCGGTCCCTCAAGCCCGCCCGATCCCGCGATGCGGGCTTCTCGCTCCGCCCCGGCGCCCTCGCGCTCCCAGCGGAGCCGCTGCCAACCGCTACCCTCTAACTTATAATGTTGGGGGGTGGGCGCGGTCAAACGCCGCCGCGATCCCGACGTCACGATCGCGGGTCGCGCCCGGGAAGGAGAGAGATGGAGTTTTTCAAGTACCACAGCCTAGGCAACGACTACATCCTCCTCGACGCCATGCGCTCCCCCCTGCGGCTGTCGCCGGCGGAGATACAGATGCTCTGCCACCGGCATTTCGGCATCGGTGGAGACGGAATCCTGGTCATGGAGCCATCGGAGAGGGCGTTTTGCCGCATGGTCAACTTCAACCCCGACGCGAGCCAGGCGGAGACGAGCGGGAACGGGCTGCGCTGCCTGGCCAAGCACCTCTACGAGACCGGCCTCTATCCCCATAGGGAGATGGAAGTGGACACGCCCTCGGGGGTCAAGAAACTCAGGGTTATGGTGGC
The DNA here is from genome assembly GCA_013178005.1 of Actinomycetota bacterium. Classification (GTDB taxonomy): domain Bacteria; phylum Actinomycetota; class Geothermincolia; order Geothermincolales; family RBG-13-55-18; genus Solincola_B. Next base: position 41,385 of record JABLXL010000020.1, read on the forward strand.
GGGAGGAAAGGTGCGCGCGGTGGAGGTGAACATGGGGCGACCCGATTTCCGCCGCTCCTCCTTGCCCATGCGAGGCGAGGAGGACGAGGCCCTGGAGGTGGAGATCGAAGCGTTGGGAGGGAGGTTTACCGCCACATGCCTGTCCATCGGCACCCCCCACTGCGTCATCTTCCTCGAGGACCTCGAGGGATTCCCGGTGGGCGAGATCGGCCCCGCTATCGAGAGGAACCCCGCCTTTCCCCTGCGGGTCAACGTGGAGTTCGTCCAGGTGACCGACGTATCCGAGTTGAGACAGCGTTCCTGGGAGAGGGGCGCGGGGGAGACCCTGGCCAGCGCCACCGGGGCCGCGGCCGCCGTCGCCGCGGCCGAGCGCACGGGCAGGTGCAAGCGCAAAGTCCACGTCCGGCTGCCGGGGGGACTCATGGAGGTGGAGATAACCCCCCAGGGCGAGGTGCTCACGCGCGGGCCCGCACGCAGGGTCTTCCGGGGCGAGTTGGACGAGGACTGGCGAGAGCGCAGCCGCGTCGTGCTCGCTTGAGTGCGAGGGCGGCTTTGATCCGTCCACGAACCCCAGATCCCGGCGCCTGGCGACGGCTGCCGCCGCCATCTAGCCCAGTGCCTGGGAGCAGGGGATGCAGAGGCGACGCCCGCCCTTTTCCACCAGACGCGTCTCCATGGTCGGCTCCCCGCATTCCTCGCAGGGCAGAGAGACGCGGATCTCCGCTTCTGCCGGCGGCTCGTAATCCACCTCCGCTATGGAGAAAAGCTCCTCCACGGGCGCGGTGAGCAAACGCTCCATCGCCATCTCCCTCCTCCGGGAGGGGTCCACCACCTCCGAGGAAGAGGGCAGGGCGTCCGCCTTGAGGCTGACCCGTATAGCCTTGCCGGGCCGTCGCCTCGATGCGAAGGTGAAAACCTGCTTGCCGTGGTCCCTGTAGACGAGGTTGCCTTTCCCGAAGGTGCAGCCGGCCAGGAACTGCACCGCGTCCACGCTACAGGAGTCGTTCTCCACCTCGCAGACCAGCTCCTCGTCGTAGGCGCGGGAAACGCCGATCCTGTCCAGGGCTTCCCGGGTGGCGCGATACCCGATGGTCAGCCCGGGGCAAAGATGCCCGTGAAATTCCGCCGCCGCGCTCAGATCCTCCGGTATATCCATGGCCAGACCTCCTCAGCGATTCGCTCTCCTTACAGCAGCCTGAGCGCCGCCGCCGCTTTCAACAACCGCACCAGCAGCACCTTCATAACCCTGGGCGAGGCGTGAAGGACCTTCTCCACCTCCACCATCTCCACCACGTTGCCCTCCGGATCCTTGATGTAGGCGAAGCTGCCGATGGTGCCCGAGCCCATGTCCACTCGGGTGGGGGGATGGTAGAGCTCCGCCCCCCTGCCGATGAGGTCGTTGACCGTCCCCGCGAGGTCGGTGACGTCGAAGGCCATCTCCATGAGCCCCACGTCTCCCCACCGCCTGCCCTCGTAGATGGTCTTTCCCTTGTATCCCGGGGTGTGCACCAGCTTCACCACCGCCCTCTCTAGCAAGGGCAGGGAGCTTGCCCCCTCCGGACGGTGGGCGAGGACGGCCATCTCCATTTCCCTGCCTCCCGTCACCTCGTCCATCTCCTTGATCCGGCCCGTGAATTCGTGCAGCACTTCTTTAAAGCCCAGCACGTCGGCATAGAACGAGCGCGCCCTCCCCATGTCCGATACCCCTATGGCCACGTGGCGCACGCCTCCCACCGCGGGACGCTTTCCGCCCTCCACCTCCACCAGCTGGACCAGGAGGCCGTCGGGGTCCCGCAGGTAAGCGTAGCGCTCCCTACCTCCCGTGCTGAGCTCCATGCTCCTCACCGGGGTCAGGAACTCCACTCCCTTGCTCCTCAGGTCCACGTAAAGCCGGTCCAGCATGAAGGCCTTGAGTCCCACCTCGAGGTAGCCGAGGTCGCCCCACTGAACGGGCTCGGAGGGCTCAAGGGGACGGGTGGAAGTGTGCTCGATGAGCTCGATGGCGGCCCCTCCCCCGATGTTCATGGCCATGAGCGCCCGCATCTCCACCACGGCGCCTACGATGGGCGCCATCTCCTCCAGGTAGCTGGTCTGATCGCTGAGTTTGATGCGGAATCCCATGAGCCTGCGGTAGAAATCATAGGTGCGGTCGGTGTCGCGCACCCCCATGCCCACGTGCTGAAAAGCCGTGATCACCTGGTCCCTCCTTGTAACGGGCCGCGGCCCCGCGGCGACTACGCCCACCCTTGCATCCAGCCCACTTCGACGGCGATTACTATTCTATTCCAGGCGCGCCCGAAGCGACAGCCTCGCCCGGCGTCCCGGATGGCAGAAAGACCGATTGCGGATCGAGGACCAGGCGGGACGGGGGGTTATCCGGCATGGGGTGCCTGGTATAGCGGAGGGTGCGTCAGGCTCGCTGCCAGGCCATGGCGCGGCCGCGGCGGGGACGGCGGGGTTTTCACGCCAGGAGAAGCCTCAAGCGGGGTTATCATCACATGGCGGCGGAACGCGCCCTCACCCCCCACTTCCTGCGCACAGCCGCTCCGCCTTCACGGAAACCGGAAGGGATGACCCGCGGCCCGCCAGGGGGGATAATGGACTTGGCTCCATCCCCTGGGATGGGACGGGCAGAGCATTGCAACGGTCCTGGAAAGGCGACGGCCTTTCCCCGGAGAGGCCTGGGAGGGATGAGTCTTGCGAGAGATGAAGAGGACGCCTCCCCGACTGGTGGAGGACGGCAGGGTGGTGGAGTTCGGGGTCTTCGAGGAGCCTTTCAGGGAGCTGAACCTGGGAGAGGCCAGGATCTTCGCCGGCGGGAGGTCGTCCCTCCGCCCCTTGAACCTACTGCGCCTGAAGGAATGGCAGCATTTCGGGGTGATACACCCGCGTCACTACTTCGGGATGGTCATCTTCGACGCCAAGTTCATGTCCGTTTCCTTTCTTTACCATTACGACCGCGAGACGGGCGCCATGGCGGAGCATTCCCGCCAGGCCAGGGGCGGAGTGGCGCGGCTGGCGGAAACAACCTGGCGGGGGGAATGCTCCTTTGCCGCCTCCGGCTACAACCTTGCCTTCGAGAACAGGCTGGAGGACGGGTATCACGCCGTGCGGCTTGACGTCAAGGAGCGGCGCGGGCTCCCCGCCATGAGAGGAGAGTTCCGCATGCTCGAGGATATCTCCGCTTACCGTCCCCTGGTGGTGGTCAGCCCCTTCTCACCCAACCGCCCTCTTTATACCCACAAGGCGGCCTGCCCCGTGGAGGGAAAGATAAAGGTCGGGGATGAGGAGGTGGAGCTTAAGCCGGACCGGGATGTCTGCCTGCTCGACGAGCAGAAGGCCTTTTACCCCTACCGCAGTTTCTGGAGGTGGCTGTGCTTCGGAGGGTTCACGCCCGATGGCACCCTCATCGCCGCCAACCTCTGCCATAACGTGATCCCCGACGACGAGGAATTCAGCGAGAACTGTTACTGGGTGGGCGGCGAGATCCACTTAACGGGGGCTGCGCGCTTCGGCTACAGCGAGGCAAAGATCCTCGAGCCATGGTTCATCAGGACCACGGACGGCGCGGTGGACCTGGAGTTCCATCCCCGGGGCGAGAGGGCGGAGAGGATACGGGTCGGCCCCATCCTCTCCGACTTTCACCAGCCCTTCGGCCTCTTCCGGGGCAGGCTCGGTGGAGGGGACGAGGCGGTGGAGGTGCGCGATCTCTTCGGCCTCTGCGAGCAACACGTAACCCGTTACTGAGGGAAGCGTCGCGGCGGGATCGAGCTCAAACGGGATCGGGACCGCCCGGTCAAGCAGGGCAGCAACCCGACACCGACTGGCGCCTCTCCTCCGGGCCACTTCATAGGAGGCAAGGAGAGGGTAACCTTGCGCGGGATCCGGATCTCCTTGGCCGGCCGGGATCCAGCGGGCTTTTCGCCCCTGGATTAAAGTGCCGGTGCCGGGAATACGAATAACCTTATATGCGTCGTGAACAGGCTCAAGGGCCGTGGACCCGGAGGTGAATGAAGTGAAGTGCCCCCGCTGCGGAGCCGAGAACGCCGAGAAGGCGGAGTGGTGTTACCTGTGCGAGTATAATTTCGCGGAAGGCACGGGGGCAGGCGAAACATCACCGCCGGCAGATTTCGCCGGGGCGCCGGCGCCGCCAGCCGATCCCTCCGGCGGCGTCCCGCCTCCTCCAGCAACCACACAGGCGGCCCTCCCTCCATCCCCCCAGTTTCCACAGGCTCAACCCATGGGCGCCTACCCGCCGGGTTATCCGGCCGCTCCGACCGGGAAACGAGTGTCGAGCAACAAGATAGCCCTGGTCCTGGTGATAGCGCTGACGGTGATCGCGGCAGGGCTCCTCGCTTTCTTCATCATGCGCGGGAAGACCTACACCATAACGGTTCCTCCTCCCCCCGGCTACTCCGAGGCTCCCAGCGATATGATCGAAGAGGCCCGGAAAAGCCTGGAGGGCGAGGCCAAGGGGATAAGCCTGGACAAGGTTTTCATCGACGCGAGCGAAACTAACTTCGTCTTCGTTATGCACCAGAACGTGCCCTTCACCGACGCGCCCTCGGGAGAGGATCCCGATGAGATGGAGCGCTACTTTTACGACAACAAGGACGAGTGGACCGAGGCGTTCGCGAGCGGTATCCTGGAGGCTGGTCCAGATTTCGCCCCGGAGCTCGAGAAATACGAGGTCATCAGGATGGCCAGCGGAGACGCCGCCCTGCACATGACCACCTCATTGGGCATCCAGCAGTACAGCTTCACGGTGGATACCCTGTGGATCATCAAGGAGAACTCGGCCTTCGCCATCGTGGTGGAGGGCCTGGATCCCAAAGGAGACGAGGTAGTGGAGTTCATGAGGGAGAACGTGACCTTTAAATAAGGCTCTTCACCGATAACGCGGGCTATCCGTTTGAGATGCGGCGCCTGATGGATAATCCATGCTTGACCACGGGTTGTTTTCCTGACGCTATCCTTTAAGGACCATTTCTGAATTCCTGCCCACGGTCCGGGAAGAAGGGCTTTGAACAAAGAGGGCTCGGCGAGTTGTCCCAACATAAACCGCGGCGCGGGCGGACCGGCGGAATTAGCCTTATCCCGGGGCCCGGCGATCAAAGGGTTCGGGTGACGAAGGGCGGGCCGGCAAGGGCGGGGTCAAAGGGGGGAATAAAGGAATTGGCCGGCGGAATTCGCCTTATCCCGGAGCCCGGCGGATGTTAGAATTGCTCCGGGAGGTGATGCGAGATGGAGAAGCTGGTCTGTCCCGTAATGTCCGTGGACGATAAATACCGCACCCTCTATGCGGCACTCATGGGGGTGTTTAATGATATCGCGCAGTACGCCTCGTCGAGCCTTACCCGGGAACAGAAACAGGCGCTGGTGAACGCTGCCATGCATGGCGTGGGGTGGAGCGCGGGCAAGAGGCTGGTGAAGGTATACCGGCTCAAGCCCACGGTGGAGGACGCCATGCGCCTGCTGTTGCTACTGAACAACGAGTCCCTCGCTTACCTTCCCAAGCTGAAACAGATCTACGCCGAGATAGACGGCGACGTGGGCTATCTCACCATCCGCAGGGACCCCTGGTACGACTGGTATTTCAAGCACATCGATATCGATTGCGAAGAGAGCTGCTCCCGACACGAATTCCCAGGGCTGGTGTCTCACCTCGGCGAGTGCTTCAGGATTGAGGTGCTGGAATCCTTGCCACGCGGCGACGAACGCTGCCGCTTCCGCATCACCAAGGAGAAATAGGCCGGAGGGGGGATCGGCCGGCGGGAGACGGGTATAAGCGGAGAAGGCAAGAGGCCTGCGCTTGAGGAAACGGTGAGGCAGGGCTGAGCGCTCACCCTTTCCCGCTCCAGCACCTGTCTTTGCGGGCACACGCGGCCACCCGGCACACGCCACGTCGATCGGGTTCAATCCCCGCGCTCGCGCAGGTCCTCGGAGTTCATCTCCCGTTACCTAGACCTATGGGAAATCGACCCCCGCTCTCGGTCAGGTCCTCGGAGTTCATCGCCGGAACCGAGGCCTACGCGGAATCACCCCCCGCGCTCGCGCAGGTCCTCGAGGTAAGCGGCGCGGAACCTGCCCGCGCGCAGCTCCTCCACCAGGTCCTCCTCGCTGCGGATGTCGCGCTCGAAGACGGTCACGCATTTGCCCACCTGCCACAGGGCATGGGCGTCGCTTCCCCCGGTCCCGGGAAGGCCGATTTCCTCGGCCAGGGCCAGCGCCTTCTCGTTGCTGCGTATGGTGTTCGCCCCGTTCAAGGTCTCGATGGCTACGATGTGTCCGATGAGCTCGCGCGGGAAGGTGTGCGCGTGCTTATGCTGGCGTCCCCATCCCCGGCAGGGATGCGCGGGGACGATCACGGCCCCGTCCTTTTCCGCCATCTCCACCAGCTCCTCGAAGGTGGTCAGGTGGTATTTAGTGTCGCGCTTCATGCCGTACACCAGCATGTCTCCGAGCTCGGTGTATATCTCAACTCCCCTGAAAACGGGATACCCGCTGCCGCTCGCGAACTCCACCATCTTGTGGGCGCCGCGGTGAGAGTGGTGTTCAGTCACGCAGATGGCATCGATGCCCAGCTCCCTAACCCTGTCCAGCAGCTCCGCCGGACCGAGTTGAGAGCAAATGGACCCCAGATTTGTGTGAATATGCAAGTCTATGATCAAGTGCTACCTCCAGAGCGTCGAAGTCCTCAGTCTCTCCACCTCCGCCGCGTAGGCCGCCCGGCACCTACCCGCCCTTATCTCCTCCACCAGCTCCTCCTCGCTCCCGATCTCGCGCTCGAAAACGGTGAGGCAACGTCCGATCTGCATGATGAAATGGGCGTCGCTTCCTCCCACCCCCGGCAGGCCGTAGCGGTTCGCATAAGCCTCGGCCGCGAGGTTCGATTCCGGGGTGGAGCCGCCGTTGCGCACCTCGATGGCATCGACATTGGAGAGGAGGAACTCAGCCCTTTCTTCGCCCAGGGCGTGATGAAACCCCAATGACCCGCGGCAGGGGTGACAGGGGATGATCACTCCGCCCCCGCTCCTTACCTCCTCCAGCAACTCCACGAAGGGCGTGGTTACCGGGTACCGGGCTCGGCAGGCGCCGAAAACCAGCATGTCTCCCATATCCGTGTACACCTCCACGCCCCGGAACACGGGGAACCCCTCCTCATCGCCCAGGCGTCGGGCCACCTCGGCGCCCTCGAGCTCCTCGTGCTCGGTCACGCATAGAGCATCAAGGCCCATCTCCGCCGCCGCCCTGATGAGAAGGCGGGGTTCTATCTGGGAACACGGCGATGATACGGAGGTGTGCACGTGCAGATCCACCAACATCGCTTTTGCCTCCAAGCGCCGCCAACACGCAGCGGCCTCGCATATTCTTTCACATCGCAACCGCCGCCATCAAGGCCGGAGGTCAAAGGATAGGTCGGAGCCCTGTCGGGGAATGAGGATATAAGGCGCAGGTTTGCACGTGCGGATCCACCCGCATCGCTTTTTCCGTTCTGGAGGCGGCGCCCAAGAAACCGGTGTCCGAACCGACGTGCACGTGCGAATCCACCGACATCGCTTAAACCTCCAGGCGCCGCCGGTTCTCTGCGGCTTTGCCTGTTCTTTCACCTCGTTTCCGCCGTCTTCCGCCTGCGAGGCTGGGTATATCCATGGCTCGCACGCCATGAGAGTGCTTGGTTAGCGCGAGAATCGGAAAAGGGCCGCGACGCGTGCTCTTCTGAAATGCGCAAGTTCCACCCCCCGAGACACGGGGCACGACTCAAGCGGGATTTCCTCCTCAGCGGATATGGCCACACGCCTCAAGCTCTTCAGGCCAGGGGATAAAACGCCATGACCCCCATGGACGTTATAAACAGGATGTATCCCATGATCAGTACGGCGACTCGAATCCTCGGCACCTTGAACTTGGTGCACAAACCCGCGAAGAAGAGGACGGCCGCGAAGAGCACGGTGAGGAGGACGTAGTTATCAGAGCGGCGCAAGGCTTCGGCGGCCTCCGCTCTCTTGGCGTCGGCCTCCCTTTCCAGTTCGTTAGCCCGCTCGCGGTTGGCGTTCCTGTACTCGGGCATCTCGAAGGGCGTCGGAGGAGTGGCGGCCTGCCCCTCATGAAGCGGTTTCCAGAGCTCCACCGCCACCTTCAGCTCATCGCGAAAAAGGTCCTCCTCGTAACGGCGCGCGGCTTCCATGTCCCCTTCGTTTGTCGCGTCCAGGTAGCCTAAAAACATGGTCACGTCCATGTCGAGCTCCGCATCCGCGAGATCGTCGGCCTCGTCGGCGTGAATGCGCGCGGAATTGGACTCGCTCAGCAGCAACGCCTCCCGGCTGCGCCAGCGCGAAGCCTGGTAGGCACTCCATGCCGAAGCCAGGGTGGCCAGGGCGAGTAGCGCCGTGGCGAAGATCTCCAGCCACTCCCCGTGCAGGCGCGCCAGCAAACCCGACCCAGCCTCACGGGGGGCTTTTCCTGTCCTCTTGGAGCCTGTTTCCACGCCCCACTCACCCCTTTCCTGTGTCCCATTCTGCTCACCCGGTGCCGGCCGCACGGACATGAGTTCCCGGCCACGCCTTCCTCGCGCTTTTTCGGAAGGACACCCATATCTTCGGCACGGCTCGGGCTGCTTTTAACCGTTCCCGGGCGGCGGGGAAGGCGTGGGGAGAAAAGCCGCGCAGTCCGCGGCGTCTCTGAGGCGCTGTATCATGGGGGCTGCCATGCCGGTCGGAGAGGCGATGCGGAAAGGAGGTGGAGCGGCTTGAGGATAATGGCGAGGGTGCCCGCGGTTCCTGTGCTTATTTTGCTGCTCTTTGCGCTCGCGGCGTCTCCGGGGAGCTGTATCATGGGGGTTGCCGTGCCGGTCGGAGAGGCGATGCGGAAAGGAGGGAGCGCCTCGAGGATAAGGGCGAGAGCCTCTGTAGTACAGGCGCTTGTATTCGCGATTTTTTACGCTCATGGTGTCTCTGGGAAGCTGTACCATGGAAGTCAACGAGCAGGCCGCAATGTTACGCGGAAAGGAGGTGGGGCGCCTTGAGGACGAGGATGAGAACGCTCGCGGTGCCGGCCCTAATATTGCTGATCTTCGTGTTCGTGACAGCTTCAACGTGTGGCTGCGGTGAACCGGGGGAGAAAAAAAACACTGATAATTCTGCAGAAAACGGCGAGGCACAAGGCGGAGGAGACAATGGTCCTGGAGGTGGAACGACTTCCGAGGTTACCCTCTATTTTCGCTACGATACCCCCGAGAAGTCCTGGCTGGCCCCGGAAAAACGGGAGATCGACGCCGCCGATCCGTGCCGAGCCGCCATGGCGGCCCTCATCTCCGGTCCCATGCCGGGCTCCTCCCTGAAACCGGTGTTGCCGGATACGGTGTCTGTCCTCGGGGTCGCCCTGGAGGGCGGGGTATGCACGGTCGACCTCAGCAAAGAGGTCCTGACCGACGCCAGCAAGGTCGGCGCCGGCGCCACCAGCGAGATGCTGGCCCTCGCAGCCATCGCCGACACCTTGACCGGGATCCAGGGAGTGGAAAAGGTGAGGCTGCTCGTGGAGGGGCAGCAGAGCGGCATGGTGGAAGGTCGCTTCGTGGAGGACTTCTGGGGGCATGTCGGATTGCCGGAATTCCTGGAGAGAAACGAGGAGGTCATCTTCAAGGAAGTTTGAGCTTCCGGTGCTTAAAAAGCGGGGTTTCTCTGTTCTTCAGCGGAGAGGAGGCCGTCTTCAAGGAAGGTTGAGCCGCCGGCTTTCACGCCAAAACCTTACCTCGGCTTTGCGACTCGAATGCAGAGGTCTTAATTCAAGGAAAGTTGAGCTTCCGATGCTCGTAAGAGCGGGTTTCCTCTGTTTTTCAGTGGGAAAGAAGACGTTTTCAATGAAGGTCAAGCCGCCGGCGTTCGCGCCGTCTCGGCCCACGTAGACCGTAAATGCTTCATGGAGTCTTTTTCCAGGGAGGTCGATCCAGAGGCATTCGTGCATGCGGGGTTTCCTCCGCTTTTGCGGCCGGGATGAGCGGGTCGCCCCCGACGAGGCTTTGGGCGCCTCCTTGAACCTCCCGCGGGAAGGAATCCCTCGCCCTGCCGGTTGACGGAAAGGGCTTCAGCTCCCCTTCAGCTTCGAGAGCGCTCTCTCCAGCTCCGGATCAAGGGCCTTATAGGCGACGTCGTTGAGGTGCGAATCGTAGGGGTCGGCGGCGTACTCCGGCCTGAGCCAGCCGTCAGGGGTCACGAGGATGTCGTAGAGGTCCACCACCACGACCCGCCCCGGGTTGGCCTCCGCCAGGTCCTCCAGGTAGGCGTTGTACTCCCGCTGGTTCTCCACCAGCCACTCGTCGCAGTACTCGCGCACCACGGGAAGGGCGTTTCCCAGCAGCAGGGCGACGTTGCCCTTCTCCATGGCGGCGTTCACCACTTCCCTGACCACACCCTTGTTCCTCTCCAGGTTCGCCTCCGCGTTTTCCCGGTCTCCCCCCTCGAAATCCGCAAAACACAGCTTGAAGAAAACCACGCCGCCTCCCCGGCCTGAGACCTCATCGATGACCTCCCGGGCCGTGCCGGCGATACCGGGAGGGGAGTCCATCTCATGGTAAATCATGGAGAACCCACGGAAGCTCGCGGAGTCCTCGTAGTCCCAACCCCATCCCCAGTGCTCGAACCAACCTCCCAGCACCGACCGGCCGCACATATGAACCTCCCGGCCGTACGCTGCCGTCTCCCGCGAATCCGCGTCCTTCCGCTCCACAGCCTCGCCGCCTGTCTTCCCCTCTTCCCCCGCCGGGAAACCCCTTTTAGAAACCCCGTTGCCGCACCCCAGGCAGGCTACCAACACCGCCACCACCAGCACCAGCGCGGGAAATCCCACCACCTTACGAGCAGCGCGCATTTCCTCACCTTCCTCATATAACCTGGCCGAAACAGGCACGCCCGGGCCATCGCCCGCGGCGCCGAGGAACACTTGCCCACGGGAATACCCCGCGGATTCTAGTATAATGTTTAAGGTCCGCCTGGGGACAAGGAGGTTAGATTTTGGGGCCGAACCGCGTAAACGTCACGGGCACGGCTTTCCTCGTTCTCCTCTCCGCGTTTACGGTCCTCGCCGCCATGGCGTGCGGCCTTTGCCCGCAGCCGGCACGGGGCCAGGGAGAAACACCGCCGCCCCACACCGGCCCCATCGATCCCGCGGCAGGCGCCTGGATCGCCTACCGCGTGGAGAGGACGAAACCGGACCGAACCGGCCCTGAGCTCTTCTCTCTCCGCGTCGAATACGGCTTCCTTCCCGGTGAGCCCCTTACGGAGATGAGCGTGCGTGCCGGCGCGGTGGAAACGGACGTGCAGGGACGCGTCACGGCGTCGCGTTCCTTCGTCGTCGACACCGTCGACCGCAGCTACACCGACCGCGATTCGGGCGAGGAAGGGTACTGGCCGTACTGGCTTGCTCCCGGACTGCGGAAAGGCGAAATGGCCACCGTAGGCGACATGGCCCACCTCACCGCCGAGGAAGTCCAGGATTACGAGTTCAAAGGCCTCAAGCTGAGGGCGGTCAAGCTGGCCGGCGGGGGCCTGGAGGTCCTGGCCGAGCAACGAACGGGGCTCGTCCTGCAACTCAAGCGGGATGGCGGCGATTCGCTGACCATCGAGGACACCAACATGCTGGCCCAGTACCCGGCCTGGGTATACGCCCCGGACGCGTCGTCTCTGGGCGAGTCGCTTTCGGCCCTGGAGGAGGAATACCCGGATCTCGTGGAGGTCAGTTCCCTGGGAAAGTCTTCCAGGGGCAGGGACGTGTGGATGGCCCGCGTCACGGACTTCGCTTCCGAGGAGGATAAACGTTCCGTGCTCCTGGTAGCCGGCATGGAGGGCGACGCACCGGAGGGAAGCGCGTTGCTCCTCGATTTCCTGGACGAATTCCTGGCACGGGCGAGATCGGAAGAAGGGCTGGCACGAACCCTGGAGGGCCTGACCCTCTACGTCCTGCCGCTCCTCAACCCCGACGGCATGCAGAGATGGTTGGCCATGCCGGATCCCCGTGAAAGCGTCACCCTGGAGAACCAGGCGCCGCGTAACGCGCGGCTGGTGAACATCGACCGCAATTTCGACACCAGGTGGAAAGAGGCGGACCGCGACCCCGAATCAGCGGACTACGGGGGGCCGTCGGCGTTTTCCGAACCGGAGAGCTCTTTGCTCCGCGACCTCATGGAGGATATAGGCTTCGATATCTACGTAAACATCCACACCGGGAAAGACCTCGTCACCGCCCCGTGGAACTGGAGCGAAAACCCTTCCGACAACCCGGAATCGCCGTTCTACCGGGAGGTGCTCGCCGATATAACGCGGGACCTGCCCCTGCAGTCCGTCATGGGACCCGACCGCCCTGCCTTCGGAGGCTCATCCACCGACTGGGCTTATGGCGGCGGGGGAGCCTCATCGCCTGCCTGTTTCGAGTTCCATCTCCGCCGTCCTTCCCCGGAAGGCGGCGCTTCGGGCGAGGGGGGAGAGTACTCCATGGCCCGGGAGGAACGGGGCTTCATCTCCCTTTACCAGCCCCAGGTCAAGGCAATCTACCGCCTCGTCGAGAACCTGCACTCCTACGTGGGCGTGGAGATCTCCTCGCCCGAACTGGGAGCGGAGATCAACGTGCCCGTGGACGTCAGGGTGCAGGTGAGGGTTACCGGCATAAGGCCGCTTCCCGATGCCAGGGTGCGTCTGGTCCTCCCGGATCAGAGCGTGTTCAAGTTTTCCGGCGGCTCCCAAAAGGAGGTGGCCCTTGGGGACCTCTCGCCTGGCGCCGACATGGAAGCGGCGTGGAGCCTGGAGGGAAAGGCCAGGGGCAGAGAGGAATTGAAGGTGGTGCTCGAATCCTCTTACCCGGAATACGACCGCATTCCGGGCACCTTCATATCCAGCGTGAACATCCGTGTCTCCACGCAACGCACCTGGATCGTTATCCTGCTCCTCTCCGTTTCCATGGTGATCGTACTCGTCTTCATCGCGTTTTCCATCCGCAAACAGCGCAGGGCGGAAAAGGGGTGACGGGGGCTGTTCCGCGCGCCACCAACGAAAGAATGTTCATCGGGAACATCACGTAAGAGCCCCACGGCGGCGAGGCGGAACACAAGCCAGAAAAGCTTAACTCCGTGTACGATGAAAGGACGGGATATAGGAAGAACGAAGGCCGGCCAGAAACGTGAACGGTACGAAAAGGTCTCACGCGCCATGAACGATGAAACGGCCACGCGAAACTCCATGGCGGAAAACCCCAACAGCGCATGCGGGCGGGTAGGCATGGAGACGAAAAGGGTGATAACACCGCGGCCATGCGCGCGACGCGGGAGGGGGAGGGCCACAGGGACATGGCGGTAGACGCCGCCAGCGACGTCAACGCCTCCCTGCCGCGCGGGGTGATGTTCGCCGCCTATACCGTCCCCACGAGGGAATACGCCCTCTCCTGTGAGGACGGCTCGACCATACACGCCCTGCGCCTGGGCCTGGAGCCGGCGCGGGCGGTGATCCTATGCCACGGCTTCGGCGGCAACAAGAATATCCGCGACTTCGTGGCCCTTGCCCAGGACCTCTCGCTGAGATATTGCGTGTACACCTTCGACTTCCGCGGACACGGGCTCTCTCCGGGACGCTCGACCTTCGGTTACCGTGAGACCTTGGACCTGGACGCGGTGGTGCGCCTTGCGCGACAGGATGGGAACCGGCGGGTGGCGGTGGTGGGGTTTTCCATGGGAGGGGTGGTTGCCATGCGCTACGCCGCACTTCACGGGGGCCTCGACGCGGTGGTCGCCGTCAGCGTTCCGGCGGACATCGCCACCGCCCGCGCGCCGGGAGCTCGGCTCATCCGCGCCCTCATGGGCAACCCACTGGGAAGGGCGTTGGCGGCGAGGCGTTACGGCGTGAGGGTGAGCGGCGAATGGAAGAGGCAGGCGGCCCCAGCTGACTTGGTCAAGTTGATCGCGCCGCAGCCCCTCACCATCATCCAGGGAGAGGACGATTTTATCTTCGAGGTCGAGCAGGCCCACGAGCTCGCCCGCCGCGCCGGGGACGGCTGCCGCCTGAAGACCTTCCCCGACTTCGGGCACGCCGAGCAGGGCTACGGGCCCCGCCTGGTGGAGTACCTGCTCGAGGTGCTGGAAGAGGACTTGGGCTGAGGGGCATGCAGGGCGGCGAACAGTCTCCTTGACCATCGGCGGTCAATGCGGAAGTAAAACGCGAACAGAGTGCGATTGATGTATTTGACAGACTAACAGTCCCCTTGACCATCGGCGGTCAACGCGGGGTTATGGGTGCCGGCGCGCCAAGGAGGCGCGCAAAGGAGGCGAGCCCGGTTTCTCGCTTGGGATAAGGACTGCGATGGAAGCACACGGGCAACCAGGTGCCGTTTGGAGAAGATCGCCTTATCGCATGGTTATGGACTCAAGCCCCTTGCGCGGCCCCGTTCCGGCCGGTCAAGATCCCTCCACCACCTCGAAGAGGACCTTCTCCAGCTCCTCCACCCCCTTTTCCCACGAAAAACACTCTACCGCCATCTCCCTCGCCCTCTCCCCCAACAACTCGCACATGCCCTCGTCATCCAGCAGTCGCACCACCGCGTCGGCGAACTTCACGGGGTCGTCGGCTATGATCATCTCCCTGCCGCTCTCCGCGTCCACCCCCTCCGCCCCCAGTGAAGTGGTGACGATGGGCAACCCCATGGACATGGCCTCAAGGATCTTGCCCCTGAAGCCGCCCCCGATGCGCACCGGGTTGACGAAGACCTTGCTCCGCTCGAAGTAGGGTCGCACGTCCTCCACCGTGCCCGTCACTATCACCGAGGGATCTCGACGCGCGATGTCCAACAGGTCCGGCGTGGGGTCCTTCCCCACCACGTAGAAGAGCGCCTCCGGGACCCTATCCCTCACTTGAGGCCAGACGTTGGCGTGGAACCACACCACCGCGTCACGGTTGGGGTCGTGGGGATAGTTGCCCAGGAACATCACCGCCCGTTCTTTTGCGCATTCCCCCGAGGCGCAGAAATGCTCCACGTCCACGCCGTGGGGCACCACGGAGATATTCAGGTCGGGGCGGATGTCCAACAGCTCCTGTTTACCCTGCGGGGTGAGCACCAGGACGCGGTCGGCGTCGGCGTACATGTCGAACTCGAACTTCTTCAGGCCCTTCATGTTGACGAGCGCTGAGAGCCCCTCGCGCGAGAAGCGCTGCACCCGCCATGCCTTGCGCCGGGCCAGGTAATAACATTCGTGCACGGACATCACGCGCTTGATGCCCTCCAGGTCGGGGTTGCGGAAGAGGTACTGCGCCACCATGGAGTACTCCGAGACCACCACGTCGTAATGGGCGCTTCCGACCATGTCCCGCAGCGTCGCGTACATATCGGGGGAGTAGTTGTTGAGGAAATAGATGGGTATGGGAGAGAAGAAGAAGTCCCATGCCTTGCGGAAAGGGTTACGGTAAACCGGCATGGGCACCCCCCGGAAGTCGCGACAGTAGCGCGCCACCGTCTCCACGTGGTCCCATTCGTCCGGGGACACGAAAGAGAGGAGGGATACGTTATGCCTCTGTGATAGGATGCGCACGCGGTTGTATATGATGATGGGTCCGCCTATCACCTTCTCGTGGGGAAGGGTCTTGCAGATGAAAAGGATTTCCATACTCCTCCCTTCGCTTGCCAAGCCGTGCGGCAAACCGCCGCTGCTACGAGCCTTTGATGATGGATCCGCCTATCACCTTCTCGTGGGGA
>JABLXL010000021.1 GCA_013178005.1 Actinomycetota bacterium
CTTGAAGCGTGCTCATCACGTTTCGACATAGCCTTCCTCCTCTCTTCGAGTTTTCCTAGGAGGAAGGCTATTTAATTGCTTTGGTTCTTGTCCAGAGCTACCCAGACACAATTACTTTTACGCTACCCGCCGTCATTGTCTCTGTATGATTTCTCGCAATTTTCTTCGACGATCACATTTACATCTTCATAACTAGATTCTCCACTCATACTGGGAGCAGAATGTGAATACCAATCTTCAGTGCTGGGAATACTTCTCCTCGCTATTTCCAAAGCCTCTTCCCTTGATATATCTTCGTCCATCTTCGCTATACTGTCATCGGCTAGATCATTGGATGTGGGGAAATAGCAGTATAATATTTGGCCGTCAACCGCATCTATATCTATATAGCAAATATCCCCTGTTACACTAACATCACCGATCTGTTTCTCCCAGAGAAACCTGTAAGTATATTGATGCTTATCCCCAATGTCCGAATACAGAGGCTCAAGACCTTCTTGTTTAAGCACATATTCTGTAGTCAATGAATATCCCCATTTCTCCAGATAATCTGTGGCTATCCTTATTGCTTCCTCCTCGGATATCTGGGGTTCTCCATAATTCTGGGCTGGTTCATGGGCAATTTCCTTTACCTTACCTGAAGAGGCTTCCATTTTTACGAAGCCAATAGCTTCATCTTTATCATCATAAATAAAATAGTGCTCGAGTTTTCCGCTCTGACCTTCTTCCTCACCCATGAATTGAACTCTCTTGATATTCTCGAATTCGCCTTTCATTTGATCTTTTACTCTCTGCTCTGCTTTTTCTTGCGCACTAGCTGGTAAAGTTATCAGCAGTATCGTGACCACTATACTGCAAAACACTGTTAGTGCTACGATTGCCGTAATTTTCCCTAAGACAGCTTTTTCTCTTATGAATGTCACTTGCAATCATCTCCTTTACTCACTGCATATTATATGGTCACTGCATACCTTCATATATTCCCCAGCCCGGTTGCCATAAAGTGCTATTTTGATTATTCCCCCCATATTTCCACAGAATCTACGTTCCCGAGCGCCCCCTCGCATTCATTAAGAACTGAGGAAATGCCTTGTGCGTGACACATCCAAATTGGTTGTCCCAGCCTTATCCCAAAGAAAATGAACTTCTCCATATATTCGTTACCTTGCCAGTTATATAGTACGTCGCGCCAACCTATCACGTTATCTGTACCTTTACCGCAACGCCACCACCAAGCAAGACTTCCTGTGCCGTCCTTTGAAGTTTCACAACCTTTGAGGTAGGCCAGCTTCATATAATCCAAGCCGAACATTGAATCTGCTATGAAAATAGAGGATCCCCAAAGTGTTGGGGGGCAGTTATTCCTATGATCATATAAGTAAGTGTAGGCACCACCATTGTAATAATACAGGCGATGCTTGCCCCCATGCCCCGAATATATAAAGAGCCCGTTACCGTTCAGGTAACTCTTGGGTTTCCATACATCGGAGTTCTTATAACTGCTACCTGGCCAAACTGGGGAAGATGAGAGTATTGTGTAATGGACGGAAGGATTGCTGAACGACCATAAATAGCGAATGCCGGAATGATGATATCCGTTGTATCCACCTACAGGGTCTTCGTTCCAAGTATTAAGCATATCAGGGCTATAATCAAATCCATATCTATCTGCGAACGCAGTACCCGGATAAGAGGTGGCGGAATTTGAATTGATAACAATTAATGTTATGGAAACCGCTATGATAGCTATTGTTGCGATGATCGAAATGGCTATCGATGATCTCTTCACATTGCACCCCCCTTAAGCCAACCCCGCTAACTCCGCTTATTAAGCTACCCCGCCCCAAGGAGATTGTAGCTCGCGAAGCCCCCCCCCGAGTCAATGAAGGTTTTCGCATGCATCATCAACGGCATGGCCGGGACAATACGGTAAGCTTATGCCCATGGACATCGGAGCATGGCGCGATGCGGTCTTCCTGGAGCGGCCCAACCGCTTTCTGGCCGTGGCGGAGCTGGGGGGGAAGCGCGTGGAGGCGCACGTGCCCGACCCGGGACGCCTGGCGGAGCTGCTGCGGCCCGGAGCGCGGGTGCGCCTGCGGCCCGCCCTTGCCCCGGGCAGGCGGACCGCCTGGGACATGATCGGCGTGAGATGTCAGGAGGGGTGGGTGAACATCGATTCCCGGCTTCCCAACCCCCTCTTCGCCGAGGCGGTGCGGGAGGGACGGCTGGCGGAGTTCGAGCGCACCTGTGAAATCACCCCGGAATACCGTTACGGCCGTAGCAGGTTCGACTTCCGCCTGGACTGCGGGGGCGCGCTCTGCCTGGTGGAGGTCAAGGGTTGCACGCTGGTGACGGGCGGGGTGGCGCTCTTCCCCGACGCCCCCACCTCGCGGGGCGCCCGCCACGTGGAGGAGCTGGCGGAGGCGGTCTCGGAGGGATGGCGCGCCTGCGCGGTCTTCGTGGTCAAACACCCCGGGGCGAGGGAGTTCAGCCCCCACGAGGCCACCGATCCCCTCTTCGCCTCCGCCCTGCGCCGCGCCGCCGCCGCCGGGGTGGAGGTCCTCGCCTACCTCGCCCCTTGGCGCGGACGGAGGATACGCCTGGAGAAAAATCTGCCCGTCGCGCTATGATGGCGCCTTGCCGTTACGCACTTCTATAATCATCTAGGTAATCGAGGGCGGCACGGTAAGCGCTGCTTTGTGCCGGAAAAAGGAGGCGGTCATGGAGCTGAGGTGGGATCCGCTTCTCCGCACCTGGGTCATGGTGGCATCGCGCCGCCAGGAAAGGCCGCTCCTGCCCGAAGGGCAGTGCCCCTTCTGCCCCGGCTCCGGCAGGGTGCCCGACCACTACGACATCCTCTCCTACGACAACGATTTCCCCTCCCTTACGCTCGACCCGCCTCGGCCCGACGTCGCGGGAGACGAGCTCCTGCCCGCGCGGCCCAGTTTCGGCAAGTGCGAGGTCACCCTGTACTCGCCGCGCCATGACGTCACCCTGCCCGAGCTTTCCCTGGACCACGTGGCCAGGCTGGTCGACCACTGGGAAGAGCGCTACCGCGAGCTGGGGAGCATCCCCGGCGTGGAGTACGTCTTCATCTTCGAGAACCGGGGGGAGGCGGTGGGGGTGACCATCCACCACCCCCACGGCCAGATCTATGCCTACCCCTTCGTCCCCCTGAGGATCCGCCTGGAGATGGAAGCCTCCCTGGCCCACTGGAAGGAAAAGGGAAGCTGCCTGCTGTGCGACATTCTGGCGCGCGAGCGCGAGTCGGGCGAGAGGCTGGTGCATGAGGGCGGTGGGTTCGCAGCTTTCGTCCCCTTCTGGGCCCAGTACGGGTACGACTGCATGGTGGTCCCGGAACGGCACCTGGGGTCGCTGGCGGAGATGAGCGCGTCCGAGAAGCGGGGCCTTGCCCTGGCGCTGAAACGCGTGGCCGGCGGGTACGACGCCCTCTTCGGTTTCCCCTTCCCCTACATGATGTGCATGCACCAGGTGCCCAGCGACGGAGGGGATCACGGCCATTACCACTTCCACGTCGAGTTCTACCCTCCCATGCGCGACCGCGACAAGCTGAAGTACAGCGCTTCCTCCGAGACCGGCGCCTTCGCCCACATCAACACCACCGTGCCGGAGGAGAAGGCGGCGGAGCTGCGCGCGGCGATGGAGAGGGCCGCTGCGCGGGAAGGGGCGGGGCCGGTCCCGTGAAGGCGCGGGAGTTCGCGGAGCGGCGGCGGGAGTTCGCGGCGCGTTTCGGCTCCGGGGACGAGCCACGACTCTACTTCGCCCCCGGCAGGGTCAACCTCATCGGCGAGCACACCGACTACAACGGCGGGCTGGTCCTCCCCCTGGCCATCGAGCGGGGGACCTACGTGCTCATGCGCCGCAGGGAAGCGCCTCCCACCCGGCTTTACTCGGCCGTCACTTCCCTGGAAGCGGAGTTCGACCCGCGGGAGCCGGGTGCGGCCAGGCGCGGCGACTGGGCGGACTACGCGATCGGCGTCTTCTCCATCCTCGCCCGGGAGCGCGGGGCGCCGCCGCCCTGCGAGGCCCTCTATTTCGGGGACCTGCCCCTGGAGGCCGGACTTTCCTCCTCCGCCTCGCTGGAGGTGGCCACCGCGGTGGCCGCGTCCAGCCTCGGGATCGCGCTCTCGCCCGAGGAGGCCGCGCGCGTCGCCTGGCGCGCCGAGAACGAGTTCGTGGGCATGGAGTGCGGGATCATGGACCAGTACGCGGTGGCCCTGGGCCGGGAGGGACACCTCCTGCTGCTGGACTGCGGCACCCTGGCCTACCGCCACGTCCCCTTCGACCTGCCGGGCGCCTCCCTCGTGGTGAGCCATACCGGATTGCGCCGCTCGCTGCTCGCCTCGGAGTACAACCTCAGGCGTCGGGAATGCGAGCAGGCGCTGTCCCTCATCGCCGGCGTGGTCGGGGAACGGGAGAACCTGGGAGCGGTTTCCCCGGAGGAGTTCGAGGCGGCCAAGGACGTCCTCCCAGAGGTTCCGCGCATGCGCGCCGAGCACGTGGTTTACGAGAACGCGCGCGTGCGGGAGGCATGCGCCGCGCTGGCCGCGGGGGACCCCGAGGAGCTGGGCCTGCTCCTCAACCGCTCCCACGCCTCGCTGCGCGACCTCTTCCAGGTGTCCTGCCCGGAGCTGGACGCCCTGCAGGAGATATCGTTGCGTCAACCCGGGGTGTGGGGATGCCGCATGACCGGCGCGGGCTTCGGCGGTTGCGTCATCGTCCTCCTGGAGGAGGAGGCTTTGGCGGCCTACCTGGATACGGTGCCCGAGCTCTACCGCCGTGCCACCGGGCGCGAGCCCTCCTTCCTCGCCGTATCCCCCTCCGCCGGCGCCCGTCCCCTGTAGGGTTAGAAAAGGGGCCGGGTCTTGTTTTTTGCATGCTTTACCCTGAAAGCAGAGCGTCCTCCACTACATATCACATCCCGGATGCCTCGCGGCTTTTATCATCCCCGCGCGGCGTCGTATCCGCCCGGCATGGGGGCCTGCATCGAAGATGGCGCACCTGCCATGACTACCGTTTCCTGGATGCCTCGCGGCCGCTTTTATCCTCAGTGGCATCGCATCCGCTGGACACAGGGACCTGGCGACTGAATTAAGGATCCGGGGCTGACCTTAAAGTCGGGACCTGGCGCCCAAATGCGAAAATCGGGGGTTTACCCCATGTTGGTGAAGGCTAGGATAACGCGCGCGCCATCGCCGGAGACTTTTCCGCGCCTTCCCCCAGCCGGTGCGAGCGGCCGTTGCGCAGCGACTGGCGGTAGAGGAGGTTGAAGGCGAACCAGTAGCTCCAGTGGCGGTGCGGGTACATGCGCCTGGCGATGGAGCGGTAGGAGTAGAAATCCCGCTGCACGCGGTGGGTCCTCTCCGTAAGCCACTCGGCACTGAAGTTTTTCGGTTCGTACACCACCCCGCTGTCCCATTCGGGCTCGAACCAGAAACCGGGCTCCACGCGCCCCTGCTCCAGCAGCTCGCGGTAGAGGCGTGTCCCGGGGTAGGGAACGAGGTGGGCGAACTGCGCCACCTGTATCTTGTTGCGCATGGCGAAATCGAGGGTCTCCTCGAAGACGGCCTCGTCGTCCGAGTCGAAGCCGAAGACGAAAGCACCCATGACGTGTATCCCGTACTTGCGCAGCAGCCGCATGGCCTCGGCGTAGCGCTCCACCTTGTTCTGCCTCTTGCCCATCTCCTGCAGGGCTTGCCTGGAAACTGTTTCCAGCCCGATGAAGAGGAAGTGGCATCCGCTCTCCGCCGCAAGCGCCACCAGTTCCTCGTCGTAGGCGAAGGTGATGGAGGCCTGGGACCCCCAGCGGATCTTCCTCGGGATCAGCTCCTTGAAAAGCTCCTTGGCGCGGCCGGGGTCGGCAGCGATGTTGTCGTCCACGAACGCCACCACCTTGCGGCGCTGCAGGTTGTTGCGGGAGAGGGAATCGACTTCCTCCAGCACGCTGTCCACGTCGCGCATGCGCACCCGCCTGCCGTTGAAGGCGGTGACGGAGCAGAAACTGCAGCCGTGGGGACAGCCACGCGCCGTCTGCACCACGTTGGCGCTCCAGTATCGCCTGGGGTCGACCAGGTCCCTGCGCGGGAACAGGGGGCGCCGGAAGTCCGCGTATCCTTCCTGGCGGTAGAGGGGCTCCAGGCGTCCCGCCGCGGCGTCGGAGAGCACCCTCGGCCAGATCTCCTCCGCCTCCCCCGCCACCACGGCGTCCGCGTGTCCAAGGGCTTCCTCGGGGAGCATGCTGGCATGAATGCCGCCCAAGACCACCTTGGCGCTCAGGGCACGGTAGCGGTCGGCGATCTCGTAGGCGCGGGGGGCGGTGGCGGTCATGGTGGTGATGCCCACCAGGTCCGGGACACGGGAGAAATCTATGCGCTCAACGTTCTCGTCGATCAGCCGCACCTCGACCTCGGGCGGGGTATGCGCCGCCAGGTACATGAGGCCGAGGGGCGCCAGCAGCCCCCGGTTGAAGAGGTAGGTCTCGCCCTTCTTGGTGGGGGCGATAAGATGTATCCTCAAGCGATCAGTCTTCTTTCCTAGTCCTTCGTGCCATGTTGTTGCATTATACGCGCCTGGTCCCGACCTGCCAATGACGGAGGCCATCCTGCCGTATGCGTATCGGCCTCGAGACGGGACGGCTTGAGGGCCGCGCCCCCGGGCTCGCCCCATGGCGGGGAGATGCGCGCGACGACCGTCGTGCGCGATCATCTTCTCACCGTGCCCCGACGATGCGGTGCCCGCGCCACCGGGCATGCTCCCGCCGCCAATCCGGCGGACCGAGTCCGCCCCGGGCGGGGACGGGATATGCCCCCCCGCGATCCCGCCTAGCGAAGGCGTCGATCGCGACCCCTCTTCGAGGCATGACATGGGATTGAAAACAAGTGAGACCACGGGTACGTCAACGGTGATTGTCCCACGGGGGAAAGGGGAATATTATGAAGAGACGCGCGGGGAGGAAAGGGGGATGCCATGTGGGAGTTCTTCAGAGACCTCAAGTCCTGGGCCCAGGTCGGTCTGGCGATCGGCCTGCTCGGAGCCCTGGGGGGAGCTGCGGCGGCGATCATAGCCAGCCCCATCCTGGGGACTATCTTCACCGTCGTCTTTTTCGGCATATTCTACTTCGCCTTCAAACTCACGCTGGGGCCCTACGCCAAGCAGAAACGGCTCCTGCGGAGCGGGAGGCAGGCGGAGGGGACCATCCTGGCGGTGGAGGACACCGGCGTCACCGTCAACGAGATCTACCCCCTGATCAAGGTGCGCCTGGAAGTGCGTCCCCCAGGCGGCAAGCCCTACCAGGCGGAGACGAAGATGCTCATCAGCAGGCTGCAGGTGCCGCAGATCCAGCCGGGGCTGGTGGTGCCGGTGATGTACGACCCCAAGGACCCCTCGAACGTTACCGTGGGCGCGGGAGAGGGGGAAACGGAGGCCGGGGCCGGCAGAGCCTCGCCGACCGCAGGGTTCGGCCTCGTGACCCCGGACCCCGCCGAGGCGGAGAAGATACGCATGGCCGGGGAGTTCCTCACCAAAGAGGACCAGCGGCACCAGGAGATCCTGGCCATCGGCAAACCGGCCAAGGCGAAGATACTGAACGCTATGAACCTGGGCATCAACGTAAACGGCAACAACCCCGCCATGACCTTTCTGCTTGAGGTGCAGCCGGAGGGCGAGCCTTCCTTCCAGGGGCAGACCACCGGGGTGATCGCCGAGGCCGCGGTCCCCAAATACCAGGTGGGGAGGGAGATCTTCGTCAAGTACGACCCCAACGACAAGACCCGTGTGGCCATCGACCACTCGTGAGGGTGGCGACGGGGCCTTGGCCTTGCCTGCATATCGTAACGCCTGCTCTGCTCATTCCCTGGAGCGGAAAGCCCTCCAGCGCACTCCAGCGCAAGGTGAGATCCAGGACATGAGCGGCCTCCCCGCCCTCTCCTCCGGCCGCTCGTGGCGGCGCGCAACCGGGGAGCGCTCCGCGCACAAGCGATCCCGAAGCGCGCCGCCTCCACCTGGGGTAGAATAGCAACATGGCAAGCAAAATACTTTCAGGAGCGTACATGCGAAGGGCGTCCAGCCATGGAGCATTGGGCCACGCGGCGATCCCGGTCCTGTGCGGCCTGCTGCTCATGGCCCTCGCGGCGGGTGCTTTCTTGCTTGGCGGCTGCGGGGAAAAGAAGGTCTCCCTGGAGTACGAGCCCCGCTCCGACCAGGCCCTGGTCACCGTGTCCCGCGGCGGGGGGCTACCCTTTCCGGGAGACGACCTGGCGCCCCTCTTCCGGCTCTTCGGGGACGGGACCTTCCTGGCCCTCGAGGAGCAAGGGTGCGGCAACATGCTGGTCCGAGGTCACCTCGAGCAAGCGGACGTCGAGGATCTCCTGCGCCGCGTGGCTGGCGCCGGATTCTTCGACCTCGAGGACGAGTACGCGGACCCCGACGTCTACGACGCCACCTACAGGATGATCGCGGTGGACCTGGCGGAGACGGACAAGTCGGTGAAGGTGTGGATGACCCGGGACGTGCCCGCATTCGACGCCGCCTATGACCTCATCCTCGCCTACCCTTTGGGAGAGACGAGCGAATATGTGCCCGAGCGCGGCTACCTGGTGGTGGTCCGCTACCCCCTGGACGAGGGCGGCGACCGCCAGCAACTCGACCCCGGCAGCGAGGTCTACGGCCTGCTGCCCGACGCAGCCACCCTGAACCGGGCCGCCGACGCCCACACCGCGGTCGCGTTGGAGGGGGCCGCCTTCGCGCGGCTGAAGGAATACGAGAACTCCCAGGAAAGCCGCGGCCTGTACCTCCGGCAGGCGGACTCCGTCCTCGTCGTCTACCCCGTGTACGAGCCCCGCATGGCCGATACTCCATCATAGAATCCGATCATGACCGCCAGGCCGGACGCCAAGTCCGGGAACGGGATGGGCTCCGAAGGCGCTCTCAGGGCGTGAAGGGCGCGGGATCCGCGGGCGGCGGGAAAGATGGCACGGTCCATCTTCGTGCCGGGGATGCCGTATGTTGCATATCATGAGCGCACAACAAGCGGGGGACGCGATGTGCGGAATGGCTTCATCTCATCCGGGTTTCCGCTATCATAAGGTCTATAGCGTGGATGGAGGTAAAGCATGGCTCGTGTACGCCGTATAGGCATCCTGACGGGAGGCGGGGACTGCCCAGGCCTCAACGCCGTGATCCGGGCGGTCGCTAAGTCGGCCATCTTCGAACACGGGCTGGAGGTGGCGGGAATAAACGAGGGCTTCGGCGGCCTCATCGAAAACAAGTGGAGGCTACTCAAAGACGAGGACGTATCCGGTATTCTTCCCCGGGGCGGCACCATACTCGGCGCCAACAACCGCGACAATCCCTTCATGTTCCGCACCGTCACCGCCGGTGGGGAGGTCACCTACGAGGACAACTCGCGGACGGCCATCGCCAACCTGGAGGGAATGGGGGTGGACGCGCTCATCGTGGCGGGAGGAGACGGCACCCTTTCCATTGCCAGGAAACTGCACGAGATGGGAGTGCCCGTGATCGGCCTCCCCAAGACCATAGACAATGACCTCCGCGGCACCGACGTCTCCTTCGGCTTCGACTCAGCCCTGCACACCGCCACCGACGCGGTGGACAAGCTGCACACCACCGCCGCATCGCACCACCGCGGCATGATCCTGGAGGTGATGGGCCGCAACGCCGGTTGGATCGCCCTTTGCGCGGGCATCGCCGGCGGAGGGGACATCATCCTCATTCCGGAGATAGAGTACACTTTCGAGAACGTGGTGCGGAGCATCGATGAAAGGCGCGCACGCGGAAAGCGCTTCAGCATCATCGTGGTGGCGGAAGGCGCTCCCCTCCCCGGGGGAGAAAAGGTCTACCGATCGCAGTCCGGCGGCGATAAGGAGTTCGGTGGCGTGGGCGAGAAGGTGGCGGAGCGCATCGGGGAGATGGCGGGCATGGAGACCCGGGTCACCGTCCTGGGCCACCTGCAGAGGGGCGGCAGCCCCTCACCCCTGGACCGCATCCTTGCCACCGGCTTCGGGACCGCGGCGGTTGAGCTGGCGGTGGCTGGCCGCAGCGGACTGATGGTGGGCTTGCGCGGCAACCGCGTGCAGGAGGTCCCCCTGGAGGAGGTGGTCCCGGGGCAGAGGAAGGTGCCCGTGGACGGCGACCTGGTGAGCTTCGCGCGAAGCGTGGGCACGTCCTTCGGGGACTGATGGGGATCTCCCTAAACGCCAAGCCTGTCACCCCAGCCCGTTTCAAGGCGCTCCTGCTCCCTCAAGAACTCCTGCGTTCGACAGAGCTAGATCGCAGGGTGCGCATCATCAGCCGGGAGACAATGGCTTTTTCGGACCGTATGACCTTTCCCCTGCACCCCAACCCCTTCACCCCGGCTTTCTTCAAGGAGCTCCTGCTCACATGCCTGGAGCGAGTTACAACATATGAGCACCTGCTTAAGTGGAAAAAAGCGCTTTATTGCTCATAAAGTCTGGAGCGGCTTAAGGATATGCGAGCATCGTCACCCGGGAGAGCGACACCCGCTCCGGATCAGGACATACTACAGGACTGGAATAAATCCCATCCCGCCGGACGCAAACCCGCTTATTTCCCTTCCTCGGCACAGAGGTCGAGGAAGCGTTGCAGCATTTCCATCCTCTGGCGTATGGCCTCCACCCAGGAGGCAAGGCGTCTGCGCCCCGCCGCCGTGATGCGATAGACCCTCCTGCGCGGCCCTCCGCCTTTCTCGTCCCAACGCGACGTCACCAGTCCCCGTCCCTCCATCTCGCGCAGCTTGCGGTAAACCGCGCCGGTGTCCGGGACCGGCCCGGGCAGGGGGACCTCCCCCATGCGGGATATCAGGTCGTAACCGTGAGCGGGCCCGCGGGAGAGCAGGAAGAGGATGCGCGGCTCGATAAAGCGCTTGCCGGGACCCTCGCGCACGTAAGTTTCGACGTCGGAGGAGAGGGTATCCTCAACCTCGTCACCGTTCGTTCCCGCTCCCATCCTCACACCTCCCCGATGATATATGTCTTTGACATATACATTACGATTACATATATTATAACGCATCGGACGCGGCGGTTTTTCTCCACCGCCGGACAAGGCAGTTGGAAGGGACGGTGAGGGCCATGAAGATCATCGAGGCGAAAAAGGCGGAGGCGACCCCCAACCCCCACGGCGTGCACGCCAGCCGCATCTACGACAGCGAGCACGCCCAGGCGGTGCACATCCTGCTCAAGCCGGGGGAGAGCCTGAAAAAGCACATCACCCCCGTGGACGTCTTCTTCTACGTGCTGGAGGGAGAGGGCGTGGTGGAGATCGGGGACGAGCGGGCCACTGTGGGGCCGGACACCCTGGTGGAGAGCCCGGCAAGGATACCCCACCGCTGGAGCAACGAGGGAACTTCTGATTTTCGCGTGCTGGTGGTCAAGGTCCCGCGGCCGACCGAGGAGACCAGGCTGTTGTAAGACCCCGTGCCGTATGGCACATTTCCCGTCCGCACCACGACCGGATAAACGCGGTAGAGTGATCCGTTATCAGGGGACGCACGACACCGTTCGCGGAAGTCAGCGCTTCCGGGATGCCGTTTTATGAGGAAATGGCGTTATATTCTCCCCTCCAGCGGGAAGCATCTCTCTGTGGACGATCGCCGGCTTGCGGCTTTTCCAGACCGCGGCGGCTTGAATAAGGGGAGGCTCCAGGGAGGGGCTTACCGCACCTTCCACGGAGTATGGAATGAAGGAGGTAGAAAGATGGAAGGAGACAGGATCTCGTACCACGAGTCGGTGCGCAGAGCCTACGAGCGCATCAAGCAAGACGGCATGACCAACATCTGGGACCGTTACGAGGCCCAGGGGTTGGGGGAAAGCCCGGACAAGCGCTGCCCCTTCTGCCAGGCGGGAGCCAGGTGCGACCTCTGCTCCAACGGACCCTGCCGCGCAGACGCCGCCAAGGACAAGCGGGGGGTGTGCGGCATCACCGCCGACGGCATGGCCATGCGCATGATGGCCCTGCGCAACGTCATGGGCACCTCCACCTACCACTACCACACCGAGCAGACCGTCAGGACCCTGCGCGCCACGGCGGAGGGAAGGACGCCCTTCGAGATCAGGGAGCCCGGAAAGCTGCGGGACTTCGCCGCCCGCCTGGGGGTGGACGCGTCCGGCTCCGACGCCGAGGTCGCCCTGCGCCTCTGCGACTTCGCCGAGGCCGATTTCAACCGCAAGGCGGACCAACCCAGCCTAATCGTGGAGGCCCTGGCCACCCCGGAGCGCAAGGAGACATGGAAGAAACTGGGTATCTTTCCCGGGGGCGTTTACGGGGAGATGCTGCGCGTGACCTCGTCCTGCCTCACCAACGTGGACGGCTACTACCAGAGCCTGGCCTTGAAAGCCATGCGCATGGGCATCGCCATGGCCTACCAGAGCCAGATCGTCAACGAGTACTGCCAGGACATCATCTTCGGCGTCCCGCGCCCCCACCCCATGCGCGTGGACCTGGGCGTCCTCGACCCCGACTACGTCAACGCGCTCCCCAACGGCCACGAGCCCTTCCTGGGCTTCGCCATGGTGCAACTGGCGCGCAGGTCGGAGTGGCAGGAGAAGGCCAGGGCCGCCGGCGCCAAGGGCCTGCGGGTGATCGCCAACATCGAGACCGGCCAGGAGATGATCCAGCGCTGGGAGATGGACGACGTCTTCTACGGCTTCACGGGCAACTGGATCATGCAGGAAGCGGTGCTCGCCTCGGGCTGCGTGGACCTCTTCGCCTGCGACATGAACTGCTCCATGCCCATCGACCCCGCCTACGCCGAGCGCTACAGGTTCAAGCTCATCCCCGTGAGCGACCTGGTGGCCTTCGAGGGGGTAACGGACCGCCTCGACTACGTGCCCGAGGAGGCGGAGGCGCAGGCGGCGCGCCTGCTGGAGATGGCCATCGCCAACTTCAAGGAGCGCCGCGCCGCCGTGGAGCCCCTGGCCGGCCTGCCCCAGGGAGATGCCGTGGTGGGGTTCTCCACCGAGAGCATCCTGGAGGCCCTGGGCGGGAGCCTGGATCCCCTCCTCGACGCGGTGAAGGCGGGCGCCATCAGGGGCATCGCGGGCCTGGTGTCCTGCACCACCCTGCGTGACAGCGGCCAGGACGTGCACAGCGTGGCCGTGGCAAAGGAGCTCATCGCGCGGGACATACTCATCCTCTCCATGGGGTGCGGCAACGGGGCCATGCAGGTAGCCGGCCTGTGCAGGCCGGAGGCGGCGGAGCTGGCCGGCGCCGGGCTGCGGGGCGTGTGCGAGAAGCTGGGCGTGCCTCCGGTGCTCTCCTACGGCACCTGCACCGACACCGGGCGCATCGCCGACCTGCTGGCCGCGGTCTCGGGGGCCCTGGGAGGCGTTCCCATCCCCGACCTGCCGGTGGTGGCCGCCGCCCCCGAGTACATGGAGCAGAAGGCGACCATGGACGCCGTCTTCGCCCTGGCCCTCGGCCTCTACACCTACGTCAACCCCGTGCCCACGGTCACCGGGGGGCCCAACCTGGTCAAGCTGCTCACCGAGGACTGCGCCGAGGTTACCGGCGGGGTGATGCGCCTGGAGACGGACGCGGCGCAGGCGGCCGAGGGCATGCTCGCCCACATCGAATCCAAGCGCGAAAAACTCGGGCTCTGAGGTTCGGGTCGGCGCCGGGCTTCCATCCGAAGCCCGGCGCCTGGCTTTCAGGAGAGCAGCATGCCGAGGGGGATCGCCCACATCCTGTCCCCGAGCTTCGCCGCCTCCTCGCCGTTGTGAGCGATAACGGCCGCTCTGCAACCGGGAGTTAGCGAGAGGAACTCGGACAGCCCAGCCAGATCCCTCCTGGACCAGCCTTCGCCCGCTTTCACCTCGATGGCCAGAATATCCTTGCCCAACTCAACTACGAAGTCGACTTCACGCCCCTGCTGCGTCTGCCAGTAATAGACGCGGCCGGGAGGGATCTCGCGCTCGATGATGGCGATTATATTCTGGAGCACATAGGTCTCATAAAGCGCGCCCTTCATGGGATTGTCGGAGAGGTCGCGGCAATCCGCGAGGTGGCAAGCCATCCCGGAATCGGAGATAAAGAGCTTGGGGGATTTCTTGACCCGGCTGGCCTTGTTCCTGAGAAAGGGCTGGATCCTGCGGATGACGTACGTCGCTTCCATCCATCCCAGATACCTCGCCGCGGTTTTCGCCTCCAGGTGCGCGTCCCGCCCCAGGCCGCTGATGTTTAGGAGCTGCGCGGTACGCAACGCCGCCAGTTTCATCAGGTCCCTGAAGCCCAGTATGTTTTCGACGCTGGCAATATCGCGCAGGTCCCTTTCAAGGTAGGTCTGCTCGTAACCGGTGAACCATAAGGCGGGGTCGCCGGCCTCGCCGAGTGCCACCGGCGGGAGGCCGCCCGCCAACACCTCCGCGTCCGTTACAACTTTTACCTCTTTCCTCCTGGGTGTTCCGGGTTCCCTCAGGAAGGAGACGATGAAGGGCGTGCTCCCGGTTGCGCCCGCTATCTCTCTCCTGCTCATGGGAGGAAGCTGGAGATATATCGCCCTCCCGGCCAGGCTTTCCGTGACCCCCCGCAGCAGGGCTGTGTTCGCCGAGCCGGAAAGAAGGAACATCCCCGGCCTGCGCCCTCTGTCCACAACCCTTTTCACCGCCAGGAAGATCTCGCGGACTCGCTGCGCCTCGTCTATGATCATGCCCTCCGCCGTGTCCAGAAAAGCGGCCGGGTTTTCCCGGGCCGCCTTCATGTTCGCGTAGTCGTCGAGGGTGAAGTATGGGCGGGAACGGAACGCTTCTTCGTTCACGAGCATGGTACTCTTCCCCACCTGGCGCATCCCGGTGAGGACCACCACCGGCATGACCTCCAGCGCCCTCTCCAGCGTCCCGGCCAGCTCCCTGTGGACATATTCCATATATGACCTCCAATGTCGTAATTTACGACATAATATGTCTTATTATATCGTGGGGCGCATTCCGGTCAACCCTCGAGGATACGCTATTCCCAGCCATGTATTTCCACACTTGGCACCGCAATGGCATCCGGCGCCCTTTACGGGGTTGGTCTCTAGCCTTAAGTCCCTCCCCAAAGTATAGTTGTTGAGCTGAGCTTACCCATGGCCATTACGGACAAAGGAGGGGGATTTGAGCGAAGAAACCTACGCCAGGCTAAGGGAGCTGTTGCACCGCATGCCGGGAGGGTTTCCCGCCACCGAGAGCGGCGTGGAGATGAGGATCCTCTCGAAGCTCTTCTCCCTCGAGGACGCGGAGACGGCGGTATGTTTGTCGCGGGATCCTCTTTCCCCCTCCGAGGTGGCGCGCCGCCTCGGCACGGACGAGCAGGAGGCAGCGGAGCGGCTGGCCTCCATGGCTTCGCGAGGCCTCATCTACCGTGATGGGGAAGGCGATGACGCCCGCTACCGCCTGGAGCAGTTCATCGTGGGCATCTACGAATACAACCTGGGCTCCATGGACCGCGAGCTGGCGGAGATGGTCGAGGAGTACATCCCTCACATCGGCCTGGCCATGGCGGGGGCGAAGACCCTGCAGACACGCTTCGTGCCCGTGGGCTCGGCGGTGGAGGGAAACCACGCCGTCGCCACCCATGACCGCATCAGGGAACTTGTGCGCGAGCATGAATTCCTGGGCGTCAAGGAATGCATCTGCCGCAAGCAGCAGAGGCTGCTGGGCAAGGGCTGTGAAAACCCGCTGGAGATCTGCCTCATGTTCGGGGACTTCGCGCGCTACCACCTGGAGAACGGCTGGCCGGGCCGCAGGATCGACGTGGAGGAGGCGCTCCGTCTGCTCGACCGCTCGGAGGAGCTGGGGCTGGTGCTCCTGGCCGAGAACGCCCGCCAGATCAGGTTCGTGTGCTCCTGCTGCGCCTGCTGCTGCTCGGGGCTGAGGATCATGAGGGCCCTCCCCAACCCGGGGGAGATCCTGCACTCCAACTACCGCTCCGTGCTGGACGCCGGGCGATGCGACGGTTGTGGGATATGTCTCGAGCGCTGCCCCATGTATGCCATCTCACAAGCCAATGGGGTCGCGGCTATCGACCCCAGGAGGTGCATCGGTTGCGGAGTATGCATCCCCACCTGCCCCCAGGAGGCCATATCGCTGGAGGAGAGGGAGGACGCCGTGGTCCCGCCCCGGGATAAGAGGGAGACCATGCGGCGCATCCTGGAGGAAAGAGGGCTGGAATAACCCTTTACTGCTTTGCCTTCCTTAAGATCACCCGGCAGGAGACCATGCCGCGTATCCAGGAGGAAAGAGGACAGGAAAGACAACCCGTTGAAAGGAAAATGGAGCCCCTGGCCGGAATCGAACCGGCGACACATGGATTAGGAATCCATTGCTCTGTCCGCTGAGCTACAGGGGCCCGCATGCTTGGGCGACCCTTGCGGCCGCCCTCACGCCAAGAATTATAGCCCCCCGCGTCAGCTCCTTCAAACCGAAATTTCATGGCACCATCAGGCGTTTCATGGACCATAGCTTTCGAAGATGTCCCCGCGAGTTCCATTCATTCCCCAAGAATTTGTCTCGCCACGATCACACCACAAGGGCATTTGCCCCGGATGATGTTCCTTCCTTTCCGGACCTTGGTGTAAATGAAGCGAGCGCGCCGGTGCGACCCCCCGGGCATACGTCATTGACGCGCCATTAAAAAGGGCAATATATTCTTATCTGGGACCACGCCCAGGCCACGAAGGCCGCGGCGGTTCATATAGTCAATCGAAGCCATGGAGCCCGAAGCGGAACGAAACCGCCGCGAGTCCATGGACATAACATCATCGACGTATCAGGGCGACCAGCACGTGGCCACGAAGGCCAAGGCGTGACAGGCGCAGGGAGCCACGGAGGCTCGGGCGGCACGAAGCCGCCGGGTAACGTGGTTTTTATTTTCCCTGCGCGCGAGATAAGGGAGGTCAGGAAACATGCATATTCCGGACGGCTTCCTCAACACCGGGGTGAGCGTGGTCACGGGCGTGGCAGCCGCGGGCGCGATAGGCTATGGCCTTTACAAGGCCCGCGAGGAGCTCGACGAGAGGTCCGTGCCCATGCTGGCCCTCTGCGCCGCCTTCATCTTCGCGGCCCAGATGCTTAACTTTCCAATAGCAGGAGGCACCAGCGGGCATTTCCTGGGAGGCGCCCTGGCGGCGGTGCTGTTGGGGCCGTGGTTAGGGGGGTTGGTGATAGCCCTGGTGCTGCTGGTGCAGTGCCTGGGCTTCGCGGACGGCGGCCTTACCGCCTTGGGGGCGAATGTGTTTAACATGGCCTTGATAGGCACCATCCTTATTTATTATGTCTTCCACGGCATCAAGTTGCTGCTGCCGAAGAGCAGGAGCGCTTTCCTGGCCGCCACCGGGGTCACGGCATGGCTGTCGGTGTTCCTGGCCTCGGGCGCTTGCGCCGTGGAGCTGGCCATCTCGGGCACCTCGCCCTTGAGCGTAGCCCTGCCGGCCATGCTCGGCATCCACGCCCTCATCGGCATCGTGGAGGGCGCGATAACCGTGCTCGTGGTCGGGGTGGTGCTGGCGGTACGGCCGGACCTGGTCAGGACCTACGACTACCGGCCCGTCGCGGCCGGCCTCGGTGAAGCGGAGGTGAGCGGGTGATGGAAACTCGCAGGAAGAGCATCATGGTTTTCACCCTGGCGGGGCTAGCCCTCGCGGTGGCTCTGGCGCTCATCATCTCGCCCTGGGCCTCCTCCTCGCCCGATGGCCTGGAGAAAGTAGCGGAGGACAAGGGCTTCCTGGAAAAGGCGGAGGAAACGGAGCCGGCGTGGGAGAGCGCTCCCATCCCCGATTACGCCATGCCGGGCCTTACCAAGGAGGCGGTCGACGAGGAGACCGGGGAGGTGGTGGAGGAGCCCACCCGCCTCGCCACGGCGCTCGCCGGGCTGGTGGGCACGGTGGGCATCTTCCTCATCGCCTGGGGGCTCGCCCTGGTGCTGAAGAGGCGGAGGCCCGCGGAGGCGCCGGTGGAGAGCGGTCCCGCTATGGAATAATATTCCAGTGATATATCGAGCGGTCGCCGGGCCCCGCCTGGTGGGCGATAAATAGCGATAGCGGCATCAAGAAGGGCGGCGCCCGCAAGAGAGCGGCCGCCGCCCCGGGGAACGATGGATGAAGCACGTCTTTCTTGACGAGTACAGCGACCTGCGCAGCCCCGTCCACCAGCTTGACCCTCGCGCCAAGCTGGTGGGCTTCGCCGCGCTCATCGTCATCTGCGTGTCCACCCCGCCCGACCGCTACGCCGCCTTCGCCGCCTACCTCGGCCTGGAGCTGGCCCTGGTCCTGGTCTCGCGCCTGCCGTGGAGACACGTGCTCAAGCGCATGCTCGTGGTGCTCCCCTTCATCCTGGTGGTGGCGGCCTTCCTGCCCTTTTTCGGCGAGGGAGGGGGCAGCTACAACCTGGGGCCGTTGACGCTGTCCGCCCACGGGCTGCTGGTGCTGTGGAACGTGGCCGCCAAGTCCACGATCAGCGTGCTGGCGGTGATCCTGCTCTCCTCCACCACGCCTTTCCCGGAGCTTCTGAAGGGGATGGAGAAGCTCAAGGTCCCCGTTCTCCTCACCACCATCCTCAGCTTCATGTACCGCTACGTCTTCGTGCTCATGGACGAGCTGCAGCGCATGCGGCGCGCCCGCGATTCGCGGGGGTGGAGCGGCAAGTGGTTCTGGCAGTCCAAGGTGATCGGGCACATGATCGCGGCCCTCTTCCTGCGCTCCTACGAGCGGGGCGAGAGGGTCTACGCGGCCATGCTGGCGAGGGGATACGGCGGGGGCACGCACACCATATACCTTTATGAATTCGGCGCCATGGAGGTGGGATTCATGGTGATGCTGGTCCTGTTCCCCCTGGCGGCGAGGTTGATATCATAGGGGACATCGCGAAGGCGGGCGCCGGCGCGCGATCTTTTCCAGCCCGCGCGGAGCGGGATGGAGGAGATTTCGCCATGGAGGAGCCGGCGCGCGCGGCGCGATCCAGGAAAGCGGGCAAAGCCCGGATATAGAGAGAGGAGGATAGGGCGGGATGCACCACAGGCCGGCGGTGGAGATAAAGAACCTCCGCTATGCCTATCCAGACGGGACGGTTGCCCTGCGGGGGGTGGACCTGCTCATCGAGGAGGGCGAGTCTGTGGGCATCGTCGGCCCCAATGGGGCGGGGAAATCGACCCTGCTCCTGCACCTCAACGGCATCCTCGCCGGGGAAGGGGAGGTGCGTATATTCGGCCTCCCGGTGGAGAAGAAGAACCTGCGGGAGATAAGGCGCAGGGTGGGGCTGGTCTTCCAGGATCCCGACGACCAGCTCTTCTCCCCCACCGTTTTCGACGATGTGGCCTTCGGGCCTATCAACATGGGGCTTTCCAGGGAAGAGGTGGTGGTGGCGGTGTCCCGGGCCCTCGAGGAGGTTGGGATCGGGGGCATGGAGAAACGTTCCGCCTACCACCTGAGCTACGGGCAGAAAAAGCGCGCCGCCATCGCCACCGTGCTCTCCATGAACCCCGACCTGCTGGTGCTGGACGAGCCCTCCAGCAACCTGGACCCCCGGGCGCGCAACGAGTTTTCCGAGTTGTTGCAGTCCATGCGCATCACCAAGATACTGGTGACCCACGACCTTCCCTTCGTCTTCGAGAACTGCGAGCGCGTGCTGGTCATGAGCGGCGGCAGGATCGTGGCCGACGGGGACTCCTTCGAGGTCCTTTCCAACGAGACGCTGCTCGCGGAGCACGGCCTGGAGCTGCCCTACGGCTTCTACCCCTCTCCGCGCGGAAAGGCCAGCGAGGCGCGGAACCGCGAGATGGAAAGTTGAACCGCTCCCGGAAAGAGAAGCTCTTCCGGTAGGGAAGGGGCAATTTCCCCGCGTAACTGCTGCATGGAAGGATGAACCGCCCCCGTAAGGGTAGGCTCTCTTGTTAGGAAGGGGATAAGCCCCCAGCGCAATCGCGAGATGGTAATTTGAACCATTCCCGGAAAGAGAAACTCTTCCGGTATGAAGGGTGCAATTCCCCAGCTTAACTGCTGGATGGAAGGATGAACCGCCCCCAGGGTTATGTTTTCTCGTATTCCGAGAGCTTGGCCAGCAACCTCTTTATCTCCGCCTTGCAGCGCTTGATCTCCTCGACTTTCTCCTCCACGTCGTCGCTGTTGGGGTTGAACCTGCAGAAGCCGAACTCGAACTCCGCGCCGGTGAGGTCTTTGAGCCTGGCCGCCAGGTCGTTCAGCTTCTCCTCGTAATAGCGCATCTCCTCGTCGAGGACTTCCAGCATCGGGTCTTCCACCGCCGCCTCCTTCAAACTCGGGGCAACACGCCGGACGCGAGGTTCGGGCCCTTCCTCCGGGCATGGGGCGGACCGCGCGTCCCCGGCCCTTGACGATGGCCGCCCGCTGCAGAACGCACGGGCGAGCTTTCTTGGTCCTGCCCCCTTCCTCGAGCCCTTTCCCGGTCCATTCCCGGGACGTCCAAGGCTCCCGGCGCTCACCATAAACATAAGACACTTGTCATGGGGGCGTCCAGGAGATCTCTATCCATCGTTCCGTTGTCATGGAGATGCCCAGAAAGACTCCGCCGTTCGTTCCGCCTCATAGCAAGACCTGGACATCATGGTCTCAGCGAGCTCCGGAAACCGGCGCCTTCCCGGCCATCTTTAAGCTTCTCAGGAGGCGCCAGGGCAAAGCCGCCTTGGTGGGGAATCCATTCGGGGATTCAACGTCTCCAGCGGGAAACCCTTCAACGCAGAAGGTGTATGTTGCCCACATGCACGCGCGTGAGGCCGGCGCCGAGGGCGGCCTCGCGGCACTCCTCGGCCTGGCGCATGGAGGTCGCCGGCAGATCGCGCATGGCATGCTGGGGGTGGAAGGCCAGGAGGGAATAGGGGATGTCCCGGTTCAGCCCGGCTATGAAGGAGGCGATGCGCCCAACCTCCTCCGCCTCCACGTAGCCGGGGACCATGAGCGTGCTCGCCACCAGGGGCGGGGGCTCAGGGCGCTCGCCAACGCGCGAGGCGGCATAGGTAAAATTCTCGAGGGTCATCCGGTTGGATACCCCGCAGAGGGCAAGGTGCAGATTGGGGTCAAAGGCCTTAAGGTCGAATTTCACGCAGCCCCCGCTGGACAGGCTCATATCCATGGCCCGGCGCAGGAAACCAGGGTGCATGGACCCGTTGGTTTCCCAGCAGATGCGCGGTTTACTCCTGCCGGAGGTGAGGGCGATCTCCGAGGCGCGCAGGGCGAAGGGCATCTGGGCCGAGGGGTCGCCGCCGAACCAGCATATGCATCCCGTGGCCTCGTCCGCGGCGGCCGCTATTTCCTCCGGCCTACGGATGGGAGCGAGGCATGCCGTCAGCATTCGGAACTGTGCGTTCTGGCAGAACAGGCAGTCAAAGGTGCACGCCCCCAGGAAGACCGCGAGGTTGTTCCTGCCCCTGTCCCTACTGCCCGCGCACACCCAGTCCGCGACGCAATTGGTGGGGAGGGGGTCGTGATAGAACTCGACCACGGCGCCACGCGACGTTCCCGCCAGGTGCCGGATCCCTCCATCCCTTGCCACGCGCAGCCCACAGTATCCTCTCTCCCCCTCCGCCGGCAGACACGCGTTGCCGCACATGCGACACGCTCTACCCGTGCCGCCGCGAGGTGGAAAAGGGCTCAGCCCGAAAGCGGCCCTGGCCTTTGCATGGGCGCGCTTCACCAGGTCCTCCGCCGCGCCGCCGCCGGCCCTTGCGCAGGCGGCGCACAATCCCAGGGCCTTGGCGACCGCCGGGAAGGCAGCGCCACAGATGGAGCAAGCCGTTCCTTCGCTTCCCACCCTCGCCATACGCTCAGAATCCCCCGATCCATCTCATGCCGGGTTACAGGTCCGCCACAAGCCGGGGCGTCTCCGGTTACGTGCACCGCCGCGTCCTCGGAACCCAGCCGTTTTTCGCGGGGACAGGATTTCCGGTGGACGGAGGCGCCATCCATCGGGAAACATCCCATTCCACGGCGCCCTCCAAGCCGCGTCACCGCAAGCGCCCCGTCCCGGACCTCACCGTCCTCCATACCATGGGATCCCCACTTCAAGTGTCGCAAAAAACCGCCTCGCTGGCGAGGCGCGCCTTCGCCCTTGAGGCCAGCTGGCGTCGTGGTTGCCTGGTCGAAACCGTGTAGGGCCACGCCCCTTCTCGCAACCGATGTCGCACGAAGGCTCGCCTTCACCATCTCGTATGCGCCGGGAAAGGTGGGAGATCATGCCTTTTCCCATAACCGATATCGCATACCGCATGGGGTTTGTGGGTATCCCGACATTCCTGGACCCGGGAGGCGCCTGACTAAACGCTACGGCATCCCTTGAAGCCGTGATGATCGAACGCACGGGCACTTTTCGCGGGCCGAGTTCGTGGTGCCAGGTTGTCGGCCTCAATGCGGAGGTCGAGCGATCAAGGCACCCTGGCCAGCGGGCCTCCGGGTGGAGAGCGATTTCTCGCCACGCGGGAAAGAAGCCTAATATACTGGTTGGAGGATCGAACGAACAGATGGTTGGGTGGCAGGAATCGGGAGGCTCCCATGGCGGCTTTAGAAGGAGCGGATCGCTTCCCCGATTATGCCGGCAAGGCCGGGAAGGCGGCCAAGTGGTTCTTCGTCATCGCCCTGGCCGCGGCGGCCGGCACCTTCGGCTTCCTGCAGATCTTCCGAACCCACCCCGCGCAAGGCACGGTAGGTGAATTCTTCCAGCGCCTTCAGGAAGGGGACCTCGATGCATGTCTGGAGCTCGTCGATCCCCAGGGGCAACTGGGATCCGCCTGGCGAGAGGACGCCGCGTCCGTCCAGGGCTCCGTGGCCTCTTTCCTCGAGCGGTACCGCCTGGAGTTCCAGGATCTCTCCTTCGCCACGCGTGCGGAGAAAAGCGCCGCGGAGGTGTCGTTGAAAGGTGGCCGCGTTTACCTCTATGCGCGAGGCGCGGAGGGGCCCCCGGCGTTCGCCTTCGATTTGGAGGGATCGGACCTCGTCTTCTACGTGGAAAGGAAAGAGGGCAAGTGGATGATCGAGGGGATAAACTACGATGTCCTGGAATTGCTGGACGAAGGCAGGGAGCTGCTTCCCCTCTAGCGCCAACGGACGGGTCCGGGCATGGAGGGATCGGACCTCGTCTTCTACGTGGAAAGGAAAGAGGGCAAGTGGATGATCGAGGGGATAAACTACGATGTCCTGGAACTGCTGAACGAAGGCAGGGAGCTACCGGTTTTCTTTCAGGAAACGTTCTCCCGATGACTGGACGAGGAAGGGGATGATGCAGGAGATGTTTCGGATATCTTGCCGGGGAAAAACCGCGTCACTCGGCGCCCGGATCTTCCCGTCGCTGATCCTGGCGGCGACGCTTGCGACGCTGGTGGCGCAGGTCGCGGGTTGCTCGTCGTCCACCCCGGATAAAGTGGTGCTGGAATTCATCGGCGCGCGGGCGGCGGGAAATGAAAGGCGCGCGGCGGAACTCACCGTGGAGGGGGACCTGGGAGACTACCCCGGGGGCGAGCCATACCTGGGCGGTTCAGGCATTTCCTACCAGGTGAGCGGGATAGAGGTGGAAGGGGACCTGGCGAGGGTGACGGTGCTCTTCCAGTGGGACGACCAGGAGGTGGAGGTGCCCTACGTGGCGCTTCGCAAGGGCTCCAGGTGGAAGGTATCCCTGGAGGAAACGGGAAGGCTCTGGCTCCCCGACAACGAGATCGAGGGGCCGTCGCGCGAAGGCTGAGGCGTCCGAACCTGGCGGTTGACCCTTCCGCGTGCCGCGGCAACCCCGAGCGGCGCGCGCTTTACGGGCGCGCCCACCCGCCTCGCTCGCCTTTAGATCCATGCACCGGCATTCAAGCCAAAGCTCACCCGCCCGCGCCAAACCCCTTGCCGCCATGCGTCCGGTCAACCAGGCAACAGGGGGTAGGGTGCATTCCCTCCCCGCCAACGCGTCAAGTCCCTTGCCGCCATGCGTCCGTTCAACGGCCGTCTCTTCCCCACATCCACCATCGAAGTTCGCGTCAGTGTCATATAGTGACCTGCATGTTAGAAATATGGCCCCATTGCTTGCAACAACCACCCTTAAAACGTCAACGATATCTTTGAGATGCAATAACTCGCGCGCCGGCCGCGGGGCGGGCGTCTTTCTCACCGCATATGGTGCTCAGGAGGCCTTCCTCGCCCGGGGCTTGACGGCCTTTTTGGCCGCGGGCTTGACGGCCTTTTTCGCGGCCTTCGAGGCTCCCTTCGAAGCCGAGCCTTTCAGCGCAGGCTTCTTCGTCTTCCTCGCCGCCGGCTTCGCCGCCTTCCCCTTGCGCGCCGGCGCCACGCGCGCGCTCGTGCCCTTCCCGTCGGGATAGAGGGCGACCTTGAAGACCTCCTCGATATGGGACACGGGGACGAACTTCAGTCCCTTGCGGACGAAGGGGGGTATCTCCTCCAGGTACTTCTCGTTCTCCTCCGGGATGACGATCTTCTTCACCCCGGCGCGGTGGGCGGCCAGCACCTTCTCCTTCAGCCCCCCTATGGGGAGAACCTTGCCGCGCAGGGTTATCTCCCCCGTCATCCCCACCTCCTTGCGCACCTTGCGCCCCGTCACCGAG
The DNA here is from genome assembly GCA_013178005.1 of Actinomycetota bacterium. Classification (GTDB taxonomy): domain Bacteria; phylum Actinomycetota; class Geothermincolia; order Geothermincolales; family RBG-13-55-18; genus Solincola_B. The sequence continues at coordinate 24,595 of JABLXL010000021.1, forward strand.
GACATCAGCGCGGTGGCCATGGTGACCCCCGCGCTGGGGCCGTCCTTGGGGATGGCGCCGGCCGGCACGTGCACGTGGAGGTCGTGCCTGCGGAAGAACTCCGGATCCACCCCGTAGTCCTCCGCCACGCTGCGGCAATAGGTGAGGGCCGCCCTGGCGGATTCCTGCATCACGTCGCCCAGCTTGCCGGTGAGTATGAGGTTGCCCTCGCCCGGCATCACCTGGCACTCCACGAAGAGCACGTCGCCGCCCGATTCCGTCCACGCCAGACCCGTGGCCACCCCGACCTCGTCCTCCTCCTCCAGGACCTCGAAGCGGTACTTGGTGGGGCCCAGGAGCTCGTGCAGGTCTTTTTCCGCTATCTTCCTGCTCTTGCGCTTGCCCGCCGCGATGTCCTTGGCGACCTTACGGCAGATGGTCGCCAGCTCCCGCTCCAGGTTGCGCACCCCAGCCTCCCGCGTGTAGTTGCGGATCACGACGCGCAACGCCTCCTCCGTGACCGTGATCTGGCTCTTCTTGAGCCCGTGGGCCTCGAGCTGCCGCGGCAGGAGGTGGTCCTTGGCGATGTGGAGCTTCTCCACCTCGGTGTATCCCGGGAGCTCCAGCACCTCCATGCGGTCCAGGAGGGCCGGGTGGATGGGGATGGAGGTGTTGGCGGTGGTGATGAACATCACCTTGGAGAGGTCGAAGTCAACGTCCAGGTAATGGTCGGAGAAGGAGTGGTTCTGCTCCGGGTCCAGCACCTCCAGGAGCGCAGACGCGGGGTCGCCCCGGAAGTCCGCCCCGATCTTGTCCACCTCGTCGAGCATGAAAACGGGGTTGTTTGAGCCCGCCCTCTGGATGCCCCTGATGATGCGCCCGGGCAAGGCCCCGATGTAGGTGCGCCGGTGCCCCCTTATCTCCGCCTCGTCGTGCATGCCCCCCAGGGAGACGCGCACGAATTTGCGCCCCAGGGCGCGGGCTATGGACTGCCCCAGGGAGGTCTTGCCCACCCCGGGCGGGCCCACGAAGCAGAGGATGGGGCCCTTCATGTCCTCCTTGAGCTTGCGCACCGCGAGGTACTCTATGATGCGGTCCTTGACCTTGTCCAGGTCGTAGTGGTCCTCGTCGAGGACCTGGCGGGCGCGCGCGATGTCCAGGTTGTCCTCGGTGCTCACGTTCCACGGCAGGCTGGTAAGCCATTCCAGGTAGGTGCGGGCCACGGTGTATTCCGCCGCGGCTACGGGCATCTTGGAGAGGCGGTCCAGCTCGCGCTCCGCCTCCTTGCGGGCCGCCTCCGGCATGCCGCTCTGCTCTATCTTCTCCCGGAACTCGTTGATCTCCATGGTGCGCTCGTCGACCTCGCCCAGCTCTTTCTGGATGGCCTTGAGCTGCTCGCGCAGGAAGTACTCGCGCTGGCTCTTCGACATCTCCGTCTGCACCTCGGACTGGATCTTGGACCCGATCTCCAGGATCTCGATCTCCTTGTTGAGGAACACGGTGAGCTTCTCCAGGCGCGCCTTCACGTCCAGCGCCTCCAGGAGCTCCTGTTTCTCCTCCAGGCTGATGTTGATGTTGGAGGCGATGAAGTCGGAGAGGTTGTTGGGCTCGCCGATGTTCATGGCGGCGATGAAGATCTCGTTGGGCAGGTAGGGAGCCAGGGAGACCATCTTCTTGAACTGGGTGAGCACGTTGCGCGCCAGCCCCTCCAGCTCCACCGATTCCTCCATGACCTCCCTTACCTTCTCCACCCTCGCTTTGAGGTAGGGCTGCCATTGCACGTATTCCACGAGGCGGATGCGTTGCACCCCCTGGACGAAGAGCTGCATGGAGCCGTCCGGCAACTTGAGCATGCGGATGATGGCGGCGGCGGTGCCGATGTCGTAGATCTGCTCCGGCTGGGGCGTCTCCACCTCCTCCTTGCTGGCCACGGCCGCCACCAGGCGGTCGGCGGTGAGGGCGTCGTCGATAAGCTTTACGTACTCCTCCCTGGTTATGAGCAGGGGAACGATGATATGGGGGTAGATGACCGTGTCCTTGAGGGGCAACACGGGAAGGACCTCGGGGATATAGGGTTCCGCCATTCCCATGGGAAAACTGTTGTCAGGCAAGGTTTACCTCCTGTATCGCGATCGAGGCCGACTTCACTCGCTGCGGATGTCCACGCCCCGCAGGCGATTCCGTTTTAGCTTGGGCAGGGTTATCTCCAGGAAACCGCGCCGGTACACGGCGCGCGTGGCATCCGCGTCGATGTCCACCGGTAGCTCGAGCTTCCTCTCGAACTCCCCGTAGTTTATCTCCAGCATGTGGGCGGTGCTCATGTCCTGGGGCCTGTACTGCCTGCGCTGTCCCCTTATGGTGAGGACCCTTCCGTGCAGCACCACCTCCACCTCCGCCTCGTCCACCCATGCCAGCTCGAGGATGACCGTGAAGTGGTCCCGGCATTCGTAGACGTCGCAGAGCGGCTTCCACGCCTTCTCGAAAACCGCCGAGGGCTTCTTCCAGCGCGGCATGTGGCTGAAGAAGCGCTCCATGTCGTTTCGCATGTTGAGCAGCTCGTCGAACTCGTCGAATTCCCAGAAAGCCTCGGTCAAGACACAACCTCCTTACGCGGCACGCATGCCCGAAACGCTTAAATTATACCCAAATCAAGGGGCATCGAACCGGGCGTGAACCCGGGTCGTATCTTGACTTTTTTGTTCCGGGATGAGGTTGGGTGTTTGTCTTTCGCTACGGCGGAATGAAAAAGTAAAGATACGACCCCACGCCCGGATGTGAACCCGGGTCGTATTGTGAACCCGGGTCGTATCTTGACTTTTTTATCCCGGGATGAGGTTGGGTGTTTGTCTTTCGCTACGGCGGAATGAAAAAGTAAAGATACGACCCCACGCTACGAGGAAAAATCCATGTCGCGGGCTTTGCGCGCCTGGTCCTCCAGGCCCTCTCGCAGCTCTTTTCCCACGTAGCCGTCGTGAACGCGGAAAGGGGCCAGGCTCCAGGTGCCCTGCTCGCCTCCCCAGACCAGCTTTCCGGGCGAGAGGTCGCCGTCCTTGGCCGCCCTTACCGCCTCGAAGATGGCGTTGTCGTCCCGGAACACCAGGGAGGTAAGCACATGGTCCGGCGACTCGTCCGCGCGGTCTGCCCCCGAGAGTATCACCAGCGCCTTCTTCTCGTAGGCCACCTCGAGCACTTCCGCGTTGAAGACGCCGGGGGCGCAGAAGATGATGTCCGCCCCCTTCTTCAACGCCTCCTCCGCCAAGCTCCTCGCCTTCGACGCGTCGTCCTCGCGGTCGAGGTAGTAGTCCAGGCTTCCGGCGTTGGGCGCTCCGGCCTTCACGCCCCGGTCGAATCCGCTGGTATAATATGGCAACATGGTATCGTCCCGCGATCCGATGAAGGCGACCAGGGGCATGGAGTTTGTGAGCGGGTGGTCGTTGCGGGCGCTCAACCAGGCCGCCAGGTAGCCGCAGACGTACGCGCCTTCCTCCAGGCGGTAGCGCACCAGGGTGACCTCGCCCTCCCCTTGAACAGGCTGGGAGCTCTCGAAGTCCAGCGCGACCAAGGACCCTTCCCATCCTGGCGGCCTCGCCGCCAGCGCCGCCAGGCCGGACGAGGATCCCAGGGTGACGACCAGGTCATACGCGTCCTCCGTCCCGGAGAAGAGGTATTCCAGGTCCTCTCCCGCCTCGGGGATGAAGAAATCAACGCTGGCGCCCAGCTCGCCCTCCACCCTGTGCGCCCCGTACTCGGCGACACGGTTGCGCCCCTCGCCAAGCCCGCCCGCCTCGAAGCCCACCACGGCCACGCGGAAAGTCGGCTGCTGCTGCGAGCATGAGGTAAACGTGAACATGGTTATTGAGAAGACGAGGCACGCGAGCGCCACCCGGCATATACGCGCAAGCGCCGTCCCCTTTTTCATGAGATTCCCTTACTTATATAAATATCGAGATCGTTCCATAATATGCATACGGCGCTTATTATACCAGCATCCCGCCGCAGGCCGGCAGGTTCGGCGGCGCACTTCCCATAACGCCATGCCCACGATCCGGGAAACGCCCGCTGCGGGGTCCAGACCGGCGCACTCCTCGAAACCCCCGGGTTGCGCCTGGCGCTTCCGTTCCCCGCACCGGACCCTTCCTTCCTTGGCGGCCAAGAGAATCCAGAGGTTGGAAGATTTTATCGGGCAGCGGTAAGTGACGTCGGCAAAATGCGAGAAGGCCTGGTAAAGCGCGCGATCACGGTCCCGTGCCCGGGCAGAGAGACGGCAAGCCGCCCATATCGCGGCCTGAATATATTGCATTCGCTAATAGCAATGGTGCTTCATCAGCGATTCTTAAAGGTTATGGAGACATCTATTCGAACCCAGGGGAAATGGGCTATAGGGTGCGCCGATGCCGACTTCAGGCGGAAGAGGCTCGTTTCGTGCGGGGCGGGGCGGACCCGGTATCGCCGCGTGCTCGCGGCAGGGTCACGAGGAGGATGCCGCACGCGACCAGCAAGGACGCCGCGAGCAGCCTGTAGGTGATCCGCTCGCCCAGGAGGACATGGGCGAAGAGGATCGCCAACACCGGCTTCAGGTAGAAGAGGCTCGCTCCCCGCGAGGCCGGTACCCTGCGCATTCCCTCGAAGTAGAGGAAATAGCCCAGGCCCACGGTAACCGCGCCCAGGTAAAGGAGCCACCACCACGCGCGGGGACCGTATGACGCCATCTCTCCCCAGCCGCCTTTCAGGGTGACCAGCGCGGCCAGCAACAGGGATCCGGTGGTCATGGTGAGAAAGGAGACGGCGAGGCTCCCGTAGCGCTGGGAATACCTCTTCCCGTACACGGTATAAACGGACCAGGACAGGGCAGACCCCAGGACCATCATCCCGCCCAGGAAATCCCCCCTCGAGAAGATGCCGCGGAAATCGAAGTCCGTGACCGCGGCGAACACCCCTAAAAGCCCCATGAGCACCCCCAGCCATCCCGCCATCCCCAACTTTTCTCTGAGCGCCGCCGCCGCCACCAGCGCCGTGAACACCGGGTTCATGGAAAAGATCACCGCCGCCGCCGAGGCGCTGGTCCTGTCCACGCCCTCGTGAAAGAGGAAGAAGGTAACGAAAACCCCCACCGCCCCCAGGATCGCGAGGGACAAACCGCTCTCGCGCGCCGCGGCGAAGACGGGTCTCTGCTGTCCCCGCAGGGGCAGGAGAAGGAGGATGGAGGCCGCGCCGATGAGGAAACGCAGCGTGGCCACCTGGGCGGAGCCCACCGCGGCGCCCCCCGTAGATCCCGACTGGAGGTATTTGGAAACGACTTCGATGGTGCTGAAGAGAACTATGGCGCCGGCGACATAGATATACCCGGCCCGGCTCATCCCGCGCTCCCGTTCCAGTCGAGGCGGCGAAGGCGCGGGCCATAAGGAACAAGCGCGGATGGCGGGAATTGCCGGCGATGGCATAGTGGATGGACCAAAGGAATTCCCGGGGGCACGGCTCTCACTCGTGGACGGCGCATGGGAGAGCTAAGAGCTGACGTAATCCTTGCCGATGACCAGGATGACGTCGGCATCGTAGGTGATGGACACGTCTTCGTCTTCCTCGATCACATATACCGCTTTGGGATTCAGGTCATGGGCGACCGCGTTCGCCTCCGCCTCGTGCCCCGGGGAGTAGTAAATCGTGGTGTCCTCATAGGGATTGACGGTGTTGCCCACGGAGATGCCTTTGTAGCCCTTTTCCTCAAGGATTCCGGCGACCTTGGAGGCCATTCCCTCCCAGCGCACGCCGTTGAGCACGGCGAGGTCGACGCGCGAGCGGTCCACCTCGGACTCCGGGATGTTCGCCGGAGCCTCCTCCTGCTGCGCCAGTTGCTCTTCCGGCGTCATGCTGCTGCAGTACAGCTCGATGTTGCGGAAGAGGGTAGCGGTCTTTTCCCCGTCCAGTATGTAATACCACGGCTGACCGGCGGCCGGCACCGGATCGTCCCCGGGCAGGGTCACGAATTCCACGTCCTCCACCTGCATTCCCTGCAGGGCCTCGGCCAGGGTGAAAATTAGGTCCGGCTCAAGGGTGGTGTCGAGGTATTTCACCGCTGCGTCCAGTATCCTGAGCAGGGATTGGAGGTCCTTTACCTCCACCACTTTCTTCATCATCGCGGTGAGGAACTTTTTCTGGTTCTCTATGCGGTCGAGGTCACCGCGGGGAAGGTTCCGGCTGCGAACCAGGATAAGGGCGCTCTCGCCGTTGAGGAAGACGTCGCCCTTGGGCAGGCTGCCCACCTTGGGATCGAGGATGGGGTAATCGAGGTGGAGGACCACGCCCCCGACGGCGTCCACGATGTTCTTGAAGGCCTCGAAATCCACCTCCGCGTAGCCGTTGATCTCCAATCCCGAGATCTCCTCGACGATGTCGATCGCCCCCGCGGGGCCTTTTAGGGAATGCGCGGCATTGATCTTTTCCGTGCCGTAACCGGGTATGTTCACCCGAGTGTCGCGCGGTATGGAGGCCAGCACCGCCTTCTTTTTCTCCACGTTCACCGAGGCGAGGATCATCACGTCCGAGCGCGTGTATCCCTCCTCACCCGGGACGCTGCCGCGGTCGATGCCTATGAAGAGCACGTTCAGGTTCTTGGAGGGATCGATCCATTTGCTGATGCGCTCTTTCACGCCCGGCGCCTGCTCCTCGGTGATGGTGGTCTCCTTCCACCGCATCCTGAAATAATGCTTGCCGGCCCATATCTTCACCACGTCGAGGTTCAGGATGCCCACCACCAGGCCGCCCACGAGCACCAGGGCGGCAAGCGCCTTAATGATGGTCTGCCTCCTGCGGCGTTTCCTCGCCTTGAGCCTGTCCTGCCTCTTCATGGTACGGTTTGACGGCCTCCGCCTTACGGCTGTTCCAGAAACGACACCAGTATTATATAGGCATCGGCACGCGAGTCGAAAACAGGCCTATTATCGGGGTAGAGCTGAACGATTGCCGCAAACAGGACCAGGTGCAAGACTTGGGGAGATCGGGCAGCGGGAGCCGTTCGCTCCTTTAAGGGGAGCCACGGACTTCTCCCTTTCTCTGATGCAACAATACCCTTTAAGGAGCGCTTCACCTTTTATCCGCAGGGTGATACTGACACGTCAGGACTCAAGGGCCGGAAAGAAGGGGTTGACCGCCGTGGTTTTCACCCATTGAGTAGGTTCATGATCTAGCACACGGTCCCGTCGAAGGGATGGGGAACGACAAAGTCGGAGGGCGTTAACCTAGCCTCCTCCCACTGGGGTCGGGAAGCGTGCTAACCCTGGTCCTCCAGCTCGAATCCCTCCGTATCCAGCCCTTCCTCCAGGGACCCGATGAGCTTTTCCACCCTGGAGCTCGCCTCGGACAGCCTTTGCCTCGCTTCCCTTATGAGGCTCACCCCTTCCTCGAAGAGTCGCAAACCCTCCTCCAGCTCGAGGTCCTCCTTCTCCAGGGTGGCGGTTATCCGCTCCAGCCTTTCCATCATCTCCTTGAAGGTCATCTCGCCCATGCGCTCCTCACCCCGTTCCCGATTAACATACTGCTTGGATTGCCACTTTTTTCCACTTCCTTCACCTCGCCGCGTATCCTCCCGCGGTGCGGACATGTGCGAAATATAACGCTCACGGAAGCTAGCCGGACATGCCCCTTTCAACCCGTCGTGTTTCCGCCGTTCTCCTCCCAGGTCTCCACTTCTTTCACCTCGCCGCGTATCCTCCCGCGGTGCAGGCGGATGTCCAATCCGTCGCCCACCCCGACCGCCGCGCTGTCCGTGAGGGGCCTCGTCTCCCCCTCCCTGGTGACGATGGCGTACCCGCGCGAAAGAACCGCCAGGGGGCTGAGCGCCTCCAGGCGGGAGGCGGCGAGCCGCAATCTCCCATCCCCGCGGGATAGTGCCTCGGCAACGGCCGCCTTTAACTCGCGCGCCCGGAATTCGGGCTCCGACTCTTTCCACCGCAGCCAGGCCTTAAAGGAAGCGGACAACTTGCGCGCCGCTCCGTCCAGCATCGATGGAAGTCCCCGGTATTCGCGCTGAAAGCGCGCCAGGGAAAGCGCCGCCGCCTCCACCACGCGTTCCCTCCTCTCCAGGCATGCGTGCTCCACGGATACCAGGCTCTCCTCCGCATCCGCCAGCCTCTGCGCGGCCTGGTTCACCAGCATGGCCGGATCCGAGAAAAGCCGCTTTGCCAGGATGGATCCCATGCGGCTTTCCATGCGGTGCAGGCCGCGCCTCAGCCCGGAAGCCAAGGCCAGCTCCCTCTGACCGAGAAGGTTAAGCACCTCCTCACGGGAGGGAACCACCGCCTCCGCCGCACCCGTGGGGGTGCTGGCCCGGAAATCCGCCGCCAGGTCGCTCAGGGTGATGTCCGGCTCGTGGCCCACCCCCGTCACCACGGGGATGGAGGAAGCCCTTATGGCCCGCGCCACTTCCTCGCTGTTGAAGGGCTTGAGGTCCTCCAGGGAACCACCGCCCCGGGCCAGGATCAGCACCTCTGCGGCCTGTGCGCGGTTGAAGAGGTCGATGGCCGCCACTATATCTCCCACCGCCTCATCGCCCTGGACTCTTACCCCCCGGATGAGCAGCCTTGTCCCCGGGAAACGCCGCGTGAGATTGATCACCACGTCGCGCACCGCGGCCCCTTCCAGAGAGGTGATCAGCCCCACGGTATGGGGATAGGCGGGAAGCGGCCTTTTCAGGGCCTCGTCGAAGAGCCCCTCCGCGGCCAGCTTGCGCATGAGGAGAAGGAATTCCCTGCGCAGCCTTCCCTCGCCGGACTCCCTGGCCTCGAGGACGTTGAGGCGGAACTGGCCGCGGCGTACGTAAACGCCCAGGCGCCCCCTGGCGAGCAGCGACATCCCTTCCCGCAGCTCACCGGCCATGCCCGCCAGGGCCTCGCGGAAGATGATGCAGGAGAGAGAGGCGTCCTCGTCGGAGAGGCTGAAGAAAGTGTAGTTGGGATAGGGGCGCAGGTTCGACACCTCGCCCTCCACCCAAAGGACGATGCCTTGAAGAAGGCCGTCCGCCAGGCGGTTGACCTCCCCAACCGTGTAGACGCGTTCCTCCTCGTTCATGCCCATGACAGGGACATTATATTCCCCGGCGATGCCATTTCCCCCCTCCTGGAGGCCCCGAAAATACCGGGAAGGAAAAAAAATAGGTGAGGTTGAAATACATGATATAGAGTGTGAGAAGGCCAGAGAAGGCTACATGTTGTGATTACGACCCGCGGCGTGGGTGCCGTGGGCTTGCGATAAAGGGGGTTCGGCTTGGAGATACTGGCCTTGCTCCTTCTGGGCTTGATAGCCATGCTTGCCATCGTCCCCCCCATCATTCGCGGCAAGATCGAGGAATCGCCCCTGGCGACCACGCAGAACTTCCAGCGCAGCATGGAGGAAATCGCCCATTCCATAGAATCGGGCAGCCTCCGCTCGGCCCGCTCCTACGCCGCCAGGGAAAACGCACGGTATCGTGATTGGCGTGTCGGCGGGGATCGCCCGGCCCCCGCGCGGCCGCCCGTCGCGAACCGGCGAGGGACGAGCGCGGCTGCGAGGAGAAACCGCGTCTTCGCCTTGCTTACCCTACTGGCCTTTGCGTGGGGCGCGGCCACCCTCTTCAGCGGTAAAACTTGGTGCCTGGCCTTCTTCGCCTTTTTCTCGGTGTTGCTGGTGGTTTTCTGGCTGCTCACCATCATCGTACCTTACCTGGCGTCCCCCTCCCGGTCCGCCCGCGGCCGGGAAAGCGGGGCCAGGTCGTACCCCGCTCGCTACCGGGACCGCCAGGCCATGTAGGGATGCGCCAAACAAAAACCCAGTCGCCTCTGCCCCTCCTGCGCACCCCTTCGGACGCGATACCCAATGTGGGAATGCTCCCAAGCCATGAAGCGGCCGCCTCAACCCCTTCTGTGTGTGCCTTGGCAAACATGAGTCCGTATGGAGATGCGTCCAACCCGTGAAGCGCTCACCCGGTTCGGTCGCGCGCGGCATCAGCCCAGGACGCCTATCTTCCACAGCAGGGCCACCAGGAGTACGTGGCCCATGAAGAAAGCAAGTATTGCCCTGACCGACTTCGTACCGTATTGTGGGCGGAAGTAGAAGAAGAACATGGCCACGGCGAACCCGACCAGCGCCAGGGCGAAGAGCACCGGCAGGACCACGGGCACGCGCTCGCCCTGGGCGCGCATGTTGGTGAACATGTAGCCGGTCACGATCCCTACCGCCGCGATCCCCAGGATGAGCAGCATCTGCGGCCAAGTGGGCATGTTGTTTTTCAATCCCTTCACCTCCCGTAAATGTTCTCCCCCACCCGCGGGGGACGGAACTCCAGGTTCCAAAGGCTCTCTCTCGCCTCGCCGTATCCTCCAAACCGGTCTCCCAGGAGTTGCAAGAGTCCCTCCTTGCCTCCCTTGGTAAAAGCCTTTCCCATGAGCGCCTTGAGGAAATCGCTGTTGAGTTTGAATCTGCCCCCGCTCGTATTTGAGAGGATCCCCGCCAACCCCTCTCCTTTTCCGGCCAGGTTGATGACGCCGCCCAGAGCTCCTCCACCGAAACAGAGGAGCGATTCCAGGGCGGACGGGATGCTTCCGGTGACGACGCGGACAACCATATCCCCCAGGCTGGCGGTGAAGCCGCACATGCACACGTAGGCCAGCTTGTGGCTCAACCTCACCGCCGTCTCCCCCATGTAGGCCATGGCCGTGGCCACCGCCTCGCCCGAGACATAGGTACCCCCCGAGGAGATGACTCCCCCCGCAAGCGCCTGCGCCGTGCCCGAGGCGAAAAAGCCGGTGGTCACCAGCTTTCCCACCCCTCCCGCGACCCCCCCGGTGACGAAGGACGCCAGCACGCCCAAGGGCGAGATCTTCTTTCCCGTGGCCATACACAGGAAGACATAGACCAGTGCGTCCGCGCTGCCATGGGCAAGGAAGGCTTTGCTGAAACCGAGCACACCCAGTCCGGCCCAACCCTTGCTTATGAAGGGCGCGAGATAAGACGCAAACAGGCAAGTCCCCGCCACCGCAGCGCCCACGCTGAGCGCGCCGAGAAAACAACCCGCGAAGCTGAAAGAATCCCCGGCCTTGAAAGCGTAGTAGAATGCATAGCCGATCGCCGCCACGCTTCCCGCCACCGCGGCAGTCACCGCGGCGGCCAGGGAGAGGCCGAGCACCACGGCTATCCCGGCCACCATCAGGCAGATGATGGCCGCGGCCGCCAGGCCGGCGAGGAGCGCCTGCACGAAGCGGTTGGACAACACCTTCACCACCGCTTCCGCCACTCCCCTGCAGAGGGGGACCAGCCAGGGTTCCAGGCAAGCGTGGTAGAAGGCCTTGACGGCCCGGCCCAGGGGGCCGGCGACCCTGCACGCCAGGTTCCAGGCCGCTCTTCCCGCCGCCTCGATCGCCCGCCACACGGCCCTGAAGGCACCGCCTACGACCCTCCCCACCGCGGAGAGTCCCCTTCCCAGCCACTCGAAGTAACCTCCGGCCCCGTGGCGTCGCATGAAGGTCCGCAGGGCTTCCGCGTCCTCCCAGGGACCGAGAAAGAGGGACTCGGAGGGGTCGAGCATGCGGCCTTCGAGAAAGGGGAGGGGATCTACGGCCGTTCCGTTCACGAACAGGCCGAAGTGGAGGTGGGGCGCCTGGCTGGAGCGGTCCCGCGATCCGTCGCTTGTCCCCAGGACCTGTCCGGCAGAAAGCGTCTGTCCCCTTCGCACCAGGATGGAGCCGAGGGAAACGTAGGTCGTCTTTATTCCCGCGCCATGGCCGACGCTCACGCAGAGGCCCATGGGGGTGCTACCGGCGAAGGTGACCGTGCCTGCGGCGGCCGACCTCACCTGGCTGCCGCGGGCGAGGGCGATATCTATTCCAGCATGTCCGCCCGAACCGTATGGGCCTTGGGGCGGCTCAAAGGGGCGTGTGACCTCTCCCCTCGCCGGCCAGTCGAAGGAGGGTGCCTCCTCCCCGGCCGCGGCGGCCGGGGAGTACGGCGGTTGGAAGGAGATCAAGAGGATGGCAAGAAGGGTTAAGATGAGGAGGGTGAGGGCAGATGCCCGGCTTATGAAGGGTGCCTTGCCGCCCCGCGGGCCGCGGACATGGCCGGAAGCGGGGCCGGCCGCCGCGTCGCGCCGCTCCCGAGATACGGTTTTCACCGACGGGAACGCACGCGGAGGATCGAGGCGACCGGGCCCCTCGGGGCGGTTCTCCTTCCGTGCGGAAACCAATCAATATACCTCCAGCGTAACAGAGGCTGACGAGCTCATTCCCCTCGCGTCGAAGACCTCCAGGACAACCTGGAAGCGCGCCGGTATGACGAGGGGATCGAAAACGTGCTGTACGGCAACCCCTTCCAGGACGGCACCGTCTCCGCAGTGCCAGACGTAACGGACGATATCTCCGTCGGGATCGTGGGAACGACCGGCGTCCATGGTCACATAGAGAGGAGCCGCTCCCCTGAGCGCGGAAAGCACCGGCACGGCGCGAGGGGCCGAGGGCGCGGGCTCGGAGGCAACGGGCGCGCGAGCCTCCTGTGGTGAGGGGGCGACGGAGGGGGCAGGGTCGCCGGATGAATCATCCCGCGCGGGAGGGGCGGAGTGTCCGGAAGGCGCTTCGGCCTGGGATCCGGCCTGCCCCGCGTGGGATGCATCGCCACCGGTGCCGTCCGCGTCGCTGCCCCCGGCATCGATCCCCTCCCTCCCGGAGCTTATCACCAGCAGCACTTTATCACCGCGCTCGAGCACCGAACCCTCATCGGGCTCCTGTGCCGCCACCCTTCCCGCGGACCACAGCCGCGAGGGTGCGCGTCGGCACTCATACCCCAGGCCCAACGACTCCAGCGTCCCCTGCGCCTCCTCCTCAGTGAGGCCCTGCAGGTCCGGGAGGGCTACCTTTTTCTCTTCCTCTTCCGTGGTAACCGCCGCCTCTCGCCCTTCCCCTCCTGAGAGCGTTCCGGAAAGCGCCGCGAGGCACGCCAGCAAGGCCACGCCTCCCAGCATGACGAGGAAGAGATTGCGAAGGATCTTCCCCCGTTTCCTCCCTTCCGGAGGGACCGCCTTGAGCGGGACCACACCGTCCTTGAGGAAGGAAAGGCCGCCTGCGCCCGGCTTCATTTCGGCCTCGAGCGCGTTTCGGGAAGGGTCGACGTCGAAGACGCTCGCCTCCAGTTCCTCGAGCACGAGACGAGGAGAGGATGGACGGTTCCTCGGAAGCGGGTCCATGGCGGTGTCCAACAGGTTCATGAGGCGCTGCGAGGCCGCCTCGCGCGGCAACATCCTCCGGATCATGGCGGCCAGGGCGTAGACGTCGGAGGTGCGTCTCCCCTCCAGCCCGCCGTCGGTCTCGGGAGCCCGGTAAGGTGATACCCTATGCGCGAGCAGAGGCTCGCTTTCCTCGAGGACCCACCCGTAACCGACCCGGACTAGTTTCACCTCGCCCCGCTCGCGCACCACCACCTGCCCCGGGTTGAGGCCGATATAGAAAAGACCCCTGCCGTAGGCTTCCGCCAACGCTTCCACCGAAGCGCGCGTCACCTCCACCGCCTGGGGAGGAGGCAGCTCACCGCATTCCTCAAGCACCTCCATGAGCGAGGCGCCTTCGACCCTCTCTCCCACCAGGAAAAGAGGCCCGTCCTCATCCATTCGCCCCCATTCGTAGAGGCTTGCGACGTGCGCCCCCCGCACCTGGGTGGCGGCGTCCAGTATTTCCTCCAGGCGCTTCATCTCCAGCCCTGTGGGGATCGCTCCCGCCTCCAGGATATCCACCACGACCAACGTTCCCAGCGCGGTATCCTCCGCCTCGTAGGTGGAAAGGAAACGTCCCCCCGCCAGTCTTCGCTTCAACAGGTACCTGCCCGCCAGCTTCTCTCCAGTCATTCCACACCTCGCACTAACTTAATTATGTATATCAACTTTAACAAGTTAATAGTAATTGTCAAGATGTATTTTCGCCTCTTTCTGGCGGCGGTCGTCGGCTGACGGCTATCGATGCATGGCGTAGAAAGGGCTTCTCCGGCCGCCTTGCCCGGCGGGATCGCCGTTTGAAAATCCACCGGAGGAAACGACCTCGAGGTTTACGGGGGACTAATCGGGGCCAGCGCCGGGCGGCGCTCCTGTTGTCGCGCCGCGCCTTTGGTGCGATGCTTAGGGCATGAGGTGGGACGACATCATCATGGGTACCATTGCGATCATCTGGGGACCGGTGCTTCTTCTCATGCGCGGGGAGCTCCTCGGTTTCGCGCGCGAGGGAGGCAGGGGCTTGCGTGACCGCAGGGTGATCAACACCCTGGTGCTGTCCGCCTCGCTGCTTCTTCCCGCCGGGGGGATGGCCTTGATCCTGCTGCGGGGAATATAGTGCTTCCGTACAGGGCGCCCTTACGGGAGGCAGGCGCGGAAGGGGATATCGTTCCGGGGAGGACGCGATGAAGGTTTGCTTCAACGGCGCGGTAATGGACGAGAGGGAAGCAAAGATACCCGTCAGCGACCGGGGGGTGCTCTTCGGCGACGGCCTCTTCGAGACCCTGCGAGCTTACCAGGGGCGACCATTCAGGCTGGAGCGGCACCTGGAAAGGATGCGGGAGGGATGCCGGGCCCTCAGGCTCGACTACGACGCGCCCTCGCACGAGATAAGCGGGGCCGTCTCCGATCTCTATAGGTGCAACGTGGTCAGCGGCGATGCCTATGTCCGCATCACCGTCACCGGAGGACATTTCGAAGGATCCCGCACCTTGGAGAGATCTTCACGTCCCAACGTCTTCATAGTGGTCAAGCCATTCGAGGGCTATCCCGAGGAGTACTACCGGCGCGGAATGCGGGTGATCATCAGCCGCGTGAGGGCCAACGAGTCATCGCCCCTGAGCGGCATCAAGAGCAACAACTACCTGGTCAACCTCCTGCGCAAGCAAGAGGCTAAGGACCGTGGCGCGGATGACGCCGTGACCCTGAACGGCGCGGGATTCCTGGCGGAAGGGACCTCGGCGAACCTCTTCATGGCGCGGAGGGGAAAGCTCTTGACTCCCGCGCTCTCCTGCGGCATCCTGCCCGGAATAACCCGCGAAGCGGTGCTGGAGATATGCGAGGAATACGGCATACCCTGCGAAACGGGAGACTACCTGCCCGACGAACTCCGGACCGCGGACGAGGCTTTCTTCAGCGTCAGCACCGGGGAGATAGTGCCCATCGGGGAGGTGGAGGGAAACCGTATCGGTTTCCGTTGCCCCGGACCTCTGACCACCCGCATCGCCGACGCTTATCGCGCCCTGGTGCGCAGGGAGCTGTCCTTATAGCCGCGCCGACCCTTTCTTTATTACAATCCAGAGCGCGGGGATTCTCGAGATTCGACGCAGCTATCGGTTCCTAACCACTGCCGCCCTGGTGCGCAGGGAGCTGTCCCTGTAGCCACACTGCCCCGCGCTTCTTCACGCCCGGCGCGCGGGGATCGTCGAGATTCGACGCGGCCATCGGCTCATACTCAAGATCATGCCCCAGGGTATGGTAATTTCTACCTTTATGCCTGCCCGTATGCGTTCCCGCTCAGGAAAGGGATGCAAAGATGGCCTTGCCCTTGTCCAGGGTCTCCTGGTACTCGTCCTCGGGCACGGAATCGGCCACGATCCCCCCGCCCACCTGGAAGTAGGCGGAATCTCCCTTCACGATCACGGTGCGGATGGCGATGTTGAGGTCGAAGTCGCCGTTGTACCCCAGGTAGCCTATGCTCCCCGTGTACACGCTGCGCGCCGTGGGCTCAAGCTCGTCGATGATCTCCATGGAGCGGATCTTGGGCGCCCCGGTGATGGAGCCGCCGGGGAAGCTGGCCTTGAGCAGGTCCACCACGTCCCGCCCCTCGTGCAGCTCCCCCACCACCGTGGATACCAGGTGGTGCACGGTGGCGTAGTGCTCGATCACTGCGTGCTTCTCCACCCGAACGCTGCCGTACTCGCACACCCGGCCCAGGTCGTTGCGTTCCAGGTCCACGATCATGGAGAGCTCGGCGCGGTCCTTGGGGCTGGCCATGAGCTCCTCCGCCAGGCGCCGGTCCTCCTCCGGGTCCTCGGAGCGACGGCGGGTGCCCTTGATAGGGCGGGTCTCCACCCTCCTGCCGCTCCCCTTGAGGAAGCGCTCCGGCGAAGAGGAGAGGACCTGCCCCTCCACGACGTTGAAGTAGGCGGCAAAGGGCGCGGCGTTGAGGCGGCGCAGGCGGCGGTACAGCGTCCAGGGGTGCTCGCGCAGGGGAGCCCGGAAGCGCTGGGAGAGGTTGGCCTGGTAGATGTCTCCGGCGAGGATGTACTCCTTGACCCTGCGCACCGCCTCCAGGTATTCCTCGCGGGTGAAATTGGAGACGAAGCTCGCCTCCCGCGAGCCGTTCGGGGGAGGATACTCGGGCGGATCGGCCTCCAGTTCCCGCCGCGCTTCGGCCAACACCGCCCCCGGGTCCTCGGGGTGCGCGGCTGCCAGCCAGGTCCTCTCCTCGCGGTAGTCGTGTGCCAGCACGCGGTCATAGAAGGCGAAACAGAGCTCCGGCAGGCCCAAATCGTCAACTGCGGTCCCCGGCAGTTTCTCGATGTGGCGCCCCAGCTCGTAGGCGAGGTAGCCCATGCCCCCGCCGAGGAAGGGCGGAAGCTCTGGCGGCAATTCCTCCAGGCGGTAACGGAACAAGGCCGAGCGCAGGGCGTCGAAAGGGTTCTCCTCGCTGTGGACGACCTTGCCGCCCCTCCTCCACCAGGCACAGCGGGTGCCCCGCGTGGCGAGCACCAGGCATGGATTGAAGCCGATGAAGGAGTATCGCCCCAGGCGTTCCATGGCCAGGCTGGAATCCAGGAAACAGGAGTACGGCCTGGCGGCCAGGCGGTGGAATATCGCCTCCATGGCCGGGGCGTCATCCAGTTCGGCCACCTCCAGGCGCAGGAGGGTGGCTTTTTCCCTTTCCTTTTCCGGTGCCGTCATCTGCATCCCTCCAGGAAGTTGCGGAGCAGGAACAGTCCCTCCGGGGTCATGAAGGACTCGGGGTGGAACTGGATCCCCTCCACCGGGTACTCGCGGTGGCGCACCCCCATGATCATGCCGTCCTCGGTGCGCGCGCTCACCTCCAGGCAGGAGGGGAAGCCGTCCTCGAGTATGGCCAGGGAATGGTAGCGCGCCGCTTCCATAGGACTAGGGATCCCGGCGAAGACGCCACGCCGGTCGTGGTGGATGAGCGAGGTCTTGCCGTGCATGACATAGGGCGCGCGGTCCACCCGACCGCCGTATACCTCGCCTATGCACTGGTGGCCCAGGCACACCCCCAGCACGGGGACGCGGGGGCCGAACTCCCGGATGATGTCCTTGGACAGCCCGGCGTCCCGCGGCGCCTTGGGGCCGGGCGAGATGACGATGCCCGCCGGGTCCAACCTCTCCACGTCCTCCAGGGTGGTGTGGTCATTGCGGAACACCACCAGGTCCGCCCCCAGGATGCCCAGGAACTGAACCAGGTTGTAGGTGAAGGAGTCGTAGTTGTCGATCATCAGAATCCTGCCGCCGCCCAATTCCTCGTCCTTTCCCGCATACCAAAAAACCCAGCCTCGCCGCGGCTGGGTGCCGACCCAGGTATCCCTCGGGTCGCCTGACATACCGGTCGAGGGGATTATAGCACAACGCGGTCCGCGCCGGGACCTCGGACTCCCTTGCTCATCTTATGTAAGCCATTTTGTCGGGATGTTAGGGTGGCATCGCGGCGCGCCCGCCTCGTCATGTACATTGGAAAACGGCTATGATGATAGCAAGGGAGGCTGGAAAGAACGGCTCGCGGCCATGAGGAGGGGAGGTTCCTGCCATGGGTAAGAGGATAACCGCGCTTGCCTTATCGCTGTTGCTGCTCGCGGCGGCGTGCACCTTCGCGGTGGGGTGCGGCGAGAAGACACAGACCGAAGCCTCCACCATGGAGGTCCCACAGCTCGCCTCAGGTCCCATAAGCGGCGCTTTCGAGGACGGCGTGTGGTCTTACCTTGGTATCCCCTACGCCGCGCCTCCCGTGGGCGAATTGCGCTGGAAGGAACCCCAGCCGGTGGAGCCGTGGAAGGAAGTGCGCGCCTGTACGGAATACGGCCCGGCCTGTCCGCAGCCCAGCGACGACTGGACGGGGATGATGGACGTCGGGTCGACCAGCGAGGACTGCCTCTACCTCAACGTGTGGACGCCGGCCGAGAGCCCCGGCCAGGGGCTCCCGGTGATGGTATGGATACACGGCGGGGCCTTCAAGAGCGGAGCGGGGTCACTCCCCATCTACGAGGGCTCGAACCTGGCCAGGAAGGGCGTGGTGGTGGTTACCATAAATTACCGCCTTGGGGCGCTGGGCCTGATGGCGCACCCCCTGCTGTCGGCGGAATCGCCCCACGGGGTTTCCGGCAACTACGGCCTGCTCGACCAGGTAGCGGCGCTGCGCTGGGTCCGGGAGAACATCGACGCCTTCGGGGGGGACCCCGGCAACGTCACGGTGTTCGGGGAATCGGCGGGCGGCATGAGCATCCTGGACCTCATGGTCAGCCCCCTCGCCGAGGGCCTCTTTCACCGCGCCATCGTGGAGAGCGGGCCCCTGCTGGAGCTGGGGCTGTCCGTCAACAAGACCCCCACCCTGCGCGAACAGGAGGAGATCGGGGAGGACATCTCGGAGAAACTGGGGTGCGACGAGGCCGAGGACGAGCTCGCCGCGCTCAGAGAGGTGTCTCCGGATAAACTCATCGAGGCCTCCTCGTCCCAGAACGAGTTCTTCAGCCCCATTAACCTCAGCCCCAACGTAGACGGCTATTTCCTCACCGAGCCCCCGGTGGAGGCCTTCGCGGCGGGAAGGCAGCACGCCGTCCCCCTGCTCACCGGCATCAACGCGAACGAGGGCACCGTGTTCATCCCCGACGTCACCCTGCAGCAGTACCGCCTCATGGCCGGCTACCTCTACGGCGACCACGCCGACGAGGTGATGTCGCTTTTCCCCGCGGCAACAGAGGATGAGGTCAAGCCGGCCCTAGACAAGGTCATCACCCAGATGGGCTTCGCCTCCTCGGCGCGTTTCACCGCGGAATGCATGGAGAAGGTCGGCATGCCCGCTTATCTATACCTTTTCACCAGGGCCACGAGGGATGAAAGGGCCCAGGCGCTGGGGTCCTTCCACGGCCTGGAGATAATGTACGTCTTCGGCAACCTGGATAAGGTGGAGTTGCGGGGCGTGGACGACGAGGACCGGGCCCTCTCGGAGGCCATGATGTCCTACTGGACCGCTTTCGCCCGCGGCGGGGACCCGAACGGCCCGGGCGCGCCGAGCTGGCCGGCCTATGAGAGCGCTTCCGCTTCCTACCAGGAGTTGGGAACCGAGATCAAGACCGCCACAGGGTTCTTCCAGCAGGCTTACGACCTGGTCATGAAGATAAAAGGCACTTGAGGCCGGTCAGAAGCCGAGATTTTCCCCCACCAGGAAGACCTTGAAGTCGGTCATCATTGGGCGCTGCCTGACGATGGTGATTATGCGGCAGATGCTCGAGGGTTGAGCGCAATCGTAACATCTGCCCTTCTCGACGCAGGGACTCGCGTCCATGCCCGGCACCGCCATGCCGTAGCGTATGGCGTTGGCGGGTGCCGCCACCTCCTTGATGCGCTCGAAGGCCGAGTCCAGGTCGGGCACCAGCTTGTTGTAGCCCGCGATGACGATGACCGTCCCGGGGCCGAAGGAGATTCCCGCCACCCGGTTCCCGATACCGTCGATGTTAACCACCTCGCCACGCATGGTGACGGCGTTGGCGCTGCAGATGTAATAAGGGCACAGCAAGGCCTCCTTGCGCACGCGCGTGGCCTCTTCGAAATCCATTCCCGGCTCGTGCGCGAACACCGGGTTGCCGCGCTCCCGCAGGGCATCCAGCAACCCGATCTGGCGCGTGGTCCACGAGCCCCCGCACCCCACCCCGGCGTCGTCGGGCACGATCTCCATGACCGCCTTGACGACCTCGTCCCTATTCTGGAAGAACCTGGCATCGAATTCGCGCTTGCCGAGAGCCTTGACGGCGGTTTCGCAGCGGGCGCGCACGTAGCGCCCCCAGACCTCTCCCATCTCCGAATAGCTCATACCTCCTCCTTTCCCGGCCGCCGTCCCAACGGCCTCCTCCGTCACCAAGCCTCCGTCGGCCCACCCGTTCCAGGCCGCCATCGCCCACCCCCGGCGCCTCCTCCCCGGTTTCATCCACTCCCGCCACGCGGGATAACATTCGTAGTATATTATGTTTCCCCGGCCGGACATCCGGCAGACCGCGCCTTTTTCCCGTCGGATTCGCTCGTCTTTACAGGATGACGGGATGTGCTCCCGACCATATTCGATCATGAAAAAACGCCAAAGAGACGGTGCGGATCTCTCCCCTCATCGCCGCTCCCGGCAAGCCGCATTGGCCAAGCGCCCTGAGACGGCGTACCCCCATGGCGGGACCGCCCCGGCGACGGGCGAGACGGAAAGGAAAAAGAGGTAAGGGAGGGTGGCGAGCCGCCGATAAGAGTTATATATATGATCCGGGCGCTCAGGGTCCGGGCTACGGAGAGCCATTTCCCCGGGTCCGGGGTCGCGTGCGATACAGGCACGAGGGGCGCGACCGCGGGGACCGAAAACCGTTGGGCCTCAAAAACCGGCGCCGGGCGATCATGCCCGGCGGCAAGACGAGGGGAGGGAACGTTTGGACCGGCGCGAGTTGTTGATGGCCGCCCTTGCCGGGGAGCCCACGCCACGCTTCCCCGTCCTGGGTCCGGGGGGGTTGATCAACGTCATCACCCGCGAGGTGCTGGATCGCTTCGGCATCCCCCTGCCGGCGGCCCATTACAGCGGGATGATGATGGCCGAGCTGGCCGCCGCGGCCTATGACATGGCGGGCTTCGACAACGTGGGGGTGCCACTCTGCCTCACGGTCGAGGCCGAGGCGCTGGGGGCCAAGGTGGACATGGGCGACGGCATGGCCATGCCGCGCATGGTGGCCTTTCCGGATTACACCCCCGAGGAGATAGTCGCCAACGCGGTGCCCGCCCTTCTCAACCACGGACGGGTTCCCCAGGTGCTGCGCGCCATGGAACTCCTGCGAGGAATGCGGCCCGGCGCTCCCATCATCGGCAACCTGGCGGGACCCGCGACCCTCGCGTCCTCGCTCATCCGCCCCTCGATGATGATGGAGCTGGTGAGGAAGGATCCCGGTTTCCTGAACCACCTGCTGGAGGGGATCGTCTCCTTTCTCTGCGCCTATGCCGAAGCCATGGTGGAGCGGGGCGCGGATATCATCATGATCCACGAGCCGGCGGGAAGGTCGGGGTCGTACCTCGGCTTCGACCTCTTCCTGAACGTGATTCCATATCTCAACGAGGTCAGCAGGTACGCCCACCTGGGAGGGGCAAAGCTGATCCTGCACCTCTGCGGGGGCCGCATGGAGCAGGTGCGCATGTGCAGGGAAACGGACATGGACGCTTACTCCTTCGAGGCAGAGGTCGACCCCGGGGATGCCCATGAGATCCTCGGAAAACCCATAGTGGGAACCGTCCCCGCTTCCCTGGTGCATTACTTCCCGCCCGAGATGGTGCTGGAGGAGACCCTCATGACCGTGAGCAGGGGGGCCGCCATGATGACGCCTCCCTGCGGTCTGGGCCTGGACACCCCCTTTCAGAACCTGCGCATCATGAAGGAGGCTTCGCACCGTTTCCGCGTATGAGGGCAAAGTGGGGAGTCGAATGCGGCCGACCGCGCCCTTTCACCCGCCGTATGTCACCAGGCTAAGCGATTCGATAACGCGCACCATGTTCCCGCCGTTCTACAGAATGCCTGCGGGCGGGCACTCCCGAGGCGCCCCCTCACCAGGCCCGGCGCTCGACCTCCCAATCGCCCAGGCGGCGAAGACGGATGCGGTCGTCGATGACCAGGTAGGTCATACCCGTGCCCTCCTCCGAATCGTCCAGCCAGCAGCCGGTGTTGGCCATGAGTACGCCCCCAGCTCCCACCTTCACCTCACCGAAACCCGCGTTGTGGGTATGGCCGAAGACGAAGAGGTCCGGTATATGGCCCGGCAGGAGGTGGAGCAGCAGCTCCCTCGACTCGGACGTGTTTTCCTCCACGCTGGTGAAACGGCGCGGGCTCACCTCTCCCTTGGTCTGGAACCGCAACAGGCGGGCGAAGAACCGCAGCGCGCCGTAAAAGCGGTACTCCCAAGAGCTTATCTCCGGCACGCGCGAAGTGCAGGTCAGCAGCTCGAAGAAGGGCTTGTTCAGGCGGTCGATGTCCGAGAGGGCGATGCCGTATGAGCCCTTTAGGACCAGCCTGGCGAGCCATGCCGTCTTCGCCCACCAGAAGGAACGGCTGAAGAAATCCAGGTGGTGTCCGTGCATGAGCAACACCCGGTTTCCACCCATGTCCAGGGTGAGGAACGGGTAGGCCAACCACAGGGGGACCCCCTCCACCGCGCATACCGGTCCCTCCCCTTCCCGGTCCGTGCCGACCACCAGGGAGAGTTCACGGGCTTCCTCCCAACCCGCTTCCCGGCGTTCCTGCGTTTCCTCGTGGAAGGACCATACGTGATAGTCATGGTTGCCGCACACCATTACCAGTTCCCTGGCCCCTCCCCAGGAGGCCAGCTCCCGGAAAAATGCCGTTCCGGCCGCGGCCGCAACGGCAAGCCGGGTCCTCCACAGGTCCCACACGTCCCCCAGCAGGACCAGGAGGTCTATCTCCCCCATCTCGTCCAGCTCGGATATGAACCCCTCGATGATATCCGCCCGCGTCATCAAGGCCCCGGGGTCGCCGAAATGGGTGTCGCTGATGACCACCGCCCTGCCCGTGACCGCCCTCTCCATTTCTCCTCCTCGAAACGCCTCGCAAAACCCTTCCGGGGACGGCATTAGGATACCAGTTCCCGGCGCCGGCGCGCCGCCCTGGAAGAACTCCGCGGCAAATTGCGATGCGCCCGCTTCCACTCCCCTGACCTCCAGGTCCTCATGGGATATAATGCGGATATCCGGCCGGGTTCGCGGAAAAATCCCCCAGGGAGCCGGCCCGGCGAGGCGATGAGGGAAAGGAAACGCATGTGCCATGATCTGCGCCGATAACCCCCTGGAGATGATCGGGCGCACGCCCGTGGTGCGACTCACCAAGGTGATCCCACGCAACCCAAGGGTGGAGATCTTCGCCAAGATGGAGGGATACAACCCCTGCTCATCGGTTAAGGACCGCATCGCCAAGTACATGATAGAAGGAGCCGAAGCGCGAGGCGAGCTCACCCCCGATAAGGTCATCGTCGAGGCCAGCTCTGGGAACACGGGCATAGGCCTGGCCATGGTGGCGGCGCACAAGGGCTACCGGCTGAAGATCATCATGCCCGAATCCATGAGCGTGGAAAGGCGGCGCGTCATGCAGGCCTTCGGGGCCGAGGTGGTGCTCACTCCCGCCGCCGATGGCATGAACGGAGCCATCTCCAAGGCCCTGGAGCTTGAGAAGGATCCCGCCTATTACCATCCCAACCAGTACGCCAATCCCGACAACGTCCGTGCCCATTACGAGGGAACGGGGGCGGAGATCCTGGAGCAGGTGGAGGGTATAGACGTGCTGGTGGCGGGCCTGGGCACCGGGGGAACCATCATGGGCGTGGGCAAGCGCCTGCGGGAAGCCTACCCGGACCTGCGCATCGTGGGAGTGGAGCCATACCCCAACTCCCTGATCCAGGGCTTGCGCAACCTTCAGGAATTCATGCCGCCCATCCTCGACACCTCCATCATGGACGAAAAGATCAACGTCGAGGACGGATGCGCGTTCAACACCGTGCGGGTTTTAGCCAATATCGAGGGCCTCTTCGTGGGCATCTCCTCGGGCGCCGCGGTGCATGCCGCCCTCCAGGTGGCGGAGGAGATGGAATCCGGGCGCATCGTGGTCATCCTCCCCGACCGGGGCGATCGCTACCTCAGCACGGAGTGCTTCACCTGCGGGAACCTGGAGTGCGTCTACCGCGATTTCGTGCAATCCCTTCAGCCGGGACACCGCCGAGGCGACGGCGGCGAATCCTCAAGCCGATAAAGGGATATATAGAAACTACAACGTGACGCCGATTAATCTTATGATATCTATGGAGCGACACCGGCGACCGTCATGCTTCGGCCTTGCGTAGCGAGGGTACCGGAGCCTGAGGCCGGCGGGCTTTCGCGAGAGGAGGGTCAGGGATGCCTTCCACGACCGACAGGCTGTCCCAACTGTTGCTGAAGAACAAGGTCATCACCGAGGAGCAGCTCACCACCGCCCTCGAGCGCCAGAAGGAATCGGGCGGCTCCCTAGGCCGGGTGCTGCTCGAGCTGGGCATGGTCAAGGAAAACCAGCTCGCGGAAGTCATCGCCCGGGAGCTGGGTCTCGAGTACGTGGACCTCCTGGAATACAAGATCAACATCCAGGCCACCACCTCCATCGAGGAATCGATGGCGCAACGCTACACCTGCATCCCCATCGACTTCGAGGACGGCAAGCTGGTGGTGGCCATGGCGGACCCCACCAACATCTACGCCCTGGATGACATCCGCCTGAGCACGGGATACGAGGTGAAGCCCGTGGTCAGCGCCAGGGACGATATCGTTAACGCCATCCAGCGCTATTACCACCTGGACACCGACGTGGTGGAGGAAGCGCTCGAGGGGAAACTGGGCGAAGAGGAGCTGGAAGGCATATCGGGGGTGGTGGACGACACCCCCCTGGTGCGCTTCACCACCACCATGATCGCCGAGGCCATCAACCGCGGCGCAAGCGACATCCACGTGGACCCCAGGGAGAACGAGGTGCTCATCCGCTACCGCATCGACGGCGTTTGCCAGGAGATCAAGCGTGTTCCGAAGAACATCCACCAGGGCATCGTCTCGCGCATCAAGATAATCTCCGATCTCAACATCGCTGAGCGCCGCGTGCCCCAGGACGGCCATTTCGGCATGGTGCAGAACGGCAAGGCCATCGACTTCCGCGTCGCCGTGCTGCCCACGGTATACGGCGAGAAGGTGGTAATGCGAATCCTCGACAAATCCAGCATCCTGCTGCGCCTTGAAGACCTGGGCTTCCTTCCCGAGCCCCTGGAGAAGTTCCGCAAGGCCTTCACGCAGCCCCACGGAGCCCTGCTGGTGACCGGCCCCACCGGCTCGGGGAAATCCACCTCGCTTTACGCCACCCTCAACGTTCTCAACACGGAGGAGAAGAACATAACCACCGTCGAGGACCCGGTGGAGTACCGCTTGCCGGGCATCAACCAGGTGCAGGTGAACCCCAAGGCGGGTCTCACCTTCGCCAACGCCTTGCGCAACATCCTGCGCACCTCGCCGGACATCCTCATGGTGGGCGAGATCCGCGACCGCGAGACGGCCAAGACCGCCATCGAGGCCGCCCTGACCGGACACCTCGTCCTCTCCACCCTGCACACCAACGACGCCCCCAGCGCCCTGCCCCGCCTCATCGAGATGGGTGTGGAGTCGTTCCTGGTGTCCTCGGCCGTCAACTGCGTTATGGCCCAGAGGCTGGTGCGCAAACTGTGCCCCAACTGCAAGGTCCCCTATGAGCCCGATCCCGAGGTGCTCAGGACCCTCCAATTCCCCGTGGAGGAAGAGAACGGCGACCTCATCCTCTACAAGGCCAACGAGAACGGCTGCGCCAAGTGCGGCGGCACGGGGTACAAGGGCCGTGTCGGGCTATACGAAGTCATGCCCATGAGCGAGGAGATACAGCGCCTCACGGTTAAGGAAGCCTCCGCCACCATTATCATGAACCAAGCCAAGGAGGAGGGGCTCCTGACCATGCGCGACGACGGCTTCCTCAAGGTCAAGATGGGAATCACCTCCATAGAAGAGGTGATGCGCGTCGTCGCCATCTGACCCAGCGTGCCGGGATTGGATGACGCGCGCTTACCGCACCGCGTCCAATGCGGCTTCGAGGTCGTCGTAGAACTCGATGATCCTTTCGAACTGGGCCACCTCGAAAAGATCCCTCACCATCTCGGAGGCCCGCGCTATGACCAGCTTTCCTCCCAGCCCCTCGGCTTTCCTGAAAGCGTCGGCGATCACCGAGAGCCCGCCGCTCGAGAGATAGCTGGTGAAGGCCATATCCAGGACCACTCTCTTGAAACCTTGCTTGAACACGGAGTTTATGAACCCGAAGAATTCCTCTACGTTGGTGGAATCCACAACTCCCTCGACCTCCACCACCGCAAGGTCCTTTGACGTATCGCTTTCCTTGACCCTCCAGGCCATGCCTCACTTCCCCCTACTCGGCGCCCTGTCCGCGCAACGCGCGCCAGAACTGCGTGAAGACCTCCGGTATGGGAGGCATACCGAAAGCGATGACGAAGGCGGCCAGGGTGGGCAGAATGAGAAGGAGCAGGAACCCAGTGGGGAACATGGCCTCGATCACGTTCTTCATTATCTCCGCCCCGTTCTCCCAGATGAACCTGAAGGACACCAGGTCGAAAAAGATGGTTCGGAAGGCCTCGTTCTTCACCACGATAAGGAACCAGTGCAGGAACTCCCCCAGGAACAAGGAAAAAAAGGTGACGATGGAAGCCTGCACCGCAAGTTTCGTGCCGTGCTTCCTCCCCGCCTTCCACCAGAAAACGAGCCCTATGGACACACCGATGACGATGGCCAGGGCGCCGTACTCGGTATCCCTGGGGATGAGGTAAGCGTTGGCCACCGCCCACAGCGCCGCGCCTCCCAGAAGCACCGCGGCGATGAAAAGGGCGGCCCGCCACCAGGTGAGCGCGATCATGGTGTACTCGGACGAGCGCGGTTGGGCCAGGAACGCCCAGCGCTCGGCCCTTTCCCCTTCCGCCTCTTCGCGGGCTCTCCGCTCCCGGCCTCGCCTCCCGGTTCCCGGCGCCGGCGCTCGCAAGGGCCGCTCTAAGACCGCGGTGTCGGGTTGTCGCGCACCAGCCGCGCTCCCCTCCGGGAGAAGAAGGGTGGAGACGACCTCCCGCAGTAGGGCGTCCTCGGATGCATCCGCCTCCGCGCCCGCTCCCTTTGAAACTCTCCGCTTCCCGCCTCTTGCTTGCCGTGCCGGCGAGGCCGTCTCTTTCTCCCCGCCACCCAGGCTCGCCCGGCGTCCCGAAGGCGCTGCGCCCGCTTTCTCCGCCTTGTGAGCGGGCGCGGGCGCAGCCCCTTTATCATCAATTGTAGACAGCGCGTGTCCATCCGCCGCCGTTCCCCCTCGTTCAGCCCTTCTTCCCGGCCTCCATCTGGAGATGGACCTGGGCTTCTTCACTTCGAGCAGGCTGAAATCCTCATCCGGGCCCCTGGCGAGAAAATCGGCGCCGGCCGCCTCGTCCGCGCCCTCGTGCTCTCCTGCGACCCCGGTAGCTCCCTCACCGGCCTTCCGTCCCTTGAGTCCCTTCCCCTCTCGGGGTCTCAACCTAAACCTGGATTCTGGTCCGGGCTTGGGGGGGACGGAGGTCTCCCCTGTCCCCGTCTCATCTTCCACCGTTGGCGCATCTTTCGCCGCCGTGATACCGCCCTCTTGTCTCTCCCGGAGCCATGCCGAACGCGGCGCCGAGGTGCCCGCTGCGGGCGCCGCTTCCTCGCCCCTCACCGCTTCTCTCCCGGCGGAGGGCCTTGGCCCGGCCGCCTCGCTCGAGGTCCCCGCGCTTCCGGGCATGGGACCTCCTCGGGCGCGCTCTTCCTCCAACCGGGTAACTCTCTCCCCGCCCGCTCGAACCCCGTACTCACGCTCTATGTCGCCCCTCTTGCGGCGCAGGCAATCGGCGCAGAGAGTGGTCTGGTCTGTTTCGCGCACACATTCTATGCATATGCCGGAGCCGCATTCCCTGCACTCGGTCACCACCCTTTTGCCGGGATGCCTGGGACAGTTCAAGGCTGACCTCCAATCAGAAAGACGAAGCCGTACAGAATCTTCCCATCACGTCTATATTAAACCAAAGCGTTTTCTCCAGGAAGAACGCAAAGCCGCTCCATGGCGCAAGGGCTTATAGCGGCCGGTCTTCACCGCCCGGCAGCCTGGCTTTCTGGTTACGGGCGGGCGGGAGCATGCAGCGGAACCGGCACGGCTATTCGAGAAAGAGGCGGTTTATCTCCAGCTCGACCCGCTCCTCCAGCGGATCGATATCCGCGATCTTCAACCTGCCGCGAAGCTCTTCCACCAGCAAAGGATAGGCGGCCAGCATCTCCTGCACGCGCGCGAAATCCGGGTTTCCTTCCATCTCCTTGCCGGGATCGGCTCCCTGGGTCACGGCGTATAGATCGTTCACCAACTTACGCATAACGGTGAAGAGCTCGGAGAAAAAAGACTGGGAGGGGGACACGAGATCGGAGACGCGCAACGCGCTCAAAGCACTAAGCGACTCCACGAGGGCTACGTCGAGTCTTCGCAAGCGTTCCTGCAGTTCCTGGTCTTCCGCGGGTATATCGAGCTGTGTGATCACCGCCTCCTCTCTCAAGGTGGGCTCAATGGCCTGTATCAACCCCCGCACCTCTCCTGCTACTGTGTCCAGGTCGCTCAACAAGGCGAGCGCCGCGATGGTATATTCTTCCATACGCGAACCCAGTTCCGCGAGCTCTCCCCTGTAATCGAATGACGCGAGCTCCTCCAGGCTCTCCCTTGCCCTGGAGCAGGCTTCCTGTCCGGTATAGGTTCCCGATACCACGCCCGAGGCAAAAGAGGCGTTCTCGAAGTCGAATTCCTCCAGCCGGTCGAGAAATGCGGCGGCTTCCGACAAGTTGGATACGGCGGCGCGGAAAAGCCCGTCGATCGCCTCGACGTCCTTGCGCGACACTCCATCGCAGCCGCATACCCCGGCGGCCACCGTAAGGAGCGTGATGCTCGTGACCATCAGCGCAATGAGAGATGTGCTCCTGGGAGATAACCTCATCTATCTCCTCGTGTCTCCCGTCAACGCCTGCGGCCCATTGCCGTCACGCCCTTACCAGTCGCCTCCGTTGGCATCCCAGATGAAGCCCTCCAGTTTCCCCTCGATATGGTGTCCCAGTCCGAGGATGTTCAGGTTGGAATGGAGCATTAGCACGAACTGGTCGAAGAAGGTGATCGGCGCGGTGTCGTTGTCCATGTCCACCCCGGTGGCGTTCAACGCATTGACTATGGCCTGGCCACGGGCGCTGTAGGTGGGCCCGCCGAGGTTCATGATCAGGTTGGTGAGGAAAGCCGGGTTCCCCGCGATAGCCCCCGCAAGGACATTGGTGTCGAGGGCGCCGATGAGGCTGGTCAGGAAGGTCCCGTTGGCGTTTATTGCTCCCGCCAGGACGCTCGGATTGAGATTGGATATGAGGTTGGTCAGGAAAGTTTGGTTGGTGTTGACAGCCCCGGCGATAACCGTCGGCGAGAGGTTGGCCAGCAGGTTGTTGAGGAAAGCCCCATTGGAGTTGATCACGCCTGCCAGCGTAGCCGGGTTGAGGTTGGACACCAGGTTGGTGACAAAGGTCTGGTTGTTGTTGACCACGTAAGCGACCTGCACCGGGTTCAACCTCGAGACCACGTCGGTGAGCCAGTTCCTGACCGAGTTGGAATTGAGCACGTTTGCCAGCACCTGGGAATTCAGGTTGGTGAGCAGGCTGGTCAGGAAGGCCTCGTTGGCGTTAACGGCCGTCGCCAGCACGCTCGGCGAGAGGTTGGTGACCATGTTGGTCACGAAGGTCTGGTTGCTGTTGACCGCTCCCGCTATCACGGAGGCATCCAGGTACCCCACCAGGCTGTTGATGAAAGCGCCATTGGCGTTGATGGCGTTTGCCAGCACCTGGGGATTGAGGGCGCCTATCAGGCTGGTGACGAATCCCTGGTTGGCGTTGACGGCCGCCGCGACCACGGACGGGTTCAAGGCCCCTATGAGCTGGTTGAGGAAGGTCCCGTTGGCGTTGATGGCCGCCGCCAGCACGTTGGGATCGAGGGCGCCCACCAATGCGGTCACGAAGGCTCCGTTGGCGTTGATGGCGTTTGCCAGCACCACCGGGTTGAGGTTCTGGATCAAGCCGTTGATGAAGGCGCCGTTGGCGTTGATGGCCGCCGCCAGCACGGACGGGTCGAGGTTGGCGAGCAGCTCGTTTATAAAAGAGCCGCTGTTGTTGAGACCCCTCGCGGCCGCCCTCGCCGTATCGGCATTGAGGTTTGGAAGCAGGTTCTCTATAAGGGTGTTGCCAACGCCACGAGCTGAATTGTTGTTTACGGCCGTGGCGACAACCCCGGCATTGAGGTTATCCAGCACCGCCTGGAGTAGGGGAGCGTTGGCGTTGATGCCCGCGGCGGCGGCCTGGCCCGTACCGGCGCTCAGCCCGGAGACGAGGCCGGTGGTGAGCGCCGGGTTGTTGTTCACCACTCCCGCCAGCGTCGCCGCGTTAAGGCGACCCGCCAGGTCGGACAACCAAGAACCGTTGTTATTGACGAGGTTGGCGATGTTCTGGGTATTAAGCTGCGGCAATAGTGCGTTTAAGAAAGCCGCCGTCTCGGGAAGGTTCGCCAGGTTGGCGATGGAGCCCACGGCGTTCAGGCGCAGGTCGTCCATGAGGTCCCCCACCCAGGTGGGATCCAGGTTGTTGACGATGTCCACCACCATTCCCGTGTTGAGATTCGATATGACGTCTCCCACGAAGTCGCCGTTGTTATTGAGAACTCCAGCGATGCGCGCCGGGTCGAGGTAGCCGATCAGGGCGTCCACGAAGGCGCTGAACTGGTCGGTGTTCAGGGCGCCGGACAGGTTGGCCAGGGTGGTGGCGTTGTTGAGGTCTGCGAAGAGCTGGGTGA
>JABLXL010000022.1 GCA_013178005.1 Actinomycetota bacterium
CGAGGGAGGCGGGGTGGTGTGCGAGCGCGCCATGTACTGGAACGACCGCCAGGGAGGGCACGACTCGGTGGGGGCCACTTCCCCCTCCAACACCTGGTACCTGGCGGAGGGGTGCACCGCTGGAGGCGGGGCCGCGGGTGGGGACGTGGAGTTGCGGGTGAAGGAGAGGGCGGGCGTGTCGCGCGAGAACGAGGTCGTCACTTCGGGGGTTCCGCTGCCGCTCGACATGGGCGTTTTCTCCGCCGGCGACCTTGCCCTGTTCGATGGCGAAGGCTTGCCCGTTCCCTGCCAGATAAAGGTAACCGCGCGCTGGGGCGGCTCACCGGATGACGCCTCCAAGCCCGCGAAGTGGGTCCTCCTGGACTTCCCGGCCGAGGTGGAAGCGAACGGGGAAGCCGTGTATTACCTGCGTCGCTCCGCGAACCGCGCGGCATCATCCTCGGAGGTGCGGGTCTCCGATGAAGGCTCCTCGATCACCGTGGACACCGGGGCGGCCGTCTTCCGGCTTGGACGCGGTTCCTTCGACCTCTTCCGCGAGGTGGAGATCGCCGGCTATGGCGCCGCGCTGGAGACCTCCACGGATAACGGCTTCCACCTGGTCTCCGGAGGCAGGGAATACCTCTCCAGCCTGGCGGCGCTGACCTCGTTGTCGGTGGACGATGCGGGCCCCATGCGCGCGTGCGTCACCGCGCGCGGCGCTCTCACCGCTCCCGGGGGAGGGGAGTTGCTCCATTACACGGCGCGCATGCATTTCTACGCCGGATCGCCGCGGGTGCGCGTGCAATTCACCCTGGAGAATCACCGGCCCACCAGCCCCGATGGCATGGGACAGCCGCAGTGCTGGGATATAGGCTGCCCCGGCAGCCTGGGCTTCTCGGGCCTTTACCTGTCTCTGGCGCCCATGGTGGGAGGGTCCCCCACCGCGACCCTCGACGCCGGAGAAGGGGAGAGGGGACCGTTCTCATCACGGGGAGGCTCGCTCTCCCTTTATCAGGATTCCTCGGGCACGGAGTCGTGGGACGCCCACCGCGGCCATTACCCGCGCCCGCAGTCCCATGTTTCCTTCCGGGGATGGAGGGCGATGAACGGGCGGTCGGAGGTCGGCCGCGGTTACCAGGCTCAACCCTGGCTGGATCTCTCCGGCAACGGAGTGGGTTTGGCGATGGGCCTGAAGGATTACTGGCAGAATCATCCAAAAGGGATTTATGCCGACGGCGGCACCGCGCGCCTTGGCCTTTTCCCCGAGGAGTACGGCGGCGATTACGTCTTCCGCCCCGGTGAGCACAAGACACACGAGATATTCCTGTTCTTCCACCCCGGAGGAGCCGCGGAAGCCGGGGTTGCGCAGGTCATGAAGGCCATGAACTCGCCCCTTTTCGCCCTCGCCTCTCCGGGGTGGTACGCGGGCAGCGGAGCGCTTGGAAGGCTGGCCCCCTTCTCGACCGACCCCCGTTTCTCCGCTTACGAAGACCAGAACCGCGCGGCTTTCGACCCCGAGGTGGGCTCCACGGGGTACAGCCTCCTTCAGAGCATTGAGGACAACGACTTCTACGGCTGGTGCGACTACGGAGACGTGCCCCTGGACTACGAGGCACCCTCCGGGCAGATGAACCTGAAATACAATTTCGACCAAGGGATGCTCCTGCAGTTCCTGCGCACCGGCGACTACCGCTGGTGGGACCTCGCCTCGCCGGCCTGCCGCCATGTGGCCGACGAGGACATCCTGCATTACGAGGGAGAGATAGACCACTGGGCGGACGGCGGGTATTTCGGGCACTCTTACCACGGGGAGACCGGCGACAGCAATCCCCACCGCAACTACGGCGCCCCCCATCCGGACCTCTGTTTCGCGGTGCCCGGGGGGCTGCTGTACTACTACCTCACCGGGTACGAGGAATCCCGTGAAGCCGCCGTCGAGGTAATAGAGAACATGCGCTACCGCTACGAGAACAGCTACGGAAGGGGAAACGGGGAAGGCTGGGCGGACGGTTACAACGATTACGGCAGCGACTCGTTCCGTCCCTTTGCCAACGGCTTGCGCGTGATGACCGAGGCATACGAGGCCACCGGCGACTCGCGTTACCTGGCCACGGCGGAGTGGATCATCCAAAACTCGCACCGCGCCGCCGATCCGTTCCTGGCAGCGCCTAGCCCGGGCGCTTCCGGCGGGACGTCGATATTCTCGCTGGACATGTTCACCTATTCCCTGGGTCGATATCTCGACGCCCTGGCCGCCGCCGGCCTGTCGGATCACCTTGACGCCGCCGGATACCTGGTCAGCCTGGTGCGCCACGAGGTGGACCAGTGCTGGCGCGCTGGTCAAGAGGGATACCAGGGATTTCCATATGGGTGGGCTTACGATGGAACCGCGGACGAGAGTTTCGGGACGGTTAACCTCTGCAACTGGCACCTGTTGTCGGCGGATTGTCTCGCCTACGCTTATCTTTACGGGGGCGGAGGAGACCTCCTGGAGCTGGCATCCCAGGCTTTCCGCACCGGATCGGAGCGTCCCAACGGCGAAGGGACAGAGCCCGCTTACTGGTCCACCAAGGAATCGGCAAACGCCTCCGTCTTCGGCCTGATTTATATGTCGGTCGTCCCATGAGCGTCCGGCCGGTTGACCCGCCAGAGCGGCCGGGATATAATTTTTCCGCGTTACGGGCCTCCCATGCGGAGAACGCGCGGCGAGCGGCAAGAAGCCGCTGCACGAAGGACATCGGTCCAGCCCGGTAGAGAGTTTGGTTTGTGGCTCCGGAAGGGAGCCACGATCGAGGAAACACAGGCCACGAAGGCCCGGTCTTCGTGGCCGTTGCTTTTGTCCGCGAAACCGGGCGCGGGCGGTATCTTACGGCTGAAAAAACTCCGGTTTGGGGGAAGAGAATTCAGGCCGTAGAGAAATGCTCCGACCCATCAGGAATCACGGTCGGACAATGCCTTTCGGCCCAGGGTGCGTGTGCAGCATTGGAAGGGCGCCACGAAGGCGATAGGTACCCGGCAGGGGACCACGCTCGTGGCGCCCTTTTCTAACGGGTAGCTAAAGCGGCGCGCAGGAGAGGAAAGGCGCGGATAAGGATATGGCAAGTCGCGCGCGAAAGGGACGACAACGCAATAACGCAAGAACGCAAGAAATGGCAGCAGCGCATCGCCGGGCTTTCCCGGCGGATGAGGAGCGGTGGGAGAAGCATGATCCATGGAAGGAGGAGCGTTGGAATGGCAGGAGAAACCGGTCTAAAGGGAATCGGCAAGCGGGGTTGGGCGATGCCCCTGGCGACATTGATCGTCATCCTCTTGACGGTGTCGCTCTTCGTGGGTTGTGGGGGCAAGGGTTCGTCCTCCGGCGCGGTGAAGCGGGAGGAGCTGGTGCTTGCGGTGGGCGGGGAGAGCGAGGAAGGTTACGACCCCACCACCGGGTGGGGGCGTTACGGATCGCCGCTCTTCCAGAGCACCCTGCTCACCCGCGATGACGACCTGGAGATCGTGAACGACCTCGCGACCATGTACGAGATCAGCGAGGACGGCCTCACCTACACGGTGAAGATCCGGGATGACGTGAAGTTCTCCGACGGGCAGCCCCTCACCGCCGAAGACGTCGTTTATACCTTCGAGACCGCTGCGAAGAGCGGATCGGTGGTGGACCTGACCGTCCTCGAAAAGGTTAGGGCCGAGGACGACCATACCGTGGTGTTCACCCTCAAGGAGCCCATGTCCACCTTCATCAACCTTCTCGTCACCATGGGCATTGTCCCCAAGCACGCCCACGGCGAAGATTACGCCTACAATCCCATAGGGTCCGGGCCTTACAAGCTGGTGCAGTGGGACCGCGGCCAGCAGATGATCGTGGAGGCCAACCCCCTCTACTACGGCGAGCAACCCTATTTCAAGCGCATCACCTTCCTTTTCCTGGAAGAGGACGCGGCGTTTGCCGCCGCGCAGGCGGGGGAGGTGGACGTGGCGGCGGTTCCCCACACCCTTGCGGCCGAGGGCATCGCGGGCATGCGGCTCCTGGACGTCGACAGCGTTGACAACCGCGGGATATGCTTCCCCTACGTTCCCGCAGGCTCCACCGATGATGAAGGCAACCCGGTGGGAAACGACGTGACCAGCGACCTTGCCATCCGCAAGGCCATAAACGTGGCCGTGGATCGAAAGGCCCTGGTTCACGGCGTCCTCAAAGGGTACGGATCCCCCGCCTACACCATTTGCGACAACCTGCCGTGGTGGAACCCGGAGACGGTGTTCAAGGACGCCGACCTTGAGGAAGCAAAGAAGATACTCGAGGAAGGCGGCTGGAAGGACTCCGACGGGGACGGCATCGTGGAAAAAGGCTCGCTCAAGGCCAGCTTCACCCTCGTCTACCCCTCCTCGGACCAGACGCGGCAGTCCCTTGCCATGGCGACGGCTGACATGGTTAAGAAGGCGGGCATAGAGATGAAGGTGGAGGGAAAGAGCTGGGACGAGATCGAGCGCCTCATGCACTCCAACGCCGTGCTCTTCGGATGGGGAAGCCACACTCCCATGGAGATGTGCAACGTCTACCACGGCAAGTACCGCGGCAACGAGTGGTACAACGCCAACTACTACCAAAACCCCAAGGTGGACGCCTACATGGACCAGGCGCTGGCCGCGGGCTCGGAGGAAGAGGCCCTGGAGTACTGGAAGAAGGCGCAGTGGGACGGGGAAACCGGCCTTTCTGCCCGGGGCGACGCGCCGTGGGCCTGGCTGGTGAACCTCGACCACTGTTATTTCGTCAACGAGGACCTGGATACGGGGAAGAACCGCATCGAGCCGCACGGCCACGGCTGGCCGATCACCGCGAACATCGTGGAGTGGCGCTGGAAGGAATAGGGTAGAGGGCTTTTTACGGGCAGGCCGGCAGCGTGCCCGCCCGCCTCGAGCGGGCGGGCCATGCCGCCCGGCGACGCGGAAGGGAGCGATCTTGAAAAACGCGTTACGGATATTCGCGGGCCGCGCGCTGCGTTTGGCCACCCTCCTCGTGGCGCTGGTCCTCTTCTCCTTTCTTTTGGTGAGCCGCTCTCCCATAGACCCGGTGCGGGCGTACGTGGGCGCGGACATGAACCTGGTG
Source organism: Actinomycetota bacterium (assembly GCA_013178005.1). Classification (GTDB taxonomy): domain Bacteria; phylum Actinomycetota; class Geothermincolia; order Geothermincolales; family RBG-13-55-18; genus Solincola_B. The sequence goes on from JABLXL010000022.1 coordinate 5,084, forward strand.
AGCCCGGAGCAGCGGCAGCAGATCGAGGAATACTGGGGCCTTAACGATCCCGCCACCACGCGCCTTTTGCGCTGGTGCTCCGCCATCCTGCGCGGGGACTTCGGCACCTCCATGATCTACCGCCGGCCGGTGCTGGAGGTCATCGGCGAGCGTTTCCTGGCCTCGTTGCTGCTCATGATGACGGCGTGGGCTCTTTCGGGGGTGATCGGTATGGCCTTGGGCCTGCTGGCGGGGGCGAGGAGCGGAGGGGCGCTGGACCGCGGCGTGCGCTGGTATTGCTTCACCATCGCCTCCACGCCGGCGTTCTGGCTGGCCATCCTCATGCTCATGCTTTTCTCCGTATGGTTGGGTTGGGCGCCCATCGGGTTGGCGGTCCCGGCTGGAGTGGAGGCCTCCCGGGTATCCATCTTCGACCGCCTTCATCACCTGATCTTGCCCGCCTTTACCTTGAGCATGCTGGGGGTGGCGAACATCGCGCTGTTCACGCGGCAGAAGGTGGTGGAGGCGATGAACAGCGAGTACGTGCTTTTCGCGCGCGCCAAGGGGGAGTCGGAGAGGTACATCATCCTGCGTCACGTGCCGCGCAACGCGGCGCTTCCCGCGATCACCCTGCTCTTCGCCTCCTTCTCGGAGCTTTTCGGGGGCTCGGTGCTGGTGGAGACGGTCTTCACCTACCCGGGACTGGGACAGGCGACGGTGCAGTCGGCCCTGCGCGGGGACGTGCCCCTCCTGCTGGGGACGGTGATCTTCGGGGCGCTCTTCGTCTTCGCCGGCAACCTGATGGCGGATGCCGTCTACCTGTTCATCGATCCCAGGATACGCGAGGCGAAGCGTGGAAAGGCGAGGGAGGTCCCCCATGGGAGCCTGGCATAGAGCGCGCCCGGAACGCCTGGGAGAGGAAGTGGAAGGGAATGGCTTTTCCCCGGACCGGACTCCAGTGCCCCCTGGAAGGCGGCGCGCGGGACGATGCTTCGCGGGGGAGGGAGGCCCGTTTGCCCTCGCGCGGGACAGGCTGCGAGGGGAGGACGGCCAGGTCGCGATACCCAGGCCTGCCCTGCGCTTGCCGGCGCTCAACAGGCGGCAGCGCATGTTGCTGGGCACCTTCTGCCTCGCTGCTATCATCGTCCTGGTGATCATTTCCAGCTTCGCCATAAGCGACGCGCGCCTGGCCACCAACCTGGACGCGCGGGATATCCCGCCTTCCCTCAGCCACCCCTTCGGGACGGATTGGCTGGGAAGGGACATGCTGGTGCGCACGGTGAAGGGCTTGACGCTCAGCCTCGGGGTGGGGGTTTTCGCCTCGGGATTCAGCGTTCTCTTCGCCCTGGCGCTGGGCCTTCTCGCGGCCTCCGGGGTGAGGGCTGCGGACGCCGTGGTGTCCTGGCTGGTGGATTTCTTCCTCGGCCTGCCCCACCTGGTGTTCCTCATCCTCATCGCCTTCGTCCTGGGCGGCGGTGTGTCAGCTGTGGTGATAGGGGTGGCCTTGACCCACTGGCCGAGCCTCGCGCGCGTGGTGCGCGCGGAGGTGCTGCAGTTGCGATCCGCTGAGTACATCCAGGCCTCACCGCATTTCGGGCGTTCGCGCTGGTGGATGGCGAGGAAGCATTTCCTCCCCCACCTGGTGCCGCAGCTCATCGTGGGCTTCGTGCTGCTTATCCCCCACGCCATACTCCACGAGGCTTCCATAACCTTCCTGGGATTCGGGCTGTCTCCCCATCGCCCCGCCATAGGGATAATCCTTTCCGAGGCCATGCGCTACCTGACGGCGGGAAAATGGTGGCTGGCCCTCATGCCAGGGATTGCCCTGGTGGCGTTGGTGGGCATCATCTTCGCCCTTGGGGATAACCTGCGCGCGCTGCTGGATCCCCATACCGCGCACGAGTAAGCGGACGGAGACGGAGTCGGCGATGAGGAAAAAGATGACAGGGTTTCAGAGCGGAGCGGTCAATGGCATGTGTAGGCGCCGGATCTCATGGGACGCGGTGGTGGTTAGCATGGAATTCTCTCCGCTCGGACAATCCAGAAGCGTGTTATGGCGGGATACCGGGCTAAGTGGTCGATGGCACGTACAGTAACGGGATTTTTCGGGACGCGGTGGTGATTCGCATGGACGGTGAAAAGGAAAGCTTGATGGAGCGGGTGGTTATGGTAGAAGAGGACGTGATGCTTCCGGGTATGAACGCGGCGAGCGAGGAGGCCGCACGGTCCGAGGAGGATTTGTTCCCGGATGTGAGGGAGACGCTCCTCGAGGTCAAAGACCTCGCCATCTCCTTCGTGCAGTACTCCAAGGGCCTGCGCCAGAGGACGGTCTCACCCATCGTTGACCTCAACCTTATCGTGGACGTTGGAGAGGTGGTGGCGGTGGTGGGAGAGAGCGGCTCCGGGAAGAGCCTGTTGGCCCATTCCATCCTGGGGATCCTTCCCAGCAACGCCCGTGTCACCGGCGAGATAAACTACGATGGGCGGGCGCTCACACCGGAGAGGGTCAAGGAGCTGAGGGGGAGGGAGATAACCTTCGTACCCCAGTCGGTGCAGTTCCTGAACCCCCTGATGCGCGTTGGAGCCCAGATCCCCGCAAAGGGAAAGGATAAGAGGGAAAGGAAGAAGAAGGTGCGGAGCGTGTTCGAGCGCTACCGGCTTCCCGCTGGAACAGAGAAAAAGTTTCCCTACCAGTTGTCGGGCGGCATGGCGAGACGCGTGCTGGTGGCCTCGGCGACCGTGGGGGGAGCGCGCCTGATCGTCGCCGATGAGCCCACCCCGGGACTGGACGAGGCTGCGATAAGGGAGGCCTTGGGGCACCTGCGCGAGCTGGCCGACGAGGGCAGGGCGGTCATGCTTATAAGCCACGACCTCGAGCAGGCGCTGGGTATATCGGACCGCGTGGCTGTTTTCTACGCCGGGACAACGTTGGAGGAGGCGCGCGCGGATGATTTCAATGGAGACGGGTGCGATCTACGGCACCCTTACACCAGGGCACTTTGGAAGGCCTTGCCCTCCAACGGCTTCCTCGCTATACCGGGCAACCAGCCCACGCCGGACAACCTTCCTCCGGGTTGCCTTTTTTCCCCGCGGTGCCAAATGGCCACGGAGGAGTGTTTCTCCGTGAAGCCCCACAAGCGCGACCTGCGCGGCGGATGGGTGAGGTGTCATCATGCCGCTTGAGGCGAGGGAGGTATCGTTCCGCTATGGGCGCGGAGAATGGGTCCTCAGGCGCGCCTCGCTTTCGGTTTGCGCCGGCGAGGTGGTGGGGCTGAGGGGTGAGAGCGGATCGGGCAAGACCACCTTCGCGCGCGTCATCGCCGGCTATCTCCGTCCCCAGGAAGGGGAGGTGTACCTTGACGGGGCGCCATTGCCGCGCCACTGCTACAACCCCGTACAGCTCATGCATCAACATCCCGAAAAGGCGGTGAACCCGCGCTGGCGCATGCGCGACACCCTAGCGGAGGCATGGGACGTGGACGACGCGACCCTCGATGCCCTGGGGGTGGACGCCTCGTGGCTTGGCCGCTGGCCCAACGAGCTCTCGGGCGGGGAACTGCAGAGGATATGCCTGGCGCGCGCCCTGAGTCCACGCACGCGTTACCTCATCGCCGACGAGATAACCACCATGCTCGACGCCGTGACCCAGGCCCAGATATGGAAAGCGATCCTGGTCAGGGTGAGGGAAAGCGGGCTGGGCGTGCTGGCGGTAAGCCACGATCGCTCTCTTCTCGAGCGCGTTGCCGACCGTGTCGTGGACGTGGAGGAGATCGCCGCGGCGCGGTGAATCCACGGGGGCAATGGCATGTCATGCCGGATGGCGGGAGGATACCGAAGCGGGGTCAGAAGCAGGGCATTGGCATGGGAGCGAGCACGTCAGTAGCCCAAGCCCACCTTCCTGGAGCGCCCGATGACCCTGGGAGCACAGGTATCCTTTGCCTGCACTCAATGCGAGAACCGACCCCATGCCATACTATCGTCACCGGAAAAAACTACCTTACACTTTTCAACGGGGCGGCTCTGGCTTGGGCGGGGATGGTCTTCGTGCTATCTCCAGTGGCGAAAAAGACCACCTCCCACCCGGGGCACGAGGAAGGGGCCGCCCCTTACGCGCCTTGTGATTTCTGGTGAGCTCCGGCCTCCACGCTTCGGCCGTATTTCTTGAGAAAATCCCGCTTGTCTTTGATGAACTCCGTGAAGGTTCGAGCCGGCGAGGTTAGCACGTGGTCCTTGCGCCAGACCATCTTGAAATCCCGTTTGGCGCGCAGGCCGGACACGTTGATCGTGGACACCCGGCCTTCGGAAAGCGGTGCGGCGGTGGCCCAGGCAGAGACCAGTGATATGCCCAGCCCGGACTCCACTGCCGATATCACCGAGCTCGTGCTGCCGAGCTCCATCTCTACCCTCAGGCTCCTGATATCGAGTCCCGCATCCGCGAGGGCCTTGAGCATGATATCCCTGGTGCCGGAGCCCTCCTCCCTGAGCACGAAACGCTCTTCTTTAAGCTTGGCGGGGCGTACCGAGCGCTTGCCCGCAAGTGGGTGCCGGGGATGGCAGATGACGCGCAGCTCGTCGGGGCAGAAGGGGACCAGCTCCAGGTCGCCACGTTTCGGTTCGCTGCCTATGAAGCCGAGCTCGTAGACGCCTGCAAGCATCGCCGCGACCACCTTTGAGCTGTCCATGATCTCCACCACCGGCTCGATGCCTGGGTGCTCTTTTCTCAGGTCGCCCAGCAGAAGGGGCAACACGTATTCCCCGGGGATGTTGCTGCTCGCGATGTGCAGTTTGCCGATCGAACCACCCTTCGCCCGCGCCAGGTCCGCCATCATCCGGTCCTCCGCTTCCACGACCTTTCGCGCGTGGTCCAGGAACACGCGACCCATATCGGAGGGGATATAACGATTTCCTCGGCGCTGGAAGAGACGAACGTCGAGGTCGGCCTCGATTTTCTTCACCGTCAGGCTGATAGCGGGTTGGGTTACGCCAAGCTTTGAGGCCGCCTCGCTGAAGCTCCCTGTCTCCGCCAGTGCTATCAATTGCCTCAAGCTGTCGGTGTTCAAGCTCCCCGCCTCCCGGTATCGATCGGTCTTCGCGGTCACGCCGCCGTCGGAATCCCGGCTCCACCATGGCCCGTCATACCACGCGGCCTATGAGGCTGGCACGTTTATTTATACTATTATTATAAGCAATTCTAATAGTAAAGATGGAAAGGTCGAGGGCAGAGTGCGTCCGGTGTTTGACGTCAACTAGATTTCCCTTCCGGCGACAACTAGAATTCCCGCTCGCGGGACGGTAAAACTATCTAAGACTCTCAAGGAAGGAGGCTTAGATGGTTACCGATCAACAGGTAAGGAGGCTATTGTCGCTGATCACCCAGGTCGAATGCTCATCCGCCGGGGTCGCGCTTACCGATCCGGCTTACAACGCCATGGCGGAGATGCAGGCGTAAGCCTTCCTGGCGACGGGGGAAGACTTGAACCTCGAACTGGTCATGCGAAGGGCCGGCGTCTACATGGGAGCGGTCGAGAGGATGCTGGGGGTCGGCAGGGGCACCGTCTTCGACATGGAGGGTGGAATGAAGGGGTTGCATGAGATGGCGCTGGGGAAAAGCGGCGGCGGGGGGAAAACGGGAAACAGAGGAAAACGGCGGAGCGCAAGAGCCACCGCGCCGGTCTTGCCGAAAGGCCGGGATCCCCGCGGCGCTTCCCGGGCCGACGACACGCGCTCTATGCGCGAGGAGGCGAGAAGGCATGACGGATAATAACCGCATCGTGGCCGAAGGCATCGCCTATTCCTACGGCGATCGCCCGGCGGTGGATCGAACCCACCTAGCCGCCATGCCTATGGGACCGGATGGCCGGAGTGTCCATGGCGCTTCCCGGGCCGACGACACGCGCTCTATGCGCGAGGAGGCGAGAAGGCATGACGGATAATAACCGCATCGTGGCCGAAGGCATCGCCTATTCCTACGGCGATCGCCTCGCCGTGGATCACATCTCCTTCCAGGTGGGAGAGGGGGAGGTGCTGGGTTTCCTCGGCCCCAACGGCGCCGGCAAGACCACCACCCTTAAAATGCTGGTCGGGCTGCTGGTCCCTCAGGCGGGCCACATCACCATCCTGGGAAGGGACATGGTGAGAGAGAGGGAGAAGGTCCAGGCCCATATCGGGGTGTGTTTCGAGGAGAAAAGCCTTTACGAGGACATGTCCGCCGCCGCCAACCTCCGTTTCTTCGCGTCCCTTTTCGGGATAAGGAATCCCGACATCCCCGGCCTCCTCGAGAGGGTGGGATTATTGGCGGACCGCAGGGATCGCGTGTCGAATTATTCCAAGGGCATGAAGCAACGCCTCATGGTGGCCAGGGCGCTGGTAAATCAACCCAGCGTGCTGTTCCTGGACGAACCTACCGACGGCCTGGACCCGGTCTCCTCGGAGGCTATACGGCAGGTGATCATGGAGGAGAAGGCGCGAGGGGTCTCGGTTTTTCTCACCACCCACGACATGATGGAGGCGGATAAGCTCTCCGACCGCGTGGCCTTCATCCATGACGGGAGGATAGCCGCCCACGACACGCCGGAGAACCTCAAGCATGCCTACGGGAAGAGAGTGATCAAGGTGCGCTACCGCGAGGGCGGGAACGTGGTGGAGGAGGAGATACCGCTGGACGAAAACGGCTCGGCGGCGAGGGTCCAGGAGATCCTTTCCTCGCGCGAGGTCCTCGACATGCATACCGAGGAAGCGACCTTGGAGGACATCTTTATCAGGGTGACGGGCGAGAAGCTGGATTGATGAGATGGGGGATCGCGCGATGGCCGGCTCGCTTGGTGGTGAGAGAGCGCTCTGTTTGGGCATGGTCCGGGCTGAAACGCGGTCGGAGAGATGGCCGAACCCCGCGAACGCTCTTCACGGAAGGGGCTCGGGCGCGCGTTCCCGCGGCCCGGTGGCGCCTGTGGCGGTGACCCGTCCCGGGATCGAGGTGTTGGCATGATGATGGGCATGGTCCGGGCTGAAACGCGGTCGGAGAGATGGCCGAACCCCGCGAACGCTCTTCACGGAAGGGGCTCGGGCGCGCGTTCCCGCGGCCCGGTGGCGCCGGTGGCGGGGACCTGTCCCGGGGTCGAGGTATTGGCATGATGAGGAGAGTACTGTCGATCGTGAGGAAAGACCTGGCGCAGATCTTGCGCAACCGTTTCCTGGCGGTCATCTCCCTCCTGGTCATCGTGGTGTTCGGCGTCTTGTTCCACCTTCTGCCTTCCCGCGTTGACGAGACCTTCAAGATGGGGTTCTACCTCGAAGTGGACGAGGAGGCGGGAAGGGCTCTCGGCCTCGATGGCGGAAGGGAAGAAATCGCGTCCAGGCTGGAAGGGGCCGGTGGAGAGAAAGCCTCGGAAGGCCTGGAGCTGTCCTGGGCCGAGTCGGAGGATGAGCTCGTGCGGATGGTCGAGGAAGGCCGGGTGAGCGCGGGCATTTCGCTGCGGGTGACAGGGAAGGAGCCGAAGGTGGCGCTATATGTCGCTTCCGACGCGCCCGCGGAGATCTCGGACGCGGGAGAGGCCATCGCGGAGGAGATAGGCTATGCGCTGGTCGGGTACCGTTTGCCCGCCGACTTCAAGGTGACCGTGCTGGGGCCGGACTTCGCGGGGCGGCAGATCCCCATGCGGGACAGGCTGCGGGTCGTCCTTCTGACCTTTGTCTTTTTACTCGAGATATACAGCCTGGGGAACCTGGTAATGGAGGAGACACAGAAGAAAACCGCGCAAGCGGTGCTGGTAACCCCCGTTACCCTGGGAGAATTCATCTCCGCCAAGGCGACCACGGGGATCGTCTTCACCTTCGGCCAGGGACTGCTCCTGGCCCTGCTCCTCCAGGCTTTGCCGGGGGACATCTGGGCCCCCATGCTGGTTTTCCTGCTCATGGGCGCGGCCATGATGGTGGGGCTCTCCTTCATCATCGGCGCGGCGAGCAAGGACTTCATATCCATGGCCATGGTTTCCCTTATCCCCATGGTGGTGCTGGTGGTTCCGGGGTTCCTGGCGGTCTTCCCGGGATTCGAATCGTCTGTGGTGAAAGTGATACCCACCTACTGGCTGGTGAAGCCGTTTGACGGCATGTTAAATTATGGTATGGGGTTCTCGCCATACCTGTCGTCGCTTGCCTGGTTGGCGCTGTTCACCGCGGGTTTTTTCGCCGTGGGATACATGGTCCTGAGAAGGAGGCTGGCATGAGCGGGACGGGGAACGGAGGCGCAGCAGCCGGGAGACGGCGGCGCCCGGAGTCCAGGCGGCCGGTTGTGTGGACAGCGGAAGGAGCGTGAGATGAGCGCGCGCAGAATCGCCGCCATTATGAGGAAGTGCCTCAACCCGCGGAACCCCTACATGGTGTTCGTGTTGCTGGGCCCGCTCATCTATGCCGCCGTCTTCCAGTTCGTCTTCAGCATCTGGGAGACCAAGCCCAAGGTCGCGGTATACGAGGAAGGGGATACGGCAACGACACGCGGGCTCGAGGCCACGAATGCCGTGGAGGTGATTTCCGCGGACTCGCCCGGAGGGGTAACGCGACTGGTGGAGGGCAAGCGCGCCGATGTTGGCCTGGTCCTCGACGAAGACGCCAAGAAACGGATCTTCGCGGGCCGGGAAGCTACCGTGGAGCTATACGTCAACGGCGAGAGCCTGGCGAAAAACAGGGTCATAGCCGCAGCCTCCATATCCGGAGTCCTGCGCGCGGCCTCCCCGGACGTGCCCGAGATCGACTTCGAGGTGGTCAAGTTGGGCGAGGAAAAAGCCCTCTCCATCATGGAGATATTCCTCCCCTTCATCGTCATCTATGTCATCCTCCTGGGCGGCCTGATGCTGTCTGCCTCTTTCCTGGTGAATGAGAAAGAGAGAAAGACGATCGCGGCGCTCCTGGTTACCCCCGTTACCCTCGCGGAGGTGCTCCTTGCTTTTGGCGCCGTCGGCGCGGTCGTGTCCCTGGCCATGGGGATCGTGCTCGTGCTTCTCACCGTGGGCCTCGCCCAGCCGGCGCTCATACTGGTGGTGTTCGTGATGGGCTCCCTGCTCGCGGCGGAGTGGGGCCTGCTCCTGGGCCTCCTTTCCCGCGACCAGACCACTCTGGTGGCGTACATCAAGGCCTTCGGCATCTTCCTCATCGCGCCCGCGCTGTTCATCGTCAATCCCGGCTGGCCGCAGTGGGTCGCGAAACTCTTCCCCACCTACTATATCGCCAATCCCATCTTCCGCGTGGCCATCTACGGTGAGGGGTGGCGGGAGTTGGGATGGCAAATTATAGTATTGGCCGGGATGGCGCTCCTCTTCCTGGCGCCCCTGGCGGCATTCGCCGCGCGCTGGGAGAGGGCGGCCAGGGTCGGCCCGCTCTCCCTGATCTCTTGATCAACAATTGACCTCGATCGCGAAAGCAACCATGCCCTTTCCACCCGGCATAGGTGTGCAGTACGGTTCCCCGGGAACGCGGGTTTGGCATGGCGGAGCAGCCCGTTTATTGACCGCCCAAGTACGGGATGTTAACCTAACGGTGTTTGACAAAAGACTCGGAACTGATGCAGCCATTTCATAGGAACGGGAGGTGGTCATGCCGAGGCCGGCCAGGAAATCACACGAGGTGCGCGAGGTCAAGAACCGCATACTCCAGGCCGCGGTAGAGCTCATCGCCGAGGAGGGATTCCAGAACCTCTCCATGCGCAAGATCGCCCGCAGGATGAACATCTCCGCGCCCACCATATATTATTACTACGCCAACAAGGACGAACTTAACATCGCTATCCGTAAAAGGGCCGGGGAGATCCTATACCGCAGGATATCCGCCGCCTACCGCTCCGGCAGGGACGTCAAGGAAAAAGGCTGGCGCATGGTCAAGGCCTACCTCGATTTCGGCCTGGGAATGCCGGATTATTACGCCATCATGTTCGATTCCACCGCCCCCAAGCACTCCGACTACGTGGGCACGGAGCTGGAGGAGGCGGCGCGGGAAGAGCTGGTCTCTTCCATGCGCAACGCGGAGCTTATGTGGAAGATCCTGGAGGAGCTCGAGCAGGCCGGGTTTTCAATGCCTGGGGACATCCAGCGCATGGGCATGGTGTTGTGGAGCGAGCTGCACGGGCTGGTGTCCTTGCATAACAACAATCTCTTCCGGGAAATCGGGCATCCATCAAAAAGGGAGGTTTTCGAGACCGCGAAACTGTACTACGAAGCCTTCCTGGCGTTATTCGGGCCGGAAAGCGACGGGCTATAGGCCGGTCTGCTCGAGCTGATGTTGGGTTGTAGGATGAGGCTCATCAAGGGATCAACCCTTGGCGGTTGCCCCATAAGCGCGGGCACGAGAAGGCCGGAGATTTTCTCTAAGCGGGGTAGATGCTGTCGGCCAAGGTATGGGTGGAATCTCGAATCTCGAGTGCAGACCATGGCGTCCATGATCTTGGAGGATGGTCAGCTCGTTTAAGGAGGCGAGGGGAATGTGGATCAGTAGGCACTGGCATAGATTACCAGTGATGACGTAAAGGGGGGCGACGATGGGAGAATACCTGGAGAGGGTGAAGCGCGTGTTGGCAGAGCTGGAGGCGGACGACATGGGTGCCCTTGTCCGCGAGGCGCTGGACGCCGGAGAGGAGGCGGCGGACCTGCTCGGAGCCATGGGCGAAGCCATGGTCGAGGTGGGCAGGCGCTTCGAGGAGGGCGAGTATTTCCTGGCGGACCTGGTGCTTGCGGGCGAGGAGATGAAGGAAGGGATCGCGGCCCTGGAGCCCTTTCTCGCGGCTGGAGACAGGGGGGCTAAGGGCACGGTGGTTCTGTGCACCGTCAAGGGGGACATCCACGATATCGGCAAGAACCTGGTGGGGACGATGCTAGCGAGCGCCGGCTTCAACGTGGTGGACCTGGGGGTTGACGTGGCTCCCGAAAAAGTGGTTGATGCGGTGAAGGCGAACTCCGCCCAGGCCGTTGGGCTGTCGGTGCTTCTGACCACCATGGTGGGATCGGTAGGAGAGGTGGTCGAGAGCTTAAAAGGCGCCGGCCTTCGCGACTCCTTAAAGATCGCCGTCGGAGGCGCCTGCGTCACCGACGAAGTCGTGGAACGCTATGGGGCGGATGCCATGGGGCGCGACGCCGTGGAGGCGGTGCGCATCTTCTCCGGCTGGATGGCTTGATCGGGGGAGGGAGTGACGCTAAATGTCCGATAAGCACAAGCGGGTACTGGACGCCCTGGAGCTGCGGGAGCCCGACCGCGTCCCGGTCATGGACCTCATGAACGAGTTTTCCACCAGCAACGCCATCCTGGGAAAGAAATCCAATCCCCTGGGCAGATTGCTCCAGGATGAGAGGACGTCAAGGATTATGGACCGGCTGCTGGCCTTGCCCGGGTCCGCCCGGCTCACCGACCGCGAGCTGGAGCGGTTCACCCACCTTGGGGCGGCGGCGGCGGTGAGGATGGACTACGACGCTGCCTGGTTGAGCTGCTTCCCGGTGCTGCGCTTCCGCGATTCCCGTGTCATGAACGACATCTTCGGGCGGCTGTGCGACGTTTCCGTGGACGCGGCGGGCAATCTCGCCAACCCCATCTACCGCGAGGGGCTCATCAAGACCCCGGCCGACTGGGACGCCTGGCCGAAGCGCGATATCTTCCGCCTGCCCGAAAAGGTCAACCGGGTCTTCCACGAGGTGCAGGCGGAATTCGGCGACCGCCTGTTCATCTTCGCCTTCGCCAATTACGGGCTGTTCGAGAACACCTGGCAGCCCATGGGTTTCGAGCGTTTCGCGGTGGCGGCGCGCAAGGAAAAAGGCTTCCTGCGACGCGTAATCCGCTTTTACGCGGACCTTCATTGCATGCTCATGGAGGCGGTCGCCGACGCCGGGGTACCTGGATTCGTGCATACCGACGACCTGGCTTACAAGTCGGGGCCCATGCTCAGCCCGCGGCTTATCGAGGAGCTATTCGGGGACCACTACCGGCGTATCACCGAGACCGCCCATGGCCTGGGCCTGAAGATCATCATGCATTCATGCGGGAATACAACCTCCCTACTGGAGAATTTCGTTTCTTGGGGCTTCGATGCACTGCATCCCCTGGAGCCCACGGCGGGGGTCGACCTCGCTTCGGTAAAACGTGAGGTGGGCGACCGCGTATGCCTTATCGGGAACCTGGACATCACTCACATCCTCGTGGATGCCACTCGCGAAGAGGTATTCGATGCCGTGCGACAGGCGATAAGGGCGGCGGGCGAGGGCGGAGGGTTCATCCTCGCACCCGACCACAGCCACCCAGACATATCCGTGGAGCGCTTGCGCTGGATGGTGGAGGCGGCTCACGAATACGGGACCTATCCCCTACGCTTGCAGCCTGAAGTGGCTGGCGAAAGTCGCGGGTAACATATACATGGCTCGCGGATACGGGGCGCACCCCCGTATTTAACGGTCCGGTGCTCATGGCGCCGCGCCGTTCCGCGAAGGCACGAGAGGGTTGAGAGAGGTCTGCGCCAATTCTTGCGCGCGGGGATAGGTACCGCGATTATCGGCCCTTTCTTTCAAGGTATAATGGCCAATGACGGATAGTGCTTGCGAGAGATGGACGGGTGCCGCCATGGTCGCTTCGGACGCCATATCCACCGGAGAGTTGATCCTGTACCTCCTTCCGGTGATAGCCATACAGCTGGCCCTGATGGTCTACGCCCTCGTGGATCTCGCGAGGCGCGGCGAAGTCCGCGGAGGGAGCAAGGCCTTGTGAGCGGCCGCCATCCTGCTGGTCAACTTCATAGGGCCCATCTTCTACCTTGCCTGGGGCAGGCATCCCGCGGACGAAAGGGAAGGGAACCGGAGATGAGCCCCGATAGCGTGCTGGAGGCGGTCGATCTCACTAAGAGGTTCGGTAACCTGACCGCCGTGGACCACGTGAGTTTCACTGTCAAGGCCGGCAGGTTGGTGGGGTTCGTAGGCCCCAACGGCGCGGGGAAGACCACCACCCTGAAGATGATCCTCGGCCTCCTCTCACCAGACGAGGGCGTGGTGTTCCGGTTCGGCCGGGAGGCGGACAGCCGTGATTTGGAGACCCTTGCCAGGATAGGATACGTCCCGGATGTGCCTTCGTTCCCGGAGTGGATGCGCCCATTGGAGTTCCTGGAGTACATCGGGGGCTTCTTCTCCCGGGACGCTGAGACGGTGAAGAAGCGGGCGAGGGAGATGATGGAGGAGTTCGGCCTGGAAAGGCTGGCGGGAAGGAAGGTCGAGGGCTTCAGCCGCGGGGAGAAGCAGAGGCTGGGGATGGCGCAGGCGATGATGGGGGAACCAGAGCTCCTGGTGCTCGACGAGCCCACATCAGGGCTCGACCCCCTGGGGCGCTACGAGGTGATCACCTACATGGAGCGCATGAAGGGGAAGGCGGCGCTGATCGTCTCCACCCACCTCCTGGAGGACGTGGAAAGGATATGCGACGACGTGCTCATGATAGATAGGGGAAGGAAGATCCTGGATGCACCCCTCTCGGAGATAAAGTCGTTCCGGGAAGGGGATACGCTCACGGTGGAAGTGGCGGAGGGCGTGGACAGGCTGGCGGCGGCGCTGGCGGGCATGCCGTGGGTGAAGGCGATATCCCCCAGGGGGAACGCCCTGGAGATCATGGTATCGGACAAGAAGGCTGCCGGCAGGGAGATACCGGCTGCCGTCGCGCGTTTCGGGTTGGAGCTATTGAGGTTCGAGGGTCGCCCTCCCAGCCTCGAGGAGGTATTCATCTCGCTGACCAGGGGCGACCAGGGAGAGGAGAGGAACGGAATGCGGGGCGGAGCGGGATGATCTCCCCCCGCCGCGAATGCATGAAGCTATAGGCAGCGGGCGACGAGCAGGCGCCTCCTTTTCCGAAAGGATCCGACTTGAGGAACCAGTTCAGGAAAGACCTGCTGGAGATGGTGCGCACCTACCGCGGCTACGTGCTGGTGGGGGCCTTCGTGATATTCGGGGTCCTGAGCCCGGTGACGATGAAGGTGCTTCCCAAGATCCTGCCGGAGTCCGAGGAATTCCAGATCGTGTTCAAGGATACCACCGCTCTTAGCGCCGCGACCCAGTATTTCGACAACGTGGCCCAGGTAGTCTCGCTGATCGTGGTTATCCTCTCCGCGGGTGCGGTCGCGGGCAAGAGGAGTACCGGCTTTTTCCAGATCCTGTTGACCAAGCCGGTGAGGCGCGGTGAGATCGTGGCCAGCGCCTTCGCCGCCCACGCGCTGCTTATCCTGGTGGGCCTGGTCGCGGGGCACGCCGTGTTCGCTTTATACACCGAGTGGCTCTTCGGCGGCTTGAGCTTCTGGGGGTTGCTGGCTTCCCTCGCGGCCTGCGCCGCCGCCTTGTGGCTGCTCCTCGCCCTCACCGTTTTCCTGGGAGTGGTCACCAGGCGCGCCGGACTGGCGGGGGTGCTTTCCTTCCTGGGCTTTTTCGCGCTCTCGCTGTTGTTGGGGCTCCTGCCCCTACCCTGGGAGGTGGCCCCCGCGGCGCTTTTCAGCGCCTCTTCCGGGGTGGTGGCGGGAAGGGACGGCATCGTCGTCCTGGTGCCGGGTATGATAACGGCGACCGTGGTGGCGTCCGCCCTGCTTGCCGCTTCCATGAGGCTGTTCGAGCGGAACTAGCGGCTTCCTGGGCGTGGAGGGAGAATGGCGGCAGGCGATTAATCGAGTGCGGGTAAACATGATAGGACCGTTAAGGAGGGGACCATGGGAAGGTCGTTGATGATGGCCTTCGATCTCGGCGGAGGCTCCGGCCGCTGCATGCTTTTCGACCCCGAGAAGGGCGTGGTGTGCGTTACCAGGCGTGCCTGGACGCACCCCGTGGCGCCTGGCACCGCGAACCTTGGTTTCGACCTCCAATTAGGTAAAATATGGGAGGCCATGGGCGAAGCGGCGCGCCAGGCCATGGGGGAGGCGGGAGCATCGCCCGGTGACGTGGTGGGGCTGGCCGCGTGCAGCATGCGCAACACCACCGTGCTCCTGGACGGGGCGGGCGAGGTCATCTTCGCCACTCCCAACCAGGATGCCCGCGCCCTGGGCAACTCCCTCGTGCTGGCCGGCGAGCGGGGTATGGAGATCTATGAGACGGGCGGACACTGGCCCAGCCCCCTCTTCACCGGCACCCGCTTGCTTTGGTTGCGGGACAACCAACCCGGACTCCTGGAGCGGGCGGACAAGGTTGCGAGCCTCTCTGATTGGATGGGGATGCGCTTATGCGGCGAGCTTTTCGCGGAGAGGTCGCAGGCCGGGGAGACCCTGCTCTTCGACCACCGGTCCCGGGAATGGTCTCACGGCCTCATCTCTTCCCTTGTCCTGGACCAGGACCTGTTTCCCCCCTTGGTGGACGCCGGGGAGCGCATCGGGTCCCTGACCCCCGAGGCAGCCGATCACCTCGGCTTGGCGCCGGGAACGCCGGTGGCGGCGGGAGGGGCGGATACCCAGTGCGGTTTGCTGGGGATGGGATGCGTGGAGGTGTCGGAAGTGGGGGTGAACGCCGGCACCAGCATGCCCGTGCAGCAGGTCACCGGCTCCTACGTCACCGATAGCGAGGGAAGGTTGTGGAGCGGCCAGCACGTGGTGCCCGGTCTCTACGTGGTGGAGAGCAACGGACTCATCACCGGCACGGTGCTGGAGTGGTTCGCGCGCTTCCTCTACCCGGAAAGCCCCGACCCGGTGGCGGCCCTCTTCGCCGAGGCGGCGGCTTCGGAGCCGGGAGCGGGAGGGGTATATTCGACCCTCGGGGCGCGCTTGTTCGACGCCCGCGTTACCGGCGTTCTGCTGGGAAATATAACCATGTCGCACATGGTGACCCCCGATGCCTCGTCCCTTCGGTCCCACCTCGGGCGCGCCCTCCTCGAGGGCTTGGCATGCTCGGCGCGCGCCAACCTCGAGCAGGTTCTGAAGGCGACCGGGCTCGAGCCCTCCAGGGTCACCGTGGGAGGGGGCATGTCCAGAAGCGTGCTCTGGACGGGTATCCTGGCGGACGTGGTGGGCAGGTCGGTATGGGTCCCCCACGATCGCGAGGTGGCGTCACTGGGGGCGGCGGTGTGCGCGGGCGCGGGGGCGGGAGTGTTCCGCGACTTGCGTGAAGGTGCGCGCGCACTGGCAAATCTCGGTGAGGAGCGGGAGCCGGGTGAGGAAAGCGAGCGGTATCAGGGCCTGTACGCGGGCTGGCGGGAGGCCCTTGAGCTGCGGGCGGAATGCGACGGACACATGGCGAACCTCATGGCGGTGGCCATGCTGGGCCGCTCGGCGGGCGCGGGCGAAGCCCCGGCGGATTTCCGGCCGCGTATCCTGGTGACCGCGTCCATGGACGAGGCGGCCCTGGAGGAGCTGCGCGCCATGGGCGAGGTCACCTTCCGCCCCTGGAGGGAGACCCGCATGGTGTATGACGGTGGGGAACGCCTGGTGGAGGCCTTGAGGGGGTTCGACGTTTTTGTGACGGAAATGGATATCGTCGATTTCGAGGCGTTGCGCGGACTGCCTGATCTGAAGATGATCATATGCTGCCGCGTCAACGCCGTGAACGTGGATCTCGAAGCGGCCACTGCTTATGGCGTGCCGGTGGCCAATACCCCGGGCAGGAACGCGGATGCCGTGGCCGACCTGGTGGTGGCGTACATGATCATGCTGGCGCGCAAGCTGCCCCAGGCTTCGTCTTTCCTCAAACAAGAGGAGGTGGCGGAGGGAGACATGGCGCGCATGGGGGAGGCCTACCTCGCTTTCCAGGGAAAGGAATTGTGGCGCAAGACGGTGGGGTTGGTGGGCCTGGGCAGCGTGGGCTCGAAGGTCGCGCGCAGGCTCCTGTCCTTCGGGGCGCGCGTGCTCTACCATGACCCGGCTGTGGATGCCGGGAAAGGGGCGGCGTTGGGCGCGGAAAAAGTCTCCTTCGAGGAGCTCCTGGAGCGCAGCGATTTCGTCAGCCTGCACGCCCCGGCGGTGAAGGCCACCGAGGGGATGATGGACGCCAGGGCTTTCTCGTGCATGAAGGACGGCGCCTTTTTCATCAACACGGCGCGTGCTTCCCTGGTGGATCACGAAGCGCTGGCCGAGGCGCTTGAGTCGGGGAAGCTGGCGGGCGCCGCCCTGGACGTCTTTCCCATCGAGCCGCCGGGATCCGACGACCGCCTGGTAAGGCGTGAAGACGTCATCGCCACGCCGCACATAGGAGGGGATACGGTGGAGATCGGCGCCCACCAGGGCCAGATAGCGGCCCAGCAGCTCCGGGATCTCCTGAGCGGGAGGGCTCCCGAGCACCTCCTGAATCCCGAGGCGCTCGAGGGTTTCGAGTGGACCGGCCCCCGGCGCGAGCCTTCACGCGAAGAGCTGGAGCGCCTGGCCGCAAACCCCAAGCCCTCCATGACCTCGTGACCAGGCATGGGGCAAGGGCCGTCCCTCTACGATTGGAGCTTGGAGAGCTTGGGGGCGATCACCGTTCGGCAGTACGGTTGATCGGGGTTGCGTTCGTAGTAGCGGTGGTGGTATTCCTCGGCGGGGAAGAACTTCTCCAGCCTCTTGACCTCGGTCACGATGGGCCGGTCGTAGTTCCCGGCGATGCGGGATATGTATGCCTCGACACGTTTCCTCTGTTCGTCGTCGGTATAGAGAATGATTGACCTGTACTGCGTGCCCACGTCCGCTCCCTGCCGGTTCAGGGAAGTGGGGTCGTGGGAGGCGAAAAAGACCTCCAGCACTTCCTCGAGGCTCAGCTTCCGGGGATCGAACTCCACCTCCACCACCTCCGCGTGGCCTGTGGTCCCGTCGCATACCTCGCGATAGGTGGGGTTGGAAACGAAGCCGCCCGCGTAGCCGGGCGTCACCGCGACCACCCCCTTGACCCTGCGGAAGAAGGCCTCCGTGCACCAGAAGCAACCTCCCCCGAGGACGATGCTCTCATAGCCACTGTCTCTATCCATGTCATACCCCTCCAGATCATGAGTCGTTTCGGCATGTTCCATTCCGGGCGTTCCATTCCGGAAGTCGGCGGATCAGGTCTCTTATTCCATGTCTCGCGCGCCGAATCCGTACTCCCGCCGTCCGCGTCCGGCTGCCTTTTCATTCTCCTTCTTTGCGGGGCACGAAACGCATGGAGATGGAGTTCACGCAGTGGCGGGTGTTCTTGGGGGTGAAGCCCTCTCCCGAGAACACGTGCCCTAAGTGGCCCCCGCACCTGGCGCAGATTATCTCCGTCCTCCTGCCGTCCGCGTCGGGCTGCCTTTTCACCGCCCCGGGGATCTCGTCGTCGAAACTGGGCCAGCCGCAACCGGAATGGAACTTGTCCTCCGAGCGGTAGAGAGGAGCCCCGCACCTCCTGCACACGTAGGTGCCCGGCTCGAAAAGGTCGGTATATTCTCCCGTGAAGGGCGGCTCGGTCCCCTTGTGGACGATTACCCACTCCTCGTCCGGCGTCAGCTTATTCTCTTCCATAGGAACAATTTATACCTTTAAGGGACCTGCCGCCATGTCGATCATCAAGGGATCAAAGCGGACGCCCATGTCCGCGGACTAATCTGGAAAAAGATGGCCGCATCTTTGGGAACCGCTGTGGCCGGGAATAGGGCAAGACCTGACCCCAGCGCCGTTTTTCGCTGATGACGGCTAGCCTCTTCCCCACGCGATTTACAATAGATTTCCGATCCCATTCGGAAAAATATGGCCAAACCCTTGGGAACCACTGTGTCCGATGGGTGGGAACGGTGCGAGAACTGACCAGGGCGCCGCGAGGTGTTATGATTCATTAAGCGTATAGAAAATGACGGAGAGGAAGTTATGGCGCGCAACGGCGTTTCGCCATTATCGCTGGGGCCGGAGAAGTTGCCCTCCCGCGCCGGGCTGGTGGTGGTGGGTGGTGGGGTCATCGGCTGCTCCATCGCCCGCGAGGCCACCCGCTACACCCCTGACGTGGTAGTGCTCGAGAAGGAGAGCGATGTCGCCTGTGGCACCTCCAAAGCCAACAACGCCGAGGTGCACTCAGGAATAGGCGAGGACGCGGGCACCCTGAAACAGAAGCTCAACGTGCGCGGAAACCAGATGTACGACGAGTTCGTGCGCGGCCTGGGGGTGGAGCTCAAGCGCCAGGGGCTGCTCATCGTGGTCACCCAGCGTACCATCCCCCGCGACGGGGGAATGCCCGAGGAAGAGCGCATGGAGTTGCTCACCCGCAAGATCCCCGCAGGCATCGTGGCTTACGGCGAGAACGCCGGCATCAGGGGTTTGCGCATACTCTCCCGCGACGAGGTCTTCCGCATGGAGCCCAACGTGACCAGGGAGGCGGTGGCGGGGGTCTTCGACCCCACCTACGGGCTCATCAGCCCCTACAAGCTCACCATCGCCCTGGCGGAGCACGCGGTGATCAACGGGGCGAGGGTCTTCCTAGACACCGAGGTCACGGGCTTCCGCGTGGAGGATGGCGCGGTGAGGGCGGTGGTAACGAACCGCGGGGAGATCGAGAGCTCCCTGGTGGTCAACGCCTCCGGGGTCTTCGCCGACGAGGTGGCGGACATGGCGGGGGCGGGGGGCTTCAAGATCCATCCGCGCAAGGGGGCCACCCTTCTCTTCGACCGCCAGGTCACGGCGGAGTACGTGCGCTCCAGCGTGGCCGAGTTCCGGCTGCCGGGGCAGAGGACCACCCAAAGCAAGGGCGGGGGCGCCATGCCCACCGCCGAGGGCAACCTGCAGCTAGGCCCCACCGCCATCGAGGTGGAGGACAAGTACGACACCTCCATCTCCGCCGAGGAGATCGAGGAGATCTTCGAGCGCTTCCACTACCTGCTGCCTGATTTTCCCAGGGATGCCCTCATCTCCGCCTTCAGCGGGGTGCGCGCCCCCACCCTGGAGGAGGATTTCGTCATCGGCGCCTCGGAGGCGGTGAGGGGTTTCGTCAACGTGGCGGGGATACAGTCGCCGGGCCTGGCCTCCGCGCCGGCCATCGCGGAGATGGTCCTGGGTATCCTGCACGACCTCGGGCTGCCGCGCGAGCCGCGCCCCGACTTCGACCCCGTGCGCCCCGCGCCACCCAAGTTCTCCGAGCTCTCCAACCGGGAGCGCAACCGCCTCGTCCGCGAGGACCCCCGCTGGGGCAACGTCATCTGCCGCTGCGAGACGGTGACGGAGATGGAGGTGGTGAACGCCATCCACTCCATCATCCCCGCCACCAACATGGACGCGGTGAAACGACGCACCCGCACCGGCATGGGGCGCTGCCAGGGCGGGTTCTGCCACAACCGCGTGGCCGCCATCCTCGCGCGCGAGCTGGGCATCCACGTGACCGAGGTGACCAAGGACGGGGAGGGCTCGCCCGTTTTCCTGGGCGTGGCCAAGGAGTTCCTGGGGGGCGGGACGAGATGAGAAAGGCTTTCCGTTCATCGAATATGATCGCCGCTCGCCCCGACAAAGTCACGGGATCATCGCCCGTTCCGGCTACTACCAATGATTACCTGGGAGGCGTGACGGGATGAGAAAGGCTTTCCGTTCATCGAATATGATCGCCGTTCGCCCCGACAAAGTCGCGTGCTCACTCCCGCCCGCTCCGGCTACTACCAATGATTTCCTGGGGGGCGTGACGCCGTGAGCGCGGTGCGCAGGCCCCAGTGCGTGGTCATCGGCGCCGGCCCCGCCGGGCTGGGTGCGGCGCTGGCGGCGCGCGAGGCGGGGCTTGGGGACGTCATGCTCCTGGAGAGGGACTTCGAGCTCGGGGGGATTCTCCCGCAGTGCATCCACGACGGTTTCGGCTCCATCGTCTTCGACCAGGTGCTCACCGGCCCCCAGTACGCCCAGCGCTTCATCGACCGCGTGGAGGCTGCGGGCATCGAGGTCAAGCTGAACACCATGGTGCTGGAGATGCGGGGGGACCGGCGCATCACCGCCGTCAATCCCCGGGACGGGGTCTTCGAGCTGGAACCCGCTTCCATCGTTCTGGCCATGGGCTGCCGCGAGCGCACGCGCCACCAGGTGATGATCCCCGGTTACCGCCCCGCGGGGGTCATCTGCGCCGGCGCGGCGCAGCGGGACATCAACATCGAGGGGCTCATGCCGGGGCGTCGGGTGGTCATCCTGGGCTCGGGGGACATCGGCCTGATCATGGCCCGCCGCTTCACCCTGGAGGGGGCGGAAGTGGAGGGGGTATACGAGATCATGGACCACCCGGGCGGGCTCACCCGCAACGTGGTGCAGTGCCTGCACGACTACGACATCCCCCTGCACCTATCCCACACCGTCACCTTCATACATGGAAGAAAAAGGGTGGAGGCGGTGACGGTGACGCGGGTGGACGAGAACCTCAAGCCCATTAAGGGCACGGAGCGCCGCGTGCCCTGCGACGCCCTGGTGCTCTCCGTCGGACTCATCCCCGAGAACGAGCTCTCCAAGCAGGCGGGGGTGGAGCTCGACCCGCTCACCGCGGGGCCGGTGGTGGACGAGCGCATGCACACCTCGGTGGACGGCATCTTCGCCTGCGGCAACGTGGTGTGCGTCTTCGACCTCGTGGACTGGGTGACCCAGACGGCGGAGAGGGCGGGGCGGAGCGCGGCGGAGTACGTGCTCGAGGGAGGCAGGAGGAAGCGCAGGCCCCCGGTGCGGGTCACCGCGGGGCGGAACGTGAAGTTCGTGGTCCCGCAGCTTCTGCGGGAGTTCGACCGCGAGATCGAGCTCTTCTTCCGGGTGGAGCACCCCGAGCGGGCGGCCAGGACGCGGGTGCTTGTGGACGGTGAGGAGCTTTACTCCCGCAAGGCGAAGATGGTGCGGCCCCCGGAGATGGTTAAAGCGGGGGCGGATCCCGGCGGAGCGAGGAGGGAACTGGAAAACATCACCGTGGAAGTGGTCACGGAGGAGGAAGAAGCGTAGCTGCTCCCGCGCCGGCCGCGGGGAGCCGGAGGCGGGACGGGAGGCGGTAAGAGCGAGCGATGAAGAAGACGCATAATTACACCTGCATCAACTGCCCCTTGAGCTGCTCCCTGGAGCTCACGGAGGAGGACGGCGAGGTCCTGGAGGTCAGGGGCGCCGACTGCAAGGTGGGCCAGAAGTACGCCGTGGAGGAGTTCCGCAACCCCCGTCGCACCGTGAGCACCACGGTCAGGGTCCAGGGCGGCGTGCTCCCCCTCCTTCCGGTGGTCAGCGCAGCACCCATCCCCAAGGCCCTGGTGAGGGAAGCGGTGCGCACCTTGGCAGCGGTGACGGTGGAGGCCCCGGTAGCGGATGGCCAGGTCATCTACCCCGATATCCTGGGCACCGGCGTGGACATCATCGCATCCCGCAGGCTGGAAGCCGGAGTTTCCGGCTAAGTCTGAGAAGCCCAAGATATTGTCCCCGCCTTCCATTGCCTTGCACCTGTGGTGCGGGGTCTTCCGCTAATCGATGCCCGGCATCGGGTTCAACCTGGTATATAGCCGGAGGTGGGAGGGCTTGTCTTCGCGAACTGGAAGCAAGCGAGAGGTCGACGCCACCCGAGGTGATCTCGCGGCGTTCTGGAGCCAGCGGGTGGAGAAGGTGCTTGAAATCCTCGGCACGAGGCGTGACGGACTGTCCGCCGTGGAGGCGCAAGAACGCCTGAAGATCCACGGGCCAAACACCCTCAAGGCCGGAAAGAGGACCACCGCGTTGGGCCTCCTCCTCGGTCAGTTCAAGAGCCCCATCATCGTTATCCTCATCTTCGCGGCCGTGCTCGCGGCGTTCACGGGAGACCTGACCGACGCCATCATCATCCTCGCCATCATCCTCTTCAGCGCCGTCCTCGGTTTCTGGCAGGAACGGGGCGCGGTGAACGCGGTGCGCAAACTGCTGGCCATGGTCAGGACCAGCGTGGAGGTGAGGCGAGGCGGGGAGCGGGTCGAGGTGGAGCTGGAGGACATCGTTCCCGGGGACATAGTGGTGCTCAACGCGGGAGACATCATCCCGGCGGACGGGCTTATCGTGAGCTCCGATTATCTCTACGTGGACGAGTCGGCCCTCACCGGCGAGAGTTATCCGGTGGAGAAAAGGGAGGGGGTGGTCCCGGAAGACGCGCCGCTCGCCGCGCGCACCAACGCCCTGTTCATGGGGACCCACGTGGTCAGCGGGGAGGCCGAGGCGGTGATGGTGAACACCGGAAGGGATACGGAGTTCGGGAAGATCTCAAAGCAACTTGAGGCGAAGCCGGAGGAGACGGAGTTCGAGCGCGGCGTGAGGCGTTTCGGCTATCTCCTCATCGAGGTTACCCTCATCCTGGTCATCGCCATCTTCGCCATCAACGTCGCGCTGCACCGCCCCGTCCTCGATTCCTTCCTCTTCTCGCTGGCCCTGGCGGTGGGGCTGACCCCCCAGCTCCTCCCGGCCATCATCAGCGTCAACCTCT
Organism: Actinomycetota bacterium; assembly: GCA_013178005.1. Classification (GTDB taxonomy): domain Bacteria; phylum Actinomycetota; class Geothermincolia; order Geothermincolales; family RBG-13-55-18; genus Solincola_B. Next base: position 28,381 of record JABLXL010000022.1, read on the forward strand.
CCAAGGGCTCGAGGAACATGGCCGCCAAGAAGGTCATCGTGAAGAGGCTCTCTTCCATCGAGAACTTCGGGAGCATGAACATCCTGTGTTCCGACAAGACCGGCACCCTCACCGCGGGGAGGGTCGAGCTTCACTCAGCCACCGACATCGAGGGAGGGGAGAGCGACAAGGTCCTGTTCCACGCCTATCTCAACGCCGCCAACGAGAGCGGGTTTTCCAACCCTCTGGACGAGGTCATCCGCGGCCAGGGGGCTTTCGACACGTCCGGTTACGAGAAGCTGGGGGAGGTGCCGTACGATTTCATCCGCAAACGGTTGAGCGTGGCCGTCTCCTCCAGCGAAGGCAACGTCATGATCACCAAGGGCGCGCTGGACAAGGTGCTGGAGGTCTGCGCGAGAGCGGAATCGCCCGGCGGCGGGAGCGTTCCCATCGCCGAGGTCCGCGACCGCATACGGGAGAAGTACCTCGCCTACAGCGAGGAAGGCCTGCGCGTCCTCGGGGTGGCCTACAGGCGCCTGGATGGATCCTCGCGCATCGGCAAGGAAGATGAAAGGGAGATGACCTTCCTGGGCTTCCTCTCCTTTTCCGACCCCCCGAAGCCGGAAATCGCCGAGACCGTAAAGAGCCTCGAGCGGCTCGGCGTATCCCTCAAGGTCATCACCGGGGACAACGCCCTGGTGGCAGCGAGCGTTAGCCGTCGGGTGGGGAAAGCGGACCCGCACATCATAACCGGCGCGGAGCTGAACAGTATGAGCGACGCGGCACTGCAGCGGAGAGCGGCAACCGCCGACGTCTTCGCGGAGGTCGAGCCCAACCAGAAGGAACGCGTGATCATGGCGCTCAAGAAATCCGGAAACGTGGTAGGTTTCATGGGTGACGGCATCAACGACGCGCCGGCCCTGCACGCCTCCGACGTCGGCATATCCGTGGACAGCGCGGTGGACGTGGCCAAGGAGGCCGCGGACATCGTGTTGCTGGAGAAGGACCTGGCGGTCCTCGCGGACGGGATACGGGAGGGGAGGACGACCTTCGCCAATACCCTCAAGTACGTCTTCATGGCCACCAGCGCCAACTTCGGCAACATGTTCAGCATGGCGGGAGCTTCCCTCTTCCTGTCCTACCTTCCCCTGCTCCCCGGGCAGGTGCTGCTCACCAACCTGATGACCGATTTCCCGGAGATGAACATCGCCACCGACCGCGTGGACAGCGAGCTGACGGAAAAGCCCCGCCGCTGGGACATCCGCTTCATCCGACGATTCATGCTGGTCTTCGGGGCGCTGAGCTCGGTATTCGACTACATGACCTTCGGGGTGCTGCTGCTGATCCTGCACGCGTCCACAGACCAGTTCCGCACCGGCTGGTTCGTGGAGTCCGTGATCTCGGCGTCCATCATCGTCCTGGTGGTGCGCACCAGAAGGCCGTTCTATCGCAGCATGCCGGGGAAGGCGCTGCTAGTGGCCACCATCCTGGTGGCGCTCGCCACCACGGCCATTCCCTTCACGCCATTGGCCGGGGTGCTCGGTTTCGAGCGGCTGCCCGCGGTCTTCTACCTCTATATCGCGGGTATCGTGCTCCTCTACGTGGCCTCCGCCGAGGTGGTGAAAAGGGCCTTCTACGCCTGGGCCGACGGGCCGGCTCGAGGAGGGGGATAATTGGTCCACTATCGGTGCCCGGCGTTAGGTGGATAGATAATAGAGGGGTAACAAGATGACGGTGGGGATATGCCCTTCCTGATGTGGATCGCTTTTTCTGCCCCCTAGGAGTTGTATGGTTGGATAATATGATGATGGTGCAGATGACGTGGGAGACTTGAGGGACAGAGAAGTGAACACGGGAAAGATCTGGTCCCGGGAGATCTCGCTGGGAAAGCTGAGAGAAAGCCACCGGGCGGCGTACCTGTTCATCGCTGGCATCACCTGGATATTAATGGGAATTTTTATGTTGCTCTTCCTTCTCCTGGTGCTGTCCGCCCTGAACCCGTGGGTGCATGCCAGGGTGATCATTTCCGGTTCGATGGAGCCCACCATAAAAACGGGAAGCATGGTCATAGTGGTTCGACGGGGTGAATACCGCCAGGGAGACATCATCGCTTTCCAGGACCCCATGATTGGAAGGAACGTACACCGCATTGTCGGCGAGGCAAGCAGCGGGGGCGTAACCTATTACACCACCAAAGGGGACGCTTCCATGATGCCGGACCGTTTTCCGGTGCCCGGGGACAGGATCGAGGGGAAGGTGGTGGCGATCTTCCCTTATCTCGGCTATGCGGCTTACTCTGGCTTCTTTGCGGCGCTGGTACCGCTGACCTTGGCCGCCATCCACATCCTCAGGAAGAGACGCTCGAGATCACGCGCGGGCGAAGGCGGATGAGCCGCTCTCTCGGTGCCTTGGTGCCGGGGATGGGTTCTCCCCTCCCCCCGCTTTCGGTTGAAAACTCTCTACGCGCATGTGAAAGCCGGAGTTAATGCTTATGGCATACTCGATCGTCTCCATCGCTTTCAGAAAAGGCCTCCTAATAGCCCAATCAGCAGGCATCTGTGTTTTATGCCGTGGGCGTATTTTACCCACCTTCTTTGCAGATTACCGGGGCCGGGAACAACATGTCCGGCAAATGGGTCATAGAATGCGTTGGACATCGACGCTTGACGGAGGGATTTGGAAAACGATGGTTCAAGGGTTGCTGCGCGATAACAGGCTCGATTTCCTGACCGGCAGGGAGTTCGCGCTGCCGGCGCTCTTCGTGCTGGGCGGGTTTGTCCTGGGCTTCGCGCTAGAGAGGCTTATCATAATGGCCCTGGGCAGGTTGTGGTCCAGGCGCGGATGGGACGGCTGGCAGACGGTGCGCAAGTCCCTGCTGGGGATGGTGACCCTCTTGTTCGTGGCCGGGGGCCTGTACTCCGCCATGCGGGTCACCAGCCTTGCCCCCACTGTGCTATCCGTGTACCAGAAGGCTTTCGTGGTCCTGGTGATTTTCACCCTGTCGCTGGTGACGGCGAGGATCGCGGCCGGACTGGTCGACCTGTCCATAAGAAAGGCGGAAGGAGCTCTCCCCTCCACCACCATCTGGGGCAACGTGGTGAGGATGCTGGTCGTGCTCACCGGATTCCTGGTCGCCTTAAAGGTACTGGACGTGCCCATCACCCCCATCCTCACCGCCCTGGGAGTGGGGGGATTTGCCATGGCCCTGGCCTTCCAGGACACCCTCTCCAATCTCTTCGCGGGTTTGCACATCCTGGCTTCGAAGCAACTCGGCCCGGGGGACTACGTGCGGCTGGACAGCGGAGACGAGGGTTACGTGGTGGACGTGACCTGGCGCAACACCACCATCAGGACCCTACCCAACAACGTGGTGGTGATCCCCAACTCCCGCCTGGCCTCGGCGATCATAACCAATTTTCACCGGCCGGCACCGGAGGTCTCCGTGCTGGTCGACGTGGGCGTGTCATACGATAGCGACCTTCGCCGGGTGGAGGAGGTCACCCTCGAGGTGGCCCGCCAGGTGCTGAGCGAGGAGCAGGGCGGGGTCTCGGATTTCGAGCCCATGGTCTTCTTCCGCGGGTTCTCGGACTTCCGCATCGAGTTCACCGTGGTGCTGCGCGCTCGCCAGTACGTGGACCGCTTCCGCTTGAAGCACGAGTTCATCAAGCGCCTGCACGAGCGCTACCGGGAGGTGGGGATAGAGATCCCCAGCGCCACCCGGGCGCTCCGATTCGAGCCGGAGCGGGTATGATCAGCGGGCGCATAGAAAAACACACTTTCACCTGCTAAGGATGAGTTCGCGGTGGTCCATGAGCCTGTACACCCGAACCTTCAGGAAGTCCGTGATCACGAAAGCGATAAGCGCATAAGCCCAGACAAAACCCGCCAGCCTCCACCCGATGGGAGTCAGCAACCATCCATACACCACCACCAGGGTGGCAAGGATCTTAGTCATCAGGGCTGACCAGAAGAGGGCGGCGCTTGGCCTTATGGACCAGAAGGGGCCGCGGGTGCGGGTGACGAAAACGGTCAGGTGGCCGGCGATGGCCAGCTTCAGAAAGATGAATGACTGCAACTCGCCGGCCTCGAGGCCCAGGTAATGCTTCCCGATGAAATAAATAAAGAAAGAGAAGAACACGCCAATTACCCCCAGGAAGGTTGACATGGTGAGCACCGATCGCATGTCCCATCGTTCCGGTTCTTGGGAATAGATCACGTTGTCGTAGGCGATGGCCATGATGGGGATGTCGTTGAGGAGGGCAAGGAGCACGATCATCACCGCGGTTACGGGGTAGAAGTTGAAGACCAGGATGGAGGCCACGATGAACAGCAACACCCGGATGGTCTCGGTGATGCGGTATATGGCGTAGCTGTTCATGCGCTGAAATATCTTGCGGCTCTCCTTGATGGCGTCGATGATCACCGAGAGGCCCGGCAGGGTGAGCACGATATCCGCCGCCGACTTGGCGGCGTCGGTGGCCCCGGCCACCGCTATGCCAGCGTCTGCTTTCTTGAGGGCGGGAGCGTCGTTGACCCCGTCTCCGGTCATGCCCACGATGTGGCCCTTTTCCTGCAATAATTCCACGATATGGTACTTGTGTTCCGGGAAGACCTCGGCGAAACCGTCTGCTTCCTCCACCACGGTCTTCGCCTCCCGGTCGGGCTTGTCGATAAAAGCATCGACGGACTGGATGTCGGTACCCAGGTGCACCTGCCGCGCTATCTCCCTGGCCACCGCCGCGTGGTCGCCGGTGACCATTTTCACCTTCACTCCCATGGACCTGGCGGTGTCGATGGTCTGAGGCGAGTCCTGCCTGGGCGGATTATACAGGGCGATAACCCCGACATACCTCCACCCGTCAGCGCCGCTTGACCTGGCCACGCCCAGCGAGCGGTAGCCCCTGGAGGCATGGGACTCCACGATCTCGTCCACCCGTGATGAAAGGCCGTCCTCCTCCCCGACCAGCTGCATGGTCACCTGTGGGGCGCCCTTGGCGACCCTTATCTCCTCTTGGTTCGGGCCCTGCAGGGTGGATTCGGTGCGTTTGATGGAGGGATCGAAGGGCTTGAACTCGCTTACTCTGTATGACCGCACCGATTCCGCCAGCCCCTCCTGCCTGGCCCTGGCGATGATGGTGTCGTCGATAGGGTCCCTATCCTCCTCCCGTGAGGCGAGGGCGCCACAGAGAAGGACGTCCCTCTCGCTGTAACCCTCGAAGGGCACGATCTCCGCCACCGAGAGCTCGCTGGTGGTGATGGTTCCCGTCTTGTCCGAACACAGGACATCCATTCCCGCCATTTCCTCGATGGCCACCAGGCGGCTGACTATCGCTTCCTTCTTCGCCAGGGCGGTGGCGCCCACCGCCATGGTTACCGAGAGCACCGCCGGGAGAGCCGCGGGTATCGCCGCCACTGTGAGCACCAGGGCGAACTGGACGGTTTCCTTCATGCTCTCGTGACGGAACAATGCCACGATGATGATCAACAGTACCAGCAGTATGGCCAGGGCGATGAGGTAGTCCCCGATCTTGATGACCGCCTTCTGGAAATGGCTGCGCGTCTCCGCCTCTTCCACCAGCCTGGCCGTTCTGCCGAAATAGGTATCCATGCCTGTCGCCGTGACCAGGCCATCCATCTCACCTTGGCGGACGACCGAGCCTGAGTAACCGATATCGGAGACACGTTTTTCCACCGGCAGGGATTCCCCGGTCAGGGCGGCCTCGTCGACGGAGAGATAATCGCCCTCCAGGAGCCTGATGTCGGCGGGGATTATGTCCCCCAGGCGCACCCTGACGATGTCACCCGGAACCAGCTCACGACCCGGAAGGGTTGTCCAATCACCATCACGTTTCACCCGTGCCTCGGGGGCGAGCCTCTGCTTGAGCGTCTCGATGGCCGTGCCCGCCTTGTGCTCCTGCCAGAAGCCGACCCCGGCGTTAAGCAGCAGCAGCGCGGAGATAATGGAGAAATCCTCCCAGCGCTGGATGGCGGCGGAGAGGATGGCCGCGGCCTCGATCATCCAGGGGATGGGACCCCAGAAATAGCCGAAGAACTTCAGCAACGGGTTCTGCTTCTTCTCGGCGATCTCGTTGGGGCCGTACTTCTCGAGCCTGCGCGAGGCTTCGCCGGAAGTCAGGCCGTCCAGGGTCGTGTCCAGGGAGTGCAGGAGCTCTTCGACGGTTTCGCCCCGCGATGATCCCGGTGATGGAATATGTGGCCTTGTCTCCCCTTCCTTCAATTTTCCCCCGATGCGGTTTTCGGGCGAGCGCCATCCGTCCATGGAGGCATGCTTCTGGCGTGCCATCAAGACCAATATTCCCCATTAGGGATTGTTTCAAAAGCCGCATCTCGAGTTGGAGGACCGCGTCGCGCCAAGCGCCCGCGAGGTTTCTTCGTCTCAGAGGGCATGGCTTCGATTGTCTTGCCTTCCGGTCCACTTTCCCGCTGTCGATCGCCGAAGAACGGGAGTCGGTTTGAAGACAAGCCGCGGCGTTCAATCGCCGGTATCTTATCCCGCCAGCCCCTTTTCTATCTCCGAGAACATGGCGTCCAGCGACTCCAGCACATGGCGCGCCTGTTCCTCCTCGATGATCAGCGGCGGCAGGATCTGGCTCACCGAGGTGTCGTTGTTGGCGTAGATGGTGAGGACGCCGTGGCGGAAACCGGCCAGGGTCATGAGGGGCCCGCAGAAGTCGTTGGCCATCTTCAACCCCATCATAAGGCCCCGCTGTCGCGCCTCCACCAGGACCTCGGGGTGCCGCTCCTTGAGCTCCCGGAAACCCTCCTCGAACACCGCCGCCATCTCCCGCACGTGCGCGAGGAACCCCTCCTCCTCCAGGATGTCCAGCACCTCCAGGGCGACATGGCACCCCACCTCCGCCCCCCCGAAGGTGGAGACGTGGATGAAGGGGTTCTCCGCGAAGAAGGAGTCGAGGCGGTCGGAGTACACGGTGGCGGTGATGGGGTAGATGCCCCCCGAGAGCCCCTTGGCGGTTACCAGGATGTCGGGGACCACGCCGTAGGTGTCGATGCCCCACACCGCGCCGCAGCGTCCCAGCCCCGTCTGCACCTCGTCGATGATCATCAGCGCCCCGCGGCGGTCGCAGAGCTCGCGCACCCCCGCGAAGTAGTCCTCCGGGGGGATGGCGATGCCCAGGGTGGCGGGGATGGTCTCGAAGATCACCGCAGCCGTCTCCTCTTCCGCCCCTCCCCCCATGGCCTCCTCCAGCGCCTCCAGGTCCCCGAAGGGCACCTGGGAGAAACCCGGCGGCAGGGGCGCGAAGGGGGCGCTGTACTTGGCGTCGCCTGTGGCCAGCGCGAAGCCGGTGTGGCCGTGGTACCCGCCCACGGCGGAGATGATCCCCGCGCGGCCGGTGTGTCCCCGCGCGAGCTTGATGGCTGTGTCCACGGCCTCGCCTCCCCCCACCCCGAAGACCACGCGGTTGAGGTCACCGGGGCACAGCGCCGCCAGGCGCTCCGCCAGCAGGGCGCGGTGCTCGCTCACCAGGTGGTGGTTCCCGATGTCAAGTTCTTCCAGGGCGCGCTTGAGCGCGGCCACCACGCGCGGATGGCGGTGCCCGAGGTTGAAGACCCCGCCGTTGCAGTGGCAGTTGATGAGGCGGTTCCCCTCCAGGTCCCACACGTATATCCCCTCGCGGCGGCCGAAGACGAAGTCGATGCCCACATCGCGGAAGAACTTCGCCTTGCCGCTGGAGACGTGGCGCGCGAAGCGCTCGAATACCGCGTCCTTCGCGTCCCGGCCTATCAAGGTCATCGCCAACACCATCCTTTCCCTGGAGCCGGACCCGGCTTTCGGCCCGGGCACCGCGCTTTTCGTCGGAGACTCAAGGTGCCCCTCATTATCTTGCCGGCCATGTTACAGGTGAACCGGATCCCCTACTTCCTCTTGATCTTACCCGGCAGGATATAGGGGTATTCCCGCCGCAGCAGGCGCGTGCGCAGGAAGCGGTCGAACTTGCGCAGCGCGAGGTAGAGCGCCCAGATGATCCTGTCCTCGCGATAGTAAGAGGCCACGTCCTTCTCGCTGATGGGCTCAACCCCGTGCTCCGGCGCCTCCTCCGCGAAGAATTCGTTGGCCGTTCCTACCAGGGCGGGGATGAGCTCCGCCCTCTGCTCCTTGTAGAAGTTGGCGATGAGGTCGATGGTCACCAGGCGGAAGTCGTAGTAGCGCGTCATCACGTCCTCGAGGAAGAGGAGGCGGATCATCCATACCAGGAAGGACGGCGCGCTGCGCAAAAACAGCTCCGGGTCGAGCTGTTCCACCCCGTCCACCCTGAACAGCGGGGTGCTGGTGTCCATGTACAGGAAGCGCACGCTATCATCCACGCAGCCGGCCCCGGGTTCGAACCCCACGATGGACCAGTTGGAGATCTGCCCGTCGATGGCCACCTCCAGATCCCCGCGCCCGCGGTTGAAATCCCACACCTTCTTCTCCTCGCGCAGGATCATCCTCACCAGGGCTAACACCTCGGAGTCGGGCAGGTGGTGGATGGCCGCGTTGCCGATGGAGTGGGCGGGCAGTTGCTCCTGGATGATGTAGAAGACGGGGCGCCCGCTGTCTGAGACGAACTCCGCGTGTCCATAGGCCGGCAGGGACAACCCCACCTCTTCGGAGAGGATGCGGTTGTACTCGCGGTAGCTGGCCAGGTAGGGCTCGATCTCCTCCCGGTCCTTGAAGATGGGCAGCCGCTTGAAAGCGTATCCCTCCAGGCCCTCGGCCCGGATCTCGAAGACGGTGCTGATCTCGCCGTATCCCAACACCCGGGCGGGGATGCGGCTGCGCTCCGGGTGCCTGGGGTCCAACCCGCGCTCGAATTCCCGCAGCAGCTCCGTGTCGACCCGCAACTCCTCCATCCTCGCTCCCCACCTCTCGTTCCGCGACCTCGCCGCCTACCGCCGATAGCCCGATTCTACTATAACATTGAGGATGCAGCGCCTCTCTTCCTTTGGGTCAAGCACGGCTTGGGGATCGATCTCCTGTTGGGCGGAAAAACGACAAAAGGCCCGGGATGGAAGGGATAGCATAAGAAAGTTTGACTACACGAGCAAAACGACAGGTCCTCTCAATGCATTGATGCCAGGAACCAATGGGCTTCTGGATAAAAGCGGTGATCTCCACGAGAAAGGCGCCGGGCCTTTTCCGCTCCCGCCTCTCGGTGAGTCACCGATTTCGCGGTCGCCAAACAAGGCCTGACGCCATGGGCATTTGCCTGTTCCCACAGGCGTGGGGTCAACCACCCAGGTCTTTCCTGATCCGCTCGAATTCCTCCGCGGTTATCTCGCCCGCGGCATACCTGCGCTGGGCGATCTCCAGCGGCGTCTCGCGGTGCCAGGGAGCCGCATGGTAGGTTCCCGTTCCGGAAGACTGGAAGCCCTTGATCAGCGCATAGACCAAGGCGACTATGAGCACCACTCCCGCGAGCATCATCAATCCCATCCAGATCCAACCTCCCGTTCCCCAATGAGATACGCCGTCGGAGCAATCAGCCAGCAATCCTATCAGCGCGTCCATCATCTCTCACCCCTTCCCGGCTCGGACTCACGCGTCACGGGAAGTTCCTTCCCATCGTACGCATGATGCGCTCTCATGTTTCATCATGAACCTTTTTTTCCTGTTCGTTCATGAGATGCGTCAACCGCCGGACCGTGCCCCAGCTTGGGGTCAGCGCAGAATTTTCAATGAGTTGCTTCTTGGTGCCGGGTCTTCATGCCGCATGGAGGCAATACCATGCATAGGATGAGGCAGACGCGAGGCATCCAGGCAACGGTATGTCGTGGGGGATGCGCAATTCTCAGAGCAGGGGTTGACAGAAGATTATATGCGTTATACAGTTATTAGTAATAAGACATATAGCTGTTCTTAGCAGGTAAAGAAAATGGCCAAGCCGACACCGCGAAAGAAAGGTGAAACAGGGTCCGCATCGGCACCCTACCTCCTCGACCACGAGAGGTTCGTGCGCGAGGGTCCGCAGAGGAGGTTCATCGAGCCGCGCCTGCTCTACCTCATCAAGCGCGGCCCGAGTTACGGTTATCAACTCACCGAAGACATCGGCACTCTCCCGTTCCCGGGTCCCGCGCCGGATTCCGCCGCCGTTTACCGCACGCTAAGGGAGCTAGAGAGAAGCGGCCTGGTCGTCTCGCGCTGGGAGCACGGGGAAGCAGGTCCCTCGAGGCGGATATACAGCATCACTTCCATGGGAGAGGAAAGGCTCAAGGCGTGGGTGGAGGCCTTCAGGGAGAGGGCAAAGCTGCTCGAGGCTTTCGTCGCCATGTGCGAGCGGGTCGGAAAGAGTGGGGGATGAGGATGTCCGTGGCAGCGGTTTGCCGGGTGAGCACAGGCACGGCGGTCTCCCTTGATCCGCGGTCCGGGTTTTACCGGTCGACCCGCGATATAAGTCGAGGGTGGCGCCCCCGCTTGCACTTTCCCAATCCCGCTCCGGGGCACGGTCTGTCGCGGGAAAAGGAGAAAAGGCCATGTCGTTGACCGCCATAGTGATCGATTCCCTGGTCGGTTTGTGCCTCATCCTGTCCCTTGTCGCGAGCAGGGAGAAGACGAAAACAGCCCTGGTTATCGCCTGGAACGCGCTGAAGAGGCTTGCCCCCAGCGTTCTGGCGGTCATCGCGATAATCGGGCTCGTCGTGGGGTTCATCCCGCCGAAATGGATCGCTTCGAGCATAGGGGGAGAGAGCGGGTTGGTGGGCGTCCTCGTGGCTGCGCTTCTGGGGTCGGTGCTCTTCATACCGGCCATCATCGCCTTTCCGCTCGCCAGGTCGCTGCTGGACCTGGGCGCCGGCGTCATGGCCATGGCCGCCTTCATCACCACCCTGACCATGATCGGGTTCGTTTTCCTGCCCGTGGAGATAAAGGAGCTGGGCAAGCGTTTCGCGTTCCTGCGCAACGGTTTGAGCTTCGTGGCCGCCGTGATCATCGCGGTGATCATGGGCCTGGTATTGGGGTGATGATGTTGAGGACTGACGACAAGGCAAGAGAAAGGAAAGAGAAATCCGGTTCTGCCAGGGTGGCGTCCCTGCGGAAGCGGATTAGATGGGACCTGGTTATAATGGTGGCTTCGGCGTCCGCCCTCTTCGCCATGTCCATGATCTTCCAGGAAAAAGGGGAAAAGGCGATGGACATCTCCTGGGAATTCTTCAAGGAGATGGCCTTCATACTGCCTGCCGTGCTGGTCCTCATGGGGCTTTTCGGCGTGTGGGTGGACCGGCGCCTGGTGGTGAAATACCTGGGCGAGGGTTCGGGCATCGGGGGGTTGTTGCTCGCGATATTGCTCGGCACCCTACCCACCGGTCCCCTTTACGTGGCGTTTCCCCTTGCGGGCATGCTGCTCAAGAAGGGCGCCAGGGTCGCGAACGTGATGCTTTTCCTCTCTGCCTGGGCCTGCATAAAGATACCCCAGGAGCTTATGGAGCTGCGTTTCCTGGGGTGGAGGTTCACCTCCCTGAGGCTCGGGCTCACGGTGACCATCCTCATTCCCATGGCCCTGTTGGCCGAGGCCATCCACCGTCACCAGGGGCCGAAAGCGGCTCTTTTCCAGACCGGGCAGGATTCGGAGCAAGCTTCCTGATCAGTGGCCGGGGCAACATCGATTACGGCGACCACGGAGGGCTGTTGTGGCGGCGGTCATTTCCTTGGCTTTGGCAATAGTAGAGGCAACGCCGGTTCAGCCGTCCGCTTCGCGGGCCGGGCAGGCAATAAGCCTGTCCACGAAAAAACGCGTCGATGTAAACCCCGACGGGGCGGGATTCGGGGCAGGCGCCAGATGCCGCGACTGACAGGAAATCGGAACAGGTAGAGAAAGCTTCGAACGGCGATGTGCCCGGTGAAGGAATAACAGGCTTAGAGTATGTGTTAATAACCGGCTCCGCTAGCAAGTTTGAGAAGGCGATGCGCCTGGTGAGATAAGAAGAGACGCCGAGATCGTGCCAACAGCTAGATCCTCCAACATGCGTGAAATGGCGATACGTTCGATGAGGGAAGAAAGGGCTCGGGCCTCGCCGGTCGCGTTACGATAAGCCCTCGAGGGCGAGCAAGGCCGCGCCCAGGGTGCCGCCGTCGTTCCCAAGGGTGCTGCGCAGGATGCGCACGTGGTCGCGGCTGATGGCGATGGCGGTGCCTTCGAAGGCCTCGCGCATGGCACCTTCCATGTGGTGGAAGCACCCCAGCAACCCCCCGCTCAGGGTCACGGCGTCGGGGTTGAAGATGTTCACCAGGGAGGCGATGCCCGTGCCCAGGTGATGACCCGCGGTGGAGAGGATATCCCTGGCGAGGGCATCCCCGGCATCAGCGTGCCTCCCCAGGGTTTCGGCGCTGAAGGCCATGGGGTCGGAGAGGAATTCCTCCACCGCGGGAGAGATGCGACCAGCCGCCGCCGCCTCTTCCACGCGCCTGTATATGGCGACCCCGCTGGCAAGCGCTTCCAGGCAACCCCTGGCCCCGCAGTTGCACATGGGCCCGTCCTCGAGCACGATCATGTGCCCCAGCTCGGCGGCCGCCCCCAGGGCGCCGCGGTATATGCGGCCGTCGATGATGATGCCGCCTCCGATACCCGTCCCCAGGGTGAGGTGCACCAGGTATCGCGAACCTTTCCCCGCGCCCAGGCGGGCCTCGGCCAGGGCGGCCACGTTGGCGTCGTTGTCCACGAAGACAGGCAGCCCGGTTTTATCGGCCAGGATGTCCCGCACATGGGCGTCCCGCAGGGGGTGGTTGGGGGCCTCTGTCACCACCCCGCGCTCGAAGTCGACGAACCCGGCGATCCCCAAGCCTACCGCCTCGATTCCGATTCCCCTGCGCGCCGCCTTCTCCATGAGTTCGGAGCAGGCCTGCGCCAGGCCGCGGAGCACGCCCTCCTGGGAGCTCGCGTCGGTTTCCTCTCGGTACCTCTCCTCGATGCGCTCTCCCTCGAGGATAATCCCGGCCGTCTTGGTCCCGCCCAGATCGATGCCGATTACCGCCAAACCGCTCTCTCCTTCCGCTGTGCCCTCGAGCTCATGCTGCTCTTTCGGACATCTTTACATATGGCCTGCCGGTCTAATCAGGATAATACAGGATGTCGCGCCGTTTGGTACCCGAAAATTCAAACGCGTCCTATGCTTTTTCAGAACCGTACATGAAGCCACATTACATCATGTAGAAAATCGGCGCTTCATCCGATTCGTTCAAGTACAAGATATCAAGCCGTTTGGCACCCGAAGAAATTCAAACACTTCCTATACTTCATCAGGGTCGCACATGCCGTCACAGCACATCATGCAGATGACCGGCGCTTCATCCGAGTCATTCATTTTACCGAGGCCAGCGGGAAATCGATCACCCTCGATGTCGCCGACGCGAGAAGAGTGACGGAGGCGCGGTCACGGAGTCGTGGCGGATTGGAAGACCGCCCGGAGCGGCTGGGGTGAAAGCATGATGGCCTGCGTATAAAATGGCATCAGCTTGCGGGAAGTAAAAGGAGGAAAGGACATGGCCGAAAAGGGGAAAGAGGAGTTGACGGAAGAGGCGAGGCGCCTGGCGAGCGACTACGAGAAGAGGTGCACGGGTTGCGCGCAGTCGGTGGTGGCCGGGCTGATTGACGCCCTGGGCCTGGAGGACGCCGGCGAGGGCGTGTTCAGGGCGGCGAGCGGGCTGGCGGACGGGATCGGGCTCACGGGCGACGGTTCCTGCGGCGCGCTCACCGGCGGCTGCATGGTCATCGGGCTCCTCTTCGGGCGCGAGCGCAAGGACCACCAGGACATGATGAAGCCCATGCGGTCCTACCTCATGTGCAAGGAACTGCACGGGGACTTCATCGAGCGCTACGGGAGTTGCCGCTGCTTCGACATCCAGGAGAAGCTCATGGGCCGCACCTTCAACATGTACGATCCCGAGCAGCTCAAGGAGGCCTTTTCCTCGGGCATGATGGAGCACTGCTCGGGGGTGGTGGGAAACGCGGCCGCCAAGGCGGCGGAGCTCATCCTCGCACAGCAGGAGAGTGAATCGCAGGCCTAAGGGTCAGGGTGGGCCAGCGGCCTAAGACATGGACTAAGGGTCAAGGCTGGCCATCGGCCTGAGCAAGGCGTTACCCGAAGGGCTGTTTCCTATAGGTCGGGCCTGGGCCCGGACTTAAGAGCGAGCGCTTTTACAGGGCTTCATCCCCTGTGAAAAATCGTCAAACGAACTTTGCCGCAGGGCATTGCCTCGCAGGGAATACCGGTGGAGGAAGGGGCGGGATTCGAACCCTCGAGGCAGCTTTCGCCGCCCTACCTTGATTCCCCGGTCGGGCGAGTTCCCGCAACCGCCGGGTATATGTTCAACCCTGTGGATGTGTTTGGCGGAAGGGGAGGGATTCGAACCCTCGAGGCAGCTTTCGCCGCCCACACGATTTCCAGTCGTGCTCCTTAGGCCAGACTCGGACACCCTTCCATGCGCATGAATATTATAAATGGACACATGGGGCCTTTCCAGCTTAATGCTCGGTCGAGGGCGGGTTAGGGTGAGGCTGGACACGACACGTTCCACGATCAGGACTTTTTCCGACGGACGCGGTGTATCGATCCCGAAAAAGGGCTTATCTCCAGAAACAAAGCCCAGCATGAGACTTAACACTTTCTTAATAGATCGCTGCTACATTCTTAGATATGAATGGCTTGGCAATCGGGCAATAGGAGGGAGCGAGATGAGAAGAATCGCGCTGACACTGGCGCCGATCATCCTTTGCTTATGTCTCTGCGGGCAGGTCGCGCTGGCCCAGGGGCAGCAGGAGCAGCAGGGAGAGGGGCGCGCAGGGAAATGGCTGGAGCAGCGCGGAGAAATGCTTCAGCAGAGGATAGAACTCCTCATCGCCCGCTTCGAGAACAACAAGGAGAGGCACGTCGAGGCCTATAACCGGGCCAAGGAAAAAGTCAAGCAACTCCTGGAGTCGCTCCAGGCCAAGGGGTACGACGTGTCCAAGCTGGCCCAGGACCTCCAGACCTGGGACGCGATGATCGTGAAGTTCGCCCAGGACTACGCAGCCTTCATCTCGAAGCTCAAAGAACTGTCGGAGCTCGCGGTGGGGGATTCGGAGGGGCGGTTCCGGGCAGGTCTGCAGGAGGCCAGGCAGCTGCTGCGGCAGGTGCAGCAGGACGCACTGGATATCAGGCTCTATTACCAGCAGACTATCCGCTCCGACATCCAGGGCCTGAGGGACCAGGTCCCCGAAAGCGCCTAGGGCGGTCGGAGGGGAGGCATGGACGATGAGGAAAATCCACTCAAGGTGCGGTCGCGCATTAGCCGTTGCTTCGGTGTCATTGTTGCTTTCCTTGTGCATGTTAGCCGTTTCGTGCGGCGGCAGAGGCACGGAAGGCAAGGGAGGGAAGGGCACAAACGGGGCCGAGGTGAACGTGAGCGACCAGGGCGATGTGGACGCCTTGCTCGAAGACCTCGACGCTATCGTGAACTCGGTCGATCCGGCCGATTTCAGCCAGAACCAGCTGAGCGATTCGGAGCTGGGGTTGTAGGCCCCTTGTTTCTTGACTCGTTGTTGGGCAGCCGACAACGAGGAGTGCTCGAGATTGCTATCATCGGCGTAAACGCCACAGGTAGGTGCTGGTGGTCGCGGGATGGCAAGCACGCCCTAGGTTCAATGAGGCGGATCCGGGGTTTCCCCGGGTATGATCCCAACCATCTTGAACTGTGCTAAAATATCTTCTGCACGCGCCCGTAGCTCAATTGGATAGAGCGACAGACTACGGATCTGTAGGTTGGGGGTTCGACTCCCTCCGGGCGTGCCACAACAGAAATGGGGCCGGGCGGAAAACCCGGCCTTTCTAAGTTGGCTTTGACCCGCCACCGGCCACAGATGGCAACGGCCTCCCTGGCGCGAGGATAGCGCCAGGGAGTGGACGCCCTGCCTTTCCCCTTCCTGCCGCGGGCGCATCGAGAAGGGCTTCCCGCCCGGAGTTTCGTCCAAGCAAGGTGATACTTCCAACCGTGGGCGAAGCGCAGAACACGTTCGCCTGTCCGCCCGTGATCCCCTCCGTGTCCGGCGCGGAAGGGTTTGTGTGCGTCTTCTCGAAGGAAAAAGGGAAGAAGGCATCCTGAGTGTTCACGGAGGAGAAACGAAAAGAGGGGGTTCCCATGGAGGAGAGGGGATGGTTTAGAAACAGGTCCAGGGTCGCCTGTTTGGCGATGGCAGCCTGCGCCCTCGCGGTGGGGATATCGTTCCTCTGGGAGGGGCCGAGGACCGTTTTCGCCCACGCCATCATCATCTGCCTGGACTGCATCGGGCTGATCTAGGGCGGGGATCTCGCGATGCGGACCCGCAGGATAACGCAGGTTCTGGGCGTTCTGGCCATCAACCCTTACTTCGTGTATCTCTCCTCACGCCTCACCTACCAGGGAGGGTTGAAGGGAGTCTGCGTGCCGGCGCTTAATTGTTACGCCTGCCCGCTCGCCGTTTTCTCCTGTCCCATAGGCAGTCTCCAGCATTCCTTCACCCTCATGTCTCCCAGGATCAAGGGATCGCTCTCCCAGGCGTTCGCCTCGCTCTTCTACGTCCTCGGCTCGGTAGGGCTGGTGGGCGCGGTGGTGGGCAGGATGCCCTGCGGTTGGATCTGCCCCTTCGGTTTCCTCCAGGAGCTGCTCTACAAGATACCCACTCCCAAGCTGCGGTTGCCCTCGTGGGCGCGCTGGGGACGGTACGCCTTTCTCGCGGGACTGGTGGCGCTCGTGCCCTTCCTGACCGCGACGAGCTGGTTCTCCCGCCTCTGCCCCGCGGGCGCCCTGGAGGGAGGCATCCCCCTTAAATTGGTCCCGCCCACGACGCCGCTTCCGCCCTCGGGCTGGTTCTTCTGGATGAAGATGGTAATCCTCGCCGTTTTCCTGATCTGGTTCGTGTTCTCCCGGCGCCCTTTCTGCCGCACCGTCTGCCCTCTCGGCGCCATACTCGGGATATGCAACCGTTTCAGCCTCTACCGCATGGCTGTGGACGATTCATCCTGCACCTCCTGCGGCCTTTGCCGGGAGGTCTGCCCCGTGGATATCGACGTGCGGGATGATCCCAATTCCCCCGACTGCGTGCGTTGCCTGCAGTGCAAGAAGGCTTGCCCCAACGGAGCCGTGACCTCGGGGTTCAAGTCCCAGGGAGAGGCGTATCGCGCGGTGAAAAGGATGCCGGCCGTCAGTTCCGCAAAATTCCGGCGCAAATCATGCTCGCTTCGCTGAAGTTTCTTACGGGGAAAAGGAAGCCGGCCATCTGTTCCAGCGGGGATATCCGGTGGCAAGGTCTAAAGAAAACCTCCCCGAAAACGTAAATCTTCCTCAAGACCCGGCTGCTTTCTCCATGGCCGAGCGCAACTCAGCCTTTTTGGGGGTTCCCACGAAGGTCTTGACTATGGAACCCGAGGCATCGAGAACCACGATGGTGGGGACGGCTTGAATGCCGTACTCGCGCGCCGTGGCGGTATCCCTGCTGGCGTCGATTTCTACGTACGGGATAACGTCTCCCATTTCCTTCACCAGGCCCTGCACCAGGGCTTTGGCCTCGGGGCAGGCGGGTCAAGTGGGGGTGGTGAAGAGGAGAACCTGGGCCTCACCTTTCCTCACGCCGCCGCCATTGGACTTACCCCCGCCGCTTTCGCCGCAACCCGCTGCCACCACTGCCATGATAAGGACAACCATGGCCAAGGCGGCGATCGATGATCGTCTGATCATTGCACTGACCTCTCAACGCAAAAGTACCGGCGACCTATAGCGACAATCATAGCATCGAGCCAGGCGAGGTCCCTGATGCGCATCAGCTCCCTGCCGCTTTATGAAAGAAGCATGCCGCCGCTTCCTCTACCCCCTACGTTATAACTTCCTCTACCCCCTACGTTATAAAAAAGCCGGCGGCACGGAGCCGCCGGCTGCAAGTCGAGCGCTCTATGCCTTGAGGGCACGGATCTTCTCCGCCAGTGCGCTCCCCACGTCCTTGCCGGAGAAAAAGGAGACCGACTTGTCTATCTTTTCCGCCAGTTCTGGGAGCTTGTCCGGGGTGAGCGCGTCAGGGGTTGTTCCAATTAGTTCGCAGTTTTTCTTAACCGTGGCCTTGGCGATGAAGTCGCCTACCGCGTCGGCCAGAATCTTCTCAATCTCCTGCGCCAACTTGTTCGCCAAAGTCCCTCCTCCCATGGCCTCAGACCCGATCTCGGCGCTGTTAGCCCCCCAGGGAGCCTTCCGGCTAATCTCCCTGGACCCGTGTTACATGATTCCCATGAATATATCGTTCGCCGGTGGCGGAAACTTAATCCCTCAGATCGTAAATAAGCTCCTGGGATTATTCCCTCATTTCCTGGTCCAAGCGCTGAAGGACCTTCTGGCCGCTGCGCAACAGCCCCTGCAGGGCGGCGAAGGCGCTGTCCTCTTCCACCTGGACCTCGCCATCGTACGTGCCCGCCATTATCTCCTCCGCCGCGCGGTTAATGTCCTCGATGGGCTTGACCACGTATTTACGGGTGAAGTGGCGCAGGCCAATGGTGGTGAAAAGCAGGGAGATGATAATCGCGATCGCGGAGGCGATGGAAAGCCTCACGATGAGGTCGTCCCTCTGCTGTTTAAAATAATCCTCTACGAAGGCCATTTGCGCCGTGCGGTCCACGATCATGTTCACGCCGAAGTCCTCCAGCCCGACCACGCTCAACTTGATGGGGTAGAGGACGGAAACGAAAAAGCCTTCCTTGTCCCCGAGCTTGGTCAAGGTCTTATAGCTGCCCGACGCGGGGAGATCCGGAATGTTCCCCGCACTGACGTCGAACCCCCGCGCGGAACGCGACGCGGCAAGCTCTCCGTTCCTTATCACCCCTATGTACTCAATGGGGTAGAAGCTGATGGCGAAGTCCCCGATGAAGTCGTAGAACACGTCCCAGTTGCCGGCAAGTATCTGGTCCATTAAATCCCGGTTGAAAAGGCCTATCATGCGCGTATCCCCGGTCATGCCGTTGATGTTGTCGCCTATCTCGGTAAGGGTGAACACCGACTGCTCCACCACCAGTTCCTTGTTGCGGTCGATGTTCTTATTGGTAGTGAGTATTACGTCGACCATGAAATAGGCGATGACGGCAAGGACGAGCAGCAACGTGCCCACCGATATGGCCACCACCAGGCGCCTCATCTCTCTCCCGGCCTTCTGTTTCATCGCCTGCCCTCCGTAGCGCTCAATTGTGAAAAACGACCTTTCCAGCAAACGATTGCTTTATTAAGTATCGGTTGGATCCAGTTGTTACTTGACGGTGAAGCAGCGGATGGCACGTGCGACCTTCGCTGGCGGGCGCGGAATCGCAAGAAGAAAAGACGCAGGATGGGAGAAGGGGGTGGTCGCTGCTTGCGGAGAGGCACATGACGATGCGGTGCCGCGACGGATTGGAGGCAATACCACGTCTTCCCTTCCCCGCGGTGCTTTTGGCGGGAAGGAACGCGGGGTATACAATGGCTTTGAACGGGCGAGGATGGAGCCGCTTCCGAAAAAAGGAGAAGGCTGGTGCTTTTTGTCGCGGATAGGTGTGTGGGTTGCAGGACATGCCAGATGGTATGCTCGCTTACGCACGATGGCGCCTGCGGCCCTTCCCTTGCCCGTGTGTCCGTGGAGGCCGAGGGTTTGCGCCTGAGGGCGGAGTTCAACCCGGAATGCGACGAATGCGCGGCCTGCGCTGGTCACTGTCCTTACGGGGCCATCGAGGAGAGCTGATGGGAATGCATATCTGCCCAAGATCGTCGCTTGTGCCATCAGTATCCACCGGGAGGCAAGCTCTCCCGCGGGTTTTCGATATAACTCCCTTTCACAGGACCGGCACGCATATGGCCCATGGACTTTTCTCCTGGCAGAGGGGCGATTAGTATGCAGGGAGGATATACCGGCAAGCTCATGGAGGTGGACCTCACAAAGGGCACTGCCTCCGTCGTCGGCTGCCCGGAGGGATACGCCGCGGACTACCTCGGAGGCTTCGGCGTCAACAACCGCCTTTTCCTGGATTATTCCCGGCCCGGCACGGATCCCCTCTCGCCGGAAAACCCGGTCATCCTCGGGGCGGGACCCCTGGTGGGCGCCCCGGTGCCGGGAGCTTCCAGGGTAATGGCCAACGCACGTTTGCCCTTAACGGGCGCGGTGGCCTCGGCGAGCGGAAGCATGGGCCTGGGCGCGCACATAAAATGGTCCGGCTTGGACCATATCGTTTTGCTAGGGAAGGCCCCACGCCCCACCCTGCTATACATTGATGATGGAAGGGTTGAGCTACTGCCCGCTTCCTCCCTCTGGGGCAAGGGCATCCTAGAGACCACCCGTTCCTTGTGGGAGGCTTATCCAGGCGCCTCGGTGCTGGCCATCGGTCCCGCGGGAGAGAACCTGGTTCACCTCTCCCTGGCCATGATCGACGCCTGCGCCACCCTGGGGAGGGGGGGACTCGCGGCGGTTCTGGGCTCCAAGAACGTCAAGGCGCTGGTGGTCAGGGGATCGGGAGGGGTGAAGGTCGCGGACCCTCGGCGTCTGCGGGAGCTGATACGCGGCCTCCACGACCGGTTGTCGCGCTGGGAGATGCGCCAGGGGGCCTTGGAGCTGGGCATGATCGGGGCGTGGCCCATGTACGCGAGCCAGCTCCTCCCTTACGGCGCGGGCGAGGAGGAGCTGCGGGAGATGACCGAGCGTTTCGGCCCCGGCGCGTACCTGAAGCTGAAGAAGCGCCGGATAGCCTGCCCGTCCTGCTTTCTGGGGGACAAGGACGAGCTCATCCTCCCGACCACGGGCGAGAGCGTCTATTCCACCTCCTTCCTCAACGCCGCCATCATCGGCTGCGCCCTGGGGATGAACGACGCCGAGGAGGCGGCATCGACGCTGGCCCTCCTGGACGACCTGGGCCTGGACTTCATGACCCTGAGCTGGCAGGCGGCCTACCTGCTGGAGCTACGGGAGCATGGCGTTCTCGCGCCGGAAGATGCCGAGGACATCCCCTTGAACAGGGGCGCGGGCATCCTGCGCGAGCTGGCAGTCCGGGTGTCGGAGCGGAAGGGAGAGATCGGCGAAGCGCTGGCGCGTGGATGGAGGGGCGCCTTCGAGCTTTTCGGGGAGGACACCAGGCGCTTCACCATGCTGGTGCGCGACCAGGATTGCCTGTACGATCCCCGCGTGAGCGGCCTTGGGACCATGGAGTTCGAGCAGATCGTATCGCCACGCGGCCCCACCTCGGCCAGCGCCGGCTCAGCAACTTATGTTCCTGGGCTTCCCATGGAGAACCTGCGCCGCCTCACCCAGAGGATGGGCGCGGACGAGGAAGCACTGGAACGCATCTTCTCCTCCCCCTGGGGCATGAACGTGGGCAGGTTGACCCGCTATTCCGAGGACTGGTTCAGCCTCTTTTCCAGCCTGGGCATCTGCAACCGTTTCCAGATCAACCGCTTCTACCACGCGGGGCTGATCAGGGATATACTGGCCGCGGTCACGGGGATGGAGCTCGAGACCGGGGAGATGATGCGCAAGGCCGCGGCGGGCTTCGAGCTCTACCGCGAGCTCGGAGAACGCGAAGGGCTGGGGCGGGAGAGGGACGTCCCTCCCGAAGCCTGGTTCGAAGAAGGCCCGCTGTGGGGAAGGGGCGGCAAGTTGAAGGACTACCTCGGAAACGAGTTAAACCGCGGGGACGTTTTCACCCTTTTGGACGATTACTACGACGAGAGGCAAAGGTAAAATACCCCCGGCAAGCGATGTCCCCAGAGGAGGGCGATAACCATCCAGGCATGGATGGCGGATGACCGGAAACGCGCGGAGGTCACATGATTTCGGTGGACAGGGAGTACATGCTACTGGCACTGGAGGAAGCGCGCATGGCGGCCGCCGAAGGCGAGGTGCCGGTGGGCGCGGTGCTGGTGAGGGAGGGAAAGGTCATCGCCAGCACCCACAACCGCAGGGAAGCCACGGGCAATCCCCTGGACCACGCGGAGGTTCTGGCCTTGATGGAGGGCGCGCGGCGCCTGGGTGGCTGGCGCCTGGAAGGAACTACCATATATGTGACTTTGGAGCCCTGTCCCATGTGCGCGGGAGCCCTGGTCCAGGCGCGGGTGGCGCGGCTGGTTTTCGGGGCGCGCGATCTCAAGCTGGGCGCGGCGGGTAGCCGTTACAACCTGGTCCACGACGAGACCACCCATCATCGCATGGAGGTCACCGACGGCATCCTGGAGGAGGAGTGCCTGGAGGTGCTACGTGGCTTCTTCGAGGCCAGGCGCAACGGTAACAGGCCTCGTTACTGAGGATTTTCTCTCCGAAACGCATCATCCGGTTCAAGGTCATCCACTGTGGTTTCACCACCCGAAAGGCCGCCCTGGGCCGTTGTAAAAGTCACTGCGGGAAAGGTATTGAGTCGTTCCTCTAATATGCCGAGTAAATCATTATGGCTGATATGGCTGGGAATCCGCGTTGATCACCACCATAGATTCCCCGCGGTAGATGCCCAGAACAAATTGCATCGAGAGAGGAGGATACAGATGCGCAAGATCGTGCCACTTGTGTTTGCCCTGGTGCTGCTCGCGGGGATTGTCCTTTGGGCCGGTTGCAGTATTGGTGGAGGTACGGAGGCCGGCCAGACCAAGACGAAAACCCCCGCTTGGGCGGAGAAGTTCAAGAGCGCGCCGACCTTGGAGGAGCTGGGGGTGGAGCCGTACCCGGCCAGCGAGATAGACGAGAGCAAGACGATGGTGGTCTGGGAAGAGGGCAACAAAGCGGAGATGTTCGTCTATCACGCCAACCAGTGCCCGGTGGTCAACGTCGCCGCCTTCTTCCGGAATTCACTCAAGGACATGAAAAACTTCCAGGAGATGCCGGGCAGCGGCGGTGGCGCTACCTTTACATTCGAGACCGCTGACGGGGTGCCCATGATGATCATGATATCGCCCCAGAATGCGAGCCAGCCTGACGGACCCTCCGATATCGAAATCGTCGTAAATCCCTGATGCAACCTCGCATCGCGCCCCGCTATAATGGTGGGGCGGAGAGGTGCCAGAGCGGACGAATGGGGCGGTCTCGAAAACCGTTGAGCCCTTCGCGGGGCTCCGTGGGTTCGAATCCCACCCTCTCCGCCAAACACATCCACAGGGGTTGAGCATATCCTGACGGGGACTCGCTCGACCGGGGAATCAAGGTAGGGCGGTCAAAGTTGCCTCTAGGGTTCGAAACCCACCCCTTTCACCAGACCATATTTGAACACAGATGTTGCGTTAAGAGATAAGCGCTTATCACGGCCACAGATTTTTATGATTAGCAGGAAAAATGCATAACTGATGGGGGAGGGGTCCGCATGGACAAGATGTCATAGGGTTAGCTGAAATTAGGCAAGATATGCAGTAGACTGATAGTGAATGTCGAGGGCAGAAACTAAGAAGCGGGTGATTAAATGACCAAGAATGTTGGTCAATCGACCAAAAATATTGGTCGTATGGGAGCGGCAGAGCTGTTCGCCTCCTCCGTCATGATCGACCTCTTGAAGATATTTTTCCTTCACACCAGCGAGGAATTCTACCAGCGGGAACTCTCTCGCCTCAGCGGCGATTCCCTGTACTTGGTGCAAAGGGAACTGTCCCGGCTGGAGAGATCCGGCCTTGTTCGCAAGGAGCGACGGGGAAATCGCGTGTACTATAGCGCGCAAGAGGAAAACCCAGCTTTCCTGGATCTCAAGAAGTTTTTTATAAAGACGGTAGCTTTGGGAGACAAGCTTTCGCATGCCCTTGCGCCACTCCTCCCGGAGATCAACCTTGCCTTTATCTACGGCTCCGTTGCCACGGGGGAAGACAGGCCGGGCAGCGATGTCGATATCATGGTGATCGGAGAGGTAAGCCTCAAGGAGCTGAGCAAGATACTAGGCCCGTTAAGCCGCGAGCTGGGGAGAGAGTTCAACCCGAGCGCCTATGCCATCTCGGAGTTCAAGAAAAGGATCAAGGAGGGAAACGCCTTTATCTGGTCGGTGATCAACAGTCCGAAGATTTGGCTGGTCGGAGACGAGGATGGTCTTGCAGGATTGGCTGGATAGAAAAGACTTGAGACAGCATAATACATCACGGCGTGAGATCGCCAACCTTCTTGAGGTTGTGGACAGAGATCTACAAGATGCTTCGGTAACGGTCATATCTCCCGACAGGAGGTTCGCCACGGCCTACAATGCCGTTCTTCAGCTCGCGACGGTTGTCCTCTATGCATCCGGTTATCGGGCCGCTGGAAAAGGCCATCACTGGATCACCATCAGCGTCTTGCCGGATATCATGGGCTCGGATGCACAGGAGCGTATGGATTATTTCAATAACTGTAGAACGAAACGTCATGGAGTGGACTATGATCGCGCAGATATCATCTCTTTGGATGATGTTGATGAACTCCTTCGTGAGGCAGAAATCTTCAGGGATGAAGTCTTGACATGGCTTAAGGCGAATCGGCCTGATCTCCTTGAAGATTGACCAAGCCTTAAGCCGCCACTATCTGAGCTGATGAAGGTATATGAGCCTTGAAAACCGTTGAGCCCTTCGCGGGGCTACGTGGGTTCAAATCCCACCCTCTCCGCCAACCACGTCCACAGGGATTGACAATACCAGCCACATCCATGGGGATTGACGATATATCGACGGGAACTTGCCTGACCAGGGTATCGAGGTGGGGCGGCAAAAGTTACCTCAAGGGTTTGAAGATCTCCCCTTTGGTCTATCATATCCATAGTGGTTGAACGTATGCCCGGCGGGGACTCGTCCGACCGGGGAATCAAGGCAGGATAGCGAAAGCCGCCTCGAGGTTTGAAACCCCACCCTTCCGTTCCCGATATTCCCTGCTTGCAATAATCAGTGGCCAAGATCGTTAGTGGATTTCTCGCGAGGGAGGAAACCCCGCAATAAACAGTCGCTTCTAAGTGCGAAAACCCAGGCCCATGATCCCCAGGCCCACGGCCCTAAGTCCGGGAACTTAAGATTGGTCGCCAGGACTTCTCTCTCCGGACAACTGCTCCCTCAGGCCGATGGCCAGCCCCGACTCCCAGGCCCATGATCCCCAGGCCCACGGCCCTAAGTCCGGGAACTTAAGATTGGTCGCCAGGACTTCTCTCTCCGGACAACTGCTCCCTCAGGCCGATGGCCAGCCCCGACTCCCAGGACACGATTCCCAGGACATGGTATTTCCTGCGTGGTATTTGTCTTTGTCCAGGTTCGTTTGTTGATTTCTCGCGAAAGAGGAAGCCCCGCATCAAGCACTCGATTCTGTCCGGGGATCTGGGTTTGACCGCCCGACTTTCTCCCTCCGGATAACTGCTCCCTCAGGCCGATGGCCAGCCCTGGCCTCAAGACCCTGGTCCTTTATCAAGAGACCCTTCGCCGGAGCGGGCCTGCGAGGCCGTTGACAGCCATTTTCATAGGTGACCCCAAGGCCTGTTGATTTGGATGACCAAGGGTAATATAATGACTAATGGTCACTACAATGGGGATGGTCGGCGGTAGGTGGTCGCAGCCCGGGAAATGGCCATAACAGGCAAGCCTGATGCTTATTCGCGGGCTGACTTTAAATAAAACCAACGCTTTGTGAGATGCAGAGCGCGTTCCCGACGTCCCGCTCGATACCGGGCAAGACCTTTCATGGGTGGGCTTCATGGGCATTGCGGAGAGGAGAGAAAGGGAAAAGCGAGAGCGCGTGAGCGCCATCCTCATGGCCGCCAGGGACCTTTTCTTTGAGAAGGGTTACCGTGCCACCATGGACGAGATCGCGGAGCGCGCCGAGCTTTCCAAGGGAACGCTCTACCTCTATTTCAAGAGCAAGGACGAGCTCTACATATCCGTTATCCTGGAGGGCTTCCACCTGCTCGAAGAACGTCTGAAGAGGGAGCTCAAACGCGCGAAAGGAGCGGAAAACCGGGTGCGGGCGGTCTTTTATGCCTTCATCGACCACTGCCTCGAGAACAGGGCTTACTTCCGCACCACCCAGTATTTCCTCACCGAGGACGCGCGCGCTAACACCTCTCCAGAGTTGGTGGAGACCATCAACCGCTCCACCGGCGAGCTGATGCGGTACGGCGTCAAGGTTATCGAGGAGGGCGTGGAGCGTGGGATATTCCGAAATGACGTCAAGCCTGACGTTCTGGCCCTCGCGGTATGGAGAATGGCCACGGGCATCCTGGATCTGGCCGTGTTGGAGGGAGATGCCGGTGGCGGCAAGAGGCCCTACCAGGAGGTTTTCGACACCGCCATCGAGGTGGTGCTGAGGGGGATCAAAGCCGGATAGCGATGAAAAAAGGCACCTCCCGGCGCTCCCCGGGGAGAGGAAAGACCCGAGGAAGACACCGGTGGCGGGGAAAGGCCCTACCAGGAGGTTTTCGACACCGCCATCGAGGTGGTGCTGAGAGGGATCAAAGCCGGATAGCGATGAAAAAAGGCGCCTCCCGGTGCTTCCCCAGGAGGGGGAAAGACCGGAGACAACAGACGGAGGTGATGGCATTGGCGCTCGATCCACAGGAGGTGTTCAAGGTCATGCAGTGCGCCTGGCGCAACGGGGTGCTGGACAAGTTCATGGTCATCCAGGGGGAGGCCCTGGAGGGGGTGATGGCCGACACGGGTATGAACATGGGGGACCTGCTCAACCGCTTAGACGAGGCCAGGCCG
>JABLXL010000023.1 GCA_013178005.1 Actinomycetota bacterium
GGGAAAAGCTGCCCTCCAAGGCCCGGCTGACGGTCGAGCCCGGGGACATCCTGGAGATCCGCACCCCCGGAGGGGGAGGCCACGGCTACGCGGGCCGGTGAGGCGCTCTCGTCGGGGGACAGGCCGCCGCCGGGACAACCCGCAATCAACCCCTCCCAACCCTTATAATGAACCCATGGAAGCGGGGAAGGAAACGCGCGCGCTCGCCATACTCGGCTCCACCGGCTCCATAGGCACCCAGGCCCTGGAGGTGGTGGACGCCCACCCCGACCGCCTGCGGGTGGTGGCACTTACGGCGCAGAGGAACGTGGACCTGCTGGAGAGCCAGGCGCGCAGGTATGGGCCGCGCCTGGTATGCATGGCGGACGTCAGGGCTGCGGGGGAATTGCGGCGACGCCTCGAGGGCACGGGGATCGAGGTGGCGGCGGGACCGGAGGGGCTCCTGGAGGCGGCCGCCTATCCCCTTGCGGACACGGTGCTGAACGCCATCGTGGGATCCGCGGGGCTCCCTCCGACCCTGGCGGCGCTGGGAGCGGGAAAGAGGCTCGCCCTTGCCAACAAGGAGAGCATGGTGGCGGGAGGAGAGCTGGTGCTTTCGGTCCTGCGCACCGGGGGCGAGATCATCCCCGTGGATTCCGAGCACGGCGCGGTCTTCCACTGCCTGCGGGGGGAGGACTCGGGAGACGTGGAGGCCATCGTGCTCACCGCCTCGGGGGGCCCTTTCTACGGGCGCTCCCGGGAGGAGCTGGCGAAAGTAACGGTGGAAGACGCCCTTTCCCATCCCACCTGGAGCATGGGCAGGAAGATAACCGTGGACTCCGCCACCCTCATGAACAAGGGTCTGGAGGTGATCGAGGCGCACTACCTCTTCGGCGTCCCCTACGAGAGGATCAAGGTAGTGGCCCACCCCCAGAGCGTGGTGCATTCCCTGGTGGAGTTCAAGGACGGATCGCTCTCCGCGCAGCTGAGCGTGCCGGACATGCGCCTCCCCATCGCCCTCGCCCTCTCTTACCCCGAGAGGTGGGGACCTCCCTTCAAGCGCACGGACCTGGCCGAGCTGGAAAAACTTACCTTCGGCGAGGTGGACCGCGAGACCTTCGGGTGCCTGGACCTCGCGTACCGCGCGGGAAAGGAGGGGGGGACGGCCACCGCGGTGCTCAACGCCGCCAACGAGGTGGCGGTGGAGGCTTTCCTCGCGGGGCGCATCGGCTTCCTGGACATCGAGGGGATAATAAGGGAGACGCTGGAGGAGCACCGGCCGACCGGGGTTTCCTCGCTCGACGACGTCCTGGCGGCGGAGGGGTGGGCGCGCGGCAGGGCGTCCGCCATGGTCGATGAGACGCGAAGGCAGGTGAGGGGTTAATGGCCTCTGTGGGCGGCGTGATAACCACGGTGCTGGCCACCATAGCCGCGGTGATAGTGCTGGTGCTCGTGCACGAGCTCGGCCACTTCATCGCCGCCCGGCTGGCGGGGGTGAAGTGCCCGGAGTTCTTCGTGGGTTTCGGTCCGCGCATCTGGAGCACCAGGCGCGGGGACACGGAGTTCGGCATCAAGTGGATACTGGTGGGGGGTTACGTCAAGGTCCTGGGCATGAACCCCGAGGAGGAGGTGAGCCCCGAGGACTTCCCCCGCTCCTACCGGGGGGTCTCCTACGGCAAGAGGTTCTGGATCATCTTCGCGGGGTCCCTTTCCCACGTTCTGCTTGCCCTGGTGCTCATGTTCTTCACCATCTGGATCGTGGGGTACCCGGACGTGGACAGGCCCACCAACACCATCGCCTCGGTGGGCATGTACATGGACGAGGCCGGGACGGAGGAGACCCCCGCCTACGCCGCCGGCCTGCGCGAGGGCGACACCATCCTGGCCATGGACGGCGAGGAGGTGGGGGACTGGGAGGCGGTGCGTTCCTTCATCAAGGCGCATCCGGGCGAGGAGGTCGTCCTGCTCATCCGGAGAGACGGCGAGGAGATCGAGGTCCCGGTGCGCCTCGCCGCGCTTGAGGACGGCACCGGTTACCTCGGGGTGTCTCCCTCCATCTACATGCAGCCTTACTCCTTTTTCGGGGCCATGGGCAAGACCGTATCCTGGTTCGGGGAGGCCACTTACGGGGTGGGTTACGGCATCTACCGTGTCTTCAACTGGTCTACCATCAAGCAATTGCTGGGCCTTGCCGAGCCCACCGTGGAGAGGCCCCAGACGGTTTACGGCATCGCGCGCACCGCGGGCCGGATCGCCGAGGAAGGGGCCTTCTACTTCCTGAACTTCTTCTCCTTCATCCTGCTCTTCCTGGCCTATATCAACCTCCTGCCCCTGCCTCCCCTGGACGGAGGGCACCTGGCGGTCCTGCTGTGGGAGAAGGTAACCGGCCGCGAGGTGGATCTGCGCAAGCTCTATCCGGTGGCGGTGGCGGTGCTCGCCTTCTTTGCCCTGCTCTTCATACTCACCCTCAGGCTGGATATAACGAGCCCCATCAATTTCCCATGAGCATGCGCAAGCTGACCCGGCGCGTTATGGTGGGGAGCGTCCCCGTGGGAGGGGGCGCACCGGTGAGCGTGCAGTCCATGACCAATACCCCCACCGAGGACGCCGGCGCCACCCTTCAGCAGATCTCGCTCCTTGCGGAGGCGGGTTGCGACATCGTGCGGGTCGCGGTTCCCAATTACAGGAAGGACCACCTCCTGCGCCGCGCCCTGAGGTCCCTGGAGGAGATCGTGGAGGGCTCGCCCATCCCGGTGGTGGCCGACGTGCACTTCGACCACACCCTGGCGCTGGCGGCCCTGGAAGCCGGGGTGCACGGGTTGCGAATCAATCCCGGCAACATCGGGGGACCTGAAAAGGTGAGGGAGGTCGCGGAGGCGGCGGGAAGGCGCGGGGTCCCCATACGCGTGGGGGTCAACGCGGGCTCTTTACGCAGGGACATCCTGGAGAGATACGGGCATCCCACCGCGGAAGCCCTGGTGGAGAGCGCCCTGGAGGAGATAGGGGTTCTCGAGTCCTGCGGATTTTATGATATAAAGGTCTCCGTGAAGGCGTCCTCGGTGCCTTTGACCATCGAGGCCTACCGGCTGCTCTCCCGCGAGGTGGACTACCCCCTGCACGTGGGGGTCAGCGAGGCGGGACCCCCCTGGTCGGGGACGGTGCGCTCCGCGGTGGGCATAGGCACGCTGCTGGCGGAGGGCATCGGGGACACCATCCGCGTCTCCCTTGCCGGCGACCCCCTGCGGGAGGTGCGGGTCGGGGTGGCCATACTCAAGGCCCTGGAGATGTCGCGCGGCGGGGTGGACGTCGTCGCCTGCCCTACCTGCGCCCGCACGCGCATCGACGTCGCGGGCATCGCGGAGGAACTGGAGGAGCGGCTGGCGGGTTGCAGGGCCCCCCTGCGCGTGGCGGTGATGGGCTGCGCAGTGAACGGCCCCGGCGAGGCCAGGGAGGCCGACCTGGGGGTGGCCGGGGGGAGGAGCAAGGGGCTGCTCTTCCGGAAGGGAGAGCCGTTGGGGTGGTACCCCAAGGAGGAGCTCCTGGGCGTCCTGCTGGCGGAGGTCGAGAAAATGGAAAAGGAATACCTGGAAAAGGAAGGATTATGAGGCAGTCCAAGGCTTTCATCCCCACCCTGAAGGAGAGCCCGGCCGACGCGGAGATAGCCAGCCACCGCCTGCTGGTGCGCGCCGGCTTCCTGCGCAGGGTAGCGGCGGGCATATACGAGTTCCTGCCCCTGGGGACGCGGGTGGTGCAGAGGATATGCCGCGTGGTCAGGGAGGAGATGAACCGCGCGGGGGCCCAGGAGGTGATCCTGCCCATCATGCAGCCCCGGGAGCTCTGGGAGGAGAGCGGCCGCTGGGCGAAGTACGGGCCGGAGATGATGCGCCTAAAGGACCGCGCGGAGCGGGATTTCGGCCTGGGCCCCACCCACGAGGAGGTCATCACCGACCTGGTGCGCAACAACGTCTCCTCGTGGCGGGAACTGCCGCTCAACCTTTACCAGATAGGCACCAAGTTCCGCGACGAGATCAGGCCGCGCTTCGGGTTGCTGCGTGGCCGGGAGTTCATCATGAAGGACGCCTACAGCTTCGACCGCGACCAGGAGGGTATGGAGCGGTCCTACCGGGAGATGTACGAAGCCTACGCGCGCGTATTCACCCGCTGCGGGTGCACATGGCGGGCGGTGGAGGCGGCGACGGGGCTCATCGGGGGAGACGTCTCCCACGAGTTCATGGTGCCGGCCGCGGTGGGAGAGGACCTTATCGCATATTGCGGAGAGTGCGATTACGCGGCCAACCTAGAGCTGGCCGAGTACATGCGGGGCGAGCCGCCCCGGGGCGATGGCGGGCCCATGGAGAGGGTGCACACCCCGGACAGGCGCACCATCGAGGAGGTAAGCGGCTTCCTGGGCCTGGAGCCCTCGCGTTTCGTGAAATGCCTCATGTTCCTGGTGGAGGACCGGCCGACGGCGGTGCTGGTGCCCGGCGACCGTGAGGCCAACGAGGGCAAGCTGGGTCGCGTGCTGGGGACCGACGAGTTCCGGCTCTTCAACGAGGAGGACTGGAGGAGGTTCCCGCAGTACCTGCAGGGATTCGTGGGGCCGGTCGGCCTGGAGGTGGAGGAGACGATCGCGGATCTCTACCTGCGGGGGGCCTCGGGCCTCGCGTGCGGAGCCAACGAGGTTGACTACCACCTTGTGGGGGTGGAGGAGGGGCGCGATTTCCGGCCCGGCCGGTTCGCGGACGTCACCTCGGCGAGGGAGGGCGACGCATGCCCCCGTTGCGGCGGCGCGCTTCACGTGGAGGCGGGCATAGAGGTAGGACAGGTCTTCCAGCTCGGGCTGAAGTATTCCGAGGCCATGCGCTGCACCTATGACGACGAGCGCGGGGAGACCAAGCCCATGTACATGGGATGTTACGGGATCGGCGTCACGCGGCTCATGGCGGCGGTGATCGAACAGCATCACGACGAGCGCGGCATGATGTGGCCCCTTGAGGTGGCCCCGGCTGCGCTGCACATACTTCCCCTGGACTACCAGCGGGAGGGAAGGCGCGCCGCGGCGGAGGAGCTGTACGCGCGATGCCTGGAGAGGGGCGTGGAGGTGCTGCTGGACGACCGCGAGGAGAGCGCGGGGGTGAAGTTCGCCGACGCGGACCTCATCGGCATCCCCTTCCGCGCGGTCATCGGCAAGGCTTTCGACGCCGACGGCCTGATCGAGCTGCAGGCGCGGGCGACGGGCGAAAGGTCTCGCATGGGCATGGAGGAGCTCCTGTCCCACCTCGAAGGCCTGGTCGAGGAGACCGGGTTATCCGGTGAATAGGACGGGGGGCGCGCTTCTGGCCGGGAGCGTCAGCCGTCCGCGGGCGACGGTGCGGCGCGCGCCGCCTTGGCGGATCCGATCATCGCCCGCGCGTCCCGTTTGAGTGGGAGGAGGCGCACAAGGCGCTGACGCCTAAGGAGACGGGATGAGCGTTTCGGCGACGCGAGGGAGGAACGCGGGCGCCGCTCCTGTGCGTTGAGCCGCCGGGGCGGTGTGGTTATCAGGTGTGGCGGAAAGGGGAGTCATGGACAGGTTCGTGGTTCACCAGGACAGCTTGGAATGGGTTCCGGCGGATTTTCCCCGTGCGCAGATGAAGGTGCTTTACATGGATCCCCGGGGCGGCGGACAGATAATGCTCATCCATTTTGAGCCCCACTGCGAGATGCCGGGGCACTCCCACATTTCGTCCGACGAGGCCGCCTACATCCTCGAGGGCGAGTTGAGGCAGACATTGGAGGACGGCGGGGAAGAAACCTACCGGAAGGGCCATTTCGCCTTCTTCCCGGCGGGGGCGGCGCATGGGCCGTTCCATACCGGCGACGAGGGTTGCACCATCATCAGCGTTTTCTACGGACCGCTGACTTAGCGCCGAAAGGGAGCTCGGAGCGGGGACCGGCAAGGTAACCAGGCGGCCCGGAAAGTCGTTTTCCATGATGGCGGAATCAACGCCCCCGGCAGGGACGGGCGTAAAATCGGAAACGGAGGCGCGCGACAAGGCCCCGGAACCGAGGGCGGCGGAGAAAATCCGCTGGACAAGGGGTTGAGCGCCTCGGCGGACAAGCCTGGTTTTTCATCACGATCTCCGGCAAGGGGGAGACGGGAAGAGGGCTTTCGCCGCTGGTGTCATTGGCGACGTTCAACGGAGGGAGGGAACGGTGGAAAGGACCTGGAGCGTCAACGAGGGGCTGAGGAGGTTTTCCAGCGCCGTGTTCCACCCCCTGGGGTGGGCGCTGGGGCGCGTGCTGTCCCCAAACCTCATCACCACCCTTTCGGTGATAGCGGCGGGGTTTTCCGGATATTACTTCGCCGTGGGCCGTTTCGTGCTCGGCGCATGGTTGCTCTTCCTGGCCGGGTTGTTGGACATATGGGACGGCCAGGTGGCCAAGCTGACGGGGCGGGTGAGCACCTTCGGTTCGTTTTACGACTCCACGGCGGATCGCGCGGCGGATTTCTTCTTCTCCCTGGGCGCCCTGTATTATTTCGCCCACCGGGAGATCTACGATATCGCCTTCATGGTGGGGGCCTACATGGTGCTCTCGTCCCTCATCTCCTACGTGAAGGCGCGGGCCGAGGGCCTGGGGATATCCTGCAACGTCGGGCTGCTCGCGCGCCCGCTGCGCCTTCTCTTCTTCGGCCTGGCCCTCTTCGTGTACGGCCTGACCTCGAACCCCTGGGTGTTCAGGGGGCCGCTGTACGCCGTGCTGGCCCTGGCGGTGGAGACCCTGGCCCACCGCGTGGCGGTCGTTTACGTCGGCGCTCGGGAGAAGGACGCCTCGTGCAAGGGAGCTTGAGGAGGACGCCATGGCGGAGGAGAGGGAGCGATTCCTGGACGACGTGCCCGGATACCTCAAGTACTATTTTTTCCGCGGCTCGTGCGGCTTGGTGGGCGCGCTTCCCGCGCGGGTTTCCCACGGAGTGGCGGTGGGCATAGCGGAGATAGCCTACCGGCTTTCGCGCGGCAAGCGGGAGGTGGTATGCGAGAACATGCGCCGCGTCATCCCCGGCGGGTCGCCGCGTGAATGGAAAAAGATGGCGCGCCGGAGCTTCCACAACTATGCCCGTTACTGGGTGGACTTCCTGCGCTGCTACCACCTAACGCCCGAAGAGGTCGATCGCCTGGTGGTCCCCCACGGAACGGACTGGTTCGACAAGTGCCTGGAGAGGGGCAAGGGGGTGGTGCTGGCGCTGCCGCATTACGGGAGCTGGGACATGATCGGCGGCTGGGTGGGACACAAGTACCCGTCCTTCTGGGCGGTGGCCGAGGTGCTCAAACCGCGCCCCATGTACGAGTTCCACACCGAGTTGCGCAGGCGCATGGGGATACGCATCATCCCCCTGGGGGAGAACACGGTGGAGCGGGTCATCGAGGTGCTGCTGCAGAACGGCATGGTCTGTCTCCTATCCGACCGCCTCATCGCAGGAAGCGGGGTGGAGGTGGAGTTTTTCGGGGAGAGGATCCTCATGCCCATCGGGCCGGCGCTGCTGGCGGTGAAACTCGGCACGGCCATCCTCCCCTGCCTCACCATCCGCAAGGACGGGAAATACCACGGCTACGTTGGACCGCCCCTCGAGGTGGAGATCACCGGCGACACTCGCCGGGACGTCCAGGTAAACACCCAGAAACTGGCAAAGGTGCTGGAGGACTTCATACGCGAGGACCCCACCCAGTGGCACATGTTCCAGCCCATCTTCAAGCAGGGGAAGGGGCGGGAGTAG
Source organism: Actinomycetota bacterium (assembly GCA_013178005.1). Taxonomy (GTDB): domain Bacteria; phylum Actinomycetota; class Geothermincolia; order Geothermincolales; family RBG-13-55-18; genus Solincola_B. The sequence goes on from JABLXL010000023.1 coordinate 7,736, forward strand.
CGTACCCGAGCATGGGGTCGTATCTTGAATTTTTCCTCGCTTTGCTTAACAGGAATGGCGTTACGGGGTTTTCGCCCTGCCGCAGCAAGAAACGTCTCTCCTAAAATAGAGCATGGGGTCGTATCTTGAATTATTCCTCGCTTTGCTTAACAGGAATGGCGTTACGGGGTTTTCGCCCTGCCGCAGCAAGAAACGCCTCTCCCAAAAGGTCAAGATACGACCCGGGTCAAGACCCGGTTGCATACCCGAACGAGGGGTCGTGTCTTGACTTATTCATTCCGCCGCAGCGCAAGACAAACACCCAATGTCTCCCCGGAACAAAAAAGTCAAGACACGACCCGGGTTCATACCCGAACCTGTCTTTACTTTTTCATTCCGCCGTAACGGAAGGAATAAACCCATCGTCATCCCGGAATTAAAAGGTCAAGATACGACCCGGGTCAAGATACGACCCTGATAGAATTAACCCCATGAGAATAGGCATCGTGTCACCATATGACTGGGATATACCGGGCGGCGTGAACCGGCACGTCGAGCAGCTTGCCCGCTATCTGAGGCGAAACGGCCACGCGGTGACGGTAATCGCTCCCGGGGGACGGGACGGCGAGGGTTTCCGCTCCGTGGGCGGATCCTTCGCGGTGGCGGCGAACCGCTCCCGGGCCAATATCTCCTTCGGGCCCGCCGTGGCGGCCAGGGTCAGGAACATCCTGCGCGAGGGGGGGTTCGAGGTGCTGCACCTGCACGAGCCCCTGATCCCCAGCGCGTCCATGCTGGCGCTGATCTTCTCGCGCTGCGCGGTGATGGCCACCTTCCACGCCGCGCGCGAGGAAGGGAGCCTGGGCTACCGCATCGCCTCCCCCCTGCTGGGGCCTCTGGCGAAAAAGATCGACGTCAGGGCGGTGGTGAGCACGGCGGCGCGGGACCTGGTGGGGCGCTATTTTCCCGGCCAATACCGCGTGCTCCCCAACGGCGTGGACACCGAGGTCTTCACGCCGGATGGGCCGCGCCTGGAGGGGTTGGAGCCGGGATGGTTCGACATCGTCTTCGTGGGCAGGGATGAGCCGAGGAAGGGGCTGGGCGTCCTGCTGGAGGCGATGCCTATAGTAAGGAGGGCATGCCCAGAGGCGCGCCTCCTGGTGGTGGGAGCGGACGATCCCGGCAGGGGGCCCGAGGGCGTGATCTGGTTGGGAAGGCTTACGGACCAGGCGGTCCCCGCCGCCTACCGCTCGGCGCGCGTGATGGCGGCTCCGTCCCTGGGCATGGAGAGCTTCGGGATAGTGCTCGTGGAGTCCATGGCGTGCGGCGTGCCGGTGGTTGCCTCGGACATCCCGGGATACCGCGCCGTGGTGCACGACGGGGTGGAAGGCAGGCTGGTTCCCCCCGGGGACGCGCGGGCGCTGGCGGAAGCGCTGCTGGAGATGGCGGCGGACGAGGGCAAACGCGAAAACATGGCGCGCTCCGCCCTGGCCAGGGCGAACGAGTTCTCCTGGAACAAGCTGGTAGGCGAGGTCGAGGAAGCCTATGCCGAGGCCGTGGTGAGATGGAGAAGCAAGGCGGAGAAGGGCGCGCGCCGGCGTGCGCCGGGAAGGTGACGCGAGGGCGGGCGTTGGAGGGCAGAAGGGCGAACGAGTTCTCCTGGAACAAGCTGGTAGGCGAGGTCGAGGAAGCCTATGCCGAGGCCGTGGTGAGATGGAGAAGCAAGGCGGATGGCGGCGGGGATTGTAAGGAAAGGAATACGTGATGCGCCTGGATGAAGTGATGGAAATATGCAGGGAGCTCTCCGCAGAGGTGCGCGAGCTGGTCCGCCCGCACCTGGGCGTGAAGGCGGCGCGGCGCATGGAGGGCAGGGGCGCAAGCGGAGACTCCACCTTCGCCATAGACGAGGTGGCGGAGAAACGGGTAGAGGAGCGGCTGGCCGAGCTGCCGGAGCTGGCCTATTTCTCCGAGGACCGGGGGCTGGTCAGCTCGGGGAAGCCTTCCTGGGTGCTGGTGGTCGACCCCATCGACGGCACGAGGCCGGCCGCGGCGGGACTGGAGGCATGCTGCGTTTCCATAGCCGCGGCGCCATACGACGCGGCGGTGGACAGAGCCCTCACCCTGGGGGATGTGGCCTACGGACTGGTGCAGGAGATCAAAAACGACGCCCTCTTCGAGGCGCGCCGCGGGCAGGGCGCGCGCATGGTGCTCGATGGCGCGGAAAGGGATATAGTCCTCCAGCCCCACCACGACCTCTCCACCCTCTTCTGGACCCTCGGATTCAGGGGCCGCCCCGCGCTGCCCACCGCCCTGGTACTGGAGGAGCTCATCGACGAATCGAGCGTTGACGGAGGCATTTTCGACCTTGGCAGCGCCACCTTCTGCATCACCCGCCTGCTCACCGGCCAACTGGATGCCTACGTGGACGTGGGGGATCGCATGATACGCGAGGTCCCGCAGGTGGAGGAGCTGTTCCTGCGCGCGGGCCATGGACACGTGCTCAACAATTCGTCCTATGACCTCGCCGCGGCGGCGCTTATCGCCGGCGAGGCGGGAGCCTTCATCGGCGACGCTTTCGGGCGCCCGCTGGAGACCTACCCCCTGCTGACCTCGGGCAGGGATGGCCACCTTTCCTGCGTGGCCGCGGTCACCCGTGATCTGTTCCATGCCCTCATCGCCCGCGTCGACTCGGGTATGCGGCGCATGCGAGCCCATTACGGGTGGTAAGGATGAGCCTCGTCGCCATTTTCTTCATATCGTTGGGGGTGGGGCTGTCCGGCGCCCTCATGCCAGGGCCCCTGCTCACGGTGACCATCAACGAGTCCTACCGGCGCGGGTTCAAGGCGGCTCCCCTGCTGGTGGCCGGCCACGCGGTGCTGGAGGCGAGCCTCATCGTCCTGCTGGTGCTGGGCCTGGACAAGGTGGTGGGAAACGACGTCTTCTTCGGGGTGGTGGGGCTCGCGGGCGGAGCCTTCATCTTCTGGATGGGTCTGGGCATGGCCATGGACGTGAGAGAGGGCAGGCTGCACGTGGAGCTTCGCGCTTTGGACGGAAAGCGCATCGGCCCCTTCGCGGCCGGGCTGACCACCAGCCTCTCCAATCCTTACTGGTCCCTCTGGTGGGCCACCTTCGGGCTGAGCTGGCTGTTGAGGTCCATGGAGCGAGGCGTGGCAGGGGTGGTCTCCTTCTACACCGGCCATATCATGGCGGACGTGCTTTGGTATTTCCTGGTGGGCTTCCTGGTGGTGACGGGCAAGCGCTTCCTGTCCGACCGCGTCTATAACTACGTGATCCTGGCGTGCGGGGCATTTCTCCTCGTTTTGGGGGGCCGCTTCATGGGCGACGGGCTCGCCCACCTCCTGTGAGCACAACGGAGAGGGGCCTCTCCGCGCACCGGGAGCGGCTCCGCGCCCCTCCTCCGTGCCGCCGCGATACGGGCGACGATCCGCGGGGCGCGGTTGACACGGATAAAGCCCCTGGCGGAGGGGAACGATATAGGGAACGATACAGGATGTGGCCACGGCGGAAATCGTCCAGTCCCGGCGATCGCGGAAAGAGGAAAGGAGTGAGGCCCGTCGGTCGCCTGTGTTAGAATGTCACCATGGAAAGGAGGTACGGTCATGGTATGGGCCCTGGTTATCATAGGCGTCCTGGTCTTTCTGGTCATCGTGTCCATCATCGGCATCTACAATAAGCTGGTGAGGGACCGCAACCGGGTGGACAACGCCTGGCATCAGATCGACGTGCAGCTCAAGCGCAGGTACGACCTCATCCCCAACCTCGTGGAGACGGTGAAGGGTTACGCCAGCCACGAGAAAGAGGTCTTCGAGAAGGTCACCCAGGCGCGGGCCATGGGCATCAACGCCCAGACGGTGGGCGAGCAGGCGCAGGCCGAGAACATGATCACCCAGGCTCTCAAGAGCCTCTTCGCGGTGGCGGAAGCTTATCCCGACCTCAAGGCGAACCAGAACTTCCTCATGCTGCAGGAGGAGCTCTCGGGCACGGAGTCCAAGATCGCCTTCGCCCGCCAGTTCTACAACGACAGCGTAATGACCTACGACACCAACCGGCAGCGCTTCCCCGCCAACATCATCGCGGGCATGTTCTCCAACACCTTCAAGCCCCGCGAGTATTTCGAGATAGAGGTGGCGGCGGAGCGCGAAGTCCCCAAGGTGCAGTTCTAGGAGAGCCAGGCGTAAAATCAGGCGTTAGGGAGGGAAGAAAAAGCCTTGAGTTTCTACGACCAGATCTCCAAGAACAAGATGAAATCGGCCCTGCTGGTGAGCGTTTTCATCGTGATAATCCTTGCCATCGGGTTCTCCGTGGGCTATGTCTGGGGGTTCGATTACGCGATAACCGGCCTGGTCATAGCCGCCATCATCGCCACCATCACCTCGCTGGTGAGCTATTACAACAGCGACAAGATAGCCCTGGCTTCCGCGGGCGCGAGGCCGGTTACGCGCGAGGAATTCCCCTACTACGTAAACACCGTGGAGGGGCTGGCGCTGGCGGCGGGGCTCCCCGCCCCGCGCACCTACATCATCGACACGCCGGCCATGAACGCCTTCGCCACCGGCAGGGACCCCGAGCATGCGGCCATCGCCGTCACCACCGGCCTGCTGGAGAACTGCAACCGCCTGGAGCTTGAGGGCGTGCTCGCGCACGAGATGTCGCACATCGGCAATTACGATATCCGCTACATGTGCATGGTGGTGGTGCTCGTGGGATTGCTGGTGATCTTCGCCGACATCGTGGTGCGCATGATCTTCTGGGGCGGTATGTTCGGGGACCGCGACCGAGGCCGGGGCGGGGGAGGCGAGGGAGCGGGCGCCTTCGGAGCCATACTGCTGGTGGTGGGGCTGGTTTTCCTCATACTCTCCCCCATCATCGGGCAGCTCCTGCAGCTCTCCATCTCCCGCAAGCGGGAATATCTGGCCGACGCCACCGGGGCCAAGCTGACGCGATACCCCGAGGGACTGGCGAGCGCGCTGGAAAAGCTCTCCTCCCAGGCCAAGCCCTTCCCTCGCACCAGCAAGGCCACGGCGCACCTCTTCATCGTTCAGCCCTTCAAGAAGGAGGCCCGGGCGAAACATCCCTCGAAGTCGAGCATCTGGGACACCCACCCGCCCATCGAGGAGCGCATCCGGCGCCTGAGGGCCATGTCGGGCATGGAGGGCATGTACAACCAGGCCATGATGGAGGCGCGGCTGCGAGGGGAACTCCCTACCTGATACGGGGGCCGCAAGCCGGAAGGCCTGAAGAGGATTCGCGCCCGGCGCGCGGAGGCGCGATCACCGCAAAGCCAGGCGCGGCTGCATTTTCTGGTATCGAAGCTAGCGCTTTCTCCAAGCCTGCTTCCCGACACATGACGCCCGAGGACCGCATACGCATTTCCCTGATCCGGCGGGATGGAAACGCGTGCGTGCACGCTGAGGGCAGAATTTCTGGCGCTTTAGGGATGGGCGGCCTGCTCAATACCGCGATATGCGATAGGATTGTCGCTTGCGAATTCCTCGGCCCTGACCTGATTGGCGAAAGGGCGCAATCATCCAACTCGCGACACGTGGCGGCCGGTTGAAACACCACCGCTTTCATGCGCGCAAAGGACGGCACCGCGCCCGGTTTCGATGCTGTATCGTCTCGGTATGCGCTTTCCGGATTGAAAAGGTTGGTTGGTCACCCAATCATCCTGACAAAACAAGCAAATTCGGCAAGAGGAAAGGAGCGGTCTCACAAAATAAAATCTGGGAACCATGGCACTACGCCCGGTTCCATCAGGTTTGAAGGCGGCACGCGTATGGACTATATTTGAAAGAGAGAGCCCGGAGGGGGCTTTTTATAATGAAAGTGGTCTGGAGGGACCGGGAAATGGAAGAAAAAGGGACGTTGCGGGTGAAGACGGGCCTGGCGGAGATGCTCAAGGGCGGGGTGATCATGGACGTGACCACCCCGGAGCAGGCGATGATCGCCGAGGAGGCCGGGGCCGTGGCGGTGATGGCCCTGGAGCGGGTGCCGGCGGACATCCGTGCCGCGGGAGGAGTGGCGAGGATGGCGGACCCAGGCGTGATCGAGGCCATCATGCAGGCGGTCACCATTCCGGTGATGGCCAAGGCGAGGATAGGCCACTTCGTGGAGGCGCAGATTCTCGAGGCGCTGGGGGTTGATTACATCGACGAGAGCGAGGTGTTGACCCCCGCCGACGAGAGGAACCATATCGACAAGTGGCGCTTCACCGTTCCCTTCGTTTGCGGGGCCATCAACCTGGGCGAGGCCTTGCGCCGCATCGGCGAGGGCGCGGCCATGATCCGCACCAAGGGCGAGGCGGGCACGGGAAACGTGGTGGAGGCGGTGCGGCACATGCGCACCATCAACGCGGAGATCGCGCGCCTCACCGTGACCCCCAAAGACGAGCTCATGACCGTGGCCAAGGAGATGGGGGCGCCCTACGACCTGGTGTGCTGGGTGGCGGAGAACGGCCGTCTCCCGGTGGTGAACTTCTCCGCCGGGGGCATCGCCACTCCCGCCGACGCCGCCCTCATGATGCAGCTGGGAGCGGACGGCGTTTTCGTGGGCTCGGGCATCTTCAAATCCGAGGACCCCGCCTCCAGGGCGCGCGCCATCGTGCGCGCGGTCGCCCATTACGACGACCCCAAGCTGCTGGCGGAGGTTTCGCGGGGTATAGGCAAGGCCATGGCGGGGCTGGAGATCTCCGAGATCGGCCCGGAGAACCTCATCCAGTTCCGCGGCTGGTGAGAGCGGGATAAACGGATACGGAGAGGAGGACGCCCGGTCGCGTACGGTTTCCGCGCAAAGGCGGTAACGCGCGCCGGGGGAACGGGACCAGGCATGAAGAAACCGACCATAGGAGTGCTCGCGCTGCAGGGGGCGGTGCGCGAGCACCTGGCGATGCTGGAGAGGACGGGAGCTCGAGGGGTGGCTTTGAAGTATCCCTCCGAGCTCCATCTCTGCTCGGGACTTATCATCCCGGGCGGCGAGAGCACTACCATAGGCAAGCTCATGATCGCTTGCGGCTTTCTGGAGGAGGTCAGGGAACTGGTGGGCCAGGGCATGCCGGTTTACGGCACCTGCGCGGGCCTGATCATGCTCGCCAGCCGCCTGATCGAGGGAGACCAGCCCCTCCTGGGACTGATGGACATCACGGCGCGGCGCAACGCCTACGGCCGGCAGGTGGACAGTTTCGAGGCGGACCTTGTCTTGAAGGGCATAGAGGATCCCGGCCGGCCTTTCCGGGCGGTGTTCATAAGGGCCCCGTGGATCGAGGAGACTGGCCCCGGGGTGGAGGTGCTGGGCGAGCATGGAGGGAGGGTCGTGATGGCCCGCCAGGACGGTATGCTGGTGTCGGCGTTCCATCCCGAACTCACGGGGGACGACAGGATTCACCGTTATTTCCTGCGCATGTTGGAGGGGGCCGAGATGGCAGAGCGGGCCCCAGGGACAGGAGGATGAGATGTCTGGACATTCCAAGTGGTCGTCGATCAAGCACAAGAAGGGAGCCCAGGACGCCAAGCGCGGACAGCTTTTCAGCAAGCTCTCTCGCGCCATCATCGTGGCGGCGCGCGAGGGGGGAGGAAACCCCGACGTGAACATAGCCCTCGCCAACGCCATCGAGAAGGCCAAGAGCTATTCCATGCCCAAGGAGAACATCGAGAGGGCCATCAAGCGGGGCACCGGCGAGGGTTCCGGGGACAGTTTCGAGAAGATCGTCTACGAGGGTTACGGGGCCAACGGCGTGGCCATCATGGTCGACGTGATGACCGACAACCGCAACCGCGCGGCGGCTGACATACGGCGCATCTTCTCCCGCACCGGCGGCAGCCTGGGGACTTCCGGGTCCGTGGCATGGATGTTCGAGAAGAAAGGCAACATCATCGTGAACAAGGACCCGGGGGTGGACGAGGACGTGCTCCTGGAGACGGCCCTGGAGGCGGGAGCCGAGGACATGGCCACCGAGGACGACCACTGGGAGATCATCACCGACGCCGAGTCCTTCCGCGGCGTGGTGGAGGCGCTGAAGGAGAGGGGTTTCGAGCCGGCCTCGGCGGAGGTCACCATGTTGCCCAAGAACACCGTGAAGTTGGACAAGGAAGCCGCGAAAAAGGTCCTCAGGCTGGTTGACGCCCTGGAGGAATACGAGGACGTGCAGGAGGTGTACGCCAATTTCGATATACCGGACGACATCCTGGAAGAGCTTTCCAGCGAGTAGTTGATGGCGGATACCGCGAGGACGATGTGGCGGGGGCGCTATGATCATCATGGGCATAGACCCCGGACTCTCCTCCACCGGATACGGGGTGGTGGAGAAGAGGGGCGACGTCCTCAGGGCGCTCGGTTTCGGAGGCATCGAGACCTCGCCCCGCGATACCATGTCGGCGCGCCTTGCTAAGATATACCGCGAGGTGAGCGAGCTCATCGGCCGTTACCGTCCCGACCTGGTGGTGCTGGAGGAGATCTTCTTCAGCGCCAACGCCCGCAGCGCCATGGTGGTGGGGCAGGCCAGGGGAGGGATAATCCTGGCGGCCGCCCACGCCGGGGTGGGGGTGGAGGAATACACCCCCCTGCAGGTCAAGCAGTCCCTGGTTGGACACGGCCGAGCGGACAAGAAGCAGGTGGAATACATGGTCAAGGCGCTGCTGAGGCTGGAGGAGGACCCGGGGTCCTCCCATGCCAGCGACGCCCTGGCGCTGGCCATATGCCATGCCCATCGCGAGAGGATGTTGGGACGCGTGGAGGAGAAAACGCGGGGAGCGACCCCCAGGAAGCCCCCGCACAAGAAAAGGGAATCGGGGTGAAGACCGGCCCGCGCGGCGCGGGGAACGCGGGCTCGAGGCGGCGCTTACGCTGGGGCGTGGAGTCGCGAGCGGAGGCCGGTAATCACCGGCATGGGAGCGGCGCTGGCTAACGCCACTGCGGAAAGGCGCGGTCGTCCGGTCTCGGATGGTCAGGTCCTCTCGGGCATGAAGCCGGAAGGTGGGATGAGGCGTTGCTGGGCCCAACCGTCTCCAGGCCGGCAGGAGCGATCGCCCCGGCGCATGGCGGCGGAATCCGTGGTAGGAGGCATTGTTGATCGACTACGTGCAGGGAGTGCTGGCGGAAAAGGGCGTCGAAGGCGTGGTCATCGACGTGGGCGGAGTGGGACTGACGCTCTTCGTCTCCGGCTCCACCCTGCAGGCGCTTCCAGCGGTGGGGGATAAGGTGAGGCTTTACGGCTACCTGCACGTGAAGGAGGACCTGCTACAGCTCTACGGCTTCGCCAGCCGGGCGGAACGAGACGTGTTCCTCAAGCTCATCACCGTCACCGGTGTGGGGCCCAAGGTCGCCCTGGCGGTGCTCTCCGCCTATGACCCGGATACCTTCGTGCGCCTTCTGGCCACGGAGGATCTTGAGGCTATCACCTCCGTGCCCGGGGTGGGGAAGAAGAGCGGCCAGAGGATGATCGTCGAGCTCAAGGACAAGCTGGTGCCGGAGGGACTGGAAATAGTGGTCGCGACCGGCACAGCGGGAGGAGACATGTTAAGGGAGGCGAGGGAGGCGCTGAAGGAGCTGGGCTATTCGGTCCAGGAGGCCAGGCGAGCTCTGGAGGGCTACGCGGCGGACGACCCGAGCCTCGAGGACCTCCTGCGCTACGCCCTCAAGCGCCTGGGAGGAAGCTGACCCGGATGGCCATTGCGCTGGTTCGGACGAGAAAAGAGAGACCATGCGGGAGGAGAAGGACGACAAGGACGAGATAAGGGGAGACCTGGAGACGGGGGACGGAAGGCTGCTCGATCCCGAGCCCCTGGAGGACGAGGTCGACTTCGACCTCACCCTCAGGCCGCGCTGGATCTCGGAGTTCATAGGCCAGGACCGCATTCGCGAGCACCTGGAGATCTTCATCGAGGCCGCGCGGGGGCGGAGGGAACCCCTCGACCACGTCATACTGTCCGGGCCCCCGGGGCTGGGAAAGACCACCCTGGCGGGGATAATCGCCAACGAGATGGGCGTTTCCTGCCGGCAGACCTCGGGCCCGGCCCTTGAGCGAGCAGGCGACCTGGCCTCCATCCTCACCAACCTCGAGCCCGGCGACGTCCTTTTCATAGACGAGATCCACCGCCTCAACCGCGCCGTGGAGGAAGTGCTCTATCCCGCCATGGAGGATTTCAAGCTGGACATCATCGTGGGCAAGGGCCCGGCGGCGCGCTCCATCCGCCTCGACCTCCCTCCTTTCACCCTGGTGGGAGCCACTACGCGCGCCGGCCTGCTCACCTCGCCCCTGCGCGACCGTTTCGGGGTGCACAGCAGGCTGGAATATTACAACCAGGAGGAGCTGCAGGCGATCATCATGCGTTCCGCGCGCATCCTCAACGTGGACATCGACGAGGACGGGGCACGCGAGCTGGCGCGCCGCTCGCGGGGGACCCCGCGCATCGCCAACCGCCTCCTGCGGCGCGTGCGCGACTACGCCCAGGTAAGGGCGGGTGGCAGAATAACTTTCGAGGTGGGATGCGAGGCGCTGGCCCTCTTCGAGGTGGACGAGATGGGGCTGGACAAGCTGGACAAGATGATCCTGCTCACCATCATCGAGAAGTTCGGAGGCGGTCCTGTGGGGGTGAACACCATCGCCGTTTCGGTGGGGGAAGAGATCGACACCATCGAGGAGGTCCACGAGCCCTACCTGATGCAGATCGGCTTCATGCAGCGGACGCCAAGGGGCAGGGTGGCCACGGAAAACGCCTACCGCCACCTGGGCCTGGAAAGTGGCCGGGGGGATACGCTTTTCTGAGTTACACCGGACGAAGCCCTCGTATTTTACCGTGGGGTAGAGGCGCTCGAAGGGAAAGGTGTAACAGGTTTAGGATCGCCCGAGCAAAGGCAGGACAGAGCTTGGGCGCCCGCGGTCACAGGAGCGCGTGGCGCACGGCCGTCCGGGGAGAGGGTTTGCAAGAGGAGAAAAAGTTATGCAAGGCCTGCTCATAGACGCCTGTTGCGGTCCCTGCGCGCTGTCGGCCCTGCGCGAGCAGGCTTTCATGTCGCGGGAGGCGCGCTTCCTTTTCTATAACCCCAACGTGCAGCCCTACCGCGAGTACCGCAGGAGGCTGGAGAGCTTCGAGGAGCTGATGGTGAGGGAGAGCCTTGTTTACACCGTGCTCCCCTACGAGCCCGAGGAGTGGATAAGGGCGGTGGCGTACCGCGAGGAGAGCCGCTGCGAGATATGCTACCGACTGCGCCTGCGCAGGGCCGCCGACCTGGCCTTGGAGGAGGGATTCGAGGCCGTCACCACCACCCTGTTCGCCAGCCCTTACCAGGACCACGAGTTGCTGTCACTGCTGGGGGGATCAATATGCCGCAGCCGTGGCCTGGAGTTCGTCGCCTGGGACGGCAGGGATAGATACAGGGCTGTCCTCGAGGAGGCGAGGGGTATGGGGATGTACACCCAGCCTTACTGCGGGTGCGTCCTCAGCGAACGCGAACGCTACGACCGCGGGCGCGGAAAAAAGAACGTTGAACGTGCTCCTCGAGGGCCGCTGCCCTGACGCGTTCCGGCACCGGCGGCGGTGAGGTTTCATGAGGACGGATCTCTTCGATTATCGCCTCCCCGAGGAGCTCATCGCGCAGCGTCCCTCCCAACGGCGCGGCGCCTCGCGCCTCCTGGTGGTCAACTGCGAGACGGGTGAGATATCGCACGGACGCTTCTCGGACCTCCCTGGATACCTCCGGGAGGGAGATTGTGCGGTCTTCAACCGCACCCGGGTGAGGAAGGCCAGGCTGAGAGGCCGTAAAGCGGAAAGCGGAGGCGCGGTGGAGATGCTCCTGCTCTCCCGCCGCGAAAGCGGCGAATGGGAGGCGCTGGCGAAGCCCGCCCGCAGGCTGCGGCCCGGCACGAGGGTGGGCTTCGGCCAGGGCGAGCTGGAGGCGGAGGTGCTGGAGGTGGGGGAAGGCGGCAGGATACTGGTCCGCCTGTCGCCAGGGGATGCAGAACTGCAGGAGGAGCTGGTGGAGCGGCTGGGAGAGGTGCCCCTGCCCCCCTACATCAGGGAGCGGTTGGAGGACCCCGAGAGATACCAGACCGTCTACGCACGCGAGACGGGATCGGCGGCGGCCCCCACCGCCGGGCTGCATTTCGAGCCGGGGACCATGGAGGAGCTGCGCCGCATGGGCGTGACCCTGGCCTTCCTGCGCCTGGACGTGGGCCTTGATACCTTCCGGCCCATATCAGAGGCGGAGCTCGAGGGACACCGCATGCACAGCGAGGAAGTGCACGTGGACGACGCCGCCTGCGCGGCGGTGAACGCGGCGCGGAAGCGCGGGGGCAGAGTGCTCGCGGTGGGAACCACGGTGGTGCGCGCCCTGGAGAGCGCGGCGGGAGAGGGGGGGCTGGAGCCGCTCCATGGCCATACGGACCTGTACATCACCCCGGGACACCGCTTCCGAGCCGTAGATTTCCTCCTCACCAATTTCCATATGCCGCGGTCGAGCCTGCTGGTGCTGGTGAGCGCTTTCGCGGGGAGGGAGCTGGTGCTGGAGGCCTACCGCAAGGCGGTGGAGGCGCGCTACCGTTTCCTCAGCTTTGGAGACGCCTGCCTTTTCTTCTATCCCAACGGCTGGAAGCGCCCATCCGGACCAGCGGATAGGCCGTAGGAAAAACCATCGCACTGACCGTTTTACGGCTCCCAATGCCGGAAGGTTACCCAGGAAGCGGTGGATGCGCGATGCAAAAAGCAATGGAACCGGGTATTCTTCCCTCCCCGTGACTGGAGGGACCCATACGAAACGGCGAATGGGCAATGGGAAAAGCCACTTGGCTGGCTCTTCTTCCGCCCCCTTGGCCGGAAGAATCCCCCCGGGCCCTTAGCCATACCATATGGTAATATATCCCACCTTATTTGTAGTCCTTTTGGCCGAAAAAACGATTGCGGAGCGGTGACTTAGGTCGGCGCGGTGGAATGACGGGGGCGATCCGGCCGCGGGAACATCCCCACCTGGAGGCGGCTCTAACGCCTTGCCGCCCAACGGCTTCAGCCCGTATAAGCGATGCGGGTGCCCTGTTGCTCGCTCACCGGCTCGAGTTTATGATATGCGGCATGGAAAGCGGAGGCGAAGGGCGCATGCATGGCGCAGGAATCGGTTTCGAGGTGGTACGCCGCGACGCCGGGACGCGCGCCCGCACCGGTATCCTGCGCACCGCCCACGGCGAGGTCGAGACGCCGGCGTTTCTACCCGTGGGCACGCGCGCCTCGGTGAAGGCCATGGCGCCCTGGGAGCTAGAGGGGCTGGGTTACCGCATGCTCCTCGCTAACGCATACCACTTGATGCTGAGGCCGGGGACGGGACTCATCCGGGAACTTGGGGGCCTGCACGCCTTCATGGGGTGGCCGCACCCCATCCTCACCGACAGCGGGGGCTTCCAGGTGTTCTCCCTCTCACCCATCCTCCGCGTGAAGGAGGAGGGGGTGGTTTTCCGCTCCGTTTACGATGGCGGAGAACACCTGCTCACCCCCGAAGGAGCGGTTGAGGCGCAGGAGCAACTGGGCTCCGACGTGGCCATGGTCCTCGACCAATGCGTGGCCTACCCCTCGGAGAGGAACGAGGCGGAAAGGGCGGTGGATACCACCCTGGCATGGGCGCGCAGGTCGCTTTCCGCCAGGCGGCGGGAAGACCAGATGCTTTTTGGCATCGTCCAGGGAGGGACGTACAGGGACCTGAGGGAGAGGAGCGCCAGCGAGACCGCCGCCCTCGGGTTTCCGGGATACGGCATCGGGGGGTTGTCTGTGGGTGAGCCCAGGGAGGTTATGCTCGAATGCCTCGAGGCCCAGCTCTGCATACTTCCAGGAGACAGGCCGCGGCATCTCCTCGGCATCGGAGACCCCGAGGGCCTGCTGGAGGCGGTGGCGCTGGGGGTGGACCTCTTCGACTGCGTGCTTCCCACCCGACTGGCCCGCAACGGCGTGGCCATGACCAGGGAGGGAAAGGTGAACCTGCGCCACGCTCGCTACCGCGGTGATGCATCGCCCCTGGAGGAGGGGTGTGATTGTCCCGCCTGCGCGCGCTTCACACGCGCCTACCTAAGGCACCTGCACAACCTCAACGAGATCCTGGCCCACCGCCTCCTCACCTGGCACAACCTGGCCTTTATGCGCCGCCTGATGCTGGATTGCAGGTCCGCGATAGAGGCTGGTAGAATGTTAAAGCTGGTCCGGGAGTGGAGCGGCTGGAGCGAACGAGTGCCCGGCGGTTGAGCATCGGAAATCCTTATCCGACGGCGGAAAGGCGCGGTTCGCGAGGAGAACGAGGGGCCGAGTAAAGTGAAAGGCCTCGAGCGATCGGGGCTGAAGTCGAGGTTCGGAAAGGCGGGCTGAAATGGAAGGCGGAAGCAGTTGGATGTCCATCCTGCTCATCGTGGGCTTGATCGCCATATTCTACTTCATGCTCATCAGGCCGCAGCAGAAGCGCATGCGCCAGCAGATGGAACTCATAAACAACCTGCGCGCGGGCGACGACGTCATGACCTCCTCGGGGATCTACGGCACCATCACCGAGATAGAGGAGGACACCGTGCTCCTGGAGGTGGCGGAGGACGTGGAGATCCGCGTGGCAAAGAGCGCCATCGCGCGCACCTTCACCGCGCATGGTGAGCCCGAGGACGAGGAGGAACCGGAGGAGGAGGCCGATACCGGGGCCGGTGAAGCCTCGTCTGGTGAGGAAGAGGGCGATTCGGCCGGCGAAGGGGATAAGAGCTGAAACGCACAGGAGATCCGGCCGCGCCAGCGCGTCCAGAAAAAGGAGAACTCCCTCTTGTTTCGGCGTGCGTGAGGGAAGGTTGGTGAAAGAATCGGCCCCGCAGGCAATGTATCTGCGGGTGAATGACGCCGAGGGATGTGAAGGCCGAGGAGCCCGCCCGGGCGGCATGGAGAGACGAGTCCGATGCCGTTGAGGACGGGGAGGCCCAGGAGGCGATAGGTACCAGCGGAGGTTGAAGTTGAGGACCGGAAGGGCTGTCGGCTTGCTGGTGGTGGTGTTGGCCGTTCTTCTAGGCATCTATCTGCCCGTGCTCATCGGGGGTTACGAACCCCAGTTGGGGCTGGACCTGCAGGGTGGGGTCAGCGTGACCCTACAGGCGCTGGGAGAGGCTTCCAGCGAACAGATGGCCAAGGCGGCGGACATCGTGCGCAACCGCGTCAACGCCCTGGGCCTAGCGGAGCCGGTGGTGGCGCCGCAGGGGAACAACCGCATCCTGGTTCAGATACCGGGCATCCAGGACACCGAGCGCGTTCTCACCATCATCGGGAGCACCGCCCAGCTCCAGTTCCGCGAGGTGCTGGAGGTTATTTATCCTGGAGATGAAGCTTACGGGTCAACGGAGGTCACTGTTCCAAACCCGGAGGATATCGAGGCCTTCCAAGCCCTGAAGGACCAGGAGATAGTGCTGGAATACGGCAAGGGGGAGGGGGAGGAAAAGCCCAAGGTGCGCATGGGTCCCACCCGCCTTACTGGGGACATCATCGCCTCGGCGGACGCCGCGGTGGACGAGCAGAAAGGCGGCTACAAGATCGATTTCGTTCTCACCGATGAGGCCACACCGCAGTTCGCGGCCCTCACCCAGGAACTGCTCCAGAAGCAGCTCGCCATCGTCCTGGATTACAACCTGGAATCTTTTCCCACCGTGCAGTCGGCCATCGAGAACGGCAGGGGTGAGATCACCGGCGATTTCACCCGCGAGGAGGCGCGGGACTTGGCCCTGGTGCTGAAGATGGGCGCTCTGCCGGTGGAGTTCGAGCCCGACCCCCTGGTGGAGAACATCAGCGCGACCTTGGGGCGGGATTCCCTGCGGCAGGGGCTGTTGGCCGGTCTCATCGGCCTCGTCCTGGTGGTCCTGTACATGGCCTTGCTCTACCGAGGCCTGGGAGGGGTGACCACCTTTGCCCTCGTGCTTTTCGGCCTGCTCGTCTACGGCATCGTGTGTCTCCTGGGGCACTTTTTGGACTGGAAATTGACCCTTGCTGGCATAGCCGGCGTGGTGGTCTCCATCGGGATCTCCGCGGATTCAAGCGTGGTCTATTTCGAACGCCTCAAGGAGGAAGTGCGCGACGGGAAGACCCTGCGCTCCTCGGTCGACCGCGCCTACAAGTCGGCCTTCCGCACCATCATCGCCGCCGACGCCGCGACCTTTATAACCGCCTTGATACTGTACATCCTGGCCATGGGCGCGGTGAAAGGCTTCGCATTCGCCCTGGGCCTGGCGACCATCCTGGACGTGTTCATCTCCTACTTCTTCACCCACCCCGCTGTCTCCCTGCTCTCGCGCCTCGGGGTATACAACCGGCCGCGTTTTGTGGGGGTCGGCAAGGAGGTCACGGGGGGTGAGGCCTGATGTACGTGCGCGGCAAGGAGGTGAAGTTCGACCTCATCGGGTCGCAGGCCCTCAAACCGCCCAATCTTTACTGGTTCGCTCTCTCCTCGGCCTTGATCGTGATTTCCCTGGCGGCGATGCTGGCCATGGGGCTAAATCTGGGCATAGAGTTCAAGGGCGGCTATCTCCTGAAGGTGCGCCTGGACAGGCCCGCCGACGTGGAGGAGGTACGGGGCATCCTGGCCGGGTATTCCGGCCAGGGTCTCGACAAGAGCATCGTGCAGACGGGGGAGTCGGACGCGGGGCCGGTGCTCATCCTGCGCATGCCCTATATCGAGGACTCCACGGCGCGCAAGGACACCATAGCCGAGGTGACCTCGCGCATAGACGATCTCTACGGCATTGAGGAGACGCTGCAAGAGGAGCAGGTGGGGTCGGAATGGGGACGTGAGGTGAGCGTCAAGGCACTCATAGCCCTGGCGGTGTTCCTGGTGGTAATCCTCATCTACATAACCCTGCGCCTGGAGTTCAAGATGGCGGTCACTGCCATCGCTGCCCTGGTGCATGACACCATCATCACCGTGGGGATCTACGCCCTCTCCGGAAGGCAGGTCACCCCGGTGACGGTCATCGCCTTCCTGACCATCCTGGGATATTCCCTCTACGACACCATCGTGGTCTTCGACCGCGTGGAGGAGAACGCCAACCTCATGGCGCGTTCCGCCAGGATCTCGTATTCCGAGATGGTGAACGAGAGCGTAAACCAGACCCTCATGCGCTCCATCGGCACCACCCTCACCACCCTGTTGCCCATCATCACCATCCTCGTCTTCGGGGGCGAGACGCTCAAGGATTTCGCCTTCGCGCTCCTCCTGGGGGTCTTTTTGGGCGCCTACTCCTCCATCTTCGTCGCCTCTCCCCTGCTGGCGTTGTGGAAGGAAAGGGAGCCTCGTTACGCGGCGCTGCGCGAGAAGGTGGAGGCGAGGGGGGCCAGGGAGGCAATACTGGTCTCCTCGCCCGGAGCTGCCGCCGTGCCTGCCGCCACAAAAGCGGCGAAAGGCGTCGATGAGGTGGAGGAGAAGACGGTCACGGCGCCCAAAGAAAAAGATGAGGGAGAAAAGCGCGGACAGGCGCCGGCGGCGGCGAGGAAACCGGCGCCGGCGCAGCGCAAGAAGGCCACCACCAAGGGGCCCTCCGGGGGCAAGGGCAAGAAGAAGAAAAAGAAGAAGTGAGCGCCGCCTCCCGTAGCGGATGCAAAGAGCCCGCGGCGGAAGTCTCGCCTGAACCACAATCAAGGCCTGGACATCGGCACATCCATGCGCGCGCGAGGATGAACGCGCGTTCCGTTCCCATCCCGCGAGATGGCCTGGAGAAGACGTCGATGCAGGGGAACCGGGCGCAATATGACGAACACGCTCGATGCGAAGGTGCCTGAAAAGCGAGCTCGACGTCAGTCAAAGGCGCCCTTTCCCTATCTAGCGGGACCCTTCGGGTATGTGGCAATATCGGTTTATGAAGTGTTCGGCGAGAGAAAACGCCGGGAGGGAAGGGATTGTCTCAGTCCATAGAATCGCTCCTTCAGAAGGTCAAGTCCTATAACGGAAAGGGCGATACCAAGATCATCCGCGAGGCCTACGAGTTCGCCCGCGTGCACCACGCCGACCAGTTGCGCCGCAGCGGCGAGGAGTTCATCCTCCATCCCCTGGGGGTGGCGCATATCCTCGCGGATATGCGCATGGACGAGACCACCCTGGCGGCCGCCCTTCTGCACGACGTGGTGGAGGACACGGAAATCACCCTCGAGGAGATCAAGCGGAAGTTCGGCCCCGAGGTGGCGGAGATCATCGACGGGGTCACCAAGCTCGACCGCATAACCTTCCGCAACCGCGAGGAGGAGCAGGCGGAGAACATACGCAAGATGATCGTGGCCATGGCTCGCGATATCAGGGTGGTGATCATCAAGCTGGCGGACCGCCTGGACAACATGAAGACCATCGGCCACCTCTCGGAGGAGAAACAGCGCGAGAAGGCCCGCGAGACCCTGGAGATCTACGCGCCCCTGGCCCACCGCCTGGGCATCTCGCAACTCAAGTGGCAACTGGAAGATCTTTCCTTTGCCACTCTCTATCCCCTGCGCTTCCAGGAAATCGTGCAGATGGTGAATCAGCGCAGGCCGGAGAGAGAGGAGTACGTCCGGAAGGTGGAAAAAGAGCTGGGGGCCGTTCTCAAGCAGTCGCACATCAAGGCGGAGATAGGCGGTAGGGTCAAGCACTATTACAGCATATACTCCAAGATGAAGGAGCAGGGGAAGCAGTTCGACGAGATATACGACCTCTTCGCGGTGCGCGTGATCGTGGGCACCAAGGAGGAATGCTACACGGTCATGGGCCTCATCCATTCCCTGTGGCAGCCCGTCCCGGGTCGCATAAAGGACTACATCGCCAAGCCGCGCTTCGGGATCTACCAGAGCCTCCACACCACGGTCATCGGGCCCCAGGGCAAACCCCTGGAGATACAGATACGCACCCAGGACATGCACCGCACGGCGGAGTACGGTATAGCCGCGCACTGGCGCTACAAGGAGGCCCAGCGCTCGCAGGACCGTATCCGCGAGCGCCTGGCCTGGATTAAGCGCATCGTGGAGTGGCAGCGAGACCTCTCCGATCCCCAGGAGTTCATGGAGAGCTTAAAGATCGACCTCTTCCAGGACGAGGTCTTCGTGTTTACCCCCAAGGGCGACGTCATCGACCTCCCGAGGGGGTCCACGCCGGTGGACTTCGCCTACGCCATCCACACCGAGGTGGGGCACCATTGCGTGGGCGCCAAGGTAAACGACCGGCTGGTGCCCCTGGAGTACAAGCTGCGAAACGGAGACATCGTCTCCATAATAACCTCGAACACCTCCCCCGGTCCCTCCAAGGACTGGCTGAACATGGTGGGGACGGCGCGGGCCCGCACCAAGATAAGGCAGTGGTTCTCCAAGGAGAGGCGACAGGAGGACGCGCACGAGGGAAAGGAGACGCTGGTCAAGGCCATGCGCAAGGCGCGCCTACCGGTGCAGAAGATACAGGGATCCGACCTCCTGGAGGCCATCGCCAGGGAGGAGTACGGGTTCGTGTCCCTGGAGGACCTCTACGCCAGCATAGGGGCGGGGAAGACCAGCGCGCAGCAGGTGGTTAACCTGATAACCGCCAGGATGGAGCCGGTGGATGAGGAGCCGGAACGCGCCTTGCCCGCGCGGCGTCGCAAGCCGCCGGCCTACACCAAGGGGGTCAGGGTGGAGGGGGTGGACAACGTGCTGGTGCGCATCGCCCACTGCTGCAACCCGGTCCCCTACGACAATATCATCGGCTTCGTCACCCGCGGCCGCGGCGTATCCGTGCACCGCGCCGACTGTCCCAACGCCCAGCACATGATCGAGCAGCAGTATCGCACCATCGAGGTGAGCTGGGACACCCAGCAGCCCACCTCCTTCCAGGTGGAGATATGCGTGGAGGCCATGGACCGCCCGCGGCTCCTGCGCGACATCACCACGGTGATGGGCGAGTACCACGTGAACATCCTCACCGCCACCATGAACATCAACCGCGAGAGGGTCAACGTGAGCCGGTTCTCCTTTGAGCTGGCCAACATCGCCCACCTCGAGGACATCCTGCGCAACATCCGCAAGGTGGACTCGGTTTACAACGCCTACCGCGTGGTCCCGCGGAGGATGAAATGACCGCCTCCTCCTCGAAGTCAAGGAGGATATGGGATGGGATCAAGGCCATCCGCCTCCGCCCTTCCGAGACCACGGAAGGAGAGTTCACGTATGTGAGGGGGACGAGATGAGGGCGGTGGTGCAGCGCGTCTCCTCCTGCCGGGTGCGCGTGGACGGCGAGGAGGTGTCGGCGATCGGAAAGGGGTTGCTCGTCCTGCTGGGGGTGGCGCGAGATGACGACGAGAAGGACGTGGATTACGTGGTCGGCAAGGTGGTGAACCTGCGCGTATTCGACGACCGCGAGGGCCGACTCAACCTGTCCCTCGGGGAGGTGGGGGGCGAGCTGATGGTGGTATCGCAGTTCACCCTCTACGGGGACGCGCGCAAGGGGAGGAGGCCGAGCTACGTCATGGCGGCCCCTCCGGAAAGGGCTGAAGAGGTTTACGAGATGGCCTGCGAGGCCTTCGCCCGCGCAGGTTTTCCCCCCGCCAGGGGGGTTTTCAAGGCCCACATGGAGGTGGAGCTGGTGAACGACGGCCCGGTGACCATCATCCTGGAGTCCCCCCGCTGATCGGGTGCGTGGACGTATCCTGGGGCGAGACGCTCAGGCTCACCTCCGACAGTCCTGGGCAACGGCTTTCAACCGGCCGTCGGGCGTGATATGCACGGCGCGCTGCGGTCATGGTCTAAGCGAACCTGAAGTTCTGCCGGGCGCGAGATCGCCGGCGGGAAATCCATAAGGCCTTTCCGGCCACGGATGGCTGAACCGGTGGGCATTGGCGGCGCCCGGCCGTGCCCGGCTATGGAGGCTCCTTATCCACGCGGGTTATAATGGGCTGAAAAACCGAGGGAAAGGCGGAAGATGTTCCTTGATTCGCTGAGCGTGGGCATGCTCGCCACCAACTGCTACATAGTGGCGCCGGAGAAGCGCGCGCCGGCGCTGGTGATCGATCCGGCGGGAGAGGTCAAGGCCATCGTATCGAGACTGCACAAGGCGGAGCTGGAGTGCGTGGGCATCCTGTGCACCCACGGCCATGTCGACCACGTGGCGGGGGCCGGTCCCTTGAGCGACGCCGTGGGGGCGCCCGTCTACATCCATGCCGCGGACGCCGGTTCCCTGGCCAGCCCCCGCACCAAGCTCATAGGCCTGGCCGGAGGGGTGCTCTCGACCCGCCCGCGCCAGGTGCGTTACCTGGAGGACGGGGATCGCGTGGAGGCGGGAAGCCTGTCCGTGGAGGTGCTGCACACCCCCGGTCACACCCCGGGTGGGCTCAGCTTCTACGTGCCCGGCTATCTCTTCTGCGGAGACCTCATCTTCCAGGGTTCCATAGGAAGGACCGACCTAAAGGGAGGCTCCCTGCAGACCTTGCTGAGGTCGGTGGCGGAGAAGGTCTGGGGCCTGCCGGACGACACGCGCGTCATGCCGGGGCATGGGCCCGCAACCACCCTGGGGGAGGAGAAGGCCCACAACCCGTTCATCAGGGGCATTGGAGCCAGGGGGGCCGGGCAGCCTTGAGCGAAAAGGCGAGGACGCCGCGCATGGATCCACGGGCTCCCAAGGGAACCATGGATATCCTCCCCCCGGAGAGCGCCAGGAGGAGGAGGGTGGTGGAAGCAGCCCTGTCGCTGTTTGGCGCCTACGGGTACCGGGAGATAGAGACCCCGATCTTCGAGCACACCGAGGTCTTCGCCCGCGGCATCGGCGAGGGCACGGATATCGTGCAGAAGGAGATGTTCACCTTCGTGGATAAGGGGGGGCGCAGCCTCACCCTCCGCCCCGAGGCCACCGCAGGGGTGGCCCGCGCCTTCGTGCAGCATCGCCTCGACACCTCGGGGTTGCCGGTGAAGCTGTATTATCACGGCCCCATGTTCCGCCACGAAAGGCCCCAGGCGGGGCGTTTCCGCCAGTTCAGCCAGCTGGGCGTGGAGTTGATGGGCTCGGCCTCTCCGGGAAGCGACGCCGAGGTCATAGCGCTCTGCGCGGAGTTCTTCGCGGGCCTGGGCGTGAAAGTCGACCTGGTTATGAACAGCGTCGGCGACGCGGAGTGCCGGCCCGCATACGTTGAGGCGCTGAAGGGTTACCTGGAGCAAAACCTTGACGGCCTCTGCGAGGACTGCAGGCGCCGCGCGAGGGCCAATCCCCTGCGGGTGCTCGACTGCAAGGCGCCGAAATGCTCCGGCGTGGTTAAAGGGGCGCCGGAGCTGGGCGAATACCTGTGCGAGGCCTGCCGCAGCCACCGCGAGGCGGTGGAGGGGCTGCTGGAGGCGGCGGGCGTCTCCTTCCGCCGTGACGGGCGGCTGGTGCGCGGGCTGGACTACTATACCCGTACGGTTTTCGAGTTCCAGGATCCGGAGCTGGGGGGACAGAACGCCCTGGCGGCGGGAGGCCGTTACGATCACCTTGTGGAGGAGCTGGGGGGGAAGCCCACCCCGGCGGTGGGATTCTCCATCGGACTCGACCGGGTGATGCTAGCCGGACCCGAGACGGGCGAGGAGGCGGACGGCGGTGTTTACGTTGTGGCTATTGGGGATGAGGCGCGCCCCAAGGCCTTCGCGCTCGCGCAGAAACTGAGAAAGGCGGGGATCCGAGCGGACCTCGATCACATGGGAAGAAGCGCAAAGGCGCAGATGCGCGAGGCAGACAGGGAGGGGTTCCGACTGGTGGCGATAGTCGGAGAGGAGGAGCTGGAAGGAGGTTTCGTGACCTTGAGGGACCTGGAGTCGGGATCCCAGGAGAGGGTGAACGAGGACGCCCTGGTGGAGGAAGCGGCCGGCCGGTTGCGCGGGGCTGCGTGGGGCGCGGGTTGAAAGCGGAGCGTGTATCGGAGATGAGTAGATGACGACGCAGACCGGGAAGTGGATGAAACGGGATCGCTGGTGCGGGGAGCTTCGCCGCGAGGATGCCGGGCGGGAGGTCGTCCTCAACGGCTGGGTGCAGAGGCGCAGGGACCACGGCGGCGTTATTTTTATAGACCTGCGTGACGTGAGCGGGCTGGCGCAGGTGGTATGCAACCCCGAGGTGAGCGCCGAGGCCCACGCCGCCGCCGAAGGCGTACGCGGAGAATACGTGCTCTTCTGCCGGGGGAAGGTCAGGCTGAGGCCGGAAGAAGCGGTGAACCCCAAGCTGCCCACGGGCGAGGTGGAGGTGCTAGCCGAGGAAGTGGGGGTTATCTCGCGGTCCCTCACCCCTCCCTTCGAGATCCAGGAGGAGAGCGGCGTCGACGAGACCTTGCGCCTGAGGTACCGTTACCTGGACATCAGGAGGCCGGACCTTCGGGATGCCCTCATCCTGCGCAGCCGGGTCACCGGGGAGGTGAGGAATTTCCTTTCCTCTCGGGGCTTCCTGGAGATAGAGACGCCCATGCTCACCAAGAGCACCCCCGAGGGCGCCAGGGATTTCGTGGTCCCCTCGAGGCTGCAGCCGGGGAAATTCTACGCCCTGCCCCAGTCGCCACAGCTTTTCAAACAGCTCCTGATGGTGGCGGGACTTGACAGGTATTACCAGATAGCGCGCTGTTTCCGCGACGAGGACCTGCGGGCGGACCGGCAGCCAGAGTTCACCCAGATAGACCTGGAGATGTCCTTCGTGGAGCCCGAGGACGTCATCTCCCTCATGGACGAGATGTTCGCCCACCTCTTCCGCCTCTTCCTCGAGGTGGAGCTGCGGGTCCCTTTCCCGAGGCTCACCTGGCGCGAGGCCATGGAGCGCTACGGCACGGACCGCCCCGACCTCCGCTACGGCATGGAGATCGTCGATTTCTCCTCCGCGCTGGCGGGCAGCGGGTTCAAGGTCTTCCGCTCCGCCCTGGAGGCCGGGGGGCGCGTGCGCGGCTTCAAGGTCGACGGGTTGGTGTCTCCACCGCGCCGGGAACTGGATGGGATGGTGGAGGAGGCCCGTCGCCTGGGCGCCTCGGGGCTGGTGTGGATGGTGCGCGAGGGCGACGGCCTCAAGTCGCCGGTGGCGAAGTTCCTCACCGGAGAGGAGGGCGAGGCGCTCATCGACGCCTCCGACCTTCGCGAAGGCGAGGTGTTGCTGCTCGCCGCGGGCGGCGAGGAGATAAGCCCTGTGCTCTCTGGCATGCGGGACCACTGCGTGCGCCGCTTCGGCCCGCCTCGCAACGAGAAATTCGCCTTCGTGTGGGTCACGGACTTCCCCCTCT
Organism: Actinomycetota bacterium; assembly: GCA_013178005.1. Classification (GTDB taxonomy): domain Bacteria; phylum Actinomycetota; class Geothermincolia; order Geothermincolales; family RBG-13-55-18; genus Solincola_B. Next base: position 31,917 of record JABLXL010000023.1, read on the forward strand.
TCGACTGGGACGAGGAGGAAAAAAGGTACAAGAGCAACCACCACCCCTTTACCGCGCCGTCCGGGGACTGCCTCGATTTCCTCGAGGAGAGGCCCCTCGAGGTGACCTCGCAATCCTACGACATGGTACTGAACGGCGTTGAGCTGGGAGGGGGTAGCATCCGAATCCACGACCCCGCGTTGCAAGAAAGGGTCTTCGCCGTTCTGGGGCTCTCGCGAGAGGAGGCGGAAGACAAGTTCGGGTTCCTCCTCGAGGCCTTGCGTTACGGCCCCCCTCCCCACGGGGGCATCGCCTACGGCCTCGACCGCATGGTCATGCTCATGGCGGGCAGGGAATCCATCCGCGACGTCATCGCCTTCCCCAAGACCCAGTCGGGCGGCGACCCCCTCACCGGGGCGCCGGACGCAGTGTATCCGGAGCAGCTGAGGGAGCTGCGCCTGCGGCCCATTTGACCGGAGGCCGGCGTGGGTCGATGGTTGGTATGGCCGAGGGAGGAGCCGGAAAGACGCTTTCGCTCGCCGCGCGTCATACGGGTGCGTCGCGAACGGATCCCATGGCGAGAGCCGGTCTTGGCCTCGGGTATGTGTCGCCGGGCGGCATCGAACTCCGGCGTGGCCTGCGCTGTTTGCGCGACGGAGGGCTCCCGTCAGGCTGCGATAACCCGCGTCCGCGCCGTCGCGAGGAGGCCGGAGAGGCGTGGGAACGGGTAAAATAAAGAGCTGGGAGGCTGCTGGCTCGAGTCGAAGCGGAGGGTTTCATGGAGGTTGCCGTAGCCAGGTACGCGGGGTTTTGTCCCGGGGTGAGACGCGCGGTCAGGATGGTGGAAGAGACGCTGGAAAGATCCTCCACACCGGTATATTCGCTTGGTCCGGTGATACACAACCCCCAGGTAGTCGCGGAACTCGAGGAGAGGGGGTTGCGCATCCTTCCCGAGGAGGAGGGGGCGTGGGAGGAAACGAACCTCGACGGCGCCCGGGTGGTGGTGCGTTCCCACGGCGTTCCTCCCGACCAGCAGGAAAAACTGCTCAGCCTGGGGGCCACCCTGGTGGACGCCACCTGCCCCACGGTGAAGAAGGCGCAGCGGGCGGCCATGCGGCTGGTGGGAGAGGGGTACAAGCTCTTCGTGATCGGGAACGCCGAGCATCCCGAGGTGAAGGCGATACTGGGCAACGTGAGGGGCGAGGCGGTGGTGATAAAGGAGATACAGGAGCTCAAGGACTGGTGGGTGGCATGGCCGCGCAAGGTGCGCAAGGTGGGCCTCATCGCCCAGACCACGGTGGATCTCATGATGTTCCGGTCCCTGGTGGACGGCCTCATCAACGAAGTCCCCGAGCTCATCCGCGAGGTAATGGAGCTGAAGATCATCAACACCCTCTGCCGGAACACCCTCTCCAGGCAGGCGGAAGCAATGCAGCTGGCGCTGGGAAACGACCTGGTGGTGGTGGTGGGGGGCAGGAACAGCTCCAATACCGAGTTCCTGCGCCGCATCTGCGAGATGGCTGGCACGAAGGCGGTGAAGGTGGAGACGGCGGACGAGCTCGACCCCTCCGTCACGGAGGGTGCGCGAAGCGCGGCGGTTCTGGGCGGCGCCTCCACCCCCCTGCGTATTGTGGAGGAGGTGCGGGACTGGCTGGCCTCGGCGTGACCCGGAGTCCGCATCCCAGCCAGGGGAACAGGGGTGAGAAGAGATGCCTGAGATGATCATGCCGGGCATGGAGAGCGCGGCCAGGTCCTACGTGGGGGACATGGAGCGCTACCGGGAGATGCACCGGCGCTCCCTCGAGGACCCGGAGGGCTTCTGGTCCGAGCAGGCGGAGTCGCTGGACTGGTTCAGGCGCTGGGTCACAGCGCACACCTGGGATCCGGAACGCCACCTGTGCACGTGGTTCGCGGGCGGGAGGCTGAACGCTTCCTTCAACTGCCTCGACCGGCACGTGGAAGGGGGACGGGGCGAACGCCCCGCCATCATCTGGGAACCCGACGAACCGGGTGGGGGAGAGGTGTACACCTACGCCCGCCTTCACGGGGAGGTCTGCAAGTTCGCCAACGTGCTGAGGAAGCACGGCGTGGGCAAGGGAGACCGGGTATGCATCTACCTGCCCATGGTCCCGGAGCTTCCCGTGGCCATGCTAGCCTGCGCCCGCATCGGCGCGGTGCACTCCGTGGTCTTCGCCGGGTTCTCCTCGGATGCCCTGCGGGGGCGCATCCTGGACAGCGATTGCCGGGTGGTGGTGTGCGGCGACGCCGTGCGGAGAGGCGGGAGGACCATCCCTTTAAAGGCCAACGTGGACGAAGCCCTCGTTGAGGGAACGGGAGTGGAGAAGGTCTTCGTGGTGGGTCGCGCGGGGATGGAGGTGGAGATGGTCCCCGGGCGCGACCTGTGGTGGGAAGAGGAGATGGGTGCTCCCGGCATCACGGAGCGGTGCCCGGCCGAGGAGATGGACTCCGAGGACCCCCTCTTCATCCTCTACACAAGCGGCAGTACGGGCAAGCCCAAGGGAGTGCTGCATACCACGGCGGGATACCTGCTGCACGCCTCGCTCTCCCACAAGTGGGTCTTTTCCCTCCACGACGACGATGTCTGGTGGTGCACGGCGGATATCGGCTGGGTGACCGGCCACAGCTACATCGTCTATGGTCCGCTGGCCAACGGGTTCACGGAGGTGATGTTCGAGGGCGTGCCCACTTACCCTGAGCCTGACAGGTACTGGAAGATAGTGGAAAAGTATAAAGTGACCGCCCTCTACACCGCGCCCACGGTGCTGCGCTCGCTCATCCGCGAGGGGGACGAGTGGACACGGCACGCCGACCTGTCCTCGCTGCGCGTCCTGGGGTCCGTGGGCGAGCCCATCAACCCGGAGGTCTGGCTGTGGTATCATCGTCGCATCGGCGGCGGGCGATGCCCGGTGGTCGACACCTGGTGGCAGACGGAGACGGGAGGCGTGCTCATCACCTCCATAGCCGGCACCACCCCCATGAAGCCAGGATCCGCAGGCTTCCCCTTCTTCGGGGTGGACCCCGTGGTCCTCGATCCGGACGGGAGGGAATGTGTCCCGGGCGAGAGCGGGATGCTCTGCATACGCCGGCCATGGCCGGGCATGATGCGCACGGTGTACGGCAATCACGAGCTGTTCGTGAAAAACTACTGGAGCGCCTTTCCGGGACGCTACTTCAGTGGCGACGGCTGCCGGGTGGACGAGGACGGCTTCTTCTGGATGGAAGGTCGCATCGACGACGTGATCAACGTCTCCGGGCACCGCATCGGCACCGCGGAGGTGGAGAGCGCGCTGGTCGCCCATCCCTACGTGTCGGAGGCGGCGGTGGTGGGCGTGCCCCACGAGATCAAGGGGCAGGGCATTTATGCCTACGTGACCCTGAAGGCCGAGTACGAAGACCTGGATGGAGAGGAGGTGAGGAAGGAACTGATCGCCCACGCCCGCAAGGAGATCGGGCCCATCGCCACCCCGGACGCGATCCAGTTCGCGCCCGCGCTGCCGAAGACGCGCAGCGGCAAGATAATGCGCCGCATATTGCGCAAGATAGCCGAGGGGTCCGATGGCGGGGATCTCGGCGACATCAGCACGCTGGCCGATCCCTCCGTGATCGCGCTCCTGTTGGAGGGGAGGAGGCGCTCGCGCAAGGATCGATGACGGCCGCGACATGACAAGGTACGCAGCAAAGCAGGGAGAAAAAGGAGAGCAGCAATGACAGAAGAGAAACTGGCGAATCCGGCCGTGCTGGGGCTGACCTGTTTCGGCCTCACCACCATCCTGCTCAACCTGCACAACGCGGGTATCTTCAAGCAGGACGCCACTATCCTGGCCATGGGCATCTTTCTGGGCGGGCTGGCGCAGATCGTCGCCGGGGTGATGGAGTTCAAAAAGGGGAACACCTTCGGGACCACCGCCTTCATCGCCTACGGGTCCTTCTGGCTGACCCTGGTGTTCTTCATCGTGGCCAGGCCCTTCATCGGGGAGCGCCTGGGGCTGGAGGCAAGCAACCGCGGACTGGCCTGGTACCTTTTCCTCTGGGGCGTGTTCACCGCCTTCATGTTCATCGGGACCTTCAAGGTCAACCGGGTGCTGCAGGCGGTCTTCGCCACCCTCGTCGTCCTCTTCTTCCTCCTGGCTATCTCCTTCGGTTGGGGAAACAGCGGCTTGCTCAAGGTGGCTGGGGTGATCGGTATCGTCTGCGGTTCCCTGGCCGAGTACCTGGCCATGGCGGAGCTGCTCAACGAGATGTACGGCAGGACGGTATTCCCCATCTGGCCGGTGGGCGAGAAGGAAGGGTACAAGAGGCCGGAGGACCTTTGATCAGGGACGCGGCCGCCTCGTTGTGGTAGCATAGAAACAGGAGCGGATCAACGGGCCCGACCCTGCGCGTCGAAGCCGCGCGTTATCGTTGAGCCAACACTTCGATAAAGGGAACCGTTTTCCGAGGGTGGACGCAACGCCCCGGCCCCGGGGAAGGGGACTGCGAAAGCCCAAGGTAGGTGCCCACCTGCGAGGGCGCAGGTTCATAGATAGCGGTGGGGACGGCAGGGTGGAGCCCTTATTGTTCCCGCAGTTTCCTTTGTTGCCGGCCGCGGAATCCCCCGGCCGGGATCGAGACGTCGGGGATCGACCCTCCTGCTCCTCGGGGGACCGCCACCGGCTGGGAAAGCTTCCATATATGCGCCGGCGGAGGAGCGTTAAGGCGTTGGCGACGGTGTGAGGCGCGAAGGCCGCATGAGCGGGGGCGGACCGGGATGGACCTTTTCGAATACCGCAATGAGGAACTAAGCAAGGAGCAGGCTCCGCTCGCTTCTCGCATGCGCCCGCGGAACCTCGAGGAGTTCGTGGGCCAGGAGAAGGTGGTGGGCGAGGGCACCTATCTGAGGAAGGCCATCGGGGAGGACCGCCTGCAGACCGCCATCTTCTGGGGGCCGCCGGGATCGGGAAAGACCACCCTGGCGTCCATCATCGCAAACCTCACCCGTGCGCATTTCCGACGGCTGTCGGCCGTGACCAGCGGGGTGGCGGAGGTGCGCGCCTTGATCAAGGAGGCCGAGGACAGGCTGGCCATGGAGGGCGCGCGCACCATCCTTTTCATAGACGAGATCCACCGCTTCAACAAGGCACAACAGGACGCCCTGCTGCCCGCGGTGGAGAAGGGGACCATCGTGCTCATAGGGGCCACCACCGAGAACCCCTATTTCGAGGTCAACTCGGCCCTGGTCTCCCGATCCAAGGTCTTCCGCCTCGATCCCCTGAGCGAGGACGAGGTGAGGACGGTGGTGGAGAGGGCGCTGGCCGATGAGGAGAGGGGGCTCGGGGGCCTGGGGCTGGAGATCGAGGAGGAGGCGCTTGAACATATCGTGCGCATGGCGGGAGGGGACGCGAGAATCGCCCTCAACACCCTCGAGGCCGCAGCGCTCCTGGCGGCGGAGGAGGGGGGACGGCGGAGAGTGGATCTGGCGACGGCGGAGGAGGCGGCGCAGCGCAAGGCCCTTCTCTACGACAAGTGGGGCGACGCGCATTACGACACCGTTTCCGCGTTCATCAAGTCCATGCGCGGCTCCGACCCCCAGGCCGCTGTGTACTGGCTGGCGCGCATGCTCAAGGCGGGGGAGGACCCGCGCTTCATCGCCAGGCGCATGGTCATCTTCGCCAGCGAGGACGTAGGCCTTGCGGACAGCGGCGCCCTCGTGGTGGCGGACGCCGCGGCGCGGGCGGTGGAGTTCGTGGGCATGCCGGAATGCGCGCTCAACCTGGCCCACGCCGCCCTCTACCTCGCCCTCGCCCCCAAGAGCAACTCGGCCACCCGCGCCATCTCGGCCGCATCGCGGGAGGTGGAAAGGGGCGTGACGCAGGGCGTGCCCCTTCACCTCAGGGACTCGCATTACCGGGGAGCGGCCGAGCTAGGGCATGGAAAGGGCTACCTCTATCCCCACGACTACCCCGGCCATCACGTGAGGCAGGACTATCTACCGGAAGGGATCAAAGGCGCGATCTATTACGAGCCGGCATGCGAGGGAGAGGAGCGTCACCTCGTCGAGGCCTGGAGGAAGCGGGTCATGGAAGGGGAGGGCGCCGTGGAAGGCCACGAGGTGGAGAGGAGCGGGGATGTCCCCGAGGGTCCCGCACCGGAGGAAGGGGAGGACGAGGGAGCAGGGCCTGCTAAACCTCGCGGCTGAAAGGTGGAAAAACGCGCTTGCGCCCTAATGCCGCCGGGAGTCGCCGTGCCGCGCCTCCGGTTACCCGTGGGTTTTCTCGCCTCCGGTTGGGGAGCGGATATGATCTGACCACGCGGTGTAGGGTAACGCGAAAGAAAAGGATGATCCGGCGTAACCTTTATGGGCTCCGCCCGAGCGGGGTGAGAACCCGTACCGGAGACGGGGGAGATTCCGCGAGCGGCCGTGCTCCTCGCTCTTGTTGACACCCCGAAAGAGCGGGTGCTATCCTCGAAAAAGTCATATTTACCTGCATAATCAGGAGAAACAGCATGTACAGCGATAAGGTCATCGAGCATTTTCAGAACCCTCGCAACGTGGGAGAGATACCGGATTGCGATGGCGTGGGAAAGGTGGGAAGCCCCGTGTGCGGGGACATGATGGAAGTGTACATAAAGGTAGAGGACGGCCGCCTGGTGGACGTGAAATACAAGACCTTCGGATGCGGAGCGGCGGTGGCCTCGGGGAGCATGGGAACGGAGATGGTCAAGGGCAAGACCATCGAAGAGGCGATGAGAATAACGGATCAGCAGGTGGCAGAGGCCCTGGACGGTTTGCCGGAGGAGAAGATGCATTGCTCGAACCTGGCGGCGGACGGGATCAGGGCGGCCATCGAGGATTACCTCTCACGGCGCGGCGGGGGCACCGGTACGGCCGGGGAGGCGGATTGAGTTGGGCGGAACCGCGGCGCTCATCTGCGCCGTCTCCTTCGGTATCTTCATGCTCGCCGCAGCGCTGGTGACCCTGAAGCTGGCCCGGACCATGAGCATCACCAACCGCATGCTCGACGACATCCGCAAACAGGTTGTCCCGCTGATGGGAAAACTCCAGACCACCATGGATCACGTGAACACGGAGATGGGATACGTGGATGGCGTCCTGGCCGCGGTGGAGAGGCTGGCGGAACGCGCCGATTCCATGACCAAGGCGGCCCAGTCGCTCTTCAGCTCTCCCCTCGTCAAGGTGCTCACCCTGGGGATGGGCGCGAGAAAGGCCCTTGGGAGATCGCAAGACGACCGGGTTGGGGAGGGGTTCCGGTCTGGAGAAGAGGAGGGCGACTAGGTGGACTATCCTCCGCCACGGGTCAAGCCGTGAGCGGATGGCTAGCCTAAAGGGCGCTTGACCTCGGTGGTGGGGTTAGGAGACTCGGGCGCCGGAAAACATCCTCGATAGTGCGACGTTTGATTTGCGATGCAGCCCGCCTTGCCGGGATATGGACGGGACGCATGCGAGCCGGGGCGCGGGAGGAAGCATCCGCGCCTAATGGTGCGAGGCGGGAAAGTCCCGGAAGGAAAGCGATGAAGTCGGGAGGAAGGGGTACGGCTTGAGAAGCGAGGAGATAAGGAGGCGTTTCCTGGAGTTCTTCCAGGCCAGGGAACACAGGGTGGTCAAGAGTTCCTCCCTGGTGCCCGACGATCCCACCCTGTTGTTGACCAACGCCGGCATGGTGCAGTTCAAACCATATTTCCTGGGGAGCGCCAGGCCGGAGTTCACGCGCGCCACCACCTGCCAGAAATGCGTGCGAACCACCGACATCGAAAAGGTCGGGCACACCGCCCGCCACCTCACCTTCTTCGAGATGCTGGGCAATTTCAGCTTCGGCGATTATTACAAGGAAAAGGCCATACCGTGGGCCTGGGAGTTCCTCACCGTCGAGATGGGCCTGGATCCCGGGCGCATGTACTGCTCCGTGTTCGAGGAGGACGACGAGGCATACGATATCTGGAGGGACGTCGTGGGGGTGCCCCCCGAGCGCCTGGTGCGGCTGGGGGAGAAGGACAACTTCTGGGATATGGGCACCACCGGGCCCTGCGGTCCCTGCTCGGAGGTGCTCTACGACCAGGGGGAGGAGTTCGGCTGCGGGGGCGCCGATTGCCGGCCCGGATGCGACTGCGATCGCTACCTGGAGCTGTGGAACCTGGTATTCATGCAGTTCGACCGCGACCAGGACGGGAACCTCCACCCCCTGCCAGCCAAGAACATCGACACCGGACTTGGCCTGGAGCGCCTTGCCTCGGTGCTGCAGGGGGCGGCGAACAACTTCGAGACCGACACCCTGGCGGCGGTGGTTGAAGCCGCCTCGGACCTTTCCGGGGTCGCCTACGGCGGCGAGGGTGACATCTCCTTGAAGATCGTCGCCGACCACTCCCGCGCCATGACCTTCCTGGTGGGCGACGGCGTTCTCCCCTCCAACGAGGACCGGGGCTACGTGCTGAGGAGGATCGTCCGCAGGGCGGTGCGGCACGGCAGGCTCCTGGGCATAGGCGAGATCTTCCTGCCGCGCATGGTGGAGGTGGTCATAGAGACCATGGGAGGCGCCTACCCCGAGCTCAAGCAGAACGCGGCCTTCATCACCGCGATCGTGCGCAGCGAGGAGGAGCGCTTTTCCCACACCCTGCGCGGCGGCCTGGCTTACCTGGAGGAGGCCGTGGCGGATCTGGCGCAAAAGGGAAAAACGGAGATCCCGGGAGAGGTAGTGTTCCACCTCCACGACACCCTGGGATTCCCCCTGGAGCTCACGCGCGAGCTGGCCCGCGAGAAGGGGTTGTCCCTGGACGAGGGGGGCTTCGAGGAGCTCATGGAGGAGCAGCGGCGCAGGGCAAGGGCGGCGCGTGTGGAGGAGGGATATTCCGCGTCGGTGCCCGAGGTCTATTCCGAGGTGCTGGACAACTACGGGGAGAGCCTGTTCACGGGATACGAGAAGGTGGAGGAGGAGGCGCGGGTGGTAGCCCTGGTCAGCGGCGGCCGGGTGGTCCCCGAGGCCTTCGAGGGGGACGAGGTGGAGGTGATCCTGGACCGCACCCCCTTCTACGGCGAGATGGGCGGACAGGTGGGCGACACCGGCGCCATCGTCGCGGCCGAGGGCGAGGTCGAGGTTACGGACGCCGTGAGGCCGGCGCCGGGGTTGATCTCCCACCGATGCCGCGTGAAGCGGGGGAAGTTGCGCGCGGGCGATGAGGTGACGGCGCGCATAGACGCGGAAAGGCGCGACGCCATCCGCAGGAACCACACCGCCACCCACCTCCTCCACTGGTCCCTGCGCCAGGTGCTGGGCGAGCACGCCAAACAGGCGGGCTCCCTGGTGGACCCGAAGCGCCTGCGCTTCGACTTCACCCATTTCGGACCCCTGTCGCGGGAGGAGCTGGCGCGGGTTGAGGAGCTCGCCAACCGCAGGATACTCGAGGACCTCCCCGTGCGCGCCTACGTCACCACCTACGAGTACGCGACCAGCATCAACGCCATAGCCCTCTTCGGCGAGAAGTACCAGGACCATGTGAGGGTGGTGGAGGTGGACGAGATCAGCCGGGAGCTGTGCGGCGGGACCCACGTGGGCCGGACGGGGGAGATCGGATTGCTGATCATCACCTCGGAGGGAGGCATCGGCGCCAACATGCGCCGCATAGAGGCGGTAACGGGAATGGAGGCGTACCGCCTCTTCCGTGAGCGCCGGGAACTGCTGGAGGAGACCGCGTCCGCGCTGAAGACCGATACGGCGAGGATCCCCGAGCGCGTCGCCAGGCTGCAACAGCGGATCAAGGAGTTGGAGGGGGAGCTGAGGAAGCGCGAGCGGGGAGAGCTTTCCGCCCTCGCCGGAACGGAAACGGCCTGGCGTGAGGAGGAGCTGCCGCAGGGGCTGGTGATGGCGGCGGCGATTCCGGACCTTTCCCCTCGCGAGCTAAGGGAACTCGCCGAACATACCCTTTCCGCCCGCGGCGCCAAGGCGGTGGGGATCGCCTCCGTGCAGGGGGGTAAGGCCAACATGGTGATAGCCTTGGGCAAAGACGCCCTCGAGGCGGGCCTGGACGCGGTGGAGCTGGTCAGGAAGTGCGGGCGTCTGCTGGGCGGAGGTGGAGGCGGCAGGTCGGACATGGCCGTGGGCGGAGGAGGACGGCCGGAGGGAGTCGAGGAGGCCCTGGAGCTCTTCCTGGAGGAGATGAGATCAGCGCTGAAAGGGCGAGATGCGTAGCATGGGCTTGGACATCGGGCGTCGCCGCATCGGCGTTTCCATCTCCGATCCCCTGGGGATAAGCGCCTCGCCGCTGGAGGTGCTGCGGGACCTGGATCCGCAGGGATTGCGACGCTACGTGGCGGAGAAAGCGGCGAGCGAGGTTATCGACACCGTGGTGGTGGGACTGCCCCTGACCCTTTCGGGGCGCGAGGGCGAGCAGGCGCGGGAGACACGCGGGTTCGCGCAGGCCCTGGAGGGACTGGAGGGGATAAAGGTGGTTCTCTGGGACGAGCGCCTTAGCACCGTGGAGGCCAGGCGGAGGCTGGGAGAGGCAGGAAAGCCGGCACGGGGGGGCGCGGACGCCGAGGCCGCCGCGGTGATCCTGCAGTCTTACCTGGAAAGCAAGCGCGCCGCCGGGGCGGGGGAAGAGGATATTGCGGGAGACGAGGACGGGCAGAGCTGAAAGGACCCGGAGGGCGGCCGCGCGCAGGCGCAAGGCGCTCGTGATCACGCTGTGCGTTTGCCTGGCGATGATCGCGCTCACGGCAGTGCTGATAGCCCATTACTTCTTTCCCTCGCGTGGAGACCAACCGGTAAAAGTCACCATAGAGGAGGGCGATTCCGCTGCGGCCATCGCGGAAAAGCTGCACCGTGAGCGGATCATAACCTCGGCCACCATTTTCCGAGCCCTCGCCTGGTTGCAGGGCAAGCAGGGAAAGTTCAAGCCGGGCAGGTACACCTTCTACACGGGCATGCGCTTCGGGGAGGTGTTCGATATGCTCGAAGCAGGGCCGCAGCACCAGGTGCGCCTGACCATTCCGGAAGGGCTCACCGTATCCCAGACCGCCGAGCGGGTGGCGGGCGCCATGGATGTAAGCGCGGAGGATTTCCTTTGCGCCGCCGCGGAGGGGGGTTACGATCTGCCCCTCTTGCCTCCGCAAAACGCGGGCAATCTGGAGGGATTCCTCTTCCCCAAAACCTACGATTTACCTGCCGACGCCAGGGCGCGGGAAGTCATCGAGACGCTGCTGAATCAGTTCAAGGTGGAGACTTCCGGCCTGGACTGGGATAGGGCTGGCGAGTTGGGGTTAAACCCCTACCAGGTGCTCATCGTGGCCTCGCTCATCGAACGCGAAGTGGTTCTGGACGCCGAGAGGCCCCTGGTCGCGGCGGTGATATATAACCGCCTTCGCAAGGACATGCTCCTCCAGATCGACGCCACGGTACAGTACGCGCTTCCGGAATGGAAGGAAGTGCTCACCTACGAGGACCTCAAGGTCCAGTCCCCCTACAATACCTACCTGCATAAGGGGCTGCCTCCCGCCCCCATATGCAGTCCGGGGCTCGCGAGCATCATGGCAGCATTGGAGCCGGCCGAGGTCGATTATCTCTTTTACGTTGCCACGGGTGACGGCGGCCATTTCTTCACCGCTGATTACGACGAATTCCTGCGCGTGAAGGAAGAGGTGCAGGGAGACTGAACGAGCCGCATTCGCGAAGGCCGCCGGGTAGATAAAACGGTTGATGCCGGATGAGGGACTCCATTTGAAGGGGCGATCGGCTATGGAATTCACCCCGGCTATAAGAGCCCCACTGGCGCACACAGAAGGATAATGATCTCGGGAAGACCCCGGTCGGCTGGGTGACTCCCTTCCGGCTGGACGATGAGGGGACCGCTTGGAGTGTGGAAGGCAGGACTTGTTGCATATTGGGAGAACCTCCCATTCTATAAGTAGTATGATGCTCGAGATATTCGCTCCGTATGCCGACCTTATCGGGAAAACGGAAGACATTACCGTTCGGTCTGGGTGGATATAGCCGCAGAGGGCTAACCTCCCGTTCACGATGAGCGTACCCGCGAGTAGGAGAGAGGATGCGCAGGCGTGGTGGCGTACGATAAACCGTTCATGTTTAATGGAAATAAGCCGAAGACATCTAGGGAAAGACATGGCCGGGCAGGGGGCGTGAGGAGGTTCCCACCGGTCCGCTGGAAGGGAATGGCTCGAGAGGGCACGCGTGTTTATCGTCGATGCTTGTGGGCGCGAACATGAATTCTTTTCCGGAAAGTTGGAGAAAAACTGCCCCAAAGGGCACTATCGATTCTTTTCCTGCGCAGGCAGGGAGAGGAAACGTGTCGTCGCGAAGCCGGTTCTTTCAGGAAAGGTAGGAGGAGTTGGAGGACGCCGAGACGTTGGCTGACCGCCTGCGCGCCCTTTCCGAGGCCATCGCCGTATTCGACCAGGCGGGTGGGGAGGTGACCGGCAGGTCCACCCCCCAGCTCATGTACTTCGCCGGCAAGGACCTCGGGAAGAGGGAAGCCGCGGCCTACGACGCCACCGACGACCTGGAAAGGGCGTTGAAGTGGACCTTCCGCGGCTCCCCGGAGGTGTGGAAGGTGACCCTGTGGAAAAACCAGGAAGACGATGATTTCTGGGTGTACGAGGTGGAGGAGATGTTCATCCGCCTCCTTTTCGAGCGTTGCCCGATAAGGACGGCGTGCCTGGGATCGGGGGTCGCCCTGGGGGGGGTCGCCTGCCAGACCATGCACGGATACGCAGCCGGCGTCCTGGAGAGCGTTTTCGGGCGCAAGGTGGACCTCTTCACCGAGCATGCCGGGCCGGGCTCCTGCTTGGTGATACTCAAGACCACTCTGGAGTGAGCCATGAGGGTAGCGGTGCTCTCGCTGAGTTCGTGCACGGGATGCCAGTACGTGCTGCTCAGTCTGGAGGAATATTTCTATACCCTCATCGGGGAAAACGCCGTTTCCTACGCCCCCTTCCTGCTGGATCAGAAGGAGCTCCCGGAGGTGGATCTCCTCCTGCTGGAGGGGACGGTGAGGAACGGGGACGATTTCCGCAGGCTCAGGGAGGCGAGGCAGAGGGCGGAGAAACTGGTGGCCCTGGGGACCTGCGCCTGTTTCGGCGGAGTGCCCGGGCTGGCCGACATGGTCTCGGAGGAGAGGATGTTGAGGATGCGCTATGGCGAGGGGGCGACTTTCGAGCAGGCCCCGCCGGGCGTGAAGAGGCTCCTCCCCGTGGACGCCTACGTGAGCGTGGACGCGTTTCTCCCCGGTTGCCCTCCCGGCGAGGAGCTGCTCAAGGATTTTCTCAAGCTGGCCCTGTCCGGAAACCTGCCCTCGCGCATGGGGGCGACGGTATGCTCGGAATGCAAGGTGACCGCGAGCCCGCCATCACGGGATGGATTCCGCAGGCTGCTGTCCGCGGTGCCAGAGGACGGGAAGTGCTTGCTGGAACAGGGGTTCATCTGCATGGGTCCCCTCACCAGGGACGGGTGCGGCGCGCTCTGCCCCAGCTCCTTCGGAGTTCCCTGCGGGGGGTGCAGGGGGCCGTGCGATGAGGTCCTCCTCCCGCCCTTCCAGGACCCGTGCCTGGAAACGCTTCGCAGGCTGGCGAGGGCTACGGGCTTGAGCCCCAAGGCGGTGGGCGAGCAGGCGAAAGACCCCGCCCACTCCTTTTTCAAGTACTGTCTGGCCGAGCCGCTCCTGCGCAGGAGGCGCCCCGGAGGCACGGCCAGGTTCCTGTACCGGCTTGGCGAGTAGAGAGCGCGCCAAGAGAGGCAAGGGCGGGCGATACGCTGAAGGCAAGGCGGTGCCCTCCCGCATGGAACGGGTGCGGGTAGAGTAAAGGCGGAAAGCGAAGGCGGGCCACGTGGTATGGAGATAAGGATGGCGCGGTCGGCGCGGGAAGACATGGTAGCGCCCCGGTGCCTGGAGAAAGGATGCCCATGGCGGACATGGTGATAAGCACCGTGACCAGGATCAGCGGCAACGCTTGCATAAGGCTGATCAGGGACGAGGCGGGGAACCCCCGGGAGGCTTGGCTGCAGGCGTTCGGATACCGGGGATTCGACATCATGTTGAGGGGCTCGCACGCGGATAACCTCGTCCCGGTGGTTTCGCGCATTTGCGGAGGAGATTCCGTTTTTCACCAGGTGGCGGCGGCCAGGGCGGTGGAGGAATGCCTGGGGATGGAGGTCCCGGCGGAAGCCTCGAGGGTGCGGGAGCTCGCCATGTGGGGCCAGTTGCTGGAAAGGCATGCCGTGTCCCTGACCGTTCACAGTTTGCCCGACCTCCTGCTGCCATCATCCGATCCCAGCCTTCGCAACATCATCAGCATCCACCGGGTTGACGAGGAGGTGGTGCGCAGGTTCATGGCCCTCAAATCCCTGGGGACGCTGGTGCTCCGAGAGGCGGGGGGAAAGGCGGTGCATGCCGTGAACGTGGTGCCCGGCGGAGTGGTCAGGGATATCGGGGAGGCGAAGAGGAGGGAGCTTCTCGAGAGGATGAGCGAGGCGCGCTCGCTGCTGGTGGAGACGGCACGGCTGATAAAACTTCTCTTGCGCAGGAACGAGGATGTGGTCGATTCCCTGGGAGAGGAATCGGCGCCCTGTCTGGCCTTGGCCCCTGGGGACGGGATCGGGCTGCTGGGCGGAAAGGCGGTCATAGCGGCGGGGGAGGGGGGTGAACGGGTTTCGCTGGTCCCGGGGGAATTGCGCGCTTCCATAGAGGAGAGCAACAGCGGCCATTCCCACATACGCGTGGCGCAGATAAAGGGGGTGGGGGACGTGCTGGTGGGGCCCCTGGCCCGCGTCAACGTGAACGGCGGTTACGGCAGCGAGCTGGCCGACGCCGAGTTGGAGGAGCTCAAGGCGCAATGGGGATTCCCGTTCAGGCGCGTCATGCTCGGGCATGCCGCCAGGATCCTGGAGATGATACACGCGTGGGAGATGATAAAGGGATTGCTCGAGGCTCCCCCCGGCGAGGGGCTGAGGGTGACGGCAACGCCGGCGGAGGGCGAGGGTACGGGGGTGGTGGAAGCCCCGGAGGGCCTGCTGGTTTACGGATTGCGGGTTGACGGCGACGGTTTGGTGAAAGGGCTTTCCATAACCGCCCCCCTGCAGTTCAACATCGGCTCGCTGGAGCGGTGCCTCCTGGAAGGGGCGCGCAAAGCGGGCGCGGGGACGGAAGGGGAAGCGCGGGTGTCGGTGCTGCTGGAGACGGCGGCGCGCTCCTACGCCCCCTGCATCCCCTGTGCCCTGCACTAAGGCATAGCGGCAAAGGGAGGAACGCGGTGGAAGAGATGGACCTGGCCGTGGCCCATATCCGCATAGACGGAGAGAGGTGCGTTTCATGCCGCGAATGCGTGGAGGTATGCCCGCAGACGCGGGACTCGCAGTACCCCGTCTATGCATGGGGCGAGGACGGGCTGCCCCGGGTGGCAAATCCCGAGAGCTGCATAAGGTGTCTGAGTTGCGAGGCGTTCTGTCGCGCCAGGGCAATCGTCGTGGATTCCGAGGATGGGCAGGGTTGGCGAATGCCCGGAGATCCCAGGGCGGAGACAAAGTGCAGGGCCATCTTCTAGGCGGTGCGCGCGGAAGATGATGCGCTGAAAGGCGGACCGCAGGTGGGATGGGACCTCCCCGGATCGGGCATGTCGTATGGACGCAGCCATGGGGAGGTGCTGGGAGCGCGAGCCGACGGTGAGCCGGTATCGCCACCGATCTCGCGCATGGACGGCGAGGCAGAGCGGGCGGCATGTCGCCCGAGGAAGAGGCCGAGCGTGCAGTCGAGGCGCGCCCGGCGGCGGTGTGCGGGCGCTGGCGTGGAAAGGCAAAGGCGTGAACCTGTAATATGGGATGGGAAAGGCGTCGTGCCGCGCGCAAAATGGTTTCCGCGCGGGTCAAGTAAATACTTGAAATGACGATATGTATGCATTAGAACGGGGAAGGCGAAACGGCTCGTACCAGCCGGGAAGTCTTCTCCTGCGGCGAGTAACACGATGGATACGGGCTCCGAGACCGGCGAAGAGGAACGCGAACCGATGAAAGAAGGAGAACGAACTTTTCTCCCTGGGGCAGGAGGTGGTGTGGATTGCCCGATCTGAGGAAGGTCCTGGAGGAACTGGTGGCTACGGGTACCGTCCGCGCGGCGCTGGTGGTGGGCAGAGACGGTTTCATTATCGAGACTGCCGGCGAGGACGCCAGCCAGCTCGAGGCCGTGGGAGCCATCGCTCCCAGTTCGCTGGGGGCGGCGGAGGTCATCGGCCTGGAACTCGCCCAGGGCCCCATGGCGCAGGCGATGTTCGAGTTCGAGAAGGGTGCCATATTGATGAGCGCCGTGGGTGCGGACGCCATACTGGTATCCATCCTGCCCGCGGGAGCCAACCTGGGAAAGGCCAGGTATGACATCCGTAAATACCTCCCCGCCATAGAGGCCGCGCTGTGAGAGAGGTACGGATCGCAACGGCGCTTCAAGCGCCGTGGTAATGGCGTTCTTACAGGAGGTGGCAGTGGCTTCGGAGAGAATCGAGAAGATGAACGCCGTCCTGAGAAACCTGAGGTCAAGCCTCCAGGAGATAGAGGCCGCGGTGCTGATAAGCTCCGATGCCATGGCGCTGGCGTCGGATATCTCAGACGAGGCGGACGAGGAGATGATAGGCGCCCTGTCCGCTTCCGTGCTCAGCATGGGTGAGAGGGCGGCCCGCGACCTGAAGAGGGGCAACCTGGAGCAGGTCTATATAAAAGGGGACCAGGGATACCTGTTGCTCGTACAGTGCGGCCCGGACGCCCTGCTGTCGCTTCTGGTAAAGCCGGAGGCGAAGATGGGGGTGGTGTTCATGGAGGGCAAGCGCACCGCCGAAGAGCTGGCAAAGCTGTTCGAATGAACGCGTTTGGGTCGAGCATAGGTTCAAGATCGTTTCGGATACTCAGGTAGGAGGTCTGATACTTGGCGGAATCCAGGGAGGAAAGACTTCGCAACGCTTTGAGCGAGCTGGTTTCCAGGTCCGCGGAAGTGGACGCGGCGGCGGTGGTGAGCATGGACGGCCTGGTCATGGCCTCGGTGCTGCCGAATACCCTGGAGGAGGACAGGTTGGGCGCCATGTCGGCGGCCCTGTTGAGCCTGGGGGAAAGGACATCGGAGGAACTGGGCAGGGGCGAACTGGCACAGGTTTTCGTGGAGGGCAATTCCGGCTACGTTTTCCTTATGGCGGCCGGCGAGGACGCGGTGCTCACGGCGCTGGTGCGCAAGGGAAGCAAGCTCGGGCTGGTGCTATATGACGTAAAGGGAGCCGCCAAAAAGATCGCCGAGATCATAAAATCGGAATTCCGTATAGAGTACGAATAAAGGGCCGCGGGAATATGCCGGCGGTTGGTAACCCGCGGCGGGGAGCCGCGGCGCGAGGAGCGGGCGATAATGGGTAGTAATGTAATCAAAATCCACCCGGATCTCGAAATATATATAGTGAGCGGGACGGCGCCCTGCGCGCGCCCGCCCGATTTAACGTATCGACGGGAAGGAAAATGGCGCTAAAGGGAAGCCTGAAGGATTTCAGCATCCCCGATCTCTTCCAGCTGCTCAACTTCGGCAAGAAGAACGGGACGCTCAACCTTACCCGCGGCCAGGCGAGGGGATATATCTGTTTCCGCAACGGCGAGGTCTTCTTCGCCACCACCAACTGGAAACGCCAGTCCCTGGGGTTGAAGCTCCTGAACGCCGGGATAATCACCAAGGCGCAACTGGAGGAAGCCCTGCAGCTCCAGAAGACCTCCGCGAGGGGCCAGAGGTTGGGCCAGCTCCTCATCCGGCTCGGTTACATAACCAAGGAGCAGCTGGAGGTCTTCGTCGAGGAGCAGATACAGGACGCGGTGTTCGAGATGCTGCGCTGGACGGACGGCGAGTTCGACTTCCAGCCGGGGGTGGTGTTCCCGGAGGAGGACATCGGGCTCTCCATCAGCACCGAGGAGCTGATCATGGAGGGTTCGCGCCGCCTGGACGAGTGGAACCGCATCGAGAAGAAGATCCCCAACCTCAACGTGGTGTTCAAGATGACTTCCATGCAGGGCAGGGAGGCGGCCCAGATCAGCCTCACCCCGGAGGAGTGGATGGTGCTCACCCATATAGACGGCGAGAAGACGGTGCGCCAGATCGTGGAGCTCACGGGGATGAGCACTTTGCACACCTGCAAGATACTCTACGGGCTCATCGGGTCCGGCCTGCTGGAGAACGTCACCCCCGAGGAGGAGGAGAGGGAGGCGGACCGCAGGCTGGAGCGTCTCGCTGAGGAGCTGGAGAAGGCGGAGACCGAGCCCCGGGATATGGAAGCGCTGCCCGCGGAAGGGCTCGAGGAGTATGTATTAGAGCCCGGCGCGCAGGAGCTGGAGGCTGCCGAGGAAACCCTCGTCGTGTCCCCGGAGTCCGCGCGTGCGACGGCGCCGGAGGAGGCAGCCGCGCCGGCGACCATGGAGGTGAGAGAACTTGATGAGGCCACCTCGCGCATAGCGGACGCGGTGGGCGAAGCCCTGGGGATCATGCAGATGGAGGAATACCCGGAAGCCAGGGAGGAAGCCGTGCCGGCAGCGGCGGGAGTGGAAACTCCGTCACCGGGCGCTCTCGTGAGGGAGGAGTCATGGCGGGAACAAGGCGCCGTGGCGGTCCCGGAGGAATCGGAAGAGGCGGCGGTCGGCCTGGAGGAGGAGATCGCCGGAGAAGAGGCGCCGCCCGCTGCCCGCGAACCCGCGGCGGAGGAGCTGGAAATGGCCCTCGGGGAGGCGGCGGTCGGCCTGGAGGAGGAGATCGCCGGAGAAGAGGCGCCGCTCGCTGCCCGCGAACCCGCGGCGGAGGAGCTGGAAATGGCCCTCGGGGAGGCGGTTTCTTCCGGGGAGGCCGAGGCGGTGGTGATAGAGCTGGGGGATGAAGGCGAGCCGCTTATCCTCATCGAGGAGGAGACACCCGCGGAGGTGCCGGGGACGCGTGCCGAGGCGATGGTGTCGCGCGGCTCGGAAGAGGCGGCACGGGAGGGCCAGGAGCCGGAGGCCGCGTGGGAAGCAGAGGAAGAGCCCCAGGCGGAGATTGTCGAACTCAGAGATGCCCGGAGCGTGCTCGAGGAGGAGATAAGGAAGGAGACCGAGCGCATACGGGAGATGAAAGAAGCGGCGATGGAGGAAACCCTGGAGGCAGAGCAGGTTCTCCGCATAGAGAGCAAGGAGGCGGAGTTAGAGGAGCTCAAGAGGAAGATAAGCGAGCTCCTGCCTGAGGGCGTGAGCCTCGACGAGGCGGGGGAGACCGAAACAGAGGAAGCGACCCCCGGGAAAGCAAGGACAGGAACACAGGAAGACCTCATGACGCGCGAGAGCGTGGAGGCGAGGGCCGCCAAGAGGGCGTATCTGGAGAAGAAGTACGGCAAGATTGAGAGACTGGCCGGGGAAGAGGAGATAGCGGAACTTGAACCCGAGGAGATACCCGAGGAGTGGAGGAGCCATCTCGAGAAGATATCGCCCGTGGAAAAGAAACCCGCCGAGCAGGTGGAGCCCCGGATTCCCGCAAGGGCGGCCATCGACCCCGAGAAAATACTGGGAGGAGCGTTCCGGGGAGGCGGCACGGCGGTGGAGCCCAGCCAGGAGCCGCCTGCGAGCGCGGAACCGTCGGAAAGCGTCGCGGAGGCGGTCACGCTGCGGCTACCCTTAAAAGAGCTCGAGGAGAAAGTAGGTTCCGTAACGGCGCCCGGAGGAGACGGGGGACGTCAGGGACTTGACTTGCTCGAGAGCGTTATGCTGGAAGATATATCCATAGATAGCAATAAGGGAACGGCTATCCTCGATGCTTCAGCGCTCGGCGCTGTGAGTAGCGTTGTGGGTTCCGTGGCGGCGGAAGAAGCTGCGGAACAGGATAGAGGCGCCGGCGTGGGCATCGAGGTGCTGGAAAGCGTAATGCTTGAGGACATTCCGAAAGCAGAGCCCGAGCAGTCGTTGGAGGACTTGCTGCCTGCCGGAGGAGAGGGCTTGGAGGCGGGTGGCGAGAGCTCGGAGACCTTCTTCGATATGGAAGAAGTGCCCAGCGGCTCTATCGCTTTGGACGGAGGCGGTGAGGAGACCTTGGCCGTTCCCCATATGTCGGAGATCGAGGAGCTCGAGCGGGAGATCCTTGAGGCGGAGATGGTTCCGGCCGCGCCGGACCTCTCCCATCTCGACGAGGAGATCGCCGCCCTGGAAGAGGAGATCTTTTCCGCAGCGGGAGGTGTTGAAGCAGAGGAACTTGCCCCTGAGCCCGCCCCGCAGGCACCTCCCTTCGTGGAGCCCGCCGCAGTGGCCCCCGTGCCCGAAACCGCCCCGGCTCCCCCGGCCGAGGAGGCCGTAACCCAGCAACCCATAGACATCCTGGAGAAGCCTGGTGGAGACGGGAGGCGGGGAGGCGCAGGCCGCGCCCGAAGCGGCCCGGGCCCCAGAGCCCGCCCCGCAGGCACCTCCCTTCGTGGAGCCCGCCGCAGTGGCCCCCGTGCCCGAAACCGCCCCGGCCCCCCCGGCCGGGGAGGCCGTAACCCAGCAACCCATAGACATGCTTGAACGGCTGCAGGCCGTAGGGATAGAGGAGGAGCACGTCGCGGAAAGGGAGGAAAGAGGGCCGGAAATGGGCGAAATAGCCGGGGAAGCCCTCATGGGCGGAGTGATGGAAACCGAAGCGCCTCGGGTGGAAGCTGCATCTGGCGAGAAAATCGCGGAACCGGAGGCATACGAGGAAGAGGCCGCGGGCTTCGACATGGAAAGCTATTCACTGGAGCGGGAACTGGCCGAGCTCACCGGCGCGGCGGTGCCGCAGCCTACCAAGAAGATCAAGATCCCGGTGAAACCGAAAGGAGAAGTGGTGGAATCGGATGAATTAGATAAGGGGAAGCCGGTTCCCAAGGTCAAGAGGGACAAGGCGGTCACCAAGAGCCTGATCATGAGGATAATCGACGGCATCAAGAGATTGTAAGGGGTGGATGACCAGTTGAGATCCTTCAAGATCGTCGTCACCGGGCCTTTCAGCGCGGGTAAGACCACGTTTATAAAGAGCATAAGCGAGATATCCATAGTCTCCACCGAGCGCGCCATCTCGGACTCCACGCGCAGAGTGAAGGCCGAGACCACCGTGGCCATGGATTTCGGAAGGATCACCATATCAAAGGACATCGTTCTCTACCTCTTCGGCACGCCGGGACAAGAACGCTTCGACTTCATGTGGCAGATCCTCTCCGAGGGTATGCTGGGGTACATCCTCATGCTGGACGCGAGCAGGCCGGAGACCTTCTCCGAGGGAAAGAGGATCCTGGAGTTCTTCGCCACCCTATCGGACGCTCCCTATGTCATCGGCGCCACCAGGATGCCCGATGGGGACCCCTCTCAAGCCATAGAGAGGATCAGGAAGGAACTCAACATCGACGGCGACATCCAGGTCATCCCCTGTAACGCCCTGGAGAAGGAGGACGTGAAGAAGGTCCTTCTGGGGTTGCTTTACGATATCCTGAAAACCCTGGACAAATAGGCTTTCAGTTTCCCACAAGGCGATATCGCTTGATTGCCGCGGCGACCTGCTACATATTTTTTATGAGGACTTTTAATCCACGGAAGCGTGATGGGAATTCCGTCTCAAATGTGCACGATAAGATTATATGGCCTTCTACATACACGCGAGGGCGAGAGGCGGCGGCAAACTGCGTATGGATATACGAGGCCGGGGAGTGGGTTGTGACGGGACGCTTATTATGGGATATGATCCTTCTCGCCCGGGCTTCATGCAGGTGACTGGATCTTGCGGGTAGTGGCATCAGAAAGATTGATCGGACCATCTCGCGGATACGAAACACAGGCAAGGCATTGACGGACCTGTTCATGTCGGGCATTGCGTCACGGCGATGGAGCGGAACCTATAGAGCATATAGGACGGAGGCAGGATGATGGAAATAGACGGGGGCACCGAGCTCACCGGCATCCTAGGTCATGACATCTCCTATACCTTGTCGCCCGCCATGCACAACGCCGCCTTTCGTCACTACGGCCTGAACTGGGCATACCTACCCTTGCGCGTTGCTCCGGAGGGACTTGGAGCCGCCGTGGAGGGGCTGAGGGCGCTGGGTTTCCGCGGCTTCAACGTCACCATCCCCCACAAGTTGAGGATAGCGGGGCTGGTGGACTGCCTGGAGGGCGACGCGGAGATGCTCGGGGCCGTCAACACCGTGGTGGCCGATAACGGCATGCTCGTGGGCTACAACACCGACGTCGAAGGCTTCCGCGCTTTCCTCCGCGAGCTGGGCGTCGACATCGGCGGCACAGCGGTCATGGTCATCGGGGCTGGCGGCGCGGCCAGGGCGGTGGCCTTGGCCGTGGCGAGGGAGGGAGTAGCCGAAATCCTGGTTGTTAACCGGACGTCCGAGAGGGCGGTTGAACTGGCGGAGGCGTTAAAGAAGGCGGTACCCTCGACCGAGATATCAGTAAGGAGCTTCGACCGCGAGGGCATGCACGGGGCGGGTGGATGCTCCCTCGTGGTGAACTGTACGCCCTTGGCGGAGATGGAAGACCTGCCGCTTGATCGCAGGGATTTTGCGCCGGGAACCTGGGCGGTGGACCTGAAATACGGCGAGCCCACGGGTTTTCTGCGCAAGGCGGAGTCATGGGGGGCCTTGACCGCGGGAGGAGAGGGCATGCTCCTGCACCAGGCGGGACTGTCCTTCCGCCTCTGGACGGGAAAGGAGCCGCCCCTGGAGGAGATGCGATCAGCGCTCCAGCGGGCGATCTCGGAGACGGCTTGACGGAGACGGGGACGACGCTCATGCAGAAGCCGAAGAAGGAAAAACTAGGCCAGATACTGATCAAGAACCGCATCATCACCGAGGAGCAACTCGAGCAGGCGCTGGAGCGCCAGCGGGAGACGGGCGAGTCCCTGGGCAGGGTGCTCATCGACCTGAAGATGGTGAGCGAGGGGGCCCTCACCTCCATCCTGGCGCGGCAGATAGGCCTCAAGTACGTAGACCTCGCCAACTACGACGTGGACATAGCCGCATCCTCTCTGGTCGATGCCGAGGTGGCGCGTCGCTATTCACTCATCCCCGTTGGCTTCGAAGGGGACAAGCTGCTGGTGGCCATGGCCGACCCCACCAACGTTTTCGCGCTGGACGACATACGCATCATGACCGGCATGGACATCGAGCCCCTGGTGGCCACCAGGGAGGACATCGTATCTGCCATTAACCGTTACTGCCGCACCGAAACCGACCTCGACATCAGCACCGATGATATGACCAAGGACGTTGCTGAGACGGGTGAAGAGGCGGAGGCCGACGACGCCCCCATCGTGAAGTACGTCAACCTGCTCATAAGCGAGGCGGTGAACGACCGCGCCAGCGACGTGCACATCGAGCCCATGGAGAACGACGTTCGCATCCGCTACCGCATTGACGGCGTGCTGCACGAGATAAGGAGGAACCCCAAGGCCATACATTCCGGGGTGGTGGCGAGGATAAAGGTCATGGCGGACATGAACATCGCGGAAAAGCGCCTGCCCCAGGACGGGAGGGCCTCGGTGGATATCCTCGGCAAGCCCGTCGATCTGCGCGTGGCCTCCCTGCCCACCATTCACGGGGAAAAGATCGTCATGCGCATCCTGGACAAAAGCGCCTCTTTGATGAGCCTGGAGGAACTTGGCTTCAGCGAGGACCTGCTGGAGAAGTACGCCCGCAGCTTCCATAAACCCTACGGCACCATCATGGTCACGGGTCCCACGGGCAGCGGGAAGACCACCACCCTCTACGCCACCCTGAACGTGCTCAACTCCATTAAACTCAACATCATCACCGTGGAAGACCCCGTGGAGTACCGCCTGCCCCTGATCAACCAGGTGCAGGTACATTACAAGGCGGGGCTGACCTTCGCTTCCGCCCTGCGCTCCATCCTGCGCTGCGACCCGGATATCGTGATGATCGGCGAGATCAGGGACCCGGAATCGGCGCAGATCGCCATCGAGTCCGCCCTCACCGGTCACCTGGTGCTATCCACCCTCCACACCAACGACGCGCCCAGCGCCCTCACCCGCCTGCTGGAAATGGGGATCGAGCCCTTCCTCATCGCCTCCGCGGTGGACTGCGTAAGCTCCCAGAGGCTGGCGCGCCGGCTGTGCGAACGCTGCAAGGAGGCCTACGAGCCGGACCTGGAGTACCTTGAGAAGATAGGTTTTCCCTGGGACGAGAGGACGGACCAGGTGCTGTTCAGGCCACGCGGCTGTCCCGCATGCAACAACACCGGCTTCAAGGGCAGGGTCGGAATCTACGAGGTGCTCGAGGTGACGGAGAACATCGAACACCTGGTGGCGAGAAATGCGCCGCACGTGGAGATTGCGGAGATGGCGAGGTCGGAGGGGATGAGGACTCTGCGGGATGAGGGCTTCATGAAGGTAAAGGAGGGGTTGACCTCCATCGACGAGGTCCTCAGGGTCATCATGTGAGTAAGCAATCTGGTAGGATATGGCATCGAGGCAAGCACGGGCGAGGATAGAAGCTATTTGGATTTAGAAGGCGCGCGAGAGGGCCGATTCTCGTGGAAGAATGATCGAACAGATGGCAAGGGCGCACAGGGGACGATGATCGAAGTCGGGGCACCGCGTCCGCGGGGTTGTGTTGATGGGTTTGGATGGAAGAAAATAGGGATGGCTGGGCGTGAGAGTCCGGGAGTCAGGCTGTGGCGGGGGATTCCGGGAGACCGAAGGTCCAGTGATATTTCATGGATAGGGAACTGGCCATGAAGCGTGAGAGGCGCGCGGGCCGGTTTCGGCGGAGAGGGTTTACGCAAGGAGAGGAGGAACGGCATTGGCTGTGAAGCTCGATATCAATGAGTTGCTGGAAGAGGTGCTGGTGAGGGGAGCCTCGGACCTCCATATAACCGTGGGGGCGCCCCCCGTTATGCGCATCAACGGAGTGCTGGTGAGGCTGGAAGAATATCCCAGGCTAACTTCAAATGACACCAGGGATATGGTCTACAGCATCCTCACCGCCCGTCAGAGGGAGCAGCTGGAGAGCAACCTGGAATACGACCTCTCCTATTCCGTGCCGGGGAGCGCCCGCTTCCGCGTAAACGCGTACTTCCAGCGCAACAGCATCGGGGCGGCGTTCCGCATCATCCCTTACCGTATAAAGACCATTCAAGAGCTGCATCTTCCGCAAGTGCTGGAGGAGTTCTGCATGCTGCCGCGCGGGTTCATCCTCGTCACCGGCCCCACGGGGCAGGGGAAGTCCACCACCCTGGCGGCGATGATCAACGTCATCAATGAGACGCGGAACCTGCACATCATCACCGTCGAGGATCCCATCGAATTCCTGCACGTGCACAAGAAATGCATCGTCAACCAGCGCGAGGTAGGTGGAGACACCCATTCCTTCTCCAACGCGCTCAAATACGTGTTGCGCCAGGACCCGGACGTGATCCTGGTGGGGGAGATGAGGGACCTGGAGACCATTTCCACAGCACTCACTGCAGCGGAGACGGGACACCTGGTCTTCGCAACCCTGCATACCCAGGACGCTCCCCAGACCATTGACCGCATCATCGACGTGTTCCCCACCTATCAGCAGCAACAGGTGCGCATGCAGCTAGCGGGCACCATCCAGGCCATCGTGACCCAGCAGCTTCTGCCCACCAAGGATGGTCAGGGACGCATCCCCGCGGTGGAGGTGATGGTGGCCACGTCCGCCATCCGCAACCTCATCCGCGAGGCCAAAGCTCACCAAATATATTCCGCCATGCAGGCGGGAGGCCAGTACAAGATGCAGACCATGGATCACTCCATAGCTGCCCTTTACAAGCGGGGAATCATCAGCTACGAGGTGGCCATGGGTCGCTGCAACAACCGCGACGAGATGGTCAGGCTCATCGGATAACGGGTTGATTCTTTCAGGCGTACGAAGTTGGTCCTCCGGGCGATTTAAAAAAAGGGGGTCGAGGACATAAAGGAAAAGTGGTTGATTAACGATATATTACAAAAAGCGTAAATTAAATAAAAGCAAAGTGGTCTGGAGATAAAAAAGATAAAAGCTGTTGGATAAGGTAAAAGAGTAAACGAGTTGACATTTCTGTTGAAAAAGTAATATTTTCATGACATGGGCGGCGTGAAGTGTAAGGCCGAGGGGGCTGAGCAAAGGAGCGTGCGGTCTTGGCGCAGACCTATTCCTACCGTGTAAGGGACAAGCAGGGCAAGATAATCACAGGCAAACTGGAGGCCGACAACGAGGCTCTGGTCTCGCAGCGACTGCGTGAGATGGGCTATTTCGTCATAGCCGTCGAGGAGGAAAGGGTTTCCCTCACCAAGAAGGAGATCCGCATCTTCCAACCCAAGGTCAAGGGCAAGGACATCACCGTTTTCACCCGCCAGTTCGCCACCATGATCAACGCCGGCCTCCCGCTGGTGAAATGCCTGAGCATCCTCTCTGAGCAGACGGAGAGCCCCGTGCTCTCGGAGGTGGTGGCGGACGTGCAGCACGAGGTGGAGATGGGCCGATCCCTCTCGGAGGCGATGTCCAAGCACGGCAACATCTTCAAGGACCTCTACACCAGCATGGTGAAGGCGGGCGAGATCGGCGGCGTGCTGGACGACGTCTTGCTTCGTATCGCCACCACCCTGGAGAGCGAGGACGAGATAAGGCGGAGGATAAAATCGGCGTTGACCTATCCCGTGGCCATGTTCGCCATATCCATCCTGTTGTTGATCGTCATGCTGGTGTTCGTGGTGCCAGTATTCGAGAGGATGTTCTCCCAGATGGGAGCGACCCTGCCCTTCCTCACCCGTATCATCATGGGCATAAGCCACTTCCTGGTTAGTTGGAAGGGTGCAGTGCTCCTGATACTCCTCATCGTGGGAGGGGTGTTTTTGCGCAGGTGGCTGAAGACACCGGCGGGGCGCCGGAGGCTGGACGCGCTGAAACTGAAACTGCCGGTGTTCGGATCCTTGTTCCACAAGATGGCGCTTTCACGCTTCTCCCGCACCCTGGGAACCCTGGTCTCCAGCGGCGTGCCTATCCTACAGGCGCTGGAGATCACCTCCAACACGGTGGGCAACGTGCTGGTGGCTGAGGCGGTCGAGAACGTGAGGGCGGGCGTGAAGGAGGGGGATTCCATTGCCCGTCCCCTCGGTCAGAGCGCGCTCTTTCCGCCCATGGTCACCCAGATGCTGGCCATCGGAGAGGAAACCGGCGCCCTCGATACCATGCTCAACAAGGTCTCCGATTTCTACGACTCGGAGATTTCCGCCACTGTGGAGGCG
The DNA here is from genome assembly GCA_013178005.1 of Actinomycetota bacterium. Lineage (GTDB taxonomy): Bacteria > Actinomycetota > Geothermincolia > Geothermincolales > RBG-13-55-18 > Solincola_B. The sequence goes on from JABLXL010000023.1 coordinate 59,154, forward strand.
CTTACCTCGTTGCTGGAGCCTCTGCTCATCGTCTTCCTGGGAATCGTGGTGGGCACCATCGTCATCGCGCTGTACATGCCCATATTCTCCCTTGTCACACAGTTCACCAAGCAGTCATAGCGCGCATGGATCAAGGGAGGCCTTTCCCGAACCGTATCTAGGGCTGTCTCCTCATAGCCACACGGTAGTGAGAACAAGGAATGGCTTATGGGGCTCGGGAACGGTTGATCTAACCTGCGGCGTGATCGCAAAAGGTCAAAAAGCCCTCATAGTGGAAATTTATATTGGCGGGTGATCCAGGCGAAGCGAGACTTGGGACACGTTTTCTGTTGCGCCTGTTTATTATTGACAAAAAGAATTAATTATATATAAGATATTAAGGAAATGTGAAAGATTACAAAAAGAGCTAAAGTTAGTTGCTGAAGTGGGCGATGAATATTATTGGCGCTTTCTGGAGTGACCATTAGTTTATTGTCATCTAATGGGAGAGCGGATTAGATGGAGGTCCGCGGTTGGCGGAGCGATTCAGCAACAAGCTATTGACGGTCAACGAAGTGGCTAATATCTTGAGGGTGTCCAACATGACGGTATACCGGCTGGTTAAGGGCGGCCAGATTCCGGCGATAAGGGTTGGGAAGAACTACCGCATCAAGGAAAGCGACGTAAACGACTACCTTAACCGGGGAAGCCAGAGGACGGGCGGGACGGATACTGGGGGTAGAGGATGAGTCCAAGAAAAGCCCAGGTGGCGGTGGGGCTGGACATCAGTTCCAACTCGCTCAAGGTGGCTGCAATCGACATCCAGAAAGGCGAACCCATCCTGAACACGCTGGGGATCGTCCGTATCCCCGAAGGCGTGGTAAGGGACGGGGAGGTGGAAGACGGGGTAACCCTGGTCGAGTCCCTCAAGGAGCTCTGGCAGGTGACCGGCCTGAAGGAAAAGTCCGTTATCTTGGGCATTGCCAACCAGAAGGTGATCGTCCGGCCTATCGAGCTTCCCTACATGGAGAAGGAGGAGCTGGATAGCGCTTTGCGTTTCCAGGTGCAGGAGTTCATCCCCATTCCCATAGAGGACGCCATACTGGATTTCGACATCATCGAGGAGTTCATGACCGCAGAGGAGGAGCGCATGCTTACGGTGCTCCTGGTGGCCGCTCATAAGGACATGATACAGAGCTTCGTGGAGGTTCTTAAAGCGGCAGGGCTATCCCCCTCTGCGATAGACCTTAAGGCATTTGCGCTTCCCCGGTCTCTGATACCGTTGCAGGAGCTGAGGGCTGCCTATGAGGGCGGCGAGGCGGTGTGTCTCATCAATGTTGGGGCGGGGATAACCAACATCGCCATCGTCAAGGACAACGTGCCGCGTTTCGCGCGTTTCCTGCTCCGGGGCGGCGACGACTTCGTGCGCGCCATCGTCAATCGCCTCGACCTGGAATGGGTAGAGGCCGAGGAGATAAGGCGTGGAAGGCTGGCCAACCTCGAGGCCGACGCGGTTCTGCAACAGGAGATCTTTAACTTCGTAGGCGAGATAAGGCGCTCAATAGACTATTATATTGCGCAGACCCAGGAGCGGACCTTCAGCAAGGCGGTGGTTTCTGGAAGCGGCTCGATGACGGTAAACCTCGTCCAGGAGCTGAACAAGGGGCTGAGGATGCCGGTGGAGGTAGGCCGGCCGTATCAGAACGTGCAGATGGGCAAGCTACCGTATACGCCCGAGGAGCTGGCGGAGATCGAGCCGGCGGTGGCGGTCTGCGTGGGGTTGGCGTTGCGGGAGGTAGTGGAATGACGAGGATTAACCTGCTGCCGCCGGAGGTAAAGGAGAAAGCGGAACGGCCGAGGCTCGCGCCCTGGTTCATACTCATGGGCGTGGTGACTATCGTGATTATAGTAGGACTGTTCTTCCTCTTCAGCGCCCAGAAATCCAGCAAGGAGGACACGCTGAAGGAAAAAGAGCAGGAACTGCAGGACCTGCAGAAACAGACCAAGCCCATAGAGAAATACGAGCAGCAGCAGGCGGAGCTGAAATCGCTGAAGCAACTGCTGGACGCCGCCAACAGCGGAAGGGTCGCCTGGGCGCAGATGCTCAACGACCTCGCTATGTACGTGCCCGAGGGGCTCGCCACGGCCTCCAACCCCAGGGCGCCGGCCATTTGGCTCGCCTCTCTCGTCATCGACGCGGAGCCCCTGGAGGCCATAACGGGTGGCTTGGCTCCCACGGGTGGAGGTGCGGCGACGCCCATTTACATCGAGGGATACGCCACGCCGGCGTGGTTGTGCATCCAGACCTGGCTGCCACGGGCGAGCGACTTCAAGGCGAGAGGGTTCCTGGACGCGTATCCCTATTACTATTACTTCAGAGGACACCCGAAGGTAGCGGAATTCTTCGTGCGCCTGCAGAACATGGAGGAATGGTCTAACCTCTGGATCGAAAGCTCCACTCAGGAGACCATCGAAGAGACGCGATTGGTAACCGTGACCAATCAGGATGGAACCACCACCCAGGAGGAACAGACATATTCCGACTGGGCGATCCACTTCACCATCCAGGGCAGGTGGAACCCGGAAAAAGCTATCTGGCAGGCGGAGACCCCGCAGCAGGCTTCTGTTACCGGAGGTGGCTGATATGAAGATAAGAGCTAGCGCGGGGATATGGCTCTTGGTGGGCGCCCTGGTTTGTATCATCTTTCTTGTGCTGGCGCTATTCCTCATCGTCTTCCCCCAGCGCAGCAAAATAAGCGACGTTGAGGAAAAGATTGACGCCGTGGAGACCAGCATTCAGACGGAGATGAACAGGCTGAACCAGCTCAGGCAGTATGAGAAGGATCCCGAGCAGTTCACGCGTCAGATCGAGGTCATCAAAGAGCGCATTCCTGAGCAGGTAGAGCTTGCGGACATCATCGAGCAGATAGACCATGCCGCGGAGGAGTCGGGCCTGGATTTCTTTTCCTTCACTCCTCAGACACCCGTAGCGGCCCAGGGATTCTACGTGGTCACCTGCGAGACGGTATTTAACGGCAGGTATTTTAACCTGGTGGAATTCTTCAACCACATCGAAAGGCTTCCCAGGTCCGTGAAGGTGGTGTACCTGAACATCGCTCCCGGAGACGCAGGCCTTCCCTACCTGGAGATAACCATCAGGTTTAGGGCCTTCTTCACCTCGGATAAAGGCGTGGAGCAATTGGTGACCGGCGGCGCCGCACCCGCTCCCACTGGAGGAGCGGAGGGAGGCCAGTAAGATGCGCAGGGGGTTGTGTTGCGGCTTTTCGGCAAGGTCGCGTGCCTTTCAAGAGGATGAGCGGGGTTGATGCATATGGAGAAGAAGACCAAGAAGATGGGTGCGCGAGAACGCGAGGAAGGAAAAGAAAAGACCACCATACGCTTGCTATGCGGGCTTGCGCTCGCAGTGATGGTGGTAGCCGTGCTGGTAATATCAGCTAAGCCTGGTTCCAGCGCGGGAGGGAAGACAGCGCTCTCCCAAGTGCTGGTTTCTCCCGACAGCGAGGTGGATATAGATTCAGAGGGACTGGCGTCGCGTGTAGTAGAGCAGAAGTTCCAGGTGCATATGGAGGAAATGGATCAGCAGCTGGGAGAGATACCGCACGTGGAGATATGGGTGCTGAACGACCCCTTCTACCCCCTTATAGGAACAGCGGGTGACCTTAGGGACAGCGAAGGCAACCTGGCGAACAAGCAGTGGCAGATGCTGGGCTTTCCTGATTACGAACAGGCGACCGGCACCACGGGTTCCGCACCGGCGACAAGCCCTCCAAGCTCCCTTCCGGTGACCACCAGCATCCCCCAGAGGGTGGTGTTGCTGAAGGACGTCTACGAGATGCGCGGCATCAAATATGCAGATATAAAAGTAAATGACGACACCTACACAAAGCTGAAGGCGGGAAGCGTGTTCGCGGAGGTCTTCAAGGTACAGGAGATAAAAAGCGATGACTCCGTCGTCGTGGTGTGCGGGGACGAGACCTACGAGCTGAAGGAGAACGAGCTGAGAAAGATATAGGAATGGTGGAGGGCGGAAGGGCGGCGGAAACGCCGCCCTTTTAAGTTGGTCAAGTCCCTCGGTGAAATAAGGGGTCAGGCCCCGCCCCTGCCGAGTACGGTTGGCGAATGGGGAATTTATTGCGAAATAATTATGATCATGGTGGGCGGAAGGATGCAGTAAACATGTTATTAAGATACCTGGAGGATGTCGGGATACGCATTGGCGAACCCGCAATCTCGCACGGAATAATGAAGCTCTCGGCGTGGGGAAGGATGCGAAAAGGATGGGATTGAGATACCTGGATGCGGGAGAGTCGCATGGCAAGGCCGTGGTGGTCATCGTGGAGGGAATGCCCCACGGTCTGGTAATCGGCGCGTCCCGCATAGAAGAGGAGCTGGCCCGCAGGAGGTTGGGTTACGGTAGGGGCGGGCGCATGCGCCTTGAGAGGGACAGGGTCGAGATACTCTCCGGCGTGAGGGGCGGGAAGACCATGGGCAGCCCCGTGGCCATGCTGGTGGAGAACGCCGAATACGAGCGCTGGAGGGAGGTCATGGCAGTGGAGGGCGATATCGCCGTTGAGCCACTAACCGCGATCAGGCCGGGCCATGCAGATCTCCCCGGAGCGCTGAAATACGCGACGCGTGACCTGCGCGATGTCCTGGAACGAGCCTCCGCTCGCGAAACGGTGGGAAGGGTATGCGCGGGCGCATTGGCGAAAGCTTTGCTGGAAAAGCTAGGCATGAGGATATTGTCGCACGTGTTGTCGGTTGGGGGGATATGGGCGGAAACCGGGGGGGCGCGTTCGCCGGAGGAACTGGAAGGCGCTGACGGTGATCCCCTGCGCTGCCTCGACCCCCGGGCTTCGGGAAAAATGGTTAAAAAGATCGAGGAAGCCGAGAAAAACGGCGACTCCCTCGGCGGGGTTTTCGAGGTGGTGGCCTTCGGGGTTCCGCCCGGCATAGGGAGCCACGTGCACTGGGACAGGCGGCTGGACGCCCGGCTGGCGGCAGCTGTCATGGGAATCCAGGCGGTTAAAGGGGTGGAGATAGGCGACGGCTTCCGGCTTGCGGAGATGCCCGGGTCGCGGGCGGTGGACGTCTTGGAATACACAGGCGATGCGGGTTTCGTCAGGGCTTCCAACCACGCCGGAGGCATAGAGGGGGGGATGAGCAACGGAGAGCCCATAGTGCTAAGGGCGGCCATGAAGCCCATACCCACCATGAAGAAAGCGGTGGATTCCGTTGACCTGGTGAGCAAGGAAAAGGTGAAAGCGGCGGTGGAGCGCGCTGACATCTGCGCGGTGCCTGCCGCCGCGGTGATAGCTGAGTCCGTCGTCTCCCTGGTGATAGCGGACGCCCTGCTGGAGAAGACGGGCGGCGACTCGATGCTCGAGATCGAAGAGAGGCTCGAGGCTATGTGGCGGCGCATACGCGACTTTTAGGCGTCGGGAAGAGATATGGGCGCGGAGATGAAGAGCATCGCCTTGATCGGTTTCATGGGCTCCGGGAAGAGCACCGTGGGTCGCGTGCTTGCGGAAAACCTGGACTTGCCGTTTATAGACCTCGACGAGGAGATCGAGGAGGAAGCGGGCACGAGTGTGCCGGAGATATTCTCCCGCGAGGGGGAGGGTGGGTTCAGGAACAGGGAATCACGAGCTTTAAAGCGAGTACTTGAGGAAGGGCAGGCGGTGGTGGCCTGCGGAGGCGGGGTGGTGACGGTGGAGGAAAATGTCAGGGAACTAAGGGAGCGGTCGGTGGTGTTTTTACTCGCGGTATCCCTTGACGAGGCGCTTCGCAGGATAAGGGACGACGGCGCCGCGAGGCCGCTGCTGGCGGGCCCGGAATGGGAGGAGAAAGCGAGGCGACTCCTGGAGGACAGGAGAGAGAGTTACCTGGGGGCGGCGCACGAGGTGATCGAGACCGACAAGGCCTCGCCCGAGGAGATCGCGGAGGAGATAGCGCGAAGATGGAGGAGATACGCGTAAAGGCCGCCTCCCGCGAATACGACGTATTGGTGGGCGAAGGCGCGATAAGCGAGCAATTGCCCCGCCTGGTTTCGGGGCGTGAGGCCGGTCAGGTGGTGGTGGTGTCGCACCCCCACTTGCTCTCCCTTCATGGCGAGGAGCTCGGGAGCGCGTTGTGCGACGCCGGACATGTGGCATGGGAAAAACGCGTGTTCCTCTTCCCGGAAGGAGAGGAGCACAAGAGGCCTGTAACCGTGATCGCCCTCCAAGAGTTGATGCTCGAATGGGGGGTGACACGTAAAGGGGTTGTGCTGGCCTTCGGGGGCGGGGTGGTGGGGGACCTGACGGGCTACGCTGCTGCCACGTACATGCGGGGCATGGATTACATCCAGCTCCCGACCACCTTGGTGGCCATGGTCGACTCCAGCGTGGGGGGCAAGGTGGGAGTGGACATGCCCGGGGCCAAGAACGCCGTAGGGGCTTTCCACCAGCCTTTAGCGGTGATCGCCGATCCCGGCTTGTTGTCAACCCTTCCCAGGAGAGAACTGCTGGGCGGCATGGCCGAGGTCATAAAGTACGGATTCCTCTACGATGAAAGGCTTCTTACCCTGGAGGGCGGATCGGAGGGTTGGGTCAGGCTGACGGAATGGGAGAGGGCGGAGATCATTGCGCGCTGCGTAAGGCACAAGGCGGCGGTGGTGGAGAAGGACGAAAGGGACCTGGCCGGGGAGCGGGCGATGCTCAACTACGGGCACACTTTTGGTCACGCGCTGGAGGCCGCTACCGGCTACGTTACGCTGCGCCATGGAGAGGCAGTAGCAGTTGGCATGATCATGGCCGCGAGGGCGGCGGAGGACGCGGGAAAGGCCAGGGTGCCTCTGCTGGAGCTCCATAGGAAGCTGTTAAGTCCGCTTCTGCAAGAGGCGCCCTCGCTGGAAGGGATCGACGCGCAGAAGGTCATTGATGCCATGCGCTCGGATAAAAAAAGGGAACGCGAGGCGAAGTTCGTGCTCCTGGAGAGACCTCAGCGGCCCCTCCTGGTGGAAGGCTTGCCGGAAGAGGTGGTCAAGAGGGCGGTCGAGGAGACGCTAGGAGATCTGTGGCCGGAAAACTCGTGAAGACAAGTCACTTTCCCCACAGACCAAGCACTCAGTCGGTGTGGAAAAGGGAGAAGGTGAAATATTGGGGATGCCTGAAAGCAAGTTGCAGTAAGTCAACGGAACGGTTATCGGCGCGAGGCAGTGCGAGGATTCCTGACAAGGGATACCCGTAGAGGTTGTTGCGGCAGTCGGAAGGGCGGGCGTGACAGGCGCTCTGTTGGCGATGGTTTGTAAAAAGGACGCTTCTACAGGTTAAAACGAGGCGGTGATATACATGACGTTGATAGCGGTGGTGAACGGGCCGAACCTCAACCTCCTGGGCGCGCGGGAACCGGAAGTTTACGGGACAACGAGCTGGGAGGAGGTAAGGAAAGGCCTCGAGGAGCTGGCGGAAGGCAATGGGGTCGAGCTGGAGTTCTTCCAGAGCAACCACGAGGGTGCCATCGTGGATTACCTGCAGGGCCTGCGGGGTCGCGCCGCCGGGTTGATAATTAACCCCGGCGCACTCACCCACTACTCGTACTCCCTGAGGGACGCGCTGGCCATGCTGGATTTCCCCAAGGTCGAGGTTCACCTGACCAACATATTGGGGAGGGAGGAATGGAGGAGCCGCTCCGTCACCGCGGACGCGGTGCGTGGGGTCATATCAGGCCTCGGCACCGCAGTTTACCGCCTTGCGCTCGACTATCTCCTGGAGCCTGAGACCAGAAGGGAAACGGGCGATCACCGAGCGGAATAGAGCGGCCATCGCCGGTTTTCGGTTTGACAGGAAACGGGTCAAGATTCGGATGGCGGACTATGGCGGGTATCAAGACGATATCCTTTGGGATGTTAGTATACACATTAATTAATATAGTACATAATAGCAGCTAGTTAGTTCTGTGTAACATTATCGTAACACGAGTTGCAGGTATTTTACCGCCAACCAGGCAGAAAGGGGTTAAGATAATTTCGCGGTGTTTCGATGATCAAAACAACGGAAACTCGTGGCAAGGGCGATGGAAATGGTCGGAAGGCGGAAACACACATGCTGTCTCGCGGAGGATCGGCTGGTGAGGATCCTGATGCTGTACGTGGGTTGTTGGGTGCGCGCAAGGGACGGTGATAGTGTTGGGTAAAATCGTAGGGAAAGGAAAGGGGAAAGGATCAAACCGCCAGGGGGGCTTTACCGTAGTTGAACTCGCCGTCTCCATCCTGCTCGTAGGCATATCCCTGTCGGTGGTAACCCTTGCCTACGCCAGCTCCCGCAGGAGCATGTTGATCACCAGCGGAACGGACGAAGTGGAGAGCCTGATGAGGAGGGCCTACAACATAGCCATGCAGGAGGGAGTGGATGTATATCTGCAGTTCTGGGACGCGAGCGGAAGCCACCCCAACCGTTGCGCCATCTACCGCGTGTATCCTGATGGCAGGGACGAAAGAGACAACGACGAACCCACGGAAACGCCGCCCCCTGGCGTGTCCGCAGACACCGACGGGGAGGGCCATTTCTGGTTCAAGATAGCGGAGGGGTCGGTCTCGGTGCAGTCGCCCGTCACCTTGCTGTTCCGCAGGGAGGGCGCGTTGGTGACGGTTAGCAGCGTCCAGGGAGGCATGAGCGTCACCATCACCCTCTCGGGTCTTTCACGCACCATCACCATAAACGAGAGGGGCGAGGTTAGTTCCTGATGGACGGGGGAGGACGATGATGAGGGCGCGGGAAATCATGGCAGCGATAAGGGGAAGGATGCGGGGGGAAGCGGGTTTCTCCCTGGCCGAGGTCATGGTAGCGGGTCTCATCCTGTCCCTTGCGGTTTTCCCCATGGTGGGGTTGTTCGACGGCGCCTACCGTGTATCCATGGCCGCATCGGACATCAACCTTTCCGCCGAGTGCCTTCAGCGCTACAACGAGCTTGCACGCAGCGTTCCCTTCTATGTCGCCCACAGCGATGACAACCCGTCAACCCCGTTGGATTTCGACGATTTCTACTGGGGTTCGCGATCTCCCATTACCAAGAACCAATGGCTTAGTCCTAACGATCCTAACAATTACTGGGTGACCATGAAGGCCATGAACGTGGAGCCCTATCCGAATATGAAGGTCGAAATAAGAATGGCCTTCGTGGACGACGAGCTGGTGCAGGGGAGGACGCTTGAGCAGGCCGCCAACTTGACCGAGATGAACACGAACTGGAGCCCCATGGCGCTTTACGGCTATGACCGGCCTAAGACCAACACCGGAAAAGTGCTCAGCCTTATCCTTTACGAGGTGAGGGTGACCACCAGGAACGGGCAATCCACAAGCACCACCGAGCTCTACGCCTCGCCCACGGACATGGTGGCGAACGTCTATATCGACCGGGTAATAAACGTCTCCTCCGATGCCACCAAGAAGGGCACGCGTTACAACTCCTACAGCGAATGTATAAGCGCCCCTCACACCAAGAATTCCATAACCATCCGGGCTTACGGCGAGGGCTTCAGCCAGTCCGATCTCGACGCCGGCTTGGTGAGCGTCAAGCTGGTGCGGGTGGAGGACGCAGACATAGAGCTCAAGAACATGAGCTACGGCACGGACGGAGGTGAATCCTACATCGAGGGAACCATAGACCTTAACGACAACGACGGAGACGAGGAGCCCTGGGGTCCTAAGTACCGCATGCCGGGGTACTGGCACGCCTGGCTTGTGGTCAATCACGTGATCTCGGTGCGGAACAACATTTTCGTGGTGGAGTACCCGGTTCCCGTGTACCATTCGCCGGGCTCCGACTTTCAAGATTCCGACGGAAACAAGCAAGGCCTCGAGAGCACCACCGACGAGGTCTTGACCTTCACCATGGTCGATTACGTGACTGACCTCGTGCCGGAAAATTACCCCAACCCAGGCATAGGGGCGGTGGTCCAACTGGTACATACCACGACCGATAACGGCGTGCCCATAGACACTATAACTGGGAGAAACCTGGCCATAAGTCCCACGATCGACAAGGGGTATAGGACCGGCCTCACCGTAACGGTGCACTTCGACTTCACCGGACATGTTGGTGGAAACTATATGCTGCGCATCATCAATTGCATCGACCGAGCCACGCCTTCCATTGAGGTGATGGGAAACACCTATTTAGAGCTGGAGTCAGGCCCTTATTATTACCTGGAGGGCCCCCCTGCGGTGAACGAGGTCTATGTTTACGAGGAGACCCCGGTGACGCCTGAGCGCAGGCACTTCGTGTACGACGACCGCTCCTACACCTACACCCTGGAGATAAAGGGCTTCAACTTCGACAGCCTCATCGCCGCCGCAGATATCAAGCTGGGCATCGGAGGGGATACCTCCGTGGACCCGCCCAGCGGGGCCACCAACGAGATATCACCACTCAGCGTGCAATGGCTGAACTCCGAGACCATACGGGCGGTATTCGATTTCACCGATGACGGAAGCGGCGGCGAGGCGGTTGAGGAGGCCGAGCGCGGGGTGTACTGGATATGGGTGCGCAACAGCAACGGCTTCGGGAGAGTGCTCACCAACGCCATGGATATACGTGCGCCCGCGCCCATAATCTACGGTTATGACGTCAATACCTACGGCCTGTGGCAGAACTACTACGGCGTGCAGGTGGACATCACGGGAGAGTGCTTCGACGTCGACTCTTCTTCGGGCACCGCTTTCGACGTGATGATCAAAGAGGTAGGCGAACCATCGAACGACTGGCTGGCCACCGAAGCCATGGAGGATCCGGTGTCTTTGGATAATGGAAGGCGGGTGCAGTGCCTGCTGAACCTGGTGGACTGCGACGCGGGCGACTGGGAGCTTTACGGGAAAGCCACCCCCACCGGAGTCACGGACAGCGGCTACACAGATATCGTCAATGGCGTCCAGTACAAGACACTGTTGCCCATCACCCTTGGCGTGCCCACCCTGCTGACCAGCGGGGTTCCCGCGGGCTCCGAGCCCTGGTCGGTTAAGGTGAAATCCCATTACATGAACGCCGACGCGGCTGGGGTATGGCCGGAGGATTGGAGCGATTGGCTGGAGAGCACCGAGGGAGGAGGCGTCCAGGCGACGGTGTACGAGACGGACGACGGTCGCGCCCAGCCACAGAACAGGACCCGGGGAGAGATGTTCTTCGTGGAGCTTAGGGGCATGGGCTTCAACAAGGGCACCATCAACGTGCATGCCGAGAACGACCACGGCGAGAACACCGACGGAATGGACGAGACCTGGACCAACGTGACGGTGCTCGTCGACAGGGAGAACGCCAAGGTGTGGATAGAGATGGAGGAAAGCGACGCCAAGCGCACTGGTCCGCACCAGAAGGACGACGGTAGCGAGAACCCCATCCGGATCCGCATCAAGAACAACGTGAACAACAAGTGGTCGTCCTGGTTCAATAATCGCATCAGAGTGAGGTATCCGTGAGAAGGGCGACATCGTTGTGGCGGCATGGGTGCGCCAGGGAAAAGGAAGAGTGGAAAGACGGCGGGAGCGGAAAACTAGGCAAGCCGGAATGCGTGTGAACCCTGGAGGGTAGGGAAGATGAAGGTTCTCGGCGACTTGAAGGAAAGGGAGGAGGGCTTCAGCCTGGTGGAGTTGCTCATAGCCTTCGCAATCCTCGCGCTGCTTGTGTACGCGGCTTTCAATATCCTGGACGTAAACGTCAAGGCCGGGGGCGTTTACGCCGCTAGAGCGGACCTCAGCCAGGAGTTAAGGGAGACTGGTACCACCATGGTGGACCAGTTGCGGATGGCATATTCCTTCACCACCGCCGAGGCTGGCAACGTTGTTTTTACAGCCTACCTCACCGGCACCACCCAGCTCTACAACGTCCAGTTCTTCCTCCAGGGGAGCGACCTCATCCACCGGGTGAGCACAGGGATCCCGGGACCTTCCGATAACCGCGTGCTGGCGAGCGACGTCACCAGGCTGAAGTTCACCTATTATGATTCCGCGGGGAGCGTGTTAAGCGCGCCTGTGGCAAGTCTTTCCTCCATCGCCAAGGTGGAGATAGAGCTGACCATGAACAAGTCCGGCATAGAGGACTCCATAACCACAATTGCCAGGATAAGGAAATAAGGCGGATGTGACGACATGCGATCGCCGTTGAGCGCCGGGAGTGGTGAGAGATGAAAGGCAAAGGGAAGCAAGTACTATATTGCGGGAGTTTTCCGCACGGCCACAATGACGACTCAAGGATTCCCGATCGCGAGGGCGGCTTCGCCATGCTTTTTGTGATCTTCTCCATCATGGTGATCGGAATCCTGGGGGCGCTGATCCTCCTCTATACCACGTACGCGCTGCGCAACGCTGTCGGGGTTACCCCCGCGGCCCGGGCTCAGGCGGCCGCCGAGGCGGGGCTCGACGTCGTGCATGCCATGCTCGCCGCAGGAGATATAACAGGTAACACGAGCGGGATCACGGGAAGCCTGTGGCAGGGCAACGGGACCTATTCCGTTAACGTGGTGAAAAACCCCGACATGGGGGACGGCGACCCCTACGACTGGCTGGTCACCTCCTCGGGCACCTACACTGCCCGCGTCGAGGGCGTCGACCGAACCTTCTACCGCACCCTCGAGGAGGTTATCTCCTTCGCGGGCGGCCACTACTACAGCGCCCTCGACTACGTTTTGTTCTCCAAGGAGGGCGATATCAGGTTCAATCTGGGCGGGAACCTTCTCCAGGTCGGCGGGATATTGGTCGACGGCAGCGTCTACGCCGGGAACGACATCGAACTCCAGAACGAGGCTCGCCTGGCGGCGGGGACCAACTTCGAGATCAGGGGAGATGTGGTTACCGAGAGGGGCGACATCATCGTGCGCGAGCTAAACGTGGCCCTGGCCGCTTCCAACGTACGCATCAGCGGAAACCTTTTCAGCGGCATTTTGACCAGGCCTGGCGATACTGGAGGGGGCGTGCTGCTGGAGACGAGGGTCGGCATAGCGGGGGGAGGAAGCATAGAGCTTACGGGAGACATTAACGCGTCGGGGAGGCTCAGAAGCGTTGACCAGGGAGTGCGCATCATAAACGAGGTCTGGGTCCTTGGAGGGTGCACCACTCGTATCAACGGGACCATCAGGTCCAACAGGGACGTTTACGCCGAGAACTCGGTACGGTTACTGGCGGGTTGGCCCAGCATCGAGGTTAACGGGAGCGTATTCGGGGGCGAGGACGTCAACTTCCGCTCTGTGCTCAATATCGCGGGTGGAACCCTGAACAACAATATCAACGGAAGCATATACGCTTCCGGCAACGTGGACCTGTACGCAGATGGCGCAGTTCTGGGCACCATGCAGAACCGCGTGGGCGGGGATATACAGGCAGGGGGCAACGTCAATATCTACCATCATTTCGGCGTGGGGTGCGGTAACCCCAGCGGATACGTTGTGGGCGGAAACATCTACGGGGACAGCGTGAACCTGGACAGCAGGTTGGGGGCAGCGGGGACAATTGCCAACAGCGTGGGCGGGAACATCTACGCCAACGGTCCTATCAACCTTGACAACTACGCCGCGGCGGGCACGAGCCGGGTGACCATCGGGGGCAGTGTGTATTCGGAAGGCAACTTCGATTTTTACGATCAGAGCGGTTTCCTGGGCACGGCGACGGTGGCGGTGAACGGCGGCCTGGCGCCGCTCAACCCCCCTTCCGCCAACCCCGGCGTGTACTCCAACGGGGCCATGTCCCTCAGCGTAGACAAGGGCTTATTAAGCACGGCCTCCATAAGCGTTAACAAAGATGCCAGGCGCTATGGTGGATCACCTACCATAAGCAGCAACGTGAGCGTAACGGGCGACAAGACTACGCCTCTCCCCTCGCAGTTCAGCGTGCCGGAACCCACCGCGCCCACCGCGCCCACCGAGTACCGAGAGGTGCTCCTGCCCGAGTGCGACTTCGACTACTACCGCGAACTGGCCAAGGAGCAGGAGCTGCTCGACGGCCAGGATCACTATTTCGAGACCCCGCCGAGCCCCAACCTGGACATTCCCGCTGGGGCCTTCAGTTCCAGCCTCTTCGTGGTTTTCGTCGAGGGAGACCTAAACGTTGGCACGGTGAGCGTGCCGGTGGCCTGCAAAGCGGTGTTGGTGGCCACGGGAGACATAACCCTTCAAGAGACGCTGAGGCGCGAGGGCTCGGGTGACGCGGAGTTCCAGATCATCGCCGGGGGCAAGTTCCTATACGACGCTGGCGGCAATATGACCATCGATGACAACGACCAGTTCTTCATCTACGCAGCGCACGAGGACTACGACCCGGTCAGCGACCCGGTCAGCGTGGAATACGAGATGGGGTGGTTCAAGAACCTCAGGGGGCAGATCACGGCGCGCGGAGACATCGAGCTCAACTCCAGCGGGTCAAGGTTCAGCTGGTTACCGGGATCGAACTATTCCATCCACTATAAGAGCCCCTCGGTTCTCGGAGAAGCTTTCCGTATACCCTTCAAAGTGAAGATGTGGAAGGAGAAATAGGCCAGGCACATGTACACTGTTTCTTGTTCAACGGGGGCCGCGCCAGCGGCTCCCGTTTCGTTGTCCGCAAAGGTGTCCGGGTCAGCCTACGGTTATGCGTGAGGCGTGTCGTGGTTTACGATTACGGAAACAAAGATTGTCTATGCATAGGTATACTAATGTCCAGTAGATCTGGTTTTCGGGGCAACGGGGTGTTGGGGTCGTTTGTTGAGGGAATGGAGGCGTGACTTTGAGCGAGGAGAAGAAACGCGCGCATGATGTGAAATCTTCGGAGGAGCGAGTAAGGGTGGAGGAGACCCGGAGGGGCTTCTTCTGGTTCATGATGGTCGCGGGCCTGGTGATCATCGCCTACTTCACCCTCAACATGGCGTTCAACTTCGTGTTCGCCGTGGACCTAGCGGGGGATGGCGTGAACGTGGTGCTGAAAGAAGCGGAATACGATGATGGCGGAAACTTAATTGCTCCTCCCGAAGTCCTTACCCTGCACGGGGTAACGGGATGGGTGGAGGGTTTGGCGCCCTGGATGGCGGTGAACGGCTTCACCCTCGCCCTTGGCTCGCTTCTCCTGGGGCTGGGATATGTGATGACGGGAAGGATGCGCGAAAAGGCCGCGGTGTCCATTTTCAAGATGCGCCTGCTCGGGTGGTACTTGGGCCTCGTGGCCGCGCTGATGTTTGTTCTGGGAGTGGACAGGGTGTTCTTCATACCCCATGGTGTCGGGGAAGGCTTGTTATCCTGGATGGACTGGTACGTCCTGGAATTTCTCGCGCACACCGTGTGGGCGGTGGTGCTCCTGGTGCTGGCGGCATTTTTTCTGAGGGTGGAAATGGTGCAGGATGAGGGAACGAGCGATTAGGTCGGTTGCCCCCCGGCGGGCGCATGAGCGCAAGGGAGCGGACGGATAAACGCCGGAACCTCGAGGGTGCCGGCCTCGCGGGCATGAGAGGATGGAGTTCGGATGGCGGCGAGAAAAGGCGGGGGTTCGGCTCTCACTCTTTCTGATTACTGCGATGATCAAGGGCCAAGAGGCGGCTAAAGGGCGGATTTTACGCGTCGGGAACTAGGGTGTAGTGGCCACAGGGTCAAGGGAAGACTTTGTTGAGATGGCGTCAAAGATTGCCTTGGGGATTGAGTTCGGGAGGCGCAGGCGAGGCGCCCTGGACGTGGCTCGCAAGGCGGGTCTCGACGGCCTGCTTGTAACACACCTGCCAGACATCCGTTATCTGTGCGGTTTCAGCGGCTCCAGTGGGATGCTGTTCGTCATGCGCGACAAGACGTATCTGCTCACAGATTTCCGCTATCGCGAGCAGTCGCGCATCGAAGCAGTGGGGGTTAAGGCCGTCATCTGCGACGACGGTTTCGCGGAGGGTCTGCGGGAAGTCCTGGAGAGCCGCCAAATTAAGGCGGTCTCGGGAAAAGGAAGGGGTGGCGCGCCGGGCGGAAAGGCGGACGTGGGTGCTGACTCGCCTCACGGGACTGCGGAGGGCGCCCATCGTATCTTAGCTGAACGTGCTATCGCGGATGATGTGAGGGTTACCTCTAAAAAAACAGGGCATGGCTCCGGGGACGAGCTTGGCGGCGAAAACGGGAAAAAGGATGGATCACTGATCTCCATAGGTTTCGATCCGGAGCATCTCGCCTACGCGGAGGTTATCCGCCTAAGGCGTCATCTGCGAGGACTGGCCCGCCTGGTGGCGGTGAAAAAGCCTCCAACCTCTTTAAGGGCGTTGAAGAGCAATGCCGAACTCGCGGCCATGCGTAAGGGGATATACATCGCCGAGAAGGCCTTCAGGGAGGCGCTAGGAGCTACTGGTGACCGTTGCACCGAGGCGGCGCTGGCGGCGAAGCTTGACGCCGCCGCTCGGCGCATGGGGGCCGAGTCCCCTTCCTTTGAGACCATCGTTGCCTCTGGCAAGAGAGGGGCCTTGGTGCACGCGCGCCCCTCTCGTAACCGCCTGTCGGGGGTTGCGGTCATCGACTGGGGGATCGTCCTCGGCGGGTATTGCACCGACTCCACCCGCACCGTTGCTTTCGGGCGCGTTCCCGCGGAGCTGCGAAAAGCCCACTCCCTGGTGCTGGAGGCGCAGGAAAGGGCCTTGAAAGCGACGAGGCCTGGGGTAAAGGCGAGGGAGGTGGACCGGGCGGCCCGTGAGTTAATCCAGGCGGCGGGTTACGGAAAGGCTTTCGGTCATGGCCTGGGGCACGGTGTGGGCCTGGAAGTGCACGAGAGGCCATACGTGGGGCCCAGGAGCGACGACGTGCTCGAGGAGGGCATGGTCTTCACCATTGAGCCCGGCATCTACCTTCCGGGCGTGGGGGGCGTGAGGGTAGAGGACATGGCCGTGGTCACCCGCGACGGCGCCGAGTTCCTCACCGCCCTGCCAAGAACTTTGTACCCCGCGGATTATCTATAGCGAGGTATTCCCGGTAGTCCTCGGGGTCCTGGCTCAACTGCCAAGAACCTTGTAACCCGCGGATTATCTATAGGCATATAGGGAGGGTTTTAGCCCATACCCGAGCCTTGGTCGCAAATCCTTTGCCTCACGAAATAAAATGAGCGCTATTGTCCCCCGTTTGAACATGGCCTCCATCCTTTGCTTCCCGGTATGAATAGGCCAGCGCATGCATATGGGGACGGCCTTTGGCCCATATCTGAGCTTGAACTGACCCAGTGTCTCTTGACGCAAAACCGCCGCCCCCGCTCCCTGATCGGGCATGCCCCAACATTCCTTGCCTCCCCGCATAAGGGGGACCAGGCATAAGGATGCGGGCCGCTGCGGAAATTCCCTATGCTAGAATAAAATGCGCTTGATGTAGGAACTCTGGATAGGACCGAGAGGTAGAGGAATGATCACCACGGCTGATTTTCGCAACGGCATCACCATCGAGCTGGACGGCAACCTTTTCAACCTCGTTTACTTCCAGCACGTGAAGCCCGGGAAGGGAGGGGCATTTGTGCGCACGCGCCTTAAGAACCTTAAGACGGGGGCGGTGATCGAGAAGACCTTCCGGGCTGGAGAGAAGGTGGAGCTGGCGATACTGGACAAGCGGCGCATGCAATACCTCTACCGCGAGGGAGAGAACTTCATCTTCATGGACCAGGAGACCTTCGAGCAGATGCCCATTCCAGAGGGGGAGGTGGGCGAGGCGGCGAAGTTCCTGGTGGAGGGGGTGACGGTGGAGGTGCCGTTGTACGAGGGCAGGATCGTGGGCGTGGAGCCGCCAGTTTTCGTGGAGATGGAGGTCATAGACACCGCCCCCGGAGTGAAGGGAGACACGGCGAGCGGTGGAAGTAAGCCGGCCACCCTGGAGACGGGCCTGGTGGTGAACGTCCCTTTCTTCATCGAGGCGGGAAACCGCGTCAAGGTGGATACGCGCAGCGGGGAATACGTGGAGAGGGTGGATTAGGGATGCTGGACGCCGGGGATTTCAAGCTGCGTCAGGGGGTGTTGGAACTTATCGCCGGCATCGCGGCCAACTCGGTGGAGGGCGCCTCCGGGGTAGCGGTGCGCCCTGACCATCCTGAGGACAGGAGGAAACGCAAACACCTGGTCAAGGGCGTGAGGGCTGAGGTTGAGGGCAAGAGCGTCAGCTTCGACCTGGAAGCGCACATGGAATACGGAAAGGATTTCATGCGTTTGGCAAAGGAGCTGCAACGAGAGGTCGCGCGCGCGGTCTCGGACATGACCGGTTGGGAGGTAAAGGAGGTCAACGTGACCGTGGTGGGGGTGAACGCCCTCTAGGTGAAAGAGCCAAAGCCGCTGGGAAAGAGGACCCTGGCGCGCATGGTCGCCTGCGGGGTCCTCTACGAGATGGATATCACCGGGGATGGCGCGGAGGCCGCCATGGAGAGCGTCTCGCGCATGTTGCGTGAAGGGGTTTCCGAGGAGCCGACAGCGCCCAGCGAGATAACCGAGGTGGCCCGGGAGCAAGTCCGCTTTTCCCTGGGGGGAGAGGCTTGCGTGGAGGAACTGACCTCCTTCGGGGGCGAGAGTTTCTCCTATCCCGGGGAAATACCGGATTTCGCGCGGGAACTGGTTTTCCTCTATCTCGGAAACAAGGACGCCATCGATTCCCTCATCGGGAAGTACGCCGATCGCTGGTCCCTGGAGCGCATGCCCGCGATCGACCGTAATCTCCTGCGCCTGGGCATAGCCGAGCTTATTTACCGTCCGGACATCCCGCCCAACGTGACCATCAACGAGTACCTGGAGCTTGCCAAGTCCTTCTCCACCGAGGATTCCGGCAAGTTCGTGAACGGAGTGCTGGGAAGCGTCGCCCGAGACCACGCCGTCCAGGGCCAAGGTGAACCATAAGCCCTCCACCGCGCAGCATCGGGATAATGCGTCAACAAGCGTCGATAAAATAATTATCATGGGAAGTTGTTGGCGGAACAGGGTGGCGCGAAGGGACGGCGGCTATATAAGGGAAAACTCAAAACGATCCCCTTGCCCGTCTTTTCTTGTTATTACCTGGGAAGAAGCGCCAACAACCAACCCGGTATCGAGAGATATCTTCGTGGTAGATCTAATAGGAGCTGAAAAGCGGGTTTATCTCGGGAAGTGTACGCAGACACAAGTCATGGCGCTGGCGGATCTTGATGCACACAGGAAAGAATGAGGTTGCGTCAAACAGGCATTCGCTCGGTGACGCAACAACCCCGTCCCCACTGCCCCCTTCCCCGAACGCCTTTCTCTAAGCACTCTCATGCTACGTTTGGAAATGCGTCCAGCACAAGCAGGCGCAGCGGGCGGTTGCGTGGGGGCGCGCAACCGCGCGACCTCTTTATTGGAATTCCGAGCATGACCCACAAAGGAAACCATGGCACCACGGCCATGGAGGCTGAAGGGAGCATCAATGGCATGGCTAACGAGCAAGGTGAGCAGATAACGTCTGAGCTATCGAATATTTATATGCGGAAGGAAAGCCGTGGACGCGCGGCGAATTTTCTTAAAGAGTCGATAGAGGAACGGCTGAGGCGAGAGCAGTCGATTTCGGTAGAATCGCCTCAAGCGTGTTTGAAAACCGAGCATAGGGGTTTGCCTCCCACCGGCGGTTTGTCGCCGGCGCGTCGCGGTGGTAAACTCGAAAAGACCTTTAAATCAGTCCCGTGAGGCTGGCAAGGGAACATATGGCTATGCAACGAGGCCCTCTCGCGCCGCTCGCGGGAGGGCCTTGATGGTGAGGGGGCACAAGATGGCCTTCAGGGAACGGGTAAGGGTGATGGACGCGGACGACATCCGTCGCGCCGTGCAGCGCATAGCCCACGAGATCGTGGAGCGCAACAAGGGCGCCGCGAACCTGGTGGTGGTGGGAATACGCACCCGCGGGGTACCCCTCTCGCTGCGCGTGGCCAGGGCCATCGGAGCCATCGAGGAGACGGAGGTGCCGGTGGGCAGGCTGGACATCACCCTCTACCGCGACGACCTGCATACCGTAAGCACCCCCGTGGTCAGGGAGACCCACCTGCCGGGGGACATCGAGGGTAAGAACCTCGTCATCGTGGACGACGTGCTGTACACCGGGCGCAGCGTGCGCGCCGCCATGGACGCGATCATGGATTTCGGGCGTCCTGCCTCCATCCAGCTCGCGGTGCTGGTGGACCGCGGGCACCGGGAGCTCCCCATCAGGGCGGATTACGTGGGCAAGAACATCCCCACCTCGCGCGAGGAGAGGGTCAGGGTGGCCCTTGAGGAGGTGGACGGGGAGGAGGGCGTGTTCATTGGCGAGGAGGCGGACTGACGGGCTGAGAAGGGCTGGATGAGCAGGGAAATGTTGTTGTCGCAGCGGGCATCGGGCCGGGAGCCGCTGCGGGGCGCCGGGAGGCAAGGTCAATCGGCAACCGCGCGGCCTTGCGTCGAGGCGGACGAGAAGGGGTGAGTGCATGGCGGAGCGTCGCCACCTGCTGGACATAGACGACCTCGACCGCGAGGGCATGGAGAGGATACTGGAAACCGCGCGCTCGTTCGCGGAGGTCCTCAGGCGCCCTATAAAAAAGGTCCCTTCCCTGCGGGGAAGGACGGTGGCCAACCTCTTCTACGAGCCCTCCACCCGCACGCGGCTTTCCTTCGAGCTTGCCGCCAAGAGCCTCAGCGCCGACGTGCTCAACTTCTCCGCCTCCACCTCCAGCGTGGAGAAGGGAGAGTCCCTCAAGGACACCGCCCTCACCCTGGAGGCCATGGGGGTGGACGCGGTGGTGATAAGGCACCCCGTTGCGGGAGCTCCTTGGCTGTTGCGCCGCTGGATAGGCGCCACCGTGCTCAACGCCGGCGACGGCATGCACGCCCACCCCACCCAGGCGCTGCTGGACCTCTTCACCATGCGGGAGAGGCTGGGCGACCTGGAGGGTAAGACCATCGCCTTCGTGGGCGACATACTGCATTCGCGCGTGGCGCGCTCGGGCGTGAAGGCGTGCCGCGCCATGGGCATGGAGGTGCTTTTGGTCGCCCCTCCCACCCTCATGCCGCCTTCGCCCATGCCGGGCGTGGAACTCATCACCTCCTTGGACGAGGCCATCCCGCGCTGCGACGTGATCTACATGCTGCGCATGCAGAAGGAGAGGCAACAGGAGGGGAGGGTTCCCTCCCTGGAAGAATATACCAGGTTGTACCAGCTGAACGTGGAGAGGATGGCGGGCGCCCGCCCCGGTGCGCTGGTGATGCACCCCGGGCCCATGAACCGGGGGGTGGAGATAACCGCGGAGGTGGCGGACGCGCCCTATGCGGCAATCACCTCGCAGGTGACGGCGGGGGTGGCGGTGCGCATGGCGACGCTTTTCACTCTTCTGGGGGGCGCGGAGGGGGGTGGCGATGCCGGCTGAGGTGTTGGCAGGAGGCGCCGACCGGAGGTCTTGTTCCGATGACGGAAAGGCAAGCGCGGCTGCGCGGGTAGCTGGGCGCTTATCGGGCGGATCGCGGTTGAAAGGGGGCGGGGAGGTTGCCTGAGCTGCTCATCGCCGGCGCGAGGATCGTGGACCCCTTCAGGGGCGCGGATGAGATGGCGGACGTGCTGGTGGCGAGGGGGCGGGTGGCGCAGGTGGGAAAGGATATCCCGCGCGAGGGCCGCGAGGTCGTGGAGGCTTCCGGACTGGTGCTCTCGCCCGGTTTCCTGGAACTTCACGCGCACCTCAGGGAGCCCGGGGGGGAGGACGCCGAGACCCTGGAGACGGGGCTTAAGGCGGCCTTGAGAGGGGGCTATACCGCGGTCTGTTGCATGCCCAATACCCGGCCGCCCCTGGACAACGCCGCCATCGCATCGAGTATAGCGGCAAGGGCGCGGGCCTTGGGGTTGGCCGACCTTTACGTGGTGGGCTGCGTTACCAGGGGAAGGGAGGGGCGCGAGCTGGCGGAGATGGCCCTGATGAACGTGTGCGAGGCCAACGTGAGAGCGTTTTCCGACGACGGCGGGGCGATGGAGGACGCGGGCGTGATGCGCCTGGCGTTGCAGTACGCCTCCGCTTTCGGGGGGCTCATCATCTCCCATCCCGAGGACACGAAGCTCTCGCGCGGTGGCCAAATCAACGAGGGGGAGGTCTCCACCGCCCTCGGCCTGCGCGGGATCCCCGCGTCGGCCGAGGAGGTGATGGTGGCGAGGGACATCCTCCTCGCGGAGGAGACCGGTTGTCGGCTCCACCTGGCGCACCTCAGCACGGCGCGGTCCGCGGCCATGGTGAGGGAGGCCAAGGCCAGGGGGGTGAGGGTGACGGCCGAGGTCACCCCGCACCACCTGACGCTGAACGAGAAGGACATGAAGGGGTACGATACCTCCTTCAAGATGAATCCTCCCCTGCGCACCGCCGCCGACGTCGCGGCCCTGCGCGAGGCTCTGCGCGACGGCACCATCGACGCCGTAGCCACCGACCATGCGCCTCACCGGCGGGAGGACAAGGAGAGGGAGTTCGATTACGCCCCCTTCGGAGTGGTGGGAATGGAGAGCGCGTTCCCGGTGTTGTACCTCGAGCTGGTGGAGAGCGGCGAGGTCACCCTGATGCGACTGCTGGAGGCTTTGACCAGGGGACCCGCCGAGGTGCTGGGGTTGTCGCCTCAGGAGTACGGGGGCGGGGTAAGGGAAGGCGCGAGAGCCGACCTCGTGTTGCTTGACCTGGAGGAGGAATGGACCATGGACGCGACGCGCTTCGCGTCACGGGGCAGGAACTGCCCCTTCCACGGCAGGAAGGTGAAGGGAAGGGTGGTTTACACCATCAAGAACGGCAGGGTGGTCCACGCCCACGAAGGAGGAAGGGGCTGAGATAATGAGCAACCGTCCGGTCGATTTGGTGGTGGGGCCCGGGCCGATTGAGCCTTCGCGAGGGGCGTGGCGGAAGTGGCACGCGGCGCGCCTGTGCGCACTGCTACGGCGCATGGGGCACCGCGTCATCGCCCTCGAGGACGACCCCTCCACGCTCATGGACATGGGGGCCGCGGCGGAGGACCTCTACGTGGAGCCGCCGCTCCCAGAGGTGGTGGAGGCCATCGTGGAGACCCGCGGCGTAGAGCATATTTGGTACGGCGCTGGGGGAAGGAGAGCCGGCGAGCTCGCGGCGCGCCTCAGCGCCGATGGAGCGCACCGGCGCCTGGGGGTAAAGACCCCGGACTGGGACGACCGGGCCTGGTGGACATGCGGGGACCGTTCGCTGATGCGGGAGACGCTGGAGGGGGCGGGCATGGAAAACCCGCGATGTTGCGCCGTGAGGCATCCGGGCGAGGCGCAGCCGGCAGCCGACCGCCTTGGTTTTCCTCTGGTGGCGAGGGCTCACTTCTCCGAGGGGGCGCGCGGGACGGGCCTGGCGTACAACCGCGAGGACTTCCAGGGTCTGGTGGAGGAGGCGAGCAGGGAGAGCCTCACCGGCGAGTTTCTGGTGGAAGAGGTCCTGGACGGATGGACGAAATATATCGTGCTGGTCATGCGCGACGCGCTCGGAGGGTCTCTCGTGGCGGGCATCCTGGAGCAGCTTTCCCCCGCCTGTCTCCACGAGGGGGACGCGGTATTGATAACCCCACCTGGGTGCGCGGGGGGAGAGGCGGCCTATGCGTTGAGCCAGATGGCAATGCGCGTGGCGGAGGTCTTGGAGCTCGCGGGGATATGCGAGGTTAAGATAGCCGTGGCCCCCGCATGGGAGGCCATGTGCGTGGTGGACGTCAATCCCGTGGCGCGTGACGTGCTGGTGCTGATGGAGGTCCTTCTCGGCAGGGACCTCGTGCTTGCGCAGGCGCGGCTGGCTATGGGCGAAAGGACGGCGGAGACGGGCTGGGGCGCCGGGCCGGCGCGGAGGGAAGCCTGTCTGGTGGCGGTGCCGGCGCGGGTGGCGATGGGGGAGCTGGACGGGGTAGGGTACCTTTCCCTAGCCCGCCGGTCGCCAGGCTGGAAGGTTATCACGGCGGAAAGCGCGCCACGCGCCGCAGCTATGGCCCTCTCCCAGGCAGAAGGGATAAGGAGAAATAAGCGCGGCGTGGGTTTGGATCCGCGGGCGCTCGAAAGCCTGATGAGGATCGCGGCTGGCAAAGTCGTAATCCATGAGAAAGGCGCCGCTCCGTGGGCGCCGTCCTATCTCTGCGTGACCCGCTCCACGGAAGGGGCCTTGGAGGACGGCATCATGTTCACCTGCGGATGGGGCGAGAAAGACGGCAGCGGGAACGAACGACAGGCCCTATGCATCCGCGCTCTTTCGGCCGCCAAGGAGATGGGGCGTAGCGCCGCGCTGTACACTTCCGATCCCGGCCTGGCCATGCTGGCCGCTTCCGAGGCTGACGCTTGTTTCCTGGGGGAATTGGAGGCGGAGTGGGTTGCCGCCGCCGCGGATGAGCTGGGAATGCACACCGTCACCGGCATTTTCGGAGACGGCGAGGCATGGACTTGCGCCCGTGAGCTGGAGGGCCTGGGTGTGTGCGTGCTGGAGGGAAGGGAGGCGTTGTTGGGTGACGGAGGCCCGGCCGATACGCTGGGGAGGCTCGGCTCGGCAGGCTTGCCGGTGACGGATTTCCTTGCATGTGAGCTGGACGAGGAGGCGAAGGTCGAGAACATGCCCTTCCCCCTGCACGGCGTGAGATCCGATTATCCTTCCAGGGGGAGCGAGAGGCTCGCATACTCTTCCGAAGAGGCCCTGCGGCTGGCCCGTGAACTTGGCGGAGGCGTTCTCTGGCGCCCGGTGAACGAGGACGCGCGAGAGGTGCAGGTGGAGGCGGTAGGCGGGCCGCAGGGTTGCGTGGCAGCGCTCCTGTGGGAGCAGCTCGACTCCGCGGGAATCTCGCCCGGAGACGGGATCGCGGTGTATCCCACCACCACTTTGACTACGGAAAGCAAAAAGCGAGCGCTGGAACTGGCGCGGGGCGCCCTGGAGGTCCTGGGATGGAGGGGGAACGTGTCCATGCGTATAGTGGTGGAGGACACGGGGATGAGGATCTGGGGCGTCGAGCCGGGAACATCGGAACTGACCGCCTTCCTGGAAAGGGCGTCGGGCATACCCCTTGTGCGCCTCGGCCTTGACGCTTTACTGGGAGAGGAAAACGGGATAGAGGAGGCGGCTTGCGCGCGGGTATCGGTGCGCGTGCCCCTGCTTCCCAGAGGTTCCATTCCGGGGACGGATATCCTGCCCTCCGGACGTCGCCGAGCCGCGGGAGCGGTGATGGGAACGGCGCGCGATTACGGCGAGGCGCTCGGCAAGGCCCTCCTGAGCCTGGGGATACGTCCCCCGGTCGGCGGCACCGCCCTATTGAGCGTTGCGGACCGGGAGAAGCGGAAGGCGGTGCTTCTGGCCAGGGAGCTCGCGCAGTTGGGGTTCCGCATCGTGGCCACGCGGGGAACTGCTCATACCCTGGCCGCCGCCGGGATAGAGGTGGGGACGGTGCGCAAATTGCGCGAAGGACGCCCCAACGTCCTCGATCTCATCCGTAACGGGGAGGTGAGCCTGGTGGTCAACATCCCCCGGGGGAGACATCCCCACTGCGACGGGTACTATATCCGCGAGGCCTCCGTGCGTAAAGGCGTTCCGTGCGTTACGGACATGGAGGTGGCCATGGCCCTGGTGCTTGGCTTGAAAAGGGCCGTTTATCCTCTGCCGGAGCCGAGGGCGCTGGCGGAGCACACGCCCGCCGCCGGACGGGCAGGGGGTCGTTGAAGGGTGCCTGCCGGTTACGTGGCCCAGATCGTCGAAAAGAACGTCTTTGGATGCGCGACCGAGCTGGTCCTGGATCTTCCGCGCGGTTTCGAAGCCCACCCCGGCCAGTTCCTTCACGTACGCTGCGGCGGGGACGGACGCATCCTGAGGAGGCCTTTCAGCTTAACGGTGTCGCAACGTGGGGAGCTGGCGCTGCTGGTGCGTCCCGCGGGCGAGGGATCGCGGTGGCTTTGCGCCAGGAGAGTGGGCGAGGAACTCGATTTCCTGGGTCCCCTGGGGAGGGGGTTCTCCATCCTGGATGCCGGGGAGCATGTCCTGGTGGCGGGAGGGGCGGGCATCGCCCCCCTGCGTTTCCTGGCGTTGGACATGCGGAAAAGAAAGCTGCGCCCCTCGCTCTGCTGGGGGATGGAGAACGAGGAGGATTACGGGACGCTCCCGGAGATACTTGCCGGGGAGTGCGACTTGAGCTTGGCCACGCGCGACGGCAGCGCCGGTTTCGAGGGCACGGCCCTGGACCTCCTGTTCTCGCAGGCAAGGACGGAGAGCGCGGCCATTTACGCCTGCGGACCGCGCGACATGTTGTCCGGGATGGCGCGGTGGCTTGGGGAAGCGGGACGGGAGAGGGCGCAGGTGAGCGTGGAGGAACGCATGGCTTGCGGGGTAGGGGCTTGCAGAGGCTGCGCAGTGCCGGTGACCGACGCGGGCGCCACCTATGCCGCCGCCTGCAGGGAGGGGCCGGTGTTTTTCGCACGCGAACTCGACTGGGAGAGGATGTGATCGCTTCGAGGGCTCCAAGGCCGGGAACGTCGGGCGCGAAGGACTCGCTCCGGCGAGGTAGAGGATAAGGGAGAGGACATAGAGGATGGAAGCCGGGTTGCGGACGGAGCTGGCGGGAATACGCATGCAAAACCCGGTGATGGTCTGCTCCGGGACCTGGGGCAACGGCAGGGAATACGCGGAGTGGATCGACCCTGGGGCGCTGGGAGGTATAATAACCAAATCCGTCACCCTGCGTCCGTGCCCCGGAAACCCGCCCCCGCGTATCTGGGAGACGCCTTCCGGAATGCTTAACTCCATCGGGCTCGAAAACCGGGGCCTTGCCGCCTTCCTAGAGGAGGACCTCCCCTGGATCGCGGGGTTTGGGGTGCCCGTTTTCGTCAACGTGGCCGGGTTCAGCGAGGAGGAATACGCGGAGGTGGCCGCGGAGGTCTGTGCCTCTGGGCTGGCGGCCGCTGTGGAGCTCAATATCTCCTGCCCTAACGTGAAGAAGGGTGGGCTGCACTTCTCGTCAAGCCATGAGGATGCCGCCAGGATGGTGAGCCGGGTAAGGGAACGGGCAGACCTGCCGGTGTTCGTCAAGCTCTCTCCGCGCCTGAACGACCTCAAGGGCATGTGCGCCGCCGTGGCCAGGGCTGGGGCCGACGGATTGAGCCTGGTGAACACCATCCCGGCCATGTCTATCGACGTCGAGAGGGCCGTGCCGAGGCTGGGAAACGTCACGGGAGGGCTGTCGGGTCCCGCCATGCATCCCGTGGCGGTTCTGGCGGTATGGGAAGCCTATCAGAGCGTGGGCATCCCCATCGTCGGCATGGGGGGCATATGGGGATGGGAGGACGCGGTAGAGATGATCATGGCGGGAGCTACGGCGGTGGCCGTGGGCACCGTGAACTTCGTCGATCCCGGGGCGCCCCTCGCCGTGGTGGAGGGCATCCGGGGCTTCATGACGCGCAAGGGAGTCGCGCGCGTCGGTGAGCTGGTGGGCCTGGCGCATCGAGGTGGCTTCCGGGATGAAGGCAAAGGAAGGGCTCCCGGGTCAGGTTAAACCTCGTTAAAAGGCGGCGAGAGCTCGACGAAAACCCGCGAACCCTATTTTATGCGGGCATTCGCGCCGTGGGCGAAATACCCCGAGGTCCCGTGCCCATCGCGAATTTGTTCCGCGATGGCTTCATCGCGATCGGTTTCCATCCAGCATCCTTGATCCTCGTTTGTCCGGTCGAGCGTCATCTCCGCCTCTTGAGTAGACCGTAACGGGTCATACTCACCAGGCTTTAGCGGTGTCGGATGAGATAAACGGGAGAAGGGGAGACGCACTTGCTTAACCCAGGTGCGGAGCGACTCTTCAACCATCCGCGATATGGTTTTATGATGTCTGTAGGATGGAGGCGGAAAGTCGGTGCGAGAACGCCGCGGGCAAGCCGATGTTTGCAGGACTTTAAGACGGGAGCGGCAATCCGGATGTTGATAAGGGGGAGGTAACATGAACCCAGCCGAGGTTATGGAGATATTCGAGCGCGAGGGGGCGGTGCAGAAAGGCCACTTCCTCCTCACCTCGGGACTGCACAGCGACACCTATGTGCAATGCGCCAAGGTTTTGCAGTATCCCCACCTTGCGGAGAGCCTGGCGGGGGCGTTGGCGAAGGGGTTCGAGGGTGCGGACATCGACCTCATCGCGAGCCCGGCGCTGGGCGGGATAATCATCGGTTACATGGTGGCGCTGTCCATGGGGAAGCGCATGGTGTTCGCGGAGCGAAAGGAGGGGAGGTTGACGCTGCGCCGCGGACAGACAATACACGGCGGCGCCAGGGTCCTGGTGGTGGAGGACGTCATCACCACCGGGGGATCCGTAAACGAGGTCATGGAGCTGGTGAGGGAAGCGGGAGGCGAGGCGTGCGGCCTCGCGGCGCTCATCGAGCGCGGAGGCGACAGGGATTTCGGTGTCCCCAAGAAGGTGCTCCTGAAGCTTGAGGCCAATGCATGGGATCCCGCCGAGTGTCCCCTCTGCCGGGACGGCGTTGAGCTGGAAACACCTGGTAGCAGATATGGAGGCTGAGCGTAGGCAGGCTTATAATGGCGGAATGCGCCCGTCCGCTATGCAGGCTATGACGGTCATGTGCCCCCGAGTGTTTTCAAGAAGAGGGGATACGGAGCACCGGAGGATAACGCCTTGTGCGCATGAATGGGTGGCATTATACTAGGTAGGACCGTTGCTGTAGGGTTAGCTTTGACTCGAGGAGGGTTAAGATGGCCAAGCAAGAGCTCCCGGAACTGACGGCGGAACAGCGCAAGGCAGCCCTTGAGAAAGCAGCGCGAGTGCGCAAGGAGCGCGCAGATATAAAGAGGAAGCTCAAGGAAGGCAAGCTCAAGGTGAGCGACGTCCTGAAGAAGGCGGACGACGAGATATACGGCAAGATGACCGTTAAATCGGTGATTGAATCGGTCCCAGGCGTGGGCAAGCTGAGGGCCGCTAAAATAATGGAGGAGATCGGGATCAGCGCCTCCCGGCGCGTGAAGGGCCTTGGCCCCAAGCAGATCAGCGCCCTTAAGGAACGGTTCTCCTGATCGCTACGCCCGGAACATCCACGGAAGGCCGCGGAAGCGGACGCTGAATCCGCAGGAGAGGCAATGCCAAGGGGACGCCTTTTCGTCGTCGCGGGGCCGTCCGGGGCGGGAAAGGGAACCCTCATCGAGGAGCTGTTGAGGCGGCACCCCACGGCCTGGCTCTCCGTATCCGCAACCACCAGGGCTCCCCGCTCCGGAGAGACCCACGGGGTGCAGTACTATTTCCTGGACCGCGCCACCTTCCGCGACAAGGTACGCAATGGGGATTTCCTGGAGTGGGCGGAAGTCCATGGAAACCTCTACGGCACTCCGCGGCAATCGGTCGTCGAACACCTGGAAGGCGGACGTGACGTAATCCTGGAGATCGACGTCCAGGGGGCGCGCCAGGTGAGGGAGAAGATGCCCGATTCCGTCGGTATTTTCGTGATGCCCCCATCACTGGAGGAGCTGGAGAGAAGGCTGCGGGGGCGGGGCACCGAGAGCGACAGCGAGATCGCGCGGCGATTGCGCAACGCCAGGGAGGAGAGCAAGGCGGCGGAGGAATACCGCTACGTGGTGGTCAACGACGACCTGCGTCGCGCGCGGGAAGAGTTATGTGCTATATATGTGAATGAAAGTCCGCTGGTGAAGGCGGATCGATAACGATTACGGGAGGTTATGCAGGCGTGTTGATGAAGACGAAGATAGACGACCTGTTGGAGTGGATCAACAATTCCAGGTTCAGCCTGACCATCACTGCCGCCAAGAGGGCGAGGCAGATAAACAACTATTTCCGTCACCTCGGCGAGGGGCTGGGGCGGGACGCTGGTCCGCAGATAAGGTCGGCATCCAACAAAGCCTTAACCCTCGCCCTGGAGGAGATAGCGGCGGGCAAGCTTGAGTACGAGCTCCCGGAGGAAGGCCTGAAGTGAGGCGCTCCCGTTAAAGCACCGCTTCTTCCTACGGAGGGTCGCCGGGCGCTTGAGGATCGAGGGATCGAACTGACGTAGGCGGCCGGCTCCGCGGGCCGCAAGAGTAACTCGCATGCGGAGGCTTTCGACCATGAACAACGTCCTTCTCGGGGTATCTGGTGGAATAGCTGCTTATAAGGCGGTCGACCTTGCGCGCCGCCTGGTCCAGCGAGGATTCCAAGTCAAGGTGGTGATGAGCGAGAACGCCACGCGGCTGGTGGGGCCGGCGACCTTCCGAGCCGTGACCTCAAACCCGGTTGCGCTGTCGCTTTTCGCCGAGGGTGGAGCACCCATGGAACACATCAGCCTTGCGAGGGAGGCGGACGTGGTCGTGGTGGCACCTGCCACCGCGAATATCATCGCCAAGATGGCGCATGGGCTGGCGGACGACCTGCTTTCCACCACGCTGCTGGCCACGCGGGCGCCGGTGTTGGTAGCCCCGGCCATGAACCGAGAGATGTGGTCGCATCCCGCCACCATCCACAACCTGGAGATCCTTAAGGAAAGGGGCGTGGTAGTGGTGGGGCCGGAGAGCGGACCACTGGCCTGCGGAGAGGAGGGCGAGGGCAGGATGTCCGACCCGGAGGCCATCGCAGAGGCGGTGCTTCACGTGCTGGGGATGGGATCATTGCTTTCGGGGGTCCAGGTACTGGTGACCGCGGGCGGGACCCGCGAACCCATAGATCCGGTGCGCTTCATCGGAAATCGCTCCAGCGGCAAGATGGGATACGCGCTGGCCGCGACGGCTGCACGGATGGGGGCGAAGGTTTGTCTGGTGAGCGGGCCCAGCGCCCTGGCATGCCCCGGGGGTGTGGACCGCGTCCTGGTGGAAACGGCGGAGGAGATGAGGCGCGAGGTGGTGAGCAGGGCGCCCTCTTCCCGCGTGGTGGTGATGGCCGCGGCGGTGGCGGACTTCATGCCGGCGGAGGCCGTGGGGGAGAAGATAAAGCGTGCCGGCAGGGATAAGCTCACGCTGGAGCTGGTGCGCACCCCGGATATCCTCGCGGAACTGGGCGCAACAAAGAAGGACGAGCAGGTGCTGGTCGGTTTCGCGGCGGAGACTGGTGACTTGGTAGAAAAGGCGCGAGCCAAGATGCGCGAGAAAAAGGTGGACATGATGGTGGCGAACGATGTCTCCTCACCCGGCTCCGGGTTCGATTCCGATTACAACCGCGCGCTGCTTCTCTTTGCCGGTGGGCGGGAGGTGCAGTTGGACCTCATGCCGAAAACGGATCTGGCCGCGCGTATCTGGGAGGAGGTTTCCAGTCTCCTTGAGGGAAAGGCGGGGAGGTGAGCCCTCAAGCGTGTCCCGCGCGCGGACGATAATAAACTGGCGTGCCGGGAGGGGTTTCAGGGGCTTCGGCCCTTGGGTGTTGGAGGATTGAGTTGGCGAAGATCTCGAAGAGAGGGATAATCCTGAACGTCTCCACATATCCTCTCCCTACCCTCATGCCCAGGCGTGCCAACCGCAAGTCCAAGACCTTGACCTTCGACATCAATTTCGACCTCGTGGAGGACGATGGCGGAAGCACCAAGGTTTGGTTCTACCGCGGATTTCGCTTCCCGCCCCCACTTGACGACGGGGATAGGGTCGAGGTTTTCGGTAAGTTCGGAAAGGTGTCTAAGGATATATTTTACGCCTCGAAGATAATAGACCCACGTCGGCATAAGATATATACTGGTTTTCGAAACCGTAGGATGAAACCCGGTGAGGCGAATCGCGAAGATGAGGCCTCCCAGTGAAGGCGGGTTTACCGTAATCGTGTCGGAGTGGCGGAATCGGTAGACGCGCTAGGTTGAGGGCCTAGTGAGGAGCTTCCTCATGGGGGTTCAAGTCCCCCCTCCGACACCAACCTATAAGCCCCGGCGATCCCGGGGCTTCTTAATTGGCGCGCACGATCTAGGGCGCATCGGGGAACCGACGAGGCATGGCTGACGGGACGTACAGCGGGAGAGCGCGGTCATCGCAGGTCGCGGAGGAAATCCATGATATAGGCGTTGACCTCCTCCGGCCTCTCCTGTTGCACCCAGTGGCTGCAGCGCGGGATGTACTTGATCTCCAGCGGGCCCTCCACCTCCTGGTGGAAATCGTAGGTCATCTCCTTGCCCAGGGCGCGGTCTTCCTCGGCCCAGATGACCAGGGTGGGGCATTTCACCTTGGGTCCGCCCGCACTGCCCCCCGACCTCTCGCGTAGGAAAGAGCGGAAAGCGGCGCGGTAGTAATTGATGCCTCCGGTGAGCGCCCCAGGCTTGGCGGCCGCCGCCTTGAACATGGCGATGTCGTGGTCGCTGAAAGCGCTCTTGTCGATGGCCCAGCCGCGCAAAGCGCGCTCGATCATGGCATAATCGCGGGCGCGCAGCGCCATCTCGGGGAGGAGTGGTAGCTGGAAGAGGAACATGTAATAGGAGCGGCGCAGTTGCGCACGGTTGTTCAGGAGGTGGCGCATGAGAATGCGGGGTGGAGGACAGTTGAGTATCACCAGGCGTTCAACCATCTCGGGGTAATAAGCGGCGAAAGGCCATGCCACCCCGCCTCCCCAGTCGTGGGCGATGACTACAGCCTTGTTCTCCCCCAACTCTCGGATAAGTCCCGCCACGTCTTCCATGAGGACTTGGATGCGGTAGTGGCTCACCCCCACCGGTTTCTCGCTCTGGTTGTATCCGCGCATGTCCGGGGCCACGACGCGGAAACTATCCGCAAGGGCGGGTATCTGGTGGCGCCAGGAATACCAGAACTCCGGGAAACCGTGGAGCAGGAGGACGAGGGGACCCTCCCCGGCGGTGACGTAATGCAGGCGCAGGTTGTTCACGTGGGCGTAGCGGTGTGCCGGCTTGAGCTTTTTATCCATTGGTAATGCTCCTTTCCGAGCTGACTCAAAGCGATACGACCACTTCTAGAACGCCCGTCACTTAATCTCAGGTGAACGCTTCGCTGGCGCCCATGGAATCGGGCCCTTGTGGCCGTAGCCTTAAATCCCATTTTTTCATGATAACCGCAAACCCGAGTCGGCACAAAGCGAAGGCTGGGTAAAGGCGCTTCCTGGAAAGCGCCTCCAGGCCTTATCATCTAGGGATACGAACACGGTCGAGGAGGAAACGGCGATGGAGAAGGAGGGCGTTGCGCTTCCGCGCGTGGAGGTAAAGCCGGACCTGCCTCCCGCTGAGGGGATCAACATATACACGGCCATACCGGAGACGGTAGAGTACCGTCGCCTCGACCTGCCGCCATGCAGGACCATGACGTTAGGCCTGGGGCGGCTGGCCGTCGGCATTGCCGCGGAGAGCCGCGAGATCGCCTCCCTTCTGTGTCACGTGAAGACGGGGAGGTGGCGCACGGAAGGAGTGGAGCCCCCGCCGGAGCCCGATTACGAGGCGGGCATCGCCATACTGCTGGATTTCGGCGAGGACGACCTCGTCTTCCTGCCCGTGGAGCCGCGTTTCCTCTGGCACGAGGAAAGCCGTTCCCTGCGCCTATCGCTGGCGGAGGGCACGGCGCTGGTGATCAGGTCAGCGAACTGCCTGCTGGTCGGCATCGACGCCGCGGGCCGCCTCACCGATTTATGGCTCCTGGAGCTGGACCTGGAATGTTAGACGGGGATCACGGCATGCATACGGACCCATCAGCGCCAAGTCTCAACTTATGGAGTCAACTTCTAGCCATCATACTTTGCCGACAGGCCCTAATCCTTTCAAAGGGCGACAGCGCTTTTTCGGGACCGAGGAGTGCCCGCTATCATCTCAGGCCTATGGCCAGCCCTGACCTCCAGGCCTAGACCCCCCAGGCCTATTATTTTATGAACTGTGCCTTGAGCTCCTTTTTAAGTATCTTTCCCGTGGCGGTGCGGGGGAGCGCCTCCACGAAGACGACCTTCTTGGGTATCTTGTACTTGGCCAGCTTGCCCTGACAGAACTCGATGACCTCCTCCTCCGTGACCTCCATGCCGGGCGTCGGCACCACCACCGCGAGTCCCACCTCGCCCCACTTCTCGTCGGGAATGCCGATGACCCCGGCGTCGGCGATCTTCTCGAAGCCCATGAGCACGTCCTCCACCTCGGCGGGATACACGTTCTCCCCCCCGCTGATGTACATGTCCTTGCGCCTGTCCACGAGGTAGAGGTAGCCCTCATCGTCGATGTACCCCATGTCGCCGGTGTGCAGCCAACCGTCGGTGATGGACTCGGCGGTGGCCTCGGGGAGCTGCCAGTACTCGCGTATCACGTTGGGGCCTTTCACCCAGACCTCTCCCATCTCGCCCCGAGGCAGGTCGTTGCCCTCCATGTCCACGATCCTGATATCGGTGTGGAAGACGGGTTTGCCGCAGGAGCCCAGCTTGCGCAGGGCGTCCTCGGTGCGCAGGGCGGTGATGGCGGTGGCGGTCTCCGTCATGCCGTAGCCCTGGTTGAAGGTGATGCCGTGTTTGAGCCAGGTCTCGATGAGCGGGCGCGGACAGGGGGCACCGCCGGCGATGAAGAAGCGCACGCTGGAGTAGTCGGTGGTCTCGAGCTCCGGCACCTGGGTCATGAGCAGGAACATCACCGGGATGCCGAACATGAAGGTTACCTTCTCCCTCTCTATGAGCTGCAGGGTCTCCACGGGGTTGAAAAAGCGCTGGATGACCACCCTTGCCCCCACGTAGAGGGCAGGAAAAGCGGACACCGCCAGTCCCCCGATGTGGAAGAGGGGCGCGCAGGCGATGCTGGTGTCGCTGGAGTCGAAGGCGTACATGTGGATGGAGTTGATGGCGTTCCACTGCGTGTTCCCGTGCAGTATGGCCGCTCCCTTCGGTTTCCCCGTGGTCCCGGAGGTGTACATGATGAACTGGACGTCGTCCAGGGTCACCTCCGCATCGGGTTTGGGCTCCTCCTCGGGCTTGCCCGCGATCCACTCCTCGTAGAGGGGGTCGCCGTCGTTGCCTCCCTCCAGCTCGCGCAGGAAGGTGCGTATGGACGGCACCTTGCCTCGCAGTCCCTCGGCCGCCTCGGCGAACTCGGGAGAGTAGATGAGCCCCAGGGGCGAGGAGTCGTTGAGGATGTACTCCAGCTCCGGCACCGCGAGGCGGAAGTTGAGGGGCACCATGATGGCGCCCAGCTTGTTGAGGGCGAAAAGTACCTCCAGGAAGACGTGGCTGTTGGCGAGGAGGGCGGCGAAGCGGTCACCCTTCCTAACTCCCATTTCCTGGAAGGCATGGGCCAGGCGGTTGATCCTGGAATTGAACTCCCCCTTGGTCAGCGTCAGGTCCCCGTACTTGATATAGGGTTCGTCCGGATACCTCGCGGCCCAACGTGTCGGCCATTCACCGATGTTCATGCCGTCCACCTCCTAGTCTCGATCGTGCAGCCTTAAATTAACTATTTCCCCCCCAGGGCAATGAAGAAACGCACTGTGGATTTGACGCGGGCAGGGACTTGCCGGCCGGAAACGCGAAGCCACCCGGAAAGGTGGCCGGACGCATGGAGCGCTTGAGCCGTATGCCTGGTTCCCTTCGGCTCCAGGTAAGGTTTTTTATCTTGAACAGGTCGGCCGTTGTCTTCGCACGGCACGACACCATGCTTCGGAAGGGACTTAGGTGTTGTTGCTTGGGTTAAGAATAAAGATATTTAAGCATTACAACAAACGCCTCATGATAATAACACATATCGTGACCCCGCGATGTTTTGACCTTCTTTTAACCGGCGGATGTGCCGCCGCCGCCGAAGCCGCCGCCCGAAAAGCCGCCGCCGAAACCGCCGCCGCCGTAAGAGCCGCTACCACCTGAGCTGGAAGGCGAAGAGGCCAGGGTGTGGTCGAGGTTGCCGGCCATGTGGGAAAGGGAAGACGCGAGGTAGACGGCGTTGAAGGATGCCGACCCACCCCGGTACCAGTCTGGGGGCTCCATGTAGATCTGTTTGAACTTGCCGGCCCAGCTTTCCTCCACCCCCAGGGCCATGGCGTAGGGCAGATTGGCCTGGAAGTTCTCGGGGGTCATGTATGCGAGCTCCTGTCTCTCCGCCGTGGACAGGAACTCTTTATATCCCAGGGCGTCCTGGTAGGCGCGCGAGCCCTCGGCACTGCGGCGTGGCATGAAAACGCCGATGGCCGCCACGCAAACCCCGGCTGCTATGAACCCCGCGGGAAGATAGATGAACCACCCCAGGTCGAAAATGAAGTAGAGGAGGATGACGGCTACGGTGGGGGGCAGGGCGAGCAAAGCTCCCGCCCAGTTATATGCGCTCCTGACGCTGCGTGGCTCGCCCAGGAAGAGCCCGCGGGCCATCACCTCGTCGCTTATCCCCTCCAGGATGGCCGGGAGGTTGGTGTAGAAAGAGTACCTGAGGTCGTCCTCGTCCACCTCGTCCCCCTTCTCGAACAGCCCGTCCAGGATAAGCTTCTCGTAGGGCAGCAGGTCGGAACCGTCCCGGGTGCGGCGCTTGAAACCGAACTTCACCTTGTTAAGAAAGCCCCCGCCCTCCTTTTCGACGATGGAGAGCTTTCCCCGGCAGGCGAGGTCGATGATGGTG
The DNA here is from genome assembly GCA_013178005.1 of Actinomycetota bacterium. GTDB lineage: Bacteria > Actinomycetota > Geothermincolia > Geothermincolales > RBG-13-55-18 > Solincola_B. The sequence goes on from JABLXL010000023.1 coordinate 95,551, forward strand.
TAAGAGATGTCCTCCACGCGGGGCTTTTCCCGCATGAGCATGGCCAGCATGGCGGGCCTCAAGCCCGCGGGAGGGTCGTAGCGCACCACGTTGCCTTGGCTGCGCTCCACGTCCCTACCTTGCCGCCACCAGCGAAGGAGCATGAAGGCCAGGGATGCCAGGAATAAGGCTGCGCCCCCGCCGAACACGAGGAAAGCGCAGGGCGCGGTGAACTGCCAGGGCTTGCGCACCAGCCCCTTGGGGTAAGATACGTCGATGGTGACGGTCGTATAGGCCGGGATGTCCTTCGCCTCCCACCACAGCGTCGTTCCCTCCACGCCATGCTCGTGGCTTGCGGGGGGTTCGTAGGGGTCCAGGTAGACCTCGGTCCTCACCTCGCTCATCTCAACGGCTTTCGGAAGGCGTGCGGTGATGCGTGACGTCCTGATGGAAACGTTGCGGTCCGGGGGGACGGCGTTCCAGTACAGCCGGTCGTAGCCCGGAGCGAAGACGGTGACGCCGGTCATGCGGTAGGAAAGGATCCACCCCCTGCTCTCGTCCGTGGCCTTGAACTCTATGCGCACGTTGACGCCGCCGGAATCGCGCCCAACGCTCCACAGGTCGGGATCGTAGGGGTTGCCTTCGAGGTCGTGAACGGCGATATCGTGTACCCGCACGCGGCCGCACGTCTTTCCCTCGTCGAACCGTTTCTCCTCTTCGGGGAGATAACGGGTGAGGAACGAAAAGGAGCCGTGGAAGTCGGCCACCAGCGTCTCCCGCACGCTCAAAGACGAATCCGGGTTGACCTGGAGATCGACGTCGAAACGGCTGTACTCCCAGCTCTTCTGCTGCAACGAGGGCGGCGTTTCGACTTGAGGTGCTAGAGCATCGAACCCCTCCTCCATGACCGAAGCGGGCCAGTAACAGGAGAAGGAATAGGAGGAGTCGGCCCCCAGGTCGTTTACCTCCACCACCGCCGTGGAGCCGTCCGGGAACCTCTTGGTCACGCTGCCTGCATCGCCCTTCGTGTATACCTCGAACTCCACCGCCTCGAGATCGGTCCCAGGGGGGAAATGGATGGTGAGCGAGCTCTCCGCGATAGGGGAGCTGCGGTTGCCGGGGACCACGGCCCATTCCATGCCCACCGTCTCCCCCTTGCGAGACAGGGAGCCGGAAAGAGAGTACTCGTAGATGAAGGTGGCCTCGGCGGCACCGGCGAGGTCGCGGCACCAGAGGGTCGTGCCTTCATCGCCGTCCTCCCTGGCCCAGGCATCTTGCGCCAGCTCAACTCCGCTGGCATCCAGCACTCTCGCATCACCCATCTCCCCATAGGAGACCGGGATGTAGAGGCCGACCCATTCCCCCGGGGACGTGAAGCCATAGGTGACCCTGTCCCTCAACAGCAGGGTCCCGTCGGGGTTGACGGTGATATCGCTGTGGTAAGCCTGGTAGGAGTAAGAGGCCTGGGCTGGCGACGATCCTGCGGCGAGCAAGGAGAACACCACCGCCGCAACGGTCACCAGCGCCATCGCCGCCGCGGCACGCGGCCCGCCGCGGTTCCTTTTTTCCGATGCCATGATAAGCGTCCTTTTCAGCGGAACCAGCCAGCAAACCCATTATATTAACCAGGTGGAGATTTATCTTCAAATTACACGACATTCTTGTGTTGCCTGGACCGGCACATAACAGTTGTCTGCGAAATGATATATACTCGGGACATGAGCGAACACGATGACAGGTCGCCCTTGCTGCTCAAGGTGGCGTTGCGCCAGGCCATGCGGCGCCTGCGAAACGAGGAGGAATCCTTCTCGCAGTACGAGGCGCTGGCGGGCAACCTGGGGTGGGAGGATCTCGCCGATGCCCTGGCCGGCGCGAGGGAAGCGCTCTCCCGCGCGCTGGAGAGGACGGAGGACGCGGTGGAGGAGGCGGTGAAGGTACAGGCAGAATCCGCGCATGCCCATTCCCACGAGCACTCCCACGCCCATCCCCACACCCACGAACATGCCCACGAGCACCCCCACGACCACGACCACCACTAGGGGCGGCGAGACGGCGCATCCAGGGAAAGCGGCCGTCACGGGTTGAGGGATTGGATCCATGCCCGTGGCGTGGTTGCCGGGTTCCCTCGTTCGGGGATAGTCTCGCTCTAAGCTCAGTCCCTTGCTGAACTGCGGACGATATATCGTGTATGCCTGGGATCGAGGTCGCATCCTCGTTTTTTCTCCAAGGAGCTCATGCGCATCTGGCCGGCGAAACGCGTGAATCAATTGGCGCTTATATGGCCCCCCATCAACGCCCTGACGGCATCCTGTCGGCCATGGGGAACGATCGTAGATCGCGCTCGGGAAACAAGCTCGATAAGATACGGGAGGAGCGCGGAGCGATTACCCCGCCGAGGAGCCTCCTCCCCCGAAGCCTCCGCCCGCGCCGCCTCCACCGCCCCCCGATCCCGAGGAGCCGGGAGAAGAGGCGAGGGCGGAGCTGAGGTGGCCGTTCATGCTCGCAAGGGACGACGCGAGGTAAACGGTGCTGAAGGTCGAGGAGGCGCTGGAGAACCATTCCGGGGGCGTGGTGTAGATGTCCTTGAACTTGCGCGCCCAGGCCTCGGCGACCCCGAGGACCATGGCGAAGGGCAGGTTGGCCTGGAAGTTCTCCGGGGTCATGCGCTCCAGTTCCTCGCCCTCGGCCGTGGCCATGTATTCACGGAATCCCAACACGTGCTCGTAGAGGCGAGAACCCTCCCGGGTGCGGCGCGGCATGAACCGTCCGATCAAAGCAACCACCGCGCCCACGGGGAGAAAAGCATACAGGGGGACGAGGAACCAACCCATATCCACGTATTGAGGCGATACCAGGGCCGCGACGGGCGGCACCACCGCCAGGACGGAACCGGCGATGTAATAAGCGCGCCTGACCCGCTGGGGGTCGCGGTCGAAGAGTTTCCGCGACACGACCTCATCGCTCACCTCGGCCTGGACGGTGGGGATGCGGACGTAGAAATTGTTGCGGAGGTCCTTCTCCGCAACGAAATCTCCCGAGGAGAAAAGCCCCTGCATAATCACCTTCTCGTAGGGGAGCAGGCCGTCATAGTCTTGCCTGAGGCGGTGAAAGGCGTACTCCATGACGCGGATAAGGGAGCGTTTTTCCATCTCGATTATCTTAAGGTAGCCCCGGCGCGCGAGGTCCACGATGGTGGCGGTGATGTCCTCCACCCGCGGCCTCTCGCGCACCAGCATCCCCACCATGGCCGGGGTCAGGCCCTCCGGCGGGTCGTATCTCACCATGGCGGTGCCCGTCCTTCCCAGGTCGCGTCCCTTGCGCCACCACAGAAAGAGCATGGCCAGGACCACGGCGGCGAACATGGCGCCCGAGGAGGCGATGACCGCGATCCCGCATGTCCTCCGGTATTGCCAGGGCACGCTGATTACCCCCTTGGGCAGGGAAACGTCGATGGTGAAGGTGGTGTAGGGGGCGATGTCCTTGACTGTCCACATCAGCGTGTCGCCCTCGACCCCGGTGTCGTACGTGGAGGGCGGGTTGTGGATGTCCACGTACTGGGTGGCCTCCACGGCTCCCATGTCTGTTCCCTGGGGAAGGCGCACGGTTATGGTGGACGTCTTCACCGGCGCCTCGCGGTCGATGGAGACCGCGTTCCAGTAAAGGCGGTCGTAACCCTCCGCGAAGATGAGCGCGCCGCTCATGGTGTACTCGATGATCCATCCCCTCTGCTCGTCGCGCGCCTCGAACTCCACGCGCACCGTCTTCCCGCCCTGGTATTCCTCCACGCTCCAGGAGCCCTCGTCGTAGGGGGTCCCGTCCAGGTTATAGACCGCGATGTCGCGTACCCGTACGCGCCCGTAGGTGGTGCCCTCTTCGAACTGCGCCATTTCCGTGCTGAGGTCGCGGTTCAGCCAGCTGAAACTGCCATGGAAGTTGACCACCTGGGTCTCCCTCACCGTGTAGGTGGAATCGGGGTTCAGGACGATGTCCACGTCGAAGCGCTCGAAGTCCCAGCTTTTTTCCGAAACCTGCTCGTCTGGGGAGACGGAGATCCCCGCTTCCATGACCCGGGCGGGCCAGGAGCAGTCGAAGGAATAGGTGGAGGATTGATCCAGCCAGTCGGCCTCGATGATGACGGTGGAATCGCCCTGCACCCTGGTGGCTATCTCTCCGTCGTAGGCTGAGGGGACGACCTTCAAGTCTATTTCGGAGTCTTCGATGCCCCCGGGGAGCCTGATAACGACGGAGGAATGGGCTATGGGGGAGCTCCTGTCGGAAGGCACGCAGCTCCATTCCCGCAAGCCCACTCTGTCCCAGTCCACGTGCAGCGCGCCCCGCAGCCGGTATTCGTAGATGCGGGTCACGTGGGGGCCCGCTCCCTCTGCCAGGCACCAGAATGTGTACCCGGCCTCGCTTTCTTCCTGGTTCCAGAGCTCCCGCGGCAGCTCCGAACCGTCGCCCGCCAGCACCCTCCCCTCGACGAGGCTGCCGTAGGAGTAGGGTATGGAGATGCCGACCCACCCCGGTTCGCCCTGGAAGGAATAGGTGACCCTGTTGCGCACCAGCACCGTGCCGTCGCTGGAGACCTCTATCTCGGTGTGGAAGGAATCGTAGGTGTAGGCGGGTTGAGAAGAGGCGGGGGTCGAAAAAAAGGCCGAGAGGAAGGCCAGAGCCGCGGCGAAAAGCAAACACCACGCCGTGCCCTTGCAGCTGGATCGCCTCATTCCCCTTCGTTCCCTTTGAAATCCGGTATCGATCGTTTACGCGATAGATGCGTTCGTGGCGCTGTCTGCGCTCCACCCAACGTAATGCGTCTATTTTACGATAATCATAGCTTATTATATACGGCGATCATATGCGGCGAGGTGGGCGCGGGCCGCCGAGTATTTCGTAAACAACAGGCACCGGCTCCCGCCCGGAATGCAAGGGCGGCCGCGGCGGTGGTAGAATCCACAATAGCGCACCCAAGGGGCGCCGGCGAGGCGCCATGCGAGAAGGAGGTCGGAGAGGATGTACCGCGAGCAGTTCTCCCTGGAGGGGAAGGTAGCCATCGTGACGGGAGGGAGCAGGGGAATAGGGCAGGCCATCGCCGAGGGATACGCGGAGATGGGGGCGAAGGTCGTCCTGGCCAGCCGAAAAGCGGAGGCCCTGGAGGAGGTGAAGGCGAACATAGAGGCATCGGGCGGAGAGGCCCACGTGATCCCGACCCATATGGGCGACATGGACGGCATCCGCCGGCTGGTGGAAGGCACCATGGAAAAATATGGCACCATAGACATCCTGGTCAACAACGCCGCCACCAACCCCATCTTCTGCGGCACCGCTGACGTGGAGGAGGCGGCGTACGACAAGATCATGGACGTCAACGTAAAGGGGGTTTTCTTCCTCACCCAGCAGGTGGGGAAGGTGATGTGCGAGAAGGGCTCCGGCTCGGTGATCAACGTATCCTCGGAGGCGGCTTTCTGCCCCACGCCCTTCCTCGGGGTCTACTCCATGTCCAAGGCGGCCGTAAACATGCTCACCAAGGTTTTCGCTCAGGAATGGGGGCCCAAGGGGGTCAGGGTCAACGCCATAGCCCCCGGCCTGGTAAAGACCCACTTCAGCCAGGCGCTGTGGGGAAACGAGGCCATCCTGCAGGCGGCCCTGAACTCCATCCCCCTGGGGAGGATGGCGGAGCCCGAGGAGATGGTGGGGCTGGCGATCTTTCTGGCCTCGGACGCCTCCCGTTACATGACCGGCCAGGTGATCCTCATCGACGGGGGCAGGGAGATCTCGGCTTGAGCGGGGATAGGCCCGAGGAAGGGGATCCGGATCGATGTCCTCGTCGCTCTGGGACGGGGCCAGCATAGGGGAGCTGCGCCTGCGAAACCGCGCGGTGATGCCGGCCATGGGCACGGGTTACGGCTCGCCTTCCGGCGAGGTGACCGACCGACTCATCTCCTACCTGGTGCGCAGGGCGGAGGGGGGCGTCGGGCTTATCGTCACTGAGGTATGCGCGGTGCACCCCTCGGGCAAGGGGTTCGTGTCCGAGCTCGGGATATACGACGACCTGTTCATGCCGGGGCTTGAGGCGCTGGCGGCGGCGGTGAAACGCAAGGGCGCTGCCGTGGCGGCGCAGCTTCACCACGCGGGGAGGGAGACCTTCGCCGCCGTCATCGGCGAACAACCGGTGGCGCCGTCGCCGCTTCCCAGCAGGGCTCTGGGCCAGGTCCCCCGTGAGTTGAGCGTGACGGAGATCGAGGAGCTGGTGTCCGCTTTCGCGGCCGCGGCGAGAAGGGCGCGCGAGGCGGGATTCGACGCGGTGGAGATACACGGCGCCCACGGTTATCTCATCAGCCAGTTCCTCTCCCCTTATTCCAACCGGAGGGAGGACGGCTACGGGGGGGACGGTGAGGGGAGGATGCGCTTCGCCAGGGAGGTGGTGAGGGAGGTGCGCCGGGAGGTGGGTCCGGGCTTCCCGGTGATCTTCCGCCTGTCGTCTTCCGAGCTTCTCAGGGGAGGGTATGACCTGGACTACCTGCTTCCCCTTTTGCCTTCCCTGGTGGCGGAGGGAGTGGATGCCCTGCACGTCTCCTGCGGTGTCTATGATTCCCCGGGCAATCCCACCTGTCCGGGATTTCACCATCCCGAGGGCATCAACGTGGAACGAGCCGCGGCCATCAGGGAAAGCGTCGGGGTTCCGGTGATCGTGGTGGGGAAATTGCACGACCCCAGGCTCGCGGAGGAGGTGTTGGCAGGGGGAAAGGCGGACCTGGTGGCCTTCGGGCGCCAGCACCTTGCGGACCCCCACTTCCTCGCCAAGGCCGCGGAGGGCAGGTACGAGGATATCCGTTTCTGTCTCTCCTGCAACCAGGGATGCATAGAGAGGCTCATGTTCGAGCTGAAGCCCGTAACCTGTACCGTGAATCCCGCCTGCGGCAGGGAGAGCGAGGAGGAGCGCCTGCGGCGGAGGGGAGGCGGACCATTCCTGGTGGTGGGCGCGGGTCCGGCGGGGCTGCAGGCCGCCCTCACCCTCGCGGAATCGGGATCCGAGGTGAGGGTGATGGAGAGGGCGGAAGAGCCGGGCGGACAGCTACTGGCGGCGTCGCGACCACCCGGCAAAGAGCCCCTGCTCGGATGGGTTGGATGGGCGGAGCGGAGGCTGCGGTCCCTGGGCGTCGAGATCGAGACGGGGGTCGAGGCGGACGACGAAGCCCTGTCCCTCGAGTCCTGGCGGGGCGTGATCTCCGCCTGCGGAGCATCCCCGGTCATACCCTCGCTTCCCGGAACCGAGCTTGGCGTCAACGCGGAGGCCAGGGAGGTGCTGCTGGGGCGGCGCGACGTGGGCGGCAGGGTGCTGGTGGTGGGGGCCGGTCCCGTCGGCATGGAGACAGCCCATTACCTTATCTCCAGGGGTTGCGCGGTGACGGTGGTGGAGGAGAAGGAATATCCCCCCGTCCTCCCTGCGACCTCGCACGGCTATTTCCTTCACCGCGCGCTCAGGGAAAGCGGGGAGCTTTTTCTGGCGGCGAAGGTGTTGGAGGTGCGGCAAGGGTCGGCCGTGGTGTCGGTGCGCGGTGAGGTCAGGGAGATGCCGGTGGACGCCGTAGTATGGGCGGTGGGGTCCCGGCCGGAGAAGGATCTGGCGGAAAAAGCCCGTTCCGCCGGGCTGAAGACGGTGGAAGTGGGCGACGCGGTGGAGCCCGCGAGGTTGCTGGAGGCGGTGCATTCGGGCTGGGAGGCCGCGATGGCGATGGCATGCGGGGAGGAGGCCACGTGAGTTTCAACCGGCAGCCGGGAGATACGCTCGAGGCGGCGCGGGACGCGTGGAACGAGGATGGCCCTGAGGCGTGGGATGAGGGGCGACCCGCTGTATCGGCCGCATCCCAGGCCTTTCGCTTTACCATCGACACCCCGCGGCGCCTCGGTATGAGGCGTTCTCCCCTGCATCCATGGAGCAACGGAAATGCCGGATGACGGCGCGGGAAAG